>CAMWHE010000034.1 GCA_947173955.1 uncultured Bacteroidales bacterium | reverse complement strand
ATGCGGCAGATGCGGGGACGGAGGGGCTTGGGGGTGTTGAAGTAGGCGGTTGCCATCTCCATCAGCGGGCGCAGATAGGCCTTTATTCCGGAGGTCACCTCGTTGAAGCTTACCGCCAGGCGGTGCCCCAGAGACATGGCACCCTGATCGGTCAGGATGCGCATGACGTTGTCGATAGTCTCCGCATAGTGCTGCTTTAGCCAGAGAAGACGGCGCATATTGCCTTCATTAAGCTGCATATCCACAGCCATTGGTGTTGATGGGTCGGCCGGTTGCGCAAGATACTGTTGGTCGGGAGCTGCCTTGAGCTTCTCGGCACGTTTTGCAGCACGCTTCTCGGCGCGACGGCGTGCGGCCTCGGCACGGGTCTTGATCCGCTTAAGCAGGCTGACGGTCAGAGGGTCAGTGTAAGCTGATAGGTCGATGGAGTCCGGATCGGACACGGCGGAACGGACTGCCGTCAGGACGGCTTCACGGAGAGCGGGGTCGGAGATTTCGATAATCTGCGAGAATTCGTCGATGGTGAGGGTGATGGTCTTTGCTTTATTCATAGTATTTCAGATTTCTATCACAAAGATGGGCACAAAACCGATCCGGGCGGATGCATCTTATACACTTTTGAACGCAGGGAATCTCATTTATCGGGAGATGGTGGGGATAGTGAAGCCGCTCCGCGGCTTTTCATTTCAGTTATTTAAAAATGGCGTAGGCAGCGTTCATGTCGGGATCAGAAGGTGATATGCTTGTGAGAATATTTGATGCAGATGGTATAATGGTGAAGAATAGTTGGTTGTAAGTTTTGTAGTGTGAAAATGATTGGCTATCTTTGCACCGAAATATTTGATAAAATTCGGTATTAATAAATGTTAATGTGAGTAGGGCGAAAAAAGACAATATAAAGCATACTGTTATGAAGAGTATTGATAACAGTCGCCCACATTCAGTATTCTTCATCTCTGATTATACCGACCTGGGGTCAGCTGAAACAATCAGAAAAATTTTGCATGAAGCAACGATACTTGGCCTGCTTGAAAAAGCCGGACATGGTATTTATATCAAACCTAAAATATCCAGATTTGGGAATGTTCCTATACCTCTTGAAAAGATTGCGAGAGAAATAGCTGAGCGGGATAAAAGTGAGATTCTACCGACCGGAAGTACTGCGGCAAATCTGATAGGACTGTCAACGCAAGTGCCTATGAATTTGTCATATATTACGACCGGATCAACGCGATCAATAAAAATCGGTGAGAGAAAAATTTCGTTTCGTCATGCTTCGCCAAAAAATTTTGCTGTAAAAGGGCGAGTTATACCGTTGCTGATACAAGGTATAAGAGAAATAGGCGAGAATAATGTATCCGGTGCCGCATATGAAGCCATCAGGCTGTTCATAGATAGGCAGCAAGATCCGTATCTTCATGAAGATCTACATCTTGCACCAGTATGGATTCAAAAAATCATAAAGAAAGTTATGCCACAATGAAGCACTGGCAACAATTAGATGTCGATGAACGTCTTGATGTACTTGAAATAACATCAGCAAAAACGCGCCTGCCACAGTTGGCAGTGGAGAAAGATTGGTGGGTTACAATGATTCTTAAAGCATTGTCAGCCACACGATATTCCGATCTGATGTCTTTCAAAGGGGGGACATCCCTATCAAAGGGTTGGAACTTGATTAACCGATTCAGTGAAGATATAGACATAGCGATGCGTCGTGAAGGGATATTCGGTATATCCTCACCGACAGGGAATCAGTTGGCGAAAGTAAGACGTTTGGTTCGCCATTATGTCGTGCGAGAATTACCGGCAGAGATAGCTGATACTCTCAAAGGGATGGATATCTCTGATTTCAGCGTTGAGCCGGAGCTGACTCGGACGGACAATGATGGAAATACAACTGAATTGCGAGCCACGACTCACCCATCGACAATCTACGTCCGTTACAAATCGATTTTACCGGAGGAGTCGGAGTATATCGAGTCAAAAGTAAAAATTGAAATTAGCTGTCTATCAATGGATGAACCTGTAGAGGAGAAAACGCTACGGAGTTTTATGGCTTCTGTTCTGAAAGAGGAAGAAGATGTCAAGGTCCTCTTTCCTACGGTCGTGCCTACACGAACTTTTCTTGAGAAAATATTCCTTTTGCATGAGGAATTTCAGAAAGAAAATCCCCGAAGCAGACGAATGAGTCGCCATCTATATGATATTGAAAAGATTATGGATACAGACTTTGGTAAATCCATAACAGACAGAGATCTATACAACAATGTGGTAAAACATCGTTCTGTTTTCAATAAGGTAGAAGGAATTGACTATGACTTACATAATCCAAACACATTGTCATTTATTCCGCCCGAATCAATAATTAAAGAATGGGAAAGAGATTATCAATCAATGCAAAAGCACTTCATATATGAGGATCGGAGACTTTCGTTTGATGAACTGATTGAACGAATGAACGAACTTACAGCAAGAATAAGGAATTTATAAAACGCCCTAATATGAGGAGCTGAATGAATTTTGATGCGAAAATTTATCGGGTTCGATTTTGAGAGTGTTGACCCAACTTAAAACGGCGGAGGCTGCCGGCGACGGAATCTGTCGGGGCAGCCTCTGTATGCTGTGTTCAGGGTGGGATCAGAAGGTGACGGCGAGCTGGAGCTGCAGGCGGTTGGTGTGTAGGCTGGTGCCGTCGAAGCTCTTGCGGTGGCCGTAGTCATATTCGAGACCGGCTGAGACGAATTTGTTGACATTGTAGATCACGTTGGCTGCCACATAGTCGCCGTAGCGGTACTGTTCGCTCTGGGCTACTGACGAGTCGCTGAGCCAGTTGGTCAGATGGCTGTAGGTCAGGTTGGTCGATACTTTGGATGAGAAGTTGTAGCTCAGTCCGCCGGTGACTCCCATGGTCTTGACCATGTCGAGGCTGCCGGCTATGGTGGAGGGCACGGCGTCGAGGCCGAGTCCGTTGTCGTCCTGGAGATAGGTGCCGATGCCGCGGCCGTAGGCGGCGTTATAGTTGACAGACAGTCCGCCGGCTATGTGAGCCATTCCGGAGAGCTGCACTCCGAGACCGGTGAGTGTGGAATTCTTCTCGGCCACGGTGTTACGATACTGCATCGGGCGGACGAGTCCGGAAAGACGCACGTGGGAGTTACCGCCATCCCAGGCATACTGCAGATAGAGGGGTATGGCGGGCACGCGCTGGTTGACGGTGGAAGTGCCGTGGCCTGTAGTGAGTGAAGCCGTCGGGGCCTCGACGCCTATCGCGCCTGAGAAGTGGGTCGTAAAGGGCTGTTCCCAGTAAGCGGTGAAGAGATTGAGGAACGGATAGCCGTTAGGACCTTCAAAGTCGATGGTCATAGGCTCGGCGGCCGCATCGGTGAACAGGCTGGTTGTGTAGCCGGCGGTCAGGCCGCGATAGCGGGCGTAGAAGTGGAAGCAGCCGAAGTTATTGTTGGCTCCCATGAAGTTGCCTTTGAAAAATAGGCCGAGCTGATTGTCAGTGCCCGGCATGGCCACGAAGTTAAGGTAGATCGACGATGACTGCCAGCCGAAGCCGAGTTTGCCGCCGTTGCCGGGAGTGGAGGGGGTAATGGCCGAGGGAGTGAAGAGCAGGGGCGACGACATGTTGTCGCCGAAGTCAAAGACGCCCTCACCGAGGAACTGTCCGCCTATACCGAGATAGAACCGATTGTTTTTCCCCACGACGGCGAAACGTGGCAGGCCGTTGTCGTTAGGGGCGGCGGGAGCGTTTTTCTTGAATGCTTTTTCAATGTCGGCCGGATCTGTGTCGGAATTATTGATTATTTCGACTACACCGTTTTCAAAGTGTCGGTTGTCACGCTGCGCGCTGGCCGTAAATGGCACGGCGGTCATCAGTCCGACTCCGGCGGCAGCTATCAGTATTTTTTTCATAATGGATAGATTAATAATTAGAAATTAACTGATAAAAAACAGTAATTATTCCGACATATATTATATAATACAATCCGGAAGCGGAAATGTTGCATCTGAAGATATGATTGAACATAAATCAGTTATGAGACGTTAATAAAAGACAATGATAAAAAACGCTTTCCGACACACAAAAGCGCAACAGTATTAATTAACTTAAATCCCTAATGCTATGGACAAGACCATTACGCACGCCCAAATTAAGGCCGCAGTGCAAGAGGCTTACAATGAATGTAAAGATATCACCGGCGGACACAATGCCGATTATATCCCGTTCCTGGCCAACATCGACCCAAATCTTTTCGGTATCTCGGTAACGCTGCTTGACGGCACGACTATCAATGTCGGAGATACAGAGTATAAATTCGGTATCGAATCGGTATCGAAAGTCCTTACCGCAATTCTCGTGCTCAAGCAGTTTGGTGCGGAAGCGGTCCTGAAACAGATCGGCGCCGATGCCACCGGCCTCCCCTTCAATTCTATCTTTGCAATCCTTCTTGAAAACGATCATCCCTCGACACCTCTTGTCAATGCGGGCGCCATCACGGCATGCTCGATGGTCGAGCCTAAAGGCGACTCATGGGGCAAATGGGAAGCTATCATCAACAACATCGCCGACCTATGTGGCTCTGAAGCCCAGGTAATCGACGAGCTCTACAAGTCAGAGTCGGAGACAAACTTCAACAACCGCGCCATAGCATGGCTTCTTAAGAACTATAACCGTATCTACGACGACGTTCCCATGAGCCTCGACCTCTACACACGTCAGTGCTCAGTGGGTATCACGGCGTCACAGCTTTCGATCTGTGCCGGCACAATAGCCAACGGAGGTCTCAATCCCGTGACCAAGGCTCAGGTATTCGATCCCGAACTCGCTCCGAAGATCACGACCCTCATCTCATCGGTAGGTTTCTATCAGAACACGGGCGACTGGCTCTACACCTCAGGAATTCCTGCAAAGAGCGGTGTAGGTGGCGGTGTACTCGGCGTGATGCCCGGTGTCATGGGTATCGCCGCATTCGCACCTCCATTGGATGTAGCCGGTAACTCAGTCAAGGCTCAGGCAGCCGTCAAGGCCGTCATGAAGAAACTCGGCCTCGGTGTATTCAACGGCGACCGCGTCACTGTCACCGAATAACAGTACCTCAGAATCTAATACATAACTCACAAAAACATTTCAACTATGCAAGTAAAAACAGGTAAAGGTACTATCTCGATGATGGTAGTCCTTGCAATTTGGTCTCTGTCACTTGCCGTTGACCTCCCCGGCCTGGCGGTGACTCCTATCGAGGGGCAGCTCCATGAAATATTTCACGACGCTACCGATTTTAAAATTCAACTTCTGACGGTATTGCCTAATCTGGTGATCATCCCGTTCGTGCTATTGTCAGGTAAGCTGTCGGAATCGCGCCATAAGATCGCGGTAATCGCCGCCGGTACAATAATGTACATAGCCGCTGGTGTCCTGTCGATCTTCTCTGGATCGCTCAATATGCTTATCCTCCTGAGCTGTCTGCTCGGCGCCGGCTGTGGTCTTATCCTGCCGTTCTCTACCGGTCTTATCGCCGACGTGTTCACAGGCAAATACCGTATGAAACAGATGGGTATCATTTCCGCTATAGGTAATGTAGCCCTTGTGCTCGCCACATTCGTTGTCGGCTTCCTCGCCGCCAAGAGCTGGCACCTTCCTTTCCTCGTCTACCTGCTCCCGCTCGTATCGCTCATCCTTATCCCCTTCCTTAAGAAAATTCCTAAGAGCGACTATTCACAGCCCGCAGCTCAGGCTGACACGCAGGACGCCAAGAACGCCGCTACTACTACGACTGCTGCCGCTGCTGCAGTTCCCGCAGTCGATGCTGACGGATTCTCTACAAAGGGTCAGACAGTCAAGGGCGGTTTCTATGTAGGCCGTACGATCTGGTTGCTTCTCGCTTACTTCTTCTTCGTATTCGCAACCTGCATCCCCTCCTACTATCTTCCTAATATGTCATGGATCGACACAGAGTCAGCCTCTACGATGACCTCGGTATTCTATTTCGCAATGTTCGTAGTAGGTCTGGCGCTTACTCCCTGTATGAAGCTCTTCCGCAAGACTACCTTTATCGCCGCAACAGCAATGATCGTAGGCAGCTTCGCAATCTTCATCTTCGTTCACTCGTTCGTGCCTTATGTAATTGCAGCAGCCCTCTGTGGTCTCGGCAACGGTATCGCACAGCCTATCTTCTATACGAAGGCTACTGAAGTAGTCACCTCCGACAGCAAGTCGACCCTCTCGCTCGCCTATCTGCAGGTAGCCAACTATGTCGCTATCTCGATGGTGCCCGTCATCGTCGGTGCCGGTGAGAAGATCTTCCACACCACTTCCACCATCTTCCCCTTCGTATTCGTAGGTATCGCATCCGCAGTCGTTCTGGTATTCGTCGCCCTGCGTTCACGCCACTTCGTCTTCGGTATGAGCAAGAACTACTATGAATAATAACTGAAACACTAACCTTTAAAAACTATAAAACAACTATGCAAAAACCGCGTATTCTTATCATCTATACCGGAGGAACGATCGGAATGGTCGAGACCCCCGACGGACTCCAGCCCTTTGACTTCTCACATCTGATGGACAATGTGCCCAAGATCGGTCAGCTCGGCTACGACATCGAGAGCGTGCAGTTCCCTCAGCCAATCGACTCATCCAATATGAACCCTACCTATTGGAATCAGATAGTCAAGGACATAGCCGACCGCTATGACGATTTCGACGGATTCGTAGTGCTCCACGGCACCGACACGATGGCCTATACGGCATCAGCGCTGTCATTTATGCTCCGCAACCTCCGCAAGCCTGTCGTGATCACCGGTTCGCAGCTGCCTATCGGAGCTACCCGTGAGGACGGTACGGAGAATCTTATCGCCGCCGTGGAAGTTGCCGCAGCCAAGGATGAAAACGGCGAACCTATGATACAGGAAGTAGTCATCGCATTCCAGGACTATATCGTCCGCGGATGCCGAAGCACCAAGTTTACTTCTACAGGCTTCCATGCCTTCAAGAGCTTCAACTATCCCGTGCTCGGTACGATCGACCTCCATATCGACTACGCCAAGCCCTATCTGATGCGTCATAACACGGCGCTCCCTCTTGATCCGTTCTATCAGATGGATCCCAATATCCTCGTATTGTGGCTCTATCCCGGTATCACCGAGGATGTAGTAAAGGCACAGCTCGCCACTCCCGGCATCAAGGCCGTCATACTCCGCACATTCGGTGCCGGCAACGCACCCACCGAGCAGTGGTTCCTCGATGCAATGGCTGACGCTGTCAACCGCGGTCTGATAGTCTACAACGTCACCCAGTGTCTTAACGGAGGCAACGAGTCCAAACGCTACTACACAGGCGATATGCTGACCAACGCAGGTGTCATCACCGGCTACGACATCACGGTCGAAGCCGCTATAACCAAGATGATGTATCTGCTCGGATGCGGCCTGACAGGCAATGAACTCAAGTCTTATCTCACCACATCCATCGTAGGCGAGATAACAGAATAACAGACTCTATTTCCTACCATACAAAAAGCTGCGACCACCCCGGCCACAGCTTTTTTTATGTTTCGATATGGACGTTTGAATGAGCAGGATTGCCGCTATAATCCGGCTATTGGAGATAGCGGAGTAGTTCGCGTGGGTCGGTGGCTATATGGGCGGCGCCGTGATCGCGCAGCTCGCTCTCGGGGCGAAACCCCCATGTGACGCCGACAGACTCTATGCCGGCATTACGCGCTGTATCCATGTCGACTCCTGAGTCGCCGACATAAAGGGTCTGACCAGGATCCGCACCGGCGATACGGAGTATCGCCTCAACGATCTGCGGCGACGGTTTTGTCGGGCGGTCGGGTCGATGTCCCTCTACAGCCACCCACGGCACTTCCGGGAAGAAGTGCCCTATGAGCCGTGAAGTGGCCTCATGGTATTTATTGGATGCGACTGCCGTCTTGACTCCAATATCTGTCAGTGTCGACAATAGTTCCGGAATGCCCGGATAGGGGCGGCTCATGTCGGTATTGTGAGTGCCGTAGTAGTCAAGAAAGAATTTTCTGGCGCATTCGAGTGTGGCCTCGTCGCGGTTCTCAGGCGGCAGTGCGCGCTCAATCAGCTTTGTTATGCCATTGCCTACCTTAAAGCGGTAGTCGTCGAGCGAATGGGTCGGGAATCCCATTCGTGTCATGGCATAGTTGGCGGCAGTGCCGAGGTCAGCGATAGTATTGAGCAGAGTGCCGTCAAGATCAAAGATGACAAGCTTCTTCATTCAGAATCAATATTTTGCCAGGCAGGTGTCGAGCATCTCGTCAATTGCCTTTTTGTCAAGTTTTTGTCCGATGATGACGAGCTTTATCATGCGGTCGCCGTAGACAGCATCCCAGTCGCGGGCGAGTCCCGGTTCGCGGAGCATGATGTCGCGGAGCTCTTCGGGAGACGCGGTCGCATACCACAGTCCGGCCTCGGTGAGCTTTTTTTGTGTTCCTGCCTGCTCAAAGAGGTAGGACATATCACGGTTATGCTTGAAGTAAAGGATGCCCTTCGTGCGTATGATGTTTTTAGGCCAGTTACGGGCTATCAGGCGGTCGAATGCGGTGAGATCAAACGGCTGACGGCGGAAATAGACCATGGTCTGGATGCCGTATTCCTCGGCTTCGCCCTCGCCGTGGTGATGGTGATGATGGTGGTGGCCGTGTTCATGTTCATGGTGGCTGTGTTCATGCTCATGATCGTAATGGTGTTCCTCTTCCTCTTCGTCGTCATCATCGTCATGGTGATGGTGGTGATGATGGTGGTCGTCCTCATCTTCGTCGACAGGTTTCTCCAGCTCGCGGATCCATGTGGCGGAGGTAGCTACTTCTTCGAAGTTGAAGGGACGCTGCTTCAGAAGGATTTCGGGATCGACATCGGCATAATCGCACTCGATTATCTCGGCGCGTGGCTGAAGGGCGCGGATGACGCTGCGGACGTGGCGCAGCTCGTCGGGGCTGACTTCGGAGGCCTTGTTGAGCAGGATGATGTTGCAGAACTCAATCTGCTGGATGATTAGATTCTCGATGTCTTCCTCATCGATATCGCCGCTGAGTGCATCGCCGCAGCTGAATTCGCTCTTGAGGCGGAGCGCATCGACGACAGTGACGATTCCGGCGAGTCGGGGAATGCCGTAGGCGGAGTATTTCGGCGCCATGCGGGGAATCGAGCAAATGGTCTGGGCTATAGGTTCCGGCTCGCATATGCCGCTGGCTTCTATGATTATATAGTCGAAGTCGCCGGTCTTGACGAGTTCTGTCAGTTGCTCGACGAGATCCATCTGGAGAGTACAGCATATACAGCCGTTCTGCAGGGCTACAAGGTCAGGTGAATTGGGGTCGGAGCCTACAATACCACCTTTTTTGATGAGAGTTTCGTCAATGTTGACTTCTCCGATGTCATTGACAATGACGGCGAAGCGAATGCCTTTTTCGTTTTTGAGGATATGGTTGAGCAGCGTGGTCTTGCCGCTGCCGAGATAGCCTGTGAGAAGTAGAACGGGAATTTCTTTCATAATATTTGGTGTAGTTTTGATTATGCGAGTCCGAGCAGGTCGCGATAGATGTCGAGTGCGGCCGTAATGTCTGCGGCGGTCACCGGATTGTCGGTCACGACGTCGCCGGGTGCGCGGAGAAGTGTGAAATTGAATGTATCGGGAGTGAGATTTTTCTTGTCGTGCGACATGATGTCGAGCAGATGCGGATATTCGTCGCACGTGATGGCGAAAACTCCGAAATTATGCCGTACATAGTCGGCAAGCTTGTGAAGTTCGCCACTCGGGAAGCCCAGTTTCAAATGGGAAAGAACCGCGGCCACTACCAGTCCGCAGGCTACTGCATAGCCATGCGGGATGGGCGATTTGCGCTCTATGGCAAGTGACTCAAAGGCATGGGCGGCCGTGTGGCCTAGATTGAGAGTACGTCGCAGGCCTGATTCGAGAGGGTCTTTGTCGACGATCGCCTGCTTTACGGCTACGCTCTGACGGAGCAGGGTGAGAAGCCGTTCGGTATCGAGCTGTTCGACATGATATGAGAGCAGAGCGTTGAATGCTTCCTGCGAGTCGATGAGTCCGTGCTTGAGCATTTCTCCGTATCCCGATCGCAACTCGGTCATTGATAGGGTGTTGAAGAATATGGTGGAGATTATTACCTGGTGGGCGTCATTGAATACACCTACTTCATTCTTTAGTCCGTTGAAGTTTATGCCGGTTTTACCGCCTACGGATGCGTCTACGGCAGCCAGAAGGGTTGTGGGCACGTTGATGAACGGAATCCCCCGCTTGAAAGTGGAGGCGGCGAAAGCTCCGAGATCAGTCACCATGCCGCCTCCGAGGTTGACGAGCAGAGATGTACGCGTTGCACGGCTGTCGCTGAGCTGCTGCCATACATGTGTAAGAGCGTTGACAGTCTTGTTGTCATCGCCCGGAGATATGGATATGACGGTCGCTGAGCCGATCGCTTTTGACAGCATCTGCATACGGGGCAGGACAGTGTCCTCGGTGTTGCGATCGACGAGGACGAATACGCCGGAAGGGTTCAGCCGGCTGACGGCTTCATCGATTGCCTCGGCGACATGGTTGGTAAATATTAGGTTAGATGTGCTTTCGGTGTTCATATCATGTGTGTTTTTAGGTTTATGTATTATGCGCTTTTGAAATTAAAGACGGAAGAATGTCTGCGAAAGCGGGCATAGAGTCGACAATTAGATCGGCTCCGGCCTTTTCAAATTCTACGCGTGGTATGGGGCCGGTCTGCACGGCAATGGTAAAAGCTCCGCTTCTGACGCCGGCGATGACTCCGATAGGTGCATTTTCGATTACGATAGTCTCCGACGGCGAAGTCCCCGCAAGCTCCATTCCTTTGATGTATGGCTCGGGGTCCGGCTTGCCATGAGTGACATTGCGGGCTGTTATGCGCCGTCCGTCGGGGAACGCGCCGGGATAGTCCCTGTCGAGCTTCTCGAGGACGGATGCCTGGCCGGAGCCTGTGACGAGGATGGTAGTGATACCGGCATCCATTAGCTCTCTGACCATAGCTTGAGCGCCGGGCATTATGGCGACAGCAGGCAATTCATTGAAATATTGCGATTTCATGGCATACAGCCTTGCTATAAGGTCGGAATCCGGAGCTTCTGAATATCTGCGTGGCCACAGGCGGCGAATGGTGTCGGCTCCCATGCATCCTTCGTAGAGATAGAACTCGTCGGTTGTGCAGGGGATGCCCTGTTCTGTCATCAGCCGATGCCATGCGGCAGTGTGGTTGCGCATAGAGTCGTAGAGAGTGCCGTCCATATCGATGCACGCGCCTTTAAGATCAAGGCGTCGACAGCCGGTGCGCTCTGTCCAGCGTCGGAGTGCAGCGTCGATAAGGTCGGTATGTCGGTTGTCGGTGTCTTGCATCAGAAAAACCAGAAATGACGTTTATGTCTGCCTTCAGAGGTAGAGTCGGAGTCGTGTTTGTGAGAACGGAGATGCTCCGGGAGTTCATCGTCACGGATCCAGCCCTCACGTCTCATCCACAAAGTTTCCTCGTCGGACAGGGAGTCGGTGTATTCATCAATACTAACAAGTGGAGCGGTCGGTAAGTTGAGTGCCTGATTGCTCATAGTGCCGAGACTGAATACGGTATTGATCTCGCTGACGAGGCTGCGGCGTGTCGAGTCGGCCAGATTGAATCGGCGCACCATCTCAGGCTTGATCTTTGCGCCCCCGAGGCGAATCTTCGGGTCGCGCGCCGATCCCGTGACATTGATTCCGAATTTGAACGGAATGGGCGATTTGAGAACAGAGATATGGTAGTTGAGATCCATTTCAAGATTATTTGTACCCATAACACCGAGGCGGTACCGGTCTATGTCGAAGATGAATGGGAACAGGTCGACACGCTTGTCGGAGATCACCATCTCGACATCCATGTGGTCGATGTCAATATGCTTATGGTCATGGAAGAGAAGCCATCGGCTGAGTGAGCTGAATTTTTTCGGGTCTACAAGCGCGAGGCTGTCACCCTCGAGCTGCACAGCCCCTTTGAAGGAGTCCATGTCGATCGTCATGTCAGGCCGTAGGTCAGTGGTAGCCGCAAGCTGCGCGTCGATATTGCCGGAGAATCCTTTCAGCGCCGGCATTAGTCGGGCGAGGGGAGGAATCAGACGCAGGGTACGTCCGAGATCAAACTGATTGAGCTCCAGCCCCACGCCGAAACGCATATTGGTGGTATCCGGCGCCCAGTAGAGTGCCGACAGATTGGTGCTTCCGACGGGCGAAGAGGCCCGGAGTTCGTGGAGATTGAGAGCGCTGTTGGCTATGAGGATTGTGCCGTCGAGCGAGTGGAGCGAGAGGTCGGAATAGAGTACGGTATCAGCGCCGATGTTGAGAGTGGCGGCGATATTACGGGGTATTATCAGCGGACGTGCGGCAGTCGTATCGGTCTTCAGATGATGTTCGGCGGGGATATTTTCGGTGTAGTCCGGATCAGGCCCGGCATATTGTCCCGTCTCATGGAGCGACGTGACAAGCAGCTCGTTGAGGTCGACACGCGGCGATGTGATGTCGAGGTTGAGTGCCAGAGGTGCGGTGCGGTCAAACGACGTGAATGCGCGGGCCAGGTTTGATGCGACTCCCTTGATGTCGAATACGGAATTGCCGGCTGTGTATCGCAGAGAGTTGATAGTGACCGAATCGGTGTTGAAATCAAGATCGATGGCTGACGCACGCTGTCGCAGGGGAAAGTCGTGGACGAATACGAATCCGGCATTGGTCCTGACATTGCCGTCGACAGCCCAGTAGAGGACGTATTTTTCGAGGAAGGCGGCCACGTTCCAGTCCATGGCGTCGTCGCGTATGATGGTGTCAAGCTCGTTGATGTGTCCGCGTTTTGGCAGTCGGGCAGGTACGTGCGGGTGGGCGAGAAGATGAGTGACTGCTTTTGCCGTCGGCTGGCTGAATGCTATGCCGAAGCCGGGTGCCCGGGTAGTGAAGCGGCGCGCCGTGAAGTTGAGGCCGATCTGAGGAAGTTTAGGGTCGGCCGGATATGGAGAGAGTACGGCAGTCGCTTCGGAGTCGCGGAAGCGTATTCTGACGGAATCCGGGGCATCGACTGTCAGCGTAGCTACGCGTATAAGTGAGGCAAGCTTGTGGCCAAGCATGGCTGCATCCGTCTTGCCCGGAGTGCCCAGATCGACGAGAAGATCAGAGATACCGAGGAGGTTGCCGGGGAATGCTACAGTCGCAGTGTCGACCGACATGGTCAGTGACAGCCGTGAGTCGGTATCGAAATATCCGGCCGGAGAGTAGCTGCTCGCTTTGCCGAAGTCGATGACAGCCTTGCGGCCGGAGGCTTTTACCGGTCGACCCTTGACTTTCATCCCGAAGTCGCTCAAGGTCAATCCGCCACTGAGATATATATTGTGTAATTCATTCTCAGACAGATCGCTCATCCGCATATTGACTCCGGCATCTGTCACGACGCTGCCTTTGATTTTGACAGGAATAGCACGCAGCAGTGCCGGCGGCAGTCTGTCGAGGTCGATGTCGCCTTTGATGTTGGCATCGAAAGTGGGGTCATCGAGAAGCGATGTCACCGTGCCGCTTATCTGTGCGTCGAATCCATCGCCGACGAGGGTCAGCCTGTCGACTGTCACAGTAGAGCGGTCGAGCTCGGCGCCGATCAGGTCGGCGTGGGCGTAAAGCGAAGCCGCCGACAGAGAGGTCTCGCTGTAGGTGATCTGACACTCGGGGATGTCGAGAGTCATACGGGCGGAGGGCACTCTGGACAGGTTGTTGAGAAAAATCGTGTCTGCAACAGCCAGATTGAACGTGAATTCGAGGTCGGTCTCAAGGTCGGCGTAATTTTCGGCTAAGGCCTGAGGTAAGTGTGAGCGCAGTGCGTTGATACTGAGATGGTCGATGGTAAAGTCGAGGGCATTGATGCTGAAGTCGGTCTGGAGATCCATCCTGGCTGACAGGAGAAAGCAGATATCACCTACATTGAAGTCTATGCTGTCAAGTTCAAGCCTTTCCGGTCGGTGGAAGTCCCAGATGATGTCGCCGTGGAGTCCGATCTCCATCGGGTATAGATTTATTTCAGCAAACTCTTCCGACATGATTTCGGTGTCGAGACTTATCCTGTAGTCGGGAGCCTTCGTGCCGTCAAGAGTGAAATCGGGAATGCGGAAAGCCATCTCCGAGTTGTCAAGGAGCGAAGTATAGTGCGACTCGCCGGCATTCTTTATCTGGATTGTATTGATACTTAACCCTTTCAGATGCTTGATTTGCTCGAAAACAGACGGAGCGCCTGAGTCGTGCTTAAGCTTGATAATGTCAAAGTTGGCCCAGTCGGCATCGGCTATGACGAGATTGCATATGGGATCGTCGACTATTATGCTGTCGATGCGGATGTCCTTGTGGATAGCCCGCCAGATGTTGATGTCGGCTCTGACTGATTTGATGCTGAGCAGAGAGTCGTCGGCTTCCATGAGGTCTTCACGGATGTAGTCGGGAGCGTCATGCAGGGCATGGCTGACTATCTTGATATCGGAGATTGCTATCCCGGCGCGTGGGAATGTTGACCAGAGGGTCAGTTCGGCATTGCCGACAGTAATCTCGCCATTGATGTTTTCATTGATGACGTGCTCGATGATTGCCGTAAGACGGCTCGGTCGTGTCAGCCATACTGTGATGTTGACGGCGATAAAGGCGATTATCAATATAGTGACAACTGTGCCGGCGAGGATTTGCAGTAGTTTCTTCATTGTCTTACGGTAATGTGAAAGCAGGATTGTTTTCTTTCGTGTTTGACCCAGCAGCGGCCTTCGCTCCGGAACTGACGAAGCACCTCGGCAAGGAGAAGCTTGAGATCTTCGGCCGTACGCGGGATTGAGTCTGAATCACAGATAAAGTTGGAGTAGCTTATGTCAAATGTCGTCCCGTAGAGGTGGGCTGAGTTGCTGGTGGCATTGACGTTGCGGCGACGCAGCCTTCGGATGGTGGCTTCGGTGCGGAGCAGGCTGGTGACTTTGACGCGATAGTCGCCTCCGCCCCGGGCAGTGAGTGAGTCCCGGAATGCTCCCGCGATGTCATTGAGCAGCACGGCTGCTTCAGGGACGAGATAAGGGAGCGAGTGGGTCAGGCGGTCGATATAGAAATTTTCGCACGTCTCGAGCTTTACAATCGGCCGGGTGGGAAACCATGCATCGTCGTCGCTCATGAGCGGAGATATTCCGATACGTCTTGCTGAGGCAAGATGAGTGGGATTGAGATCGGCAAATTCCCGGCCTATGCGTATCGACCGGTCAACCGGAAGCCGCAGCCCTCCCGGCGGCATTTCGTCAAGATGGATGCGGGCCGAAGTGTCAAGAGGCTCCGGGCGGAGGATTTCGATGGCACGCAGGCTGTCGGCTTTCATGTCGATTCTAAGTTGCCCGAAGTCGATCTGTTCAGCTATGTTGTCGCGGACGCGGAAAGCAGTGGTGATCATTATTACGGCCATTGAAAGCGTAAGCAGGGCGACGAGGCCGAAGACAAATCTGAGTCTCGGCCGGCGGTCTCTTACTATTCGTTTCTTGGCCATCGGGGAATTTATCTGGATGTGAGTTGGCTGTACAGATTTTCGCAGGCATCCTGAAGCAGATCAAGCACAAGCTCGAAGCCTTCGGCACCTTCGTAGTATGGGTCGGGTATATGGTCGTAGCGGGTCGCCATCGTGATGAAGTCGGCCATAGGGACTATCTTGTCCTCGGCTTCGGGGGTAGGGGCTATGCTGTGAAGATCAGACAGATTGCCTGAGTCCATACCTATAATAAGGTCGAAGCGGTCAAAATCGGCTTCCTTGACCTGACGGCAGTGATGTGTGAGCTCGAAGCCTCGCCGGCGGGCGTGAATGCGCATGCGGTTGTCAGGTAGCTGACCGATGTGCCATCGTCCGGTTCCTGCCGAGTCGATAGTCCATTCGTCAAGTTGTCCGCGGGAGGCTACGACCTGACGGAATACTTCTTCAGCTGCCGGAGAACGGCATATATTGCCGAGACACACGAAGAGGATTCGAAGGTCTTTTTTCCCTTTGAGCGAGGCGATGATTTCTGAAACTGTCTTACTCATTATAATATATGGAGAATCGTGACTATGCGTGATGGACTTGAAGGGAGTATTTACTGGAGGTCGAGCGGATCGTCATCCTCGTCAGGGTCGTAGGCATGGAGTCGACGGCCGGAGTGGGTGAAGCGCTTCTTTATTTCGTTGGCTTTCCTCAGCCAGCTGCGCATACGGCTCCAGACGGGCGACGGTGCAGCCGAGATAGCGCTCGCAAGCGGGTCGATGAAGGTGTCGGGCGCTATCTCGTCGCCAAACTGTTCGGGGAAGATTATGACAAGATTGTTGCGGCTGAAGTAGCGTTGCAGGAAGTCCGGCAGGTCCTTCATGTCCGATGTATATGATACCGAGTTGGCTCTGGCGGCTATGACTATGAAGAGGTCGTCGTCGAGCACTTTGTTGGCCAGAAGCACAAAATCGTCGGTAGACTCAAACGTGCGGTATTCGTCGCGCGTTTCAAGCCGGTTGGCTCTGATGATGGATTGAATGATGGGTCTGACGGCATCGTTACAGCAGAAGATGATGCGGCATCCCAGTTCGCGGGCGAGCGACCCGACGGCAAGCACCCACCCGGAGAAGCCGGTTTCGTATTCGGCTTTCGGAGGAACGTAGACGACAATGCGCGTCACGGTGTTGAGCGGAATGTAGCAGCGCGAGATGATGAGCATACGGTTGGTCATGCGCATCAGTTGTTCTATCTTGGCTCCGAGGAAAGTGTCGATTACCCCGTTCTTGCGGTGCATACCCATGACGACAGCCGAGATGTCGCGTTCTTCGATCGTGTTGACGATGCCGGTCACGGCGTTGAGGTCATAGCGCTCGATAGGTGTGACCGCCGTATCGGCGGCCGCCGCGGCCTTGACGGCTATTTCAAGTGAGTTTTGCCCGATGGCTTTGGATGATGCGGTATTGTCGCCACGCACATGGATGGCATACATAGAGTCTGTCTGGCGCCGGCGATAGCTGCGCATCAGCAGGGCGAGCTCTACCAGCGGGGCTGCTGTCAGCGGATTGCTGACAGGGATTAGGATGTGGGCCGGACGCTTGTCGCTATGGCGGCTCTCCGATTCAAGCCCGTCGCGGAGCATGTCGATTTTTATTCTGGCGGCGGCCTGTGCCGTGACGATGGGGGCTATGGCGCAGGTGACGAGTATGACGAGTATGGTGCCGTTGAGGATGGTCTCGTCAATAAGGCGGTGGCCCTCGGCGTCGGTCATGTTATAGCCGATTGTTACTACGGCGAGGGCAACAGCTGTGTGCGCCGTAGTCAGGCCGAACATCATGCGGCGGCCTGCGGCCGGCATCCGGTAGACTTTCTGGGCGATGAATGCCGGAAGCCACTTGCCTGCGATCGCTACGGCGAGCATCACTGAGGCTATGGCGAGAGTCGATGTCTGTCCTACTACCCGAATGTTGATCATCATGCCGACGCCGATCAGGAAGTAGGGGATAAACAAGGCATTGCCTACAAATTCGATGCGGCTCATCAGGGGCGACGACGCAGGTACATAGCGGTTGAGCACCAGGCCTGCGAAGAATGCTCCGAGCACCTCCTCAAGGCCTATCTGCTTGGCTGTCCATGCCGAGAGGAATACGAGAACGAGGATAAATACGAATTGCGAAACCTTGTCAGCCGTGCTTTTGAAAAATATGCGTGTCAGACGCGGATAGACGTAGAGGATGGCGAGACAATAGGCTGTCAGTTTGCTGATGAGCGCGAGCAGGCCGGCGGGACGTAGTGCGCCGGATTCATGGACATTGACGGCACCGGCCAGCACAAGTAGCGATGCGATTACAGCTACGATAGTGCCGACGATGGATATCAGCACGGCAGGGCTTTTCGTCACGCCATAGCGTGCCGCCACCGGATACCCTATCAGAGTGTGAGAGGCATACATGGCGGCCAGAAGTGTTGCGGTCAGCCAGCTTACATGTAGGACAAACACGCTGGCCAGCACGCCGATAATCATGGGCAGAAGGAATGTCAGCAAGCCGAATATCAAGCCCTTGCGCAGATTCAGCTTGAGATGGTACATATCGATCTCCAGTCCAGCGAGGAACATCAGATAGAGCAGTCCTACCTGGCCGAATATCGCGAAACTGCTGTCGCGGGCAAGGATGTTGAGTCCATGTGGACCGACGATAATGCCCGCCACGATCATGCCTATGATGTGGGGTATTTTCAGCCGGTTGAGCAGGAGTGGGGCAAGAAGGATTATGCCGAGGACGATGAGGAATATCGTCACCGGATTAGTGGCTATCGGAGCTGCCACAGAGGCCAATATTACCGTCAGCGCTTCCAACCGTGGGCAAGGAGATACTGTGCGATCTGGACTGCGTTCAAGGCAGCCCCTTTCTTTATCTGGTCACCGACAACCCACATCGTCAGTCCGCACGGGTCGGTGATGTCGGCGCGCAGACGCCCTACATAGACATCATCTTTGTCGGCTACGAAAAGGGGCATCGGATAGGCTTTGTCAGCGGGCGAGTCGATTACCGTGATACCTTTCGATCCGGCAAGGGCATCGCGCACTGCTTCAATGTCGACCGGACTCTCCGTCTCGATCCATACAGCTTCCGAGTGGGCACGCATGACCGGGACGCGGACACACGTCGCACTGACCTTGATGTCGGGTGCGTGCATTATCTTGCGGGTCTCGTTATGCATCTTCATCTCCTCTTTGGTATAGTCATTGTCGGTAAAGACGTCGATGTGGGGGATGACGTTGTAGGCGAGCTGATAGGCAAATTTCTCAACGCGTGCTTCTCCGCCTTGAGAGAGGGTCTTGTGCTGTTCGACGAGTTCGTCCATGGCCGAGGCTCCGGCTCCGGATGCCGCCTGATATGTGGCGACTCTTACACGTCTGATAGGCCAGCGGTCGTGGATAGGTTTCAGCGCCACAACCATCTGGATGGTTGTGCAGTTGGGGTTAGCTATGATGTGGCGGGGAGCGTTTAGCGCGTCGTTGCCGTTGACTTCGGGGACTACCAGAGGCACATCATCGTCCATCCGGAATGTGCTCGAATTGTCGATCATCAGTGTGCCGTGTTTCGTTATCGTGTCGGCAAACTCGCGCGATGTGGAGCCGCCGGCCGATACGAAGGCTATGTCTACATCCTTGAAGTCGTCGCCGTGAGTGAGTTCCCTGACGACATATTCACGGCCTTTAAACGTATATGAGCGCCCCGCAGAGCGTTTTGATCCAAACAGATAGAGATTGTCGACGGGAAAATCCTGCTCGGTAAGGACACGCAGAAATTCCTGTCCTACCGCCCCGCTGACGCCTACAATTGCTACATTCATTCTTTATGCGATTAAAAAGAAACAATTTTCGGCATCAAAGTTACGAAAAATGTAGTTTTTTTTAATCTAATCCTTCCCCTAATTTCGCCCCTGGCACTTAATTCTTCACGAATGCAGTGAAATTTCAGGATTCGAGGGCCTGCCGGACTACAACGGCGTTGTTGTGAATTGTGTCATGCGAGGAATAAAGGAGTGTCACTACGGGCTTGTCGGCGATGGCTTGTCTGAGAGCGGCAAATGCCGGATTAGAGTCAAGCTCGGCAAGATATTCTTGTGCGAATTCTGCCCAACGTCCGTCGGGATCCTGATGGAACCATTCGCGCAGAGCTGTGGAAGGAGCGATTTCCTTGTCCCAGATATCGTAGTGGAATGTCTCGCGGGAGAGTCCGCGCGGCCATAGCCGGTCGATGTAGACCCGGTAGCCGTCGGCGGAGGCGGCCGGTTCGTAGGCGCGCTTGATGAGTAGCTGCTGTTTCATAGTATCAGAGTTGGATTGTCTATGAATAGAACGCTCCGGAGCGGATTATGTTGACTGCCCGGGCGGATGTCAGTGCCTCAGGCTTCGGTTGAGGGTGGCAGTTGATGAGGTTCCGGCGAGGTCTCAAGTTTCTTCCGCTCAAGTATGACGTTGAGCCGAGCGGCAATCTGTTCGGCAATCTCGAGATTATCGCCTATGTTGTATCTTACGAGAGGGTGTGCCAGATCGTTGATGTTGACAGAGAGCGTATAGTCATGGATGATAGTGTCTTCCTCTTCATAATATTCCGTAGTCTCGGGGGCGGTCAGGGCGCCGATGATGGCTCCCGCGTTGTCAGCTATCATGCTCCCTATGATCGCACGTCTGAACACACCGTGCCGCTGCGTCACAGCAGTAGTCGCACCCGGAATGGTTCTCGACGAGTCTTTGATCTGGTACCCCAGAATATCGTTGAAGGAGTATGTACGCCCTTTGAGATATATCGTGCCGTTGGAGCTGTTGAAGATAAAAACCTCATTGAGATCGTAGTCGGGAGACGTGAATACAATGTCGGGCGTGCCGTTCTTGACTTTGTAGGCTGTGATCCATTCTTCGTAGCGCTCTTTGGCCTGACGCGCGAGGGCTAGCTCGCGCTGATACGTGAGTTCCATCTGTCTGACTTCCTCTCTCTCAATAGCCTTTTTTCTGATAATATAGATGATCTCAATCAATACGACGATGGCTAAAGTACCGAAATAAATGTATTTGGGTGTGTCCCCCTCTGCTTTTATAAATAGAAGCGGGATGAGTGGAAGAGTGATGGCTATAAAGAAAAGTCGGGTGTAATTCATGCTTGGAGTATTATTTTTTTCAGTTCATTGCTTGCATTTGCCGCAGGCGGCCTCTGTCAGTGTTATCTTTACGATCGTAGTCGCAGCAAGACTACGGGCTATGGCGGCGTCGAAATGATCCATATGGTCAGGGAGAAACCGCTCGCAGATCAGACGCAGTGCTTCAATCTTTTCATTGTCGTCATTGACGATTGAGGCTCGCCCGACAGCCACTGCTGATCGGTAGTGCTCCGTAAAATTGCATTTCTCCGACTCAAAAACCGGATGGCAGCGGCTTACGGCTGACATACATACGGCCGGATTCCCCGCCAGACAGTCGAGTTTTTCTCCCTCATGCGCGCAGTGAAAATAGAATGTGCGGTCGTCGCTTCTGACTATCGACAGCGGAAGCCCGTAGGGAGTCCCGTCGGAACGCGTCATGCTAAGCGTCACGTAAGGCGCGCGGTCGAAGATCTCCAGCGCTTGCGCGGGGTCGAGCCGGCGTGAGTATTTTCGCATAGGTCGCATAGTCGGTCGTATAGTGTTGTTTCTGATTGTTGAATTTAGAAAGCCATATATCAAGGCAAATTTATCAAAATTATTTAATAATGACTAACTTTGTCGGCTGAAAAAATGAAGAATTCAGACTGATGGAAAGAGATAAGCTCGACTTTGGAAGAATGAGGCTGTGGCCGCTTTTCAGAGCTATGTTTGTGCCGACGCTGATAGGTATGATCTGCACTTCACTGCTTACAGTCGTTGACGGAATGTTTGTAGGGCAGGGAGTAGGGGAGTATGGCATTGCTGCCGTGAATATTGTGGCTCCCCTCTATATGGTCGCCACCGGAATCGGACTCATGTTCGGTATCGGCGCCTCGGTCATTGCCGGGATACGTCTCTCGCAGGATAATGTGAAAGCAGCCCGAATCATTATGACTCAGGGCTTTCTCGCATCTTCGCTTCTGGCGCTGGCTATTGTTGTGGCTATGGTGGTAGCTCCTGATGCCATGCTCGGAATGCTCGGCTGCAGTGACCGTCTGCACTCACTGGCTATTGACTATATGCTACCGCTGACCGGTGCGATATTCTTTGTTATGATACAATGTATCGGCATGATGCTCATACGCCTCGACGGGTCGCCGAAGTATGCCATGTGGTGTCAGGCTGTCCCGGCGGTAATCAATATCGTGCTCGACTATGTGATGATCTTTCCTATGGGGATGGGCGTCAGGGGAGCTGCCGTCGCCACATCGATCAGCTGTATCATAGGAGGGCTGATGGCGCTGGGTTATTTCGTATGGTTTGCCGATAAGCTGAGATTCTACCGGCTCAGACTGACGGTCAGGAGCCTGCGTCTCAGCCTGCGCAATGTAGGCTACATGGCGCGTATCGGCTTTGCAACTTTTCTCTCCGAAATAGCCATGAGTGTGATGATGATAACCGGCAACTATGTCTTTATGGAACGCCTGCGAGAGCCGGGTGTAGCGGCTTACAGTATAGCCTGCTACCTCTTTCCGGTAGTATTTTCGATGGCCAATGCCGTAGCGCAATCGGCTCAGCCTATCATCAGCTACAATTATGGCGCCGACAATTCTGGCCGGGTGTTTTCGACCCTGCGACTTGCTCTGAGGACTGCCATCGTATGCGGGATAATCGTTGCCGTCGGACTCTGGCTCGGCGCGCGCGGCGTAGTCAGCCTTTTCCTGTCGCCCGACGATGCTGCCTACAGTATTGCAGTCGGCGGATTGCCGCTGTTTGCCACCTGCGCGATCTTCTTCGCCGTCAATATCACTTTCATAGGATTCTACCAGAGCATAGAGCGGCCGTTCAAAGCCATCTGCTACACCCTTCTGCGCGGCATAATTCTACTGGTGCCCGCTTTTATTCTTTTGCCGCTCCTGATAGGCGACGCTGGTCTATGGCTCGCTATCCCGTCGGCCGAAGCGCTGACTACGATAATCATTCTTATGGTTGCCCGACATAGCTTCCATAGATTGGAACCTGCCCGGAAATCATAAAAAAACTATTCCTCCTATGAATATTACCGAAATTATACAGAAACGCCACTCCGTTCGCACTTATGATACTCACCCCCTGACCGAAGAGGAGAAAGCGGAACTGATTAGCGCTGTAGATACAGCCACCGATCCGTTCGGAGGGCAAGTCACAATCAGGCTACGTTCGGTCGATCCCGCTAATGATTTCAAACCGAGCACCTACGGCGTCATCAAAGGCGCAGCAGACTATTTTCTCATAGGTATCGGCTCCGATGAGGCCTCGGCGCTCTCGGCCGGATTCAGATTCGAACAAGTAGTCCTTAAAGCAACTGAAATGGGGTTAGGCACATGTTGGATCGCAGCCACATTTCGCGGTACGGTTTTCAGCCGGGGCATTGACTGGCCCGATGGTCAGCAGCTAAGAATAGTCAGTCCCGTAGGTCGTCCCCACCGTCCCCGCTTGCTGGAGCGAGTGACGCGAATGACATTCCGGAGTGATAAACGGATGCCATTCGAGACGCTGTTTTTCGATAAGGACTTCAACACGCCGCTTTCTCCTGAGGGTCGCTTCGCAGAAGCCCTGAGGATGCTGCGGCTTGCGCCCTCGTCCACCAATTCACAGCCATGGCGTGCGCTCGTCGATGGAGATTGCGTTCACTTCTATTATCAGCTGAAAAGCCCGCTGTCAATACTTGATTGCGGTATCGCTCTGAGCCATTTCTACCTTGCGCAGCAGGCATCCGGCGCCATCGGCCGCTTCTACAAGGAGGCCGGACACCCGGTTCCACCCGAAGGACTAAAATACCTGTACAGCTATATCGATACATCTGATTCGGATACCTCGGACGATTCTGCCGAATTATTCTGCTGAACAAATTAAAAATCAAAAAGTGTAAAAAAAATTTGGTAAATTCGCCACCAAGCATTACCTTTGCAGTGCTTTTTGAGATAGCGCCCCGGAGGTATGTCCCTCAGAAGCAATAGAGGAGATTCGCTAGCTCAGCTGGTAGAGCACAACACTTTTAATGTTGGGGTCCTGGGTT
>CAMWHE010000033.1 GCA_947173955.1 uncultured Bacteroidales bacterium | reverse complement strand
CGGAGCTAATTTTCACCGACACCTATTGGCCCGACTACTCTCCCGAAGAGTATCGCGAGGCCATCAAGAAATATCAGACCCGCGAGCGCCGCTACGGACTCACAAGCGCCCAGGTCAAATAATCCACCTCCAATCCATCAAAGCCAACTCACATCACACCATGCGCTATAAGATTTTTCTAATCATCGCCCTGATAGCTACAATACTCAGCTCCGCGTCAGCCCAGACCGCGACACCTGCCGATACAGTCTACTCCCCGACCGTAGTCTTCAACGGCACTCCACGCAATTATGAGCTCGCCGGCATATCCGTCGAGGGTGGCGACAATTATGAAGACTTCATCATAATCGGCTACACCGGACTGCGCGTAGGGCAGCGCATCGATGTCCCCGGCAACGATATCAATCAGGCCGTACGCCGGTTGATGCGTCAGACCCTGTTCGCGAGCGCACGTATCGAGGTCGATAAAGTAGCCGACGGAAAAGTATGGCTTAAGATCGTAGTCCGCACCCAGCCGCGTGTCTCCGAAGTCAAATACAGCGGCATGAAAAAGAGCGAGCGCGAGGACATACAGCGTATGCTTCAGCTGATGCCCGGCACCAGCATCAGCCAGAACATCGTCAACCGCGCCACATCCCTTATCAAGAAATACTACTCCGAAAAAGGCTTCGGCAATGCAGTCGTCCGCATTACTCTCCAGGAAGACCTCTCCAAGAAGAATGAGGTAATCGTCAACATCGACGTCGACAAGCACGACAAAGTCAAAGTCCACAAGATCTATATCGACGGCAACGAAGTGATGAGCGACGGAGCCCTGCAGCGCGTCATGAAGAAGACCAACGAGTCCGGCAAGCTCCTCAACCTATTCAAGCAGAAGAAATTTGTCGAGAGCGACTATCGCAACGACCTTGACCTCATCATCCAGAAATACAACGAGAAAGGCTATCGCGACGCAACGATCATCGCCGACAGCGTAGTGCCCTACGATGATAAGAAAGTCGACGTCTACATCACCCTCGACGAAGGTCAGAAATACTATATATCCGACATCGACTGGGTAGGCAACACCGTCTATCCGACCGATCAGCTCGAAGCCATCCTCGGCATCAAGCCCGGCGAGGTCTACAACCAGAAACTTCTCTCCAAGCGACTCAATGAGGATGACGACGCCATAGCCAACTACTACATGGACAACGGCTACCTCTTCTACAACATCGTACCAATCGAAAAGAATGTCCACGGCGACTCCGTGGCTCTTGAGATGCGCATGATGGAAGGTCCGCAGGCACGCATCAACAAAGTCGTCATCAACGGCAACGACCGCCTGTATGAAAAGGTTATCCGCCGCGAGCTTCGCGTACGACCCGGCGAGCTCTTCAGCAAGAGCGACCTCATGCGCTCCTATCGCGAAATAGCCCAGATGGGTCACTTCAACCCCGAAACCATCGGCATCGATCCCCAGCCCGACGCCGAAAACGGCACCGTCGACATCCTCTTCAACCTTGAATCCAAAGCCAACGACCAGATCGAATTCTCGATGGGCTGGGGTCAGACAGGTATCATCGGTAAACTCGCGCTGAAATTCACCAACTTCTCGATCAAGAACCTCTTCAATCCCGGCTCCTACAAAGGTCTCCTGCCTCAGGGAGAAGGCCAGACATTCACCATCTCCGCCCAGACCAACGCCCGCTACTATCAGGCCTACTCCGTATCATTCCTTGATCCGTGGTTCGGCGGCAAACGACCCAACTCGCTCCAGGTTTCAGCTTACTACTCACGCCAGACAGGCATCAACTCGTCATACTATTCAAGCAATTATTACAATCCATACATGTATGGCGGCTACGGCTACGGTTATGGCTACGGCTACAACTCAAGCTACTACAACGACTACTACCAGAACTCTATCGAAAACGCCTATGACCCCAACAAGCTCCTGCAGCTCGCCGGCATAACCGTAGGTCTCGGTAAACGACTCAGCTGGCCTGACGACTATTTCTCATTCACAGCAGAACTCTCCTACAACTGGTATTACCTCAAGAACTGGGACTACCTCTACTACATGAACAACGGTACGTCCAACGCCCTCGTGCTCGGACTCACACTCGACCGCACGTCTATCGACAACCCGCTATATACACGTCGCGGCTCCACATTCTCAATCAACCTCTCGCTGACGCCTCCCGCCTCACTCTTCGGCAAGAAGAACTGGGGCAAACTCGCCGCCGAGAACACTACCGAGAGCAAAAAAGAACTCTATAAATGGATCGAATACTGGAAACTCCGCTTCAAGTCGCGCACCTACACTCCCCTCAACAATGCCGAGACCTACACGCTCGTCCTCATGACCCGCGCCGACTTCGGTCTCCTCGGCAGCTACAACAAGCATCTCAAATCACCGTTTGAGACATTCTATGTGGGTGGCGACGGTATGTCAGGCTCATACACCTACGCCACCGAGACCATCGCCCTGCGAGGCTACGACAACGGCGCACTGACCCCCTGGGGCCGTGAAGGCTACGCATACACCCGCATCGGAGCCGAGCTCCACTTCCCCTTCATGCTCCAGACCTCGACCACCATCTACGGCCTGGCGTTCGTCGAGGGCGGCAACGCATGGACTTCCGTCAAGAACTTCTCGCCCTTCGACCTCAAGCGAAGCGCAGGTGTCGGTGTCCGCATCTTCCTCCCGATGGTCGGCATGATGGGTATCGACTGGGCCTACGGCTTCGACAAGGTCTACGGCACAAAGGGCGGAAGCCACTTCCACTTCATCCTCGGACAGGAATTCTAAACCTTTTACCCTCCCGATTGTCTAACAATTACATATAACCTTTTAATTTAATCATAACCGACATGAAGAAAGTATTACTGACATTACTCATCGGCATCGCAGCCACTCTCGGCATGAGCGCTCAGAAATTCGCGCTCGTCGACATGGAGTACATTCTGAAAAACATACCCTCCTATGAGATGGCCAACGAACAGCTCTCGCAGCTCTCGCAGCGCTGGCAGAAAGAAGTCGAGAACATCAACAACGAGTCGTCCGCACTCTATCAGAAATACCTGCAGGACAAGGTCTTTCTGACCGACGAGCAGGTCAAGGCCCGTGAGCAGGAGATCGTCAACAAAGAAAAGGAAGCCACAGAGCTCCGCTATAAATACTTCGGCCCCGAAGGCGAGCTTTACCAGAAGCGCCAGACTCTGATGAAGCCTATTCAGGACGATATCTACAACGCCGTCAAGAAAATATCCGAAGAGCGCGGCTATCAGCTCATACTCGACCGGGCAAGCTCCTCCGACATCATTTTCGCCTCGCCGAGAATCGATATTTCCAACGAGGTACTCGCCAAGTTAGGATATTCCAATTAAATAATATATCTTTGCACTTACAACTCAACCGAAATTATAAATCTTAAAAATAGACCATTAACTCATGTTAAAGAAATTCCTTCTCGCTATCGCCGTAGCTCTGCCTATGTTTGCGTCAGCACAAGCCAAATTTGGCACTGTAGATGTAGAGGCCATCATCACTGTTATGCCCGAATTCACAGAAGCTCAGAATCAGATCGCCGAAGCTTCCAAGAAATATGAAGCTACCTACAAAGGCCTTCAGGACGAGCTCAACAAGCTCTATGCCGAGTTCCAGCAGCTCAACAGCGACCCCTCTACCCCCCAGTCTATCAAAGACCTCCGCATTCAGGACATCCAGGACAAGGACGAACGCTCAAAACAGTTCCTCCAGACCGCACAGCAGGACCTCGAGCGCCAGAACGCGCAGCTGATGCAGCCTATCCAGGAGAAAGTTGTCAACACTATCAAGGCTGTAGGCACTGAAAACGGCTTCACAATGATTTTCCCTGTAGGTGTTTCCGTATTCGACAGCGCTGACGTCGTTGACGTGACTCCCCTTATCAAGGCCAAACTCGGTATCCAGTAAGCTGCCGACCCTGAACTTATACAGACAGCCGGGACTGCAATCCAGCATGTCCCGGCTGTTTTTTTGCGCACAGATGATTGACACGTCAACCATTTTTAAGTCTATTTTGTTATATGTATGACTATGAAAAACGAGACTACATATTATAGCACACCCAATGTCGGATGTCTCCTCGAGAAAGCACATCAGCTACTGACCTCCGACCTGACCCGGGCTCTCGCCGAAGCCGGAATCGAGATTACGGTTCCCGAATATCTGATACTCCGCACCCTCTATGCCGACGACGGACTCCAGCAGTGCGAAATCGCCGACCGTCTGAGCAAGGACCGCGCATCCGTATGCCGTACCATCCGCTCGCTTCAGCGGAAGGGGCTCGTCACTACCGAGACCGTCAGCTACAAGTGCCTGCGGGTCAGCCTTACAGATGATAGCCGGCGCCTTGAGCGTGATATCATGTCAGTGGCCGACCGATGCCACCGGCACCTTCTGCAAGCCATTTCCCCTGAAGGAATGACCGGACTGAGACATCTGCTCACTACAATCGTAAATCAATTTACCTTATAGATAATCTTAACTAAAAGAAAGGAAACCACACTATGATGACACTGACAATCTGGAGCGACTTCGCTTGTCCTTACTGCTACATCGGCGAGACACGCCTCCAACAGGCTATTGACGAACTCGGCCTGACCGACGACGTTCAGATAGACTTCCGCGCATTCGAGCTTGATCCCACTACCCCTAAAGAGGTAGTCAGCACCACTCCCGAGCGCTTTGCCATGAAATATCGCCTGTCACTCGGCGATGCCGAGAAACAGATCGAGCAGATCTCTGCCCTCGGGCGCGAAGCCGGCATAGACTTCCGTTATGCCACCACGCAATACTCCAATACCCGCGACGCCCATAGGCTGATGAAACTCGCCGAAGACAAGTATGACCGCGCTACCGTAGGCCGGCTCAACGAGGCACTCTTCCACGCATATTTTGTCGAAAACCTCATCCTTGCCGATCACAAAGTTCTTCTTGACAAGGCCACTTCCGCAGGCATGAAAGAAGCTGAAGTAAGGGAAGTGCTTGACTCTGACAAATATGACGACGAAGTGCGTTTCGACGAGCGCGAGGCCGCCATGCGCGGAGTCCACGGTGTCCCGTATATCGTATTCAACGGCTCATTCGCCGTACCCGGAGCAATGACCGTCGAGGGATTCAAAGACGCTCTCCGCCGCGAGCTCAAGAAACAGGAAGCCACCCGGAGCGAGAAACCGACAGAGCGGCCCCACGTATGCGGGCCGGATGGATGTCAGCTATTATAGGAGGACGACCCCATGATCCGAGAACTACAGGTACAGGGTGTATTCGCTGAAAACACATACTTCTATATCGACGATCTGACAAAAGCCGGATTCCTGATTGACCCGGGCGCACAGGCCGGCCTGATCTACGACACAATAGTGCGCAACGGATGGAAAATCGAAAAAATCCTGCTTACCCACGGCCATTTCGACCACATGGGAGCCGCCGAACTACTTCGCGAGAAGCTTGTGGCTCCGATCTATGTATATCCCGAGGATGCCGCTTATCTCACCGATCCGGGACTCAATCTCAGCGCGCAGTCAGGCGCACCGGTCACCGTGGCTCACTACGAATACCTTTCTGACGGCGAACTGATACGGCTGAAAGAGAACAACTCGTTCACACTCCGCGTGATCCACACTCCCGGTCATACCCCCGGCTCCGTGACATTCTATACAGAGCGTGATCACGCAGCCTTCGTCGGCGATACGCTCTATCAGCACGGCCCCGGTCTCACCAACTTTCCCGGCGGCAACCTCCGTGAGCTCGAAGACTCTATCGTCAATAAGATACTGACCCTTCCGGGTGACACAGTCCTGCTGTCAGGCCACTCATCGCCAATCACAGTCGACGCCGAGCGACGCCTGTTGCTCCGATAACTGTTAAATCGCATTAATTATTAGAATTATTAGGTTCATAATGACTATTTTTGTCATTATGAACTTATTTTTTAGACTGATATTCATACTCGCTGCCGTCGGCGCGCTTACAGCGTGCAACGACGAGGTCTTCGTCAGCATACGTCCCGAAGAGAAGCCCGATCCCGTTCCCCCGGAGGAGAATCCGGAGCCCGTCTTTTCTGACAGCCTCGTGCTGAGTGCGCTTGAATATATTGACTACACGACCGTCCTGACCGACGAGATCTGGGAGCTGGAAGGCGTGACCAACTTTTACAATCACGACTCGCAGGGCACTATGTATATCCTGCTGGACAACTACAATTCCACCCTTGTCAGCATCTCCAACTCAACCTACTACGTCACCCCCTGGGCCAAAGAGGATCAGCCGCTCATCGACATCCCCTGCCTTGACCTCGCGACCGAGACCCTTTACATGCGGCATGACTTCATACCCTTCAAATTCGGTATCACGTCTGTACGCGGAGAGCTGAGAGGGGGCGAAAAAGACTCGCTGACCATCCCGGCCAACACTATGGTAAGAGCGACCGTACACATTACCCGCCGCAAGATAACAGCCTCAGCCAATATCACATATTATAACACTGAATACCCCACCCAGTCCGAGATGGGATGGGTCAACGTGGTAGTCTGGCAACCTGTCGATATCCGGGTCGTATGGAGCGACGTACTCCCTATTGAGGATCCCCGCTAATCTCCCGTAAGCCATGCGTAGAACCATACTCTCAATAGCTTCCCTCGCGGCCATGATCAGCGGATCGGCCGCCGCACCGGCCGACCTCGTCCACGCTCTCGGCGAAGGCCCGCACCTCTCCCACTGGAGCGCAGAGGTGCGCGCAGGCTATGCGTTCAATTCCAACAGTGTCCTGATGGATCGCCTCCTGCCCCACGCCACCGTCCGCCACTCCGCCGCCGACTTCCACCTGCGCTACGCATTCTCGCGACCTGAATCGGGCCGGACAGCTTCCGTTTATCAGGGGCTGGGACTGAGCGTCAACACGTTCTTTCAGTCGTCGACCGTCGGCACCCCCGTCGGCGTCTACGCCTTTCAGGGAGCTCCGTTCGCTGTCGTCAATGAGCGCCTGAGCTTCGACTATGAGTGGAACTTCGGAGCCACATTCGGATGGAAGAGGACAACGAGCGGCGACGACATCCACTCCAATCTCGTCGTTGGGTCATCAACCAATGCTTACCTCAACCTCGGCATAATGGCGCGCTACGCCGTCACCTCCCGGCTCGCGATCACTGCCGGACTTAACCTCTCCCACTACTCCAACGGCAACACCTCATGGCCCAATCCCGGAGTCAACACCATCGGGGCGCGCCTCGGACTGGTCTATACCCCGGGCACCGGACTCCCCGGACTCCGCTCCCCCTTTGCCGGCGATGCTGACTTCACTCAGGGAGTCTCATACGATATCACGCTCTTCGGAGCCTGGCGCAAAGCCTACTTCCCGGCCGACGACGGCGCTTTCACTGAACTCGGCGAACAGGCTCTCCTGCCGGGACACTTCGGCGTGGCAGGCGTCAACATAGCGCCGATGTGGGACATCCACCCGACATTCCGCGCCGGCCTGTCAGCCGACCTCCAGTGGAGCGAAAACACCGGCCTTACCCCCTACCACATTCCCGACACCTACGGCGAGGACGCCAAATTCACGCGCCCACCGTTCTTCAAGCAGGTCTCCCTCGGCCTGTCGGCACGCGCCGAGCTCGTGATGCCGATATTCTCGCTCAATGTCGGACTGGGTTACGGCCTGGCCGGCCCCACCGAGACCCGCAAGTTCTATCAGACAGTCAATCTGAAGACCTATATCTACGGCCCCGCCTACCTCAACATCGGCTATCGCCTTGTGGAATTCCACTCCCCCTCCAACCTGATGCTCGGCATAGGCGTCACCCTCGGCCGCTGATTTTTCGTTCCCTTAAAAATTGCGGAGTCTAAATCAATCTTCTTCCACTCATTTTATTTATGTTATGTAATAATTTGAGATTAAAATGCTATCTTAGCACATTAGTGTCCACTTAATAACATAATCAACGATGAGATATAAGATTACAACAATGCTGCTTGCTATGACCACATTCGTTTGCAGCGCTCAATCATTCCTTTCAAAATATCCGGAGCTTACAAAAAAAAAATCTAAGCGCGTTTTTCGTGGACTGGAAAGCCTATTCGGATAGCGTCGCACATAACGTTGTAAGCACAGACAGCGTGATCAACGAAATAGCCGACTCACATTATCTTATAATGAACCCCGATACATTTAAGTTGCGATCCGGGAAAAAAATTACAGAGCAATACGTTGTAGCTCCGCAATATATCAAAGTGTACCGCTACGATATCGACTATGAGTTTAAAGACAATAAAATCTTTTTGGATTTAAACATACCTGCCTCAAAAGCAAATCATATCGACTCTATCACTCCCCGGCTACCCGATTGCGGGCTTTATATCACTCCTGACATAAGGAGAGCGCTATCAATATTTGCAGGAGGAGTAAGACTCGATGACAACACTATTAGCAAGACTAACGAGGGCAATGTCGACGAACTCAGAAAATATATTCCCGTTAATTACGGCCATTGGGGCGGATACTGGTGGTTTACATCCTTTCCGATGATCACATCAATCAAATGCGCCAACAATTTAATCGTCATATATAGAAGGACAACCTGGTGTAACGGCGATGAGATCTGGTATATAAAAGAAAACGGGCAGTTTTTACAGGAACCGGAACCCATCAACAGCTGGATCGAATAATATAATTTTTGTAGGATAATCGCCCTCTAAGACCCCGTTCCCCCCATTTGTTAAGGCTGGAGGAACGGAGTCTATATGTTTTTTCGCTTCATTGGCTTGATATCAATCGCGTTATGATCAATTGGTCATATCACCAGAGTTGGAGTACCAAAGCTCAACTAAGAAAGCCTTAAGTTCTTCTAATTTAGTCCTTACATCCTCGCTATCGTCAGTCAATCTCTCTGCAGAGGATAATATTATCTGACTGGTGTCGTTTAAAATCGACAACTCGTAGTGAAACGGCTTATAATCTTCATCAGCTACTTTCCGTAATGACTTCACTGCATCAGCCATATCATCAAAAGCCCATTTCAGAAGATGATTTTTATTACATATAGTTGAAATATGTTTGCCTCTGCCATCTATGATTGAAACTTCACAAATGCTATCGCCATCTGCAACATATATCGTTATCATACTTGACATTCCGAACTTATAGCATATACCTTTACGAATACACTCAAGTTCTGATTCATTACAATCAGTGTCCTTATCTATCTGACATGAATAGACATCTTTCGGATATATGATATAAGCTAATATTAGTAAAATAAGGTATCTCATCACCTAATTTTGGGAATAGAATTATATTCTGGTATAAATGACCTTAAAGGAGCATGGTCAGTACCGGCAAAAAATTAAGCGGGGTGTCTCACGACAACCCGCTTACATAAACCTTTATCTTAATCTAATACTATGAAAAACACACGTGCAAAGGAAACACTTTATTTTGGATTGCACAATACTTTTGCACTATTTGAACATAATTTTAACAAAAATTTATCAAATTCAGTATTACTAAGTGTTAATGAAGACTGCTCAGACTGAATTTTTCGCTACTTTTGCATAGCAAAACCGAAATAACCCAATATCATATAGCATAAAATGAATAAATTTACAATGACTATGGCAGCTGCTATCGTTGCCTCAGGCGCTGTGACAGCAGGAGCCAAGGAGCATCTGAAAAGTCTGAATCCTGACTATTTCGACGCATCCACTCCCGCCGGCACCGACTTTTTCACCCACATCAACAAGGGATGGCAGGAAGCTCATCCGCTGACTCCCGAATATTCGCGCTACGGCCAGTTTAACGTCCTCAACGACGAGAGCGAGCGCCGCGTCAAGGAGATCGTGACCAATCTCGGCTCCACCAATCCCGAGCCCGGTACCGTAGCCCACAAAGTCTGGACACTTTACAGCCAGGCCATGGACTCCACACGCCGCAATGCAGAGGGGGCAGCTCCCATCCTCGCCGACCTCAAGAAGATCGAGACTACTCCCCACGAAGGGATGGAAGACCTCTTCCTCTGGATGCACGGCAACTATGCGAGCCCCTTCTTCGGAGCAGGCCCGATGGAGGATCTGGCCGACTCCCGCCAATACGCCATGTACATTGACGGCGGAGGCCTCGGTCTGGGCGACCGCGACTACTATCTCAAGGACGACGCCGACAACAAGAAGATACGCGAGGCCTACAAGACCCTCATCGAAAAGCAGATGATCAACGCCGGCTACTCCAAAAAGGACGCCCGCCGCATCGTCAAGAATGTAATGAAGATCGAGACTGCGATCGCTGACTCGACCTGGACACGCGAGGAGAGCCGCAACATCGTGGCAATGTATAATCCCCGCACTATCGAGCAGGTCAAAGAGCTTTACCCCAATGTCAACTGGGACCGCTTCTTCATCGAGACAATGGGCATCGAGACACCGGCGAATGTCATCGTCACCACCCTCAACACCATGGCCCGCGCCAACGAACTGATGGGCTCGCTGACCGACCGCGAGATCAAGGACTACTACCTCTGGAAATATGTCAGCCAGGCTCAGAACAAGCTCAGTGACAAATTCGCCGACACAGCCTTTGAATTCTCAAAGGTCATGAGTGGCGTCGAGCAGCAGCGTCCCCGCTGGAAACGTGCCCTTAGCGCCACTGAAGGCGCGCTCGGCGAAGCCATCGGCGAGCTCTATGTCGAGAAATACTTCCCCGAATCATCCAAAGCCTATATGCTCGACCTCGTGGAAAACCTCCGCACAGCTCTCGGCAAGCACATCATCAACCTCACATGGATGAGCGACGACACCAAGCTCAACGCCATCAAGAAGCTCAACGCCTTTACCGTAAAGATCGGCTACCCCGACAAGTGGAAAGACTACTCCTCGATGACCATCGACCCTGCCCTCTCCTACTATGAGAATATGCACAACGCATCCATGTGGCACCAGGCCGAGACCTACGCCAAGTGGGGCAAACCCGTCGACCGCACCGAGTGGGGAATGACTCCGCAGACCGTCAATGCCTACTACAATCCCGTAGCCAACGAAATCGTCTTCCCCGCAGCCATCCTTCAGGCGCCCTTCTTCGACCCCGAAGCAAGCGATGCTGAAAACTATGGCGGCATCGGCGTCGTAATCGGCCACGAAATGACCCACGGCTTCGACGACCAGGGCCGCAACTTCGACCTTGAAGGCAACATGACCGACTGGTGGACTCCCGAAGACACCGAGGCATTCGCCGTACTGACAAAGAAGCTTGCCGACCAGTTTGACGAGGTGGAAGTCCTTCCCGGCCTCCACGCCAACGGCACATACACACTCGGCGAAAATATCGCCGACCAGGGCGGACTCCGCGTAGCCCGCACCGCATTCCTCGACTCTCAGAAGAAAAAAGGTGTCGACATCACATCCGAGGAAGCCAAAATCGACGGCTACGACCCGATGCAGGTGTTCTACATGAACTATGCCAACATCTGGGCCAACAACATCCGTCCCGAGGAAATCCGTAACCTGACCATCGGCGACGTACACTCGCTGGCCAACAACCGCGTGAACGTCACCCTCCGCAATATCGCGCCCTTCTTCGAGGCCTTCTCGATCACCGAGGGACAGCCCCTCTTCCGCCCCGAGAGCGAGCGCGTCGTGATCTGGTAATCCAAACGCTACAACTCATAGAAGCGGTGTGCCGACTCCCGGCGCATCGCTTTTTTTATCGACAACCGGGTGTTACAGTCGAGTGATACCGGTAGGGTAAAAAAGCCTATTTGGTAGGGTAAAAGTAGGGTGAAAGAGCAATTTGGTAGGGTAAAAAGGTCGTTTTGTAGGGTGAAAATCACTATTTTTGCATAAAATCTACGTAAATGGCAACAAATCTCGAAGAATTAGTAGGGAGATATCGATCCCTTGGCATAGACCAGCAGCTGGACTATGACAAATTCTATCTTTATTCTATAATCACACATTCGACCGCGATTGAAGGCTCTACAATCACAGAGCTTGAGAATCAGATTATGTTTGACAACGGTATCGCGCTGAAAGGGAAAAGTCTGATCGAACAAAATATGAATCTTGACCTGAAAGCCGCCTATGAACGCGCTCTGACTTTTGCAAAGGAGCATGCAGATGTGACTGTGGAGCGGTTGAAAGAATTATCAGCTCTAACAATGAAAAACACCGGATCGGTCTATCATACTATGCTCGGCGACTTTTCATCAGCAGAGGGGGATTTAAGATTGCTCAACGTCACAGCAGGTGTGGGAGGGAAATCGTATCTGAGCTTCAATAAAGTACCTCAACACTTAAAGGAGTTTTGCTCAGAGCTAAACAGGACACGCCGCAATTCCGGCAATATGAGTATGCAACAACTGTATGACCTAAGTTTCGATGCCCACTTCAATCTTGTGACCATACACCCATGGGCCGATGGCAACGGCCGAATGGCCAGACTGATGATGAATTGGATCCAGTTTGAATATGGACTTATCCCGTCACGAATTTTCGCAAGCGATAAAGAAGATTACATCAAGTCGTTAGTTGAGACAAGAGAGACCGGGAATCTTGACGTGTTCAGGACATTCATGAATAAGACTATGATACGCCATCTTACCAACGATATCGCAACTTTTGCAGACTCTATCAATGAAGATCATTTTCAATCAACTGAATTATCAACAACAGATAAAATCATCCGCCTAATTAAGGAGAATCCGTATCACAGTGCAAGGACACTTTCAGAGGCAATCGGTATCTCACCCAAAGGGGTTGAGAAACAATTAGCCAAGCTAAAATCTCAAGGACTCCTAAGGCGCATAGGGTCAGCCAGAGGAGGATTTTGGGAAATTGACCCTACTTAATGACTGCCCCTCTTCCGCTCCGAAAGCAAGCGCGTCGTGATCTGGTAAACGCCCTACCGTATAGCCCCTCCAAGGCGGAGTGTCGTCCCCCCCCGACGGCGCCCCGCCTTTTTTTTGACAACCGATTTTTTTACAGTCGCCGGGTATCGGTAGGGTAAAAAGGGCGTTTTGTAGGGTGAATGTCCGTAAGTCAGAGGTTGGCAGGGACGGGGATGCGGACGGTGAGGGGGCGGCGATGCTTAGGTGTGCGGAAGTAGTTGGAGGCCACGTCGATCAGCGGACGAAGGTAGGCCTGGACGGACGCCGCTACCTCGCTGAAGCAGGCCGACAATTGCTGTCCGAGTGTATTACCATTCTGGGCGGTCAGTATGCGCATGATGTTGTCAATCGTCTCTGCATAGTGCTGCTTTATCCAGAGCAGACGGCGAACATTGTTGTCGTTCAGCGGCATATACACTGCCGTGGCATTGGTCGGAGCGGTCTGTTTCTTCTTTGGCTGTTTCGCAGGGGCGGCCTTGCGCTTCTCGGCGCGGCGGCGGGCGGCTTCGGCGCGGCACTTGATCCGCTTAAGCAGGCTGATGGTCAGAGGATCAGCATAAGCCGACAGGTCGATAGAGTCAGGGTCGGCCAGGGCAGAGCGTACGGCCGTCAGGACGGCTTCGCGGAGAGCCGAGTCGGAGATTTCAAGAATCTGTGAGAATTCGTCGATCGTGAGTGTGATAGTCTTTGCTTTGTTCATAGTATATGTGTGTTATTGTGTTTTCCATTGCAAAGATGCTCACAAAATCGCCCCGGACGGATGCACATTATACACTTTCGTGAGCGAAAAAAATCAAAGAGTCGCTCCGGAAGCGCCGCACGCAGGCCGATGTTGAGAGATTTTTGGTGTTAAATGTTGTAAAGGAGCGGGAATAGTGTTAACTTTGTCACTGACTTTGTATACGCCAACAAATCTATAAACTAATCAATAAATTTTCAACTAATTACTTATGTGGTTAACAAGCTCATCTTTAGGACGTAAGCTGGTTATGGCGATAACAGGAGCCTGCCTTGTCCTATTTGTAACTTTTCACTGTCTGATGAACGGTGTGGCCATCTTCTGGCCCCTGGCCTACAATGACATCTGCGCTTTCCTCGGAGCCAACTGGTATGCCCTGATCGCTTCCGCAGGTCTCGCAGCACTGTTTATCATTCACATCATCTACGCCGTATGGCTGACACTTCAGAACCGCAAGGCACGCGGCAATGACCGCTACGCTGTCGTGTCGAAACCGAAACAGGTAGAATGGGCATCGCAGAATATGCTCGTGCTCGGTATCGTGATCCTCGCATTCCTTATCGTACACATGATCCAGTTCTGGGCCAAGATGCAGCTTGCTGAAATCATCGGCGCTCACGGCGAGATCGACCCGCAGAACGGCCTCGCATTCATCATGAAGGCATTCAGCTGCTGGTGCACCCCTGTCGTCTACATCATCGGCTTCGTAGCTCTCTGGTTCCACATGACCCACGGTTTCTGGTCAATGTTCCAGAGCACCGGCTGGGATAATGACACATGGCTCCCGCGCCTGAAATGCATCGGCTTCTGGTGGGCTACTATCGTTGTCGTATTCTTCATCGCTCAGGCTATCGTCTTCACCGTACGCGCTCATCAGTGCTGCGCGATCGCCTGCTATTAATTCTAACGCATAATACCATAAACAATCATGGCAGATATAAAGAATCTCGAGGGTATGATCGATTCTACCCCCATCATGAAGGACTTTGCCGACATCGAATCGTCAAAACTCCCCGAATACCAGATTGACTCCAAGATACCCGAAGGCCCGATAGCTGAGAAATGGACCAACTACAAGGCTCACCAGAAGCTCGTCAACCCCGCCAACAAGCGTAACCTCGACATCATCGTCGTAGGTACCGGCCTGGCAGGCGCATCGGCAGCCTCGACTCTCGGCGAGCTCGGCTTCAATGTGCTCAACTTCTGCATCCAGGACTCACCTCGCCGCGCTCACTCGATCGCCGCCCAGGGTGGTATCAACGCCGCCAAGGACTATCAGAATGACGGCGACTCCGTATATCGTCTTTTCTATGACACTGTCAAGGGCGGCGACTTCCGCTCACGCGAAGCCAATGTCTACCGTCTGGCTGAAGTGTCAAACAATATCATCGACCAGTGCGTACAGCAGGGTGTTCCTTTCGCCCGCGAATACGGCGGCCTGCTTGCCAACCGCTCATTCGGCGGCGCTCAGGTGTCACGTACATTCTACGCTAAGGGTCAGACCGGCCAGCAGCTCCTCCTCGGCGCTTATGCATCGCTCAACCGCCAGATCCAGAAGGGCACCGTCAAGTCGTTCAACCGCCGCGAGATGATGGACATCGTCATGATCGACGGCCGCGCCCGCGGTATCATCGTCCGCAACCTCATCACCGGCGAACTCGAGCGCTACGCCGCACACGCTGTTGTGCTCGCCACCGGTGGCTACGGCCGCACTTTCTTCCTGTCGACCAACGCTATGGGCTGCAACGGCTCGGCTGCCGTACAGGCATTCAAGAAGGGCGCCTACCTCGCCAACCTCGCTTTCACTCAGATCCACCCGACCTGTATCCCCGTACACGGCGAAGACCAGTCGAAGCTCACTCTCATGAGCGAATCGCTGCGTAACGACGGCCGCATCTGGGTTCCCAAGAAGAAAGAAGACGCCGAGGCTATCCGCGCCGGCAAGAAAAAACCGACAGATATCCCCGACGAGGACCGCGACTTCTATCTGGAGCGCCGCTATCCCGCATTCGGCAACCTCTGTCCCCGCGACATCGCCAGCCGCGCAGCCAAGGAGCGCTGTGACGCAGGCTTCGGCGTAGGCACAGGCAACGCCGTCTACCTCGACTTCAAATACGCTATCGAACGCCTCGGCAAGGACGCCGTCCGCGACCGCTACGGCAACCTCTTCGATATGTATCAGATGATATCCGACGACGATCCCTACGAGACTCCGATGATGATCTTCCCCGCAAGCCACTACACCATGGGCGGCATCTGGGTGGACTACGAACTCCAGACCTCTCTGAAAGGACTCTTCGCTATCGGCGAATGCAACTTCTCCGATCACGGCGCCAACCGTCTGGGCGCATCAGCCCTCATGCAGGGTCTCGCCGACGGCTACTTCGTGCTCCCCTACACCATGCAGAACTATCTGAGCGACCAGATCAAAGTTCCCCACTTCAAGACCGATACAAAAGAATTTGACGAAGCTGAAAAGGCTGTCAAAGAGCGCATCCAGAAGCTGATGAACATCAAGGGAACCAAGTCGCCCGACGAAATCCACAAGCGTCTGGGCCACGTGATGTGGAATCTCGTAGGTATGGGCCGCACCCTCCAGAGCCTCGTCAAGGCTACCGAGGAGATCGAGGAAGTACGCAAGGAATTCTACAGCGACCTCCGCATCGTAGGCAAAGCCGACGACCTCAACACCGAGCTCGAGAAGGCACTCCGCCTCGAGGACTTCCTCGTGATCGCGAAGATGATGGCTATCGACGCCCTCAACCGCAACGAATCCTGCGGCGCACACTTCCGCGAGGAGTATCAGACAGCCGACGGCGAAGCCGCACGCAACGACAAGGACTATATGTACGTAAGCTGCTGGAAATATACCGGCGACAACGAGAAGCCCATCCTCCTCAAGGAGCCCCTCAAGTATGAGGCCATCCACGTACAGACCCGTAACTACAAGTCATAATACAACCCACTCTAACGTCCAAATAACTCTTTGAATTAAAATGGAAACTACAATAAGCGTTAACCTGAAGATTTGGCGTCAGCGCGGGCCTAAAGAAAAAGGCAGCTTCGCCAACTATACCGTCAAGAATGTTTCGACCGGAAGCAGCTTCCTCGAAATGCTCGACATGCTCAACCAGCAGCTCGTCGAAAAGGGTGAAGAACCCGTAGTATTCGACAGCGACTGCCGCGAAGGCATCTGCGGCATGTGCTCACTCTACATCAACGGTCATCCCCACGGCCCCGTGCAGGGCATCACCACCTGCCAGCTCCACATGCGTAAATTCCACGACGGCGACACCATCACCATCGAGCCCTGGCGCTCGGCCGCATTCCCCGTAGTGCGCGACCTGATGGTAGACCGCAACGCATTCGACAAGATCCAGCAGGCCGGCGGCTATGTATCGTTCAACTGCGGCGGTGCTCCCGACGCCAACGCCACTCCCATCTCCAAGGAAGTAGCCGACGTAGCGATGGACTCAGCCACCTGTATCGGCTGCGGCGCCTGCGTTGCTGCCTGCAAGAACGGTTCTGCCATGCTCTTCGTATCGGCCAAGGTCAGCCAGTTCGCCCTCCTGCCCCAGGGTCAGGTAGAGCGCGCACGTCGTGCCAAAGCAATGGTCAAGAAGATGGACGAGCTCGGATTCGGCAACTGCACCAACACCGGTGCCTGCGCAGCCGAGTGCCCCAAGAGCATTCCTCTGAGCAACATCGCCCGCCTCAACCGCGAGTATCTCAAAGCCAAGATCAAGGACTGATATCCGGTCAGCGATCACAGATAAACAAATCCCCCTGCCGCTCTGACGGCAGGGGGATTTATTACTTATAACATCAAAAATAAGGGAGGTTTATCACTCGTCTATGCTTGCCATACCGGATGTGGATTTTTTCAGACTGTCGCGCTTAAGATTCCTGACATCGATCTCCGAAGCGCCTGAAGCCTTGACTGTGGCCTCGCCGACGTGTCCACCCATCTTGGCCTCACTTGCGCCGGAGGCAATGATCTTGAGCTTCTTGGCGTCCAATTTCGGAATAGCTGATTCGCTCGCGCCTGATAGGCCGACCGAGACTTCCGATGCGGTCAGCTTGGACGGCATGAACTCAGAAGATCCTGAGCACTGGCTGTTGACAGTGACGGCCGAAAGTGTCTGCACCTTGATATCACATGCTCCGCTGAGCTGACTGTCGAAAGTAGTGCATCCGATAGTCTCGATCTTGATTTCCGAGCCGCCCGAGGCCATGATCGAGATCTCCGGAGCCTTGACATCATTAAGCTTAAAATCAGAAGCCCCGACGAGGGCGATCGAAAGAGAATTGCATGAAAGGTCCTTTCCCTCGATTTCTGAAGACCCGGCTGCATCGACCGACAACTTGGCACACTTTATATTTTTCACTGACAGCTCGGTTGCTCCGGCCATCTTCACGACGAGATCATTGACCGACAGATTGGTCAGGACATCCATTTCAACCGCGCCTGAGAGATCGATCCGGTCAAGATTCGGATTAGACACACGGACTTTGATCTCATCATCGTAGCCGTGATAAGAAAGTGTCAGATTGGAATTCTTGACCTCGGCTTTCAGTCTATCGACACTTTCGGCAGTACCGATTACAGTCACTTTCTTAGGTCCCTGGGAAAACTCTATTTCCATGGCATTGGTAGCCACCAGACCGTTAAAAGATCCGACATTGATTTCTTTTTCCACCTTTTTTTCGGCTGCAGCCAGTGTGATCGACGCCGCTGACAAGAGTAAAGCCAGACCGGCAATAAAACGCTGTTGTCTCATGATAATTAAAATAGTTTTGTGATTATTCTGTATAGAAGACGCAACGTAGAACGATTTTGTGACAAAAGAAATAAAAAAAATAGAGACTACGGCAAGAATTTATTATCTTTGTTATTATGGCAAGATTCAGAATCAATATACTCGGCTGCGGATCGGCTACGCCGTCGTTGCGACATCTGCCTTCATGCCAGGTTGTCGACTTCCGCGACAATCTGATGATGATAGACTGCGGAGAGGGCGCCCAGCTCTCGATGCGCAAGATGAAGCTGAAATTCTCGCGGCTCAATCACATATTCATCAGCCACCTGCATGGCGACCATGTCCTCGGTCTGCCGGGTCTGCTGTCGACAATGTCGCTGCACGGCAAGACGGGCACCGTCACGATACACACTTTCCGCGAGGGCATCGAACTGCTCAAGCCGCTCGTCGACTTCCTGTGCCACGAACCGAGCTATGAGCTTGTCTGGCATGAAATCAGTCCGTCGGGAGGCACGGTGCTTGAGACACCGTCGCTCACCGTCGCGGCTTTTCCGCTCTACCACCGCGTTCCGGCCGTCGGATTCCTGATGCGCGAGACCGAAAAACCGCGCCACATCAAGGGCGACATGGTCGAATTTCATCAGGTACCGGTCAGCCGTATGGCCGCCATCAAGGCCGGCGCCGACTTCGTAAAGCCTGACGGCACAGTCATTCCAAATGCGATGCTCACTTCCGATGCCGACCCGTGCGTCAGCTACGCTTACTGCTCCGACACGACCTACAATCCGAAAATAGCCGCTGCCGTACGGGGCGTCGACCTCCTCTATCACGAAGCGACCTATATAGACGCCGACGCCCACAAGGCGCACGAACGCGGTCACGCGACAGCCTCGGAGGCGGCGCGAACCGCACTGGAGGCCGGTGCCCGACAACTCCTGTTAGGCCACTATTCCAAGAGCTATGAAGACGAAAGCCGGCATCTCGCCGAAGCGAGAGCGATATTTCCCAACACTCTCGCCGCCAACGAGGGCATGACCATCGACCTGCTATGACCGACGACGAAAGATTCATGCTCGCAGCCATCGACGAGGCGCTCCGCGCGCGTGACGAGGGAGAGATACCTATCGGAGCCGTCGTCGTGGCAGGAGGGCGTATCATAGGGCGTGGCCACAACATGACCGAAGCACTCGGCGACGTCACGGCTCATGCAGAAATGATGGCCATCACCTCGGCCGCCCAGACGCTCGGCGGAAAATATCTTCAGGACTGCACGCTCTATGTGACGGTCGAGCCATGCCTGATGTGTGCGGGGGCTACCGGCTGGGCTCAGGTAAGCCGCATCGTCTATGGCGCCGGCGACTCCAAGCGCGGATATTCGACATTCACTCCCCACCCTTTTCATCCTAAAGCCACCGTCACTTCCGGCGTGCTTGGCGAGGAGTGCGCCGAGCTGATGAAAAGTTTTTTCAAAAACAAACGATGACACCGACGGCCGACAGGACATCGCTGTCCGACGCCCTAAGGCAGAGGATACTGATAATGGACGGTGCCTCGGGCACACAGCTCCGGGCGCAGGGCATATATGAGCCTGACTGCGGGCTCGCAGTCAGCCGCCCGGAAGTCATCGCCGACCTCCACCGCCGGTATCTGGAGGCAGGAGCCGACATTATCCGCACGTCGACATTCCGGGCGGGAGCGGAAGCGCTGCGCAGCTCCGATCCCGAGAGATTCCTCCGCACAGCTATTGCGGCAGCCTGCTCCATCGCTCGATCGGAAGCTACACGATGCGGACGGCACATCTTCATCGCCGGCTGTCTCGGCCCGATCAGTTCTTCGTCAGCTTTGGCCGACAACATACGGCCTACACTTAAGGACATCAGCGAAATTTTTGCACTGCAATATGAAGCGTTTGCAAATGAACACGTTGACCTTATCGCCATAGAGACCGCCTACGAAGCTGCAGACACGGAAGCCGCGCTGGAAGGGATCAGACTCGCAATGGGAAAGACCGGAACTAACCTCCCCGTCATGCTTTCCATAACGCCTGTCGGCGACTCGGCAGAAGCTCAGCATAAGCAGATCGACCGGCTCTCCGCCATAGCCGAAAAATACCGCATCCCGATCGTCGGCCTCAACTGCGGCAGCGATCCCGCCACGCTTGCCCGGCAGATATCACACCTACCCTCTCACAAAGCGATAGCCTTCTATCCAAGCTGCGGGCTGCCGGACTCCGACGGACACTATGATCTCACTCCCGCACAGTTTACCGCCATAGTGGAGTCATTGATGAGTGCCGGAAGTGTCAACATCGTTGGCGGATGCTGCGGAACGACCCCCGAACACATACGTCAGCTTGCATCGGCAACCCGGCACTTTTCTCCGCATCATTTCACTTCACTCTGATTCCCGATTACACATATATTATATAGTATGTCTGACAACAATTCACTGACTGTAGCCGCCCTCAAATCCTCTCTGACCGCCCTGCTTGCCGCGAAATACGGCACGCGGGAGGCCAACGCCATGGTCAGGATGATGATAGAGGAAGTGATGGGATGGTCGGCCGTCGACATAGCGCTCCGAAGTGATTATGTGCTGAACGAAGCTACAGCCGGCCGCCTACAGGCCATAGCAGGTCGGGTATATGACGGCGAACCGATACAATATGTGCTCGGAGTGGCATCCTTTCACGGTCTGCGGTTCAAGGTGACGCCCGCCACGCTCATACCCCGCCCCGAGACCTCCGAGCTTGTCGACATCATAGCCGACGAGGCGGCAGGGCGCAAGGACCTGCGGATACTCGACTGCGGAACCGGGAGCGGCTGCATAGCCATCGCGCTGGCACGCGCGCTGCCGTTCAGCCGGGTGACAGGCATAGATATCTCGGACGATGCGCTTGCCGTAGCGCGCGACAATGCATCCGCACTCAAGGCCGATGTCAGCTTCAGGAATGCGGATATTCTTGCACTAAACGATGCTGACACCCCACTGTATGACATAATCGTATCCAATCCGCCGTATATCGCCGAACATGAGCGCGAAGGGATGGAAGCCAATGTGCTGGACTACGAACCGCACTCGGCGCTCTTCGTGCCTGACGACGATCCGCTCCGCTTCTATACCGCGATAGGCAGCTACGGACTGAGCGCTTTAGCGCCGGGCGGAAGGCTGTATTTTGAAATCAATCCGCTCTATGCCGACCGGCTGCGCAAGGATATCGGTGGCATGGGCTACCGCGACGTTGAGATCATGCGCGATATGTACGGACGGAAGCGCTTTCTGACCGCCAGACTATGACCGATATGAAAAGTCAACAACGACAACTCTCACCTGCCGACGCGCTCATCAAACTCGAGGAGCTGTGCGCCCGCTCCGAGCAGTGCAGCCATGAAGTATACACCCGGCTCGCGAAATGGGGCATAACGGGCGCTATAGCCGAAAAGATAGTCAGGCGCCTGACAGCCAAGCGATTCATCGATGACGGGCGATATGCGGAGGCGTTCGTGCGCGACAAAGTGGTCTACAACCGCTGGGGATTTGTCAAGATCCGCATGGCGCTCAGGATGAAAAAGATTGATCCGGAGCTGATCGACGAGGCTATAGCCACGGTCGACGGCGAAGAATATCGCAACGCGCTAATAGAGACACTGCGCGCCAAGAGCCGTACGCTCCCGTCGCCCCTGACATTCGAGGACAAACAGAAACTGCTGCGCCACGCGGCGTCGCGCGGTTTCGAGCCGGGACTGACAGTCGCAATGATCAAGCAGCCGGAGCTATGGAGCTGACAAGCATGGCAGCGACGTGGCTGCGTGATCTCGCGGGAATGATATGGCCGAGAACATGCGCCATATGCGGACAGACGCTTGTCGACGGCGAGGAAATGCTCTGCCTGAAGTGTCTGAACGGAATACCGCTTACCGAGCTGCACCGCTCTGATTTCAACACCATCCACCGCCGCCTGGCAGCCGATGTCAGGATAGAGCGCGCAGGCGCCATGATGAAGTATCACCGCAAAGGGGCTTATTCCGGACTGATACGCCGCGGCAAGTACAACGGTCGCCCCGAACTGCTCCGCTCGCTGGCTTCGCTCTACGCATCGCAGCTGCTGGCCGACAGTTTTTTCGACGGCATAGACCTCATACTCCCCGTGCCGATGCACCGGTGGAAGAAAATCCGTCGCGGCTACAATCAGAGCGAGGTGATAGCCAAAGCTCTGAGCGGTCGAACAGGCATCGCTGTCGGCGACAATCTCACGGCCAGACACGGCCACAAGACACAGACCCGCCGCGGGGCATTCGACCGACACCGTAATGTCAGCTCAGTCTTCGAGGTCAGGCATCCTGAAGAACTGGCGGGACTGCACATACTGCTCGTCGACGACGTAATCACTTCCGGAGCCACCCTCCACGCCTGCGCCAAAACCCTGACCGACTCCGTCAGCGGCATCCGCCTGAGCATCCTGACCCTCGCCATTGCGTCCGACTGACGGAAGCGAAAAGTATCCGCCACGACGCTATTAATCTGTCAGATTAGACTAATCTAAGCCTTTATTTGTCTTTTTAATTGGTATCTGAAGGAGGGCGAATGGAGTGGGTTGGCTATGCTCGCACACGCGCAGCGCGTGCGATTGCGGGAGGTAAAGGTGTCGTGGGGTCTCACCTGCTGATCGACCGCCACGCTACTTTTCAGCCATACGCTCTGCGCATGGCACGCAAACAATCCAACCGTATTTTACATTGACCCCATATAGACGCGACAGAGGCGTGGCCGGATGGCCACGCCTCTGGGTGTTTATGAGGAGGTAACGGATTAGCCGTTGACTTTCTTCATGTGAGCGATGAGGTCGAGCACTTTGTTAGAGTAGCCGATTTCGTTGTCATACCAAGAGATGACCTTAACGAAAGTGGGAGTCAGCTGGATGCCGGCCTTAGCGTCGAAGATAGAGGTGAGGGGGCAGCCGAGGAAGTCGCTTGAAACGACTGCGTCTTCGGTGTAGCCGAGGATGCCTTTGAGTTCGCCTTCAGAAGCTTCCTTCATAGCGGCGCAGATTTCGTCGTATGTGCAGGGCTTGGCGAGGTTGACGGTGAGGTCAACAACAGATACGTCGAGGGTGGGGACACGCATTGACATACCGGTCAGTTTGCCGTTGAGTTCGGGGATAACTTTACCTACAGCCTTGGCAGCACCGGTAGAAGAGGGGATGATGTTGCCGGAAGCAGCACGGCCACCGCGCCAGTCCTTCATAGAGGGACCGTCGACAGTCTTCTGAGTAGCTGTTGTAGAGTGAACGGTTGTCATGAGACCTTCAACAACGCCGAACTTGTCGTTGAGCACCTTGGTGATGGGAGCGAGACAGTTGGTGGTGCAAGAAGCGTTAGAAACGAACTGGGTACCCTTAACGTAGGTGTCCTGGTTTACACCGCAAACGAACATGGGGGTGTCGTCCTTAGAGGGAGCAGACATAACCACATATTTAGCGCCGGCTTCGATGTGAGCCTGAGCTTTTTCCTTTGTGAGGAAGAGACCGGTAGATTCAACTACATATTCGGCACCTACTTCGCCCCAACCGATTTCAGCGGGGTTCTTGCAAGCGGTAACACGGATGTGCTTGCCGTTGACGATGAGCTCGCTCTTTTCCATGTCATAATCTACAGTTCCGTCGAAGCGACCGTGCATGGTGTCATACTTAAGCATGTAAGCCATGTAGTCAACGGGAAGGAGGTCGTTGATAGCTACTACCTCGATGTCGTCACGCTTTGTAGATGCGCGGAAAACGAAACGGCCGATACGGCCAAATCCGTTAATACCAATTTTTGTCATGATAGAATGTTTAATTTAAAGATTTATTTAGGGTTAATTCCATTCCTGATTAATCAGCGCCTTCGCGGGCACTTTATCACCGCAAAATTACTAATTAATTTCATTTCTTTATATAGGAGAATGAAAAAATTATATAAAAATTTCTTTAATCAATCATCAGCGGCGCTGTATGGGCAGTCAGTCACCTCGGCGCTCAATATAGCTGAGTCGGAGCGTTAGCCGTACGCGGGTTTTCGACGTAGTTGAGCACGCGGATGATTTTTTGACCTCCATTCAGATTATCAGCGATGCAATCCCAGTTAAGGCGTGAGAAGTCGGATGAAAAATAGAGATAGGAGACACCCAAAAACGGTGTATTTCCCTTATAGACGTGGATGCCGTTTTCAGTTCCCTGATATATTCCTTCGGGAGCTCCGGATGAAGAGACTCCATTTTCATCAGTAAGATAGACTTTAGAGCGGTCGGGGCTGAATGTAAAATACCATATCTTACCTTCGTATCCACCCTTGACTTTAACGCCATCCTTCACAGAAAACTGATAGAGATAGGCGCGTGTCTGAGCACTGACATTTGCAGCATAAGCAAAAAGCGCTGTCAGGAAGAAAAGGGCGACAAATGTTTTCTTAAAAGCTTTCATATTCTATAACAGTTGATTAATATTCGATATATCCACGGCCGTAGCAGGTGCGGCAGACGGTGTTCTGATGATAATGCTTGAATCCGCGCTTACCGCACTTTTCGCAGTAGACCTCATCATATCCGGGCGCATAGGTAATCTTATCCATACCGATGCCTGTCCCCTTACAGTAGGGACAGGTTCTGCGCTGCTTATGGCTGGAAGAAGGGGAGGTGCCTCCTGGGGTATCATGTGACTGAGAGGGGGTTGACGGAACGACAGCGGGAGGGTAATTGCCGCCTGGCGGTGTAGCGGGTGCGGCTCGCATGGCTATGTTGGCTCCCGGGGTGCATCGCTCGTAGACATAGATAGTACCGTCGGGTATTTTGACATTGATACGGCTATTATCGAGAGCGACAAACCAATTGCAGCTTCCGTGGTAATCAGTTCCGTAATAGACCTTTATATTATTCTCCGTCTTTGAATATTTCATATTGGAACCAAAAAGCTGATAGCCGTTGCGGTCAGAGTCATAGGCGCAGTTATCGCCAAACGTGATATAGTGCCCATCATCGGAGCAGGTCTTTACGTTTCCCTGTTTGACAATCTTAGAACGCTTATAGAAAGATGTTTGCGCTGAGACGGTGACTACCGACAGGAGCGTCAGGGTAAACAGCAATAAGACTTTTCGATACATTTTGTCATGCGTTGTTTGTTAGAGTTTCTCACAGTATCCGCCCTTCAATCGGTTACAGAGAGATGAGACAACTGCGAATTTATCACTTTTTTCTCACATAGCCAACGTCTTTTTATACTTCAGACAAAAAAAAAATCAGCTGCCGGGCAGAGGCCTGACAGCTGATCGATATATGCGGAGGGATAGACTCAGGATTCTTTTTCCACGTCTTCATATGACGCCGCGGCATCCTTAGCATGTCTTTCCTTATATTCGGCAAGGGCCTCATTAATAAGATTTTCTTTGATCTCCTCTTTTTCTGCAGCCCGCTTTTCTTCTACAATTTCCTTCATAAAGTCGGAATACGAACCGATTGAAATCCAACACATCATATTGCCAAGTATGATAAGGGAGCCGGATACTATCATGACAGTATTAATATGCTCGGAAATCCAAATTAATATCTTAAGAAACGCATTGGGGTTGCGGAACAGGAGGTCGTCGCCATAATTCAATATCAGTTTAAGCGCAGCAAACAATATGATATTTACGATGATTATTAAGCCGAAACCAATTGAGGCCGTACCAAAGAATTTATCCTCCTTGTCATCGGCTTGCTTGAGTGCGTAATAGGCGATGACAAAACCGAAGAGCGACAAGCCCATCCAGATATAGCTTGATGTTCCTTCATACATCCAATCGTCATTGACGAAAAATTCCATTATCGCGCCAATAATACCGGCAAATATGAGGCCACCTCCGGCTGAGGTGACACCGGTCTCATTATGCCCTAAATCGCAAAGCTTCTGTCCGGCACTAACCAAGCCCCCTCCAAATACCAATAACCCGACAATGCCGAGCCATGTAATAATAAAATCCATCTCATAAAGATCAGCCAAATAAATGACAAGATCAAAGACGGCAGACACCGTACACAATCCGGCGCCGAATGCAGCAATTTTGAATGATTTTGAAAGAGTCTCTCTATAAACTGCGTAATCTACTGACATTTTTGTGATTTTAAGTTGTTAATTTTGTTTTCAACTGCAAAATTACATAAAGGCCAACAATTACCCCTGTATCTTATAAACATCTACTAGACAACGAGACATCTCTACAGCTCTTATGCAGTCTTATGATTGAATAAAAAATTTGGTGTGGGGGGGGG
>CAMWHE010000032.1 GCA_947173955.1 uncultured Bacteroidales bacterium | reverse complement strand
CACGCAATGCGCGACTACTTCCAGCCATATATCGAGCGCGCCCGCCAGTACAAGAGCCGTTAAATTAATTAACTTCCGAAAATCCTGAAAACTGACGCATATTTGATTTTTTCGTACTATCTTTGAAAAAATTTAACCGTCAGTCGTATTATGCCGAAGGGAAAGCAGACTTGTAAAATTCTGAAAGAGATCCGCCGTCAGATAGCCGTCGCAAATGATATCGATCTTGTGATCGAAGAGTGTCGCTATAAGGGCGACTGTCTCGGAACATGTCCCCGATGTGAAGCTGAGGTGCGCTATCTCGAAACTCAGTTGCAGGAGCGCAGATTGTCCGGTCGGGCAGTCGCCTTGGCCGGTGTTTCTGCCGGTATGCTGCTGATGGCTGGAGGTAGTACCGCTAAGGCCGGAAGCTTGCAATCTCAATCCGATCTATCTGTGAGTGCGGAGCTCAAAACGGAGCTTACAGCAGTTACTGCCGACACTGTGGCCAAGCGAGATATAATATTTGGTATGGTAAATTATCAACAGGCGCGATATCCGGATGGGGATAAGGCTATGATGGATTTTATCAGAACGAATATTGTCTATCCCGAGGATGCGTTAAGAGAGAGAATCGAAGGGCGCGTTGTGGTAAAGATGCGAATTGAGGCTGATGGGACGATAAGCGATTATGTCATCATCAGAGGTCGTCATCCTTCTCTTGACCGCGAAGCTGTCAGAGTATTGAAGCTAATGCCTAAATTTGAACCTGCCACAGACGATGGTCGTCCGGTCGCTGTCTGGTTTACGATTCCTGTAAATTTCAAGCTCCCTAAGGCAGACTTATGAGTTCGACGGTGGCAAAAGTAGCGGCGGTCTCGCGCCATAGGCTGATGATGGATGGCGACGGAGTGACTACCCTTGTGGTGTTTCACGCGTGTCCCCTCCGATGCCGTTATTGCCTGAATCCCTATACGCTGGGTGATGGCGACAATTTTATTGAGCATACGCCTGAGAGTCTGTATGAAGTGGTTAAGCTTGATGAGCTATACTTCTTGGCCACCGGTGGCGGCGTCACGTTCGGCGGTGGAGAGCCGTGTCTTCGCCCGGAATTTATCAGTGAGTTCCGCGAAGTATGCGGCTCTGAATGGAAGCTGAACCTTGAGACATCGCTCAATGTACCGACAGCCAATGTCGAACGTCTCCTCCCCGTTGCCGATACTTTCATAATCGACATAAAGGATATGAATCCGGCAGTATATCAGGATTATACCGGCCGTGACAACTCTCTTGTTATGGAGAATCTGAGACAGATAGCCGATACCGGGCGTCAGGGCGACTGCGTGATAAGGATGCCGCTCATTCCCGGCTATAACTCCGAGGCGTCGCGGCAGGCAGGCCGCGTGCAGCTCGAATCTCTCGGCTTCTCCCGCTTCGATATGTTCACCTACCTCGTCCGCTGACCGGATGAAAAAGAGGCGCCCCGGTTGGAGGCGCCTCTATATAGCTGTAATATCTCGGATCAGACTTTGGGTTCCCAGCCGGGTTCGTATTCGCGGCTGAAGAGCTTCATGGCTTCGGGGTCGCCTACGATGCGGCCAGTCATCGGGTCTACGTTGAGCGAGCGGCCCACGCGCTGCGAGATGTTGCCGAGCTGTACGAGCTGCGTGGAGATGCAGGCGTCGACGAGGCCGGAGTTGAGTTTTGCGCCTTCGCGGATTCCGTCAAACCAGTTTTTGAAGTGGATGGTGTCGAGGTCTTCGCAGGGGTTGAGCAAGTTGCCTTCCTGGAAGCCGAGTTCGCTCTTGACATCCTTGATGACATTGCCTTTGAGGTCGACGATGCGGTATTCGTCGCCGCCGGTGATGAATATGGTGCCCTTGTCGCCGTAGAATGCGGTGCCTACACCGGAGCCGTCGACGGGGGTGCTGTTGCATGAGCGACCTTCCCATGAGCAGGTGGCCTTGTCGCCGAACTGGAAGGTCATCATCTGGGTGTCAGGGGTCTGCCAGTCGTCGTCAGTGTGATTGTAGCGGCCGCCTACGGAGCTGACGAGGGTGGGGTAGTCTACGTCCAGACCCCAGCGGAGGATGTCGACGAAGTGCGTGCCGTTGTTGAGGGCTTCGCCTGTGCCCCAGTGCCAGAACCAGTGCCAGTTGTAGTGCAGGTAGTTGTCTTTGTATTCGTCGACGCGGGGAGCGGGTCCCTGCCAGAGATCCCAGTCGAGATGCTCGGGTACGGGGACTACCTTGCCGTTGCCTATTGATGGACGGTTGTTGACATACCACGACTTGGCGTAGTGGACCGGGCCGATCGAGCCCCCTTTGATTTCTTCGATGGCGCGGATCACGTTGGGCCATGAGCGGCGCTGGTTGCCGACCTGTACCACGGTGCCGTATTTTGCGGCTGCACGCATGAGCAGGTCGTTCTCGGCTGGATTGTGCGAGGTCGGTTTTTCAAGATATACGTGCTTGCCGGCCTGCATCGCCATGATGGCGGCGGGGGCATGCCAGTGGTCGGGGAGGGCGATGACTACGGCGTCGACTTCAGGCGATTCGAGGACTTTGCGGAGGTCCTTTTCTCCCTTGGGGGCTGTGCCGGTGAGGTTTTTGATGTCAGCCTGACAGCGCTCGAGTGCTTTGGCGTCGACGTCGCACAGATAAGTTACATCGCATCCGGGCATACGTGTGAAGCCCTGGGCGAGGGCGCGTCCGCGGGAGTTGACGCCGAGGACGGCTACGCGGATACGGTCGTTGGCGCCGATGACGCGTGTGTTGGATTTGGCGGAGCCTGTGAGACCGCCGGGAATGATTGATGATACTGTAAGGGTCGCTGCGGTTGCGAAGGCCTTACGAAGGAAATCTCTACGTGAAGACATGGTATGATTGGTTTTTTATTAATGAATTTTTATTTGAAAGCTGTGCGTATCTTGTTCCAGGCCACCCGTAGTCCGCGGTAGATGAGCCGGAGGACAAGGATGTAGACATACAGTGCTACAGTGATGGCCACCACGAATCCCAGCTGAGAGAATAGCTCCGAGGCAGGGCGCCGGAAATAGATGACGGCGAATATGTTGGCGCCGAGAGCCACGAAGAAGCAGGCTGCCAGATAGCCTGTCTCGCGGGCGATTACTGTCGGGGAAAGTGTTATGGGTTTCATCAGAATTTCATGTATGGGATTTTATACTCTTCGGGGAAGTCGATGGTCGCGCCCGTCTCCATCGCCAGATTGCCCAACAGGCAGAGGGTGGTGGCGCAATAGGCTTCCTCGACAATATTTTCGGCGCGCTCGCCGGTGATACATGCCTGACAGAATGCGGATAGGATTTCTTCCGAGCCGTCGTGATCCACCCCCACGGTGCTCTGGCCGTGATTGACATATGTGGGACCCGAGAGAATGTCGTGGGGTATGTAGCTGTCGGCTGTCTCCGAGCGCCATGATGGGCCGGCAGCCGGGATGACGGCAAAGATGTCGTCCTTGACCGACTTCAGCAACTGCTTGATGCCCGACCGGGAGTCATCGTCTTCCAGATAATAGAAGCCTGTCGCGAGATTCATCGTGCCTTTGCTGCCGAGTATCTGATCTTCCATGCCGTTGAATTTGTTGGAAATCAGTGTCTCGTAGCTGATAGTGCGTCCGTCGGAGAATTTGTAGATGACATTGCAGGTGTCGTAGACTTCGCGCTCGTCGTCGGTCCAGTGGATGAGGTCGCCCGTGCCCAGTATCTTGGAGGGCATCTTGCCCGCCACCCATGTGCATACCTCGAGCTGATGGCTTGCAAGTTCGGTCATCAGTCCGCCGGATGTCTCTTTGTAGAGGCGCCAGTTGATCAGCCGCTCATAGGCGGGGTCAGGGCAGTCTCGCCGCCAGTCGGCATTGCGGAACCAGTAGCACCGCATACCGACTACATCGCCTATGAGGCCGTCACGGATCATTGCTACTCCCTGAACGTATTTCGGATCGAACATACGCTGCATACAGTAGTAGAGCACATTGTCGCAGTCGAGGTATTTTTCATATACCTCTTTGCACTGGTCGAGCGTGAGCGCCATCGCTTTCTCGCAGAATACGTGCTTGCCGGCGTCGAGGGCATCAAGCGTGATCTGTGCGTGCGAGCCCAGAGGGGTGGCTATTATCACTCCGTCGATGTCCGGATCGGCCAGTAGTTCGTGGTAGTCGGTGTAAAGCTTCGCTTCGGGAAAGAGCTCCGAGGCTTCTTTCAGATGGGGCTCATATATATCGCAGAGCGCCACTACTTCGGCGTGGGGTATGTTCTTCAGGTTGTGGAGATGATACTGGCCGCGGGAGCCTGTCCCGATTAGGGCGACACGTGCACGGCGCGACTCTCCGTCCCATGTGGCCTGCTTCTCCGACGTCAGCGACGACAGCCATGGGGCAACGGAGATTACACCGGCTGTCCCGGCGAGGACTCCGAGTCCCTTGAGAAATGAGCGCCGGCCTTCGGAGCGGAGCTGCGATTTTGAATATGTCGTATTATTATTGTTCATTAGTTGAATACGTATTCTTCTTTGATATCAAAATTATTGAAGATGGCTGCCCTCGTCCGGCTGTCGGCTATGAGCCATGCCGTGGAGAGCGCTTCGGCTTCCGTGGCTGACGGGGTCACGACGGCGCTCAGCCTTCGCCCGGTGACGGCGTGCCCCGTGGCAGGGTCGATGATGTGTCCGCGCAGTGCGGTGGAGTTGCCCGACGTCGAGAGGGATGCGTCTCTGAGGTCAATGCAGCGCAGTGTGTGGCCGCTGAACGGATCGGCGATGCTGACGCGCCATGAGTCGCCTCGGGGATGCGCTCCGATACCTGCTATGGAGCTTCCTCCGAAGCTGATGAAGGCAGACTCGATGTCTCCGGATCTGATTATGCGCGTCATCTCGTCTACGGCTATCCCTTTGCCTATCCCTCCGAGGTCGATTTTTATGCCCTGCGACGGGATTATGAGTTCTCCGCTATCTGTGAACTCGAATTCAGATCCCTGGCCGAGTGTGATGTCAAATGCTCCGAGAGTGCGCCGGCTCATTTCGGCCGAGAGGGTAAGTATCCGGCGGTAGCGGTCGCTGACGGGGATAAGGCTCAGCGGCTCGGCGAGGTTGACGGCCGAGGTCTCGCTTTCCGGGATGTAGCGGGATATAAGCCGTTCAAGGCCTGCAGTGGTGTCGACGCATTGTCGGCAGATCTCGGCGGCAGTATCCTCAGGCTGACCGATTAGGACGATATCGAGCCGTGTGCCCATGATGTTGACAGCCGAGGCGTGAAACATCCGGCTATGGGCATCGTATTCGGTATCGTAGGTCAGTCTGTACACGTTGAGGAGAGAGGAGATTGTTAAGTGTCTTATTTACTGCGTGCGCGGTCGACCGCTTCTGTCGTCAGGCGGTATTTGGCCAGCGTGTTGGCAGCTTCCCAGGAGGGCGCCGGTTCGCCGTCGAGACTACGAAGGAATGCATCGGTGACGCGGTTGAAGTGTTCCTCATGCCCCGTTCGGGCGGAGTCTGGGATCACTATGCGGATAAATTCGTCTTGTGACGATTGTATTTCATCGTCTTTGTAGATGAATATATCTTTAATATAGCCGGTTGTCTTGTCCTGGATGACGTGCAGCTGTCCGTCGGAGTAGCGGTAGATGGCGCTGAACGTATCGCCGCCGCCTACCGGAGCCTCGAAGTCCCAGCGGACGTTTAGGCTGACAAGCATCCCCTTTATACGGGCCAGAATATTGCCGTTGGCATATACGCTGATCGGCTCATCGATGGTAGCGCCGGTCGATAGGTAATACTGCTCCGGGGTGATTACCGTCGGGGTATGTGTGGCATCGATGATCTCTATATCCTTCTGCCAGTCGACAGTCTCTTCCGGAAAGCATTGCCACATGAGCAGGTCGATAAGGTGGGTAGTGACGTCGGCGATACCCTCACCCTGCTGGGCTACGTCGTAGTACCACTCCGGGCGGCGCAGCGGTGAGCCTGAGACTTCCTTGAAGAAGTGGTGTACGCTTGTCATCTCCACAGCAGGTATTACAGAGTCGCTGATAGGGGTGCCGATATATCCGGAGTTGAGCATCCGGCGTGTAAAGATATTAATCGTGTCGTAGCGCTCGGTCATCAGTTCGCGGATGACGAGCCCTTTTTCGTCAGCGAGGCGGTAGGCTTCGGCAAGCTTCTCAAAGCCGGCGCCGTCGATGGCCATCGGCTTGTCGGCGAGGACATTCTTGCCTGCACGTATGGCTTCGAGGATATAGTCGGTCTTGTGGCGGTTGTTGCCGGCGAGAACTACGATATCGGCCTCGACGTCGGCCTTGAGTGAGTCAAGAAAGTCGGGGGTGATACAGCTGTCGACAATCCAGCAGGTAGGATTGTCCGAACGACCGTTGTAGCCGGCGATAAAGTCGAGATACTGCCTGACCTCAGCTCCTTCAGGAGCGAAAAGGCGGATAGTGTCCGAAAGAGCTTCGAGCGGCGACTTTGTGACGAGGGCGGCATGGAAGTGCCCGGGGTCAACGACAGCGAGTTTGTGCTTCGGCGTGGTCGTCGCGCTCTTGTCGGCCGAGCCGCAGGCTGTGGCTAAGGCTATGGCGGTAAGAGCCATTATGTGAGCGGCCGCTTTCATCGGTTTTTGCGGGCTTCTTTAAGCAGGTTGTCGGCTTCCTCGCGTCCGGCGGCCATAGCCTCTTCAAGAGTGACGATGCGTCCGCCCTGGTCGCGGCTCATGTTGGAAGCCTTCATGAAAGCGAATATTTCAAGTGTCTCCTGCGGGGAGACAGGTGCATTGCCTGTCTTAAGATAGTCGAGGATCTGGTCGAGAAGCACTTTGTAGCCAGCATATCCTCCGGCTTCGACAGCTCCATCGGGAGTGAATGCCGTGCCGCCATATATCGCGGGGCCGTCGACGATGCCGCGGAAGGTGCCTATTCGTCCGTCGGCCCAGCGTCCTACGACAACATCAGCTACGCCGGGCGATGAGATGCGGTTGACTTCGACGCATCCGGGACCCATCAGGGTGTAGAGTGTCTCGATGCCGTGTATGCCGTAGAAGCCGAAGTCGGGGTGGGTGGGCTCAACCTTGTGGGGTGAGTAGCAGTCGGCGCCGAGTATTGGGCCGAACTTGCCCTCGCGCAGCTCCACGTTGCGGGGCGAGAAGCGGAGCGCCGATGATGAGAATAGCGGTGCGCCATATTCTTCCGCCAGCTCGCAGATGGCGATTGCCTGACCGATTGTAGCGCCGAGCGGCTTGTCGATATACACCGGCTTACCCGAGCGGAACACCTCTTCGGCCTGCTCGAAGTGGATGCGGCCGTCGTTGGTCTCAAGGAGCACGCAGTCAACCATGTCGAGCAGCTCGGCTATCGACTCAGTGATAGTGACGCCATGCTTCTTCACCTCCTCTATGTAGCCGGGGATGCGGTTGTAGCTCGATTCGATAGTGCGTGATCCATATGGGTATGCGGCCACGATTTCAAACTGACGCACATACGGATCATCGCTCTCCTTGTCGTTGAGCAGCTCTGTGAAGGCTGTGGAGTGAGAAGTGTCAAGGCCGATGATGCCTACTTTTATTTCGTCGGCAGCCGTAGCGGCGAGTGATGCTGCGGCGGCGCAGATGAGAGCAAAAACTTTTTTCATGTGGTGGAGAGTATGTAAGATGATTGATTTTTATAAATAAGTGTTAAATTTTTAACATCGTATTTGCAAATATAGCTATTTTGGCTGTCATATCCAATAACACCCCTTTCATTTTTATTAAAAAACATTAAATTATGTGGCATATTTCCATCTCCGACACCATTATATCTCTCTTGGAGCTCTGACCCGACATTGATTTATAGTAACACTGTACGCCGAGGCGCAAAGAGAATGTTTTTCCTGAAAAAGTAAATGAAATATTTGGAAAGAGGGGCCATTGTGGGGTATATTTGTGAATTAGAGTATGCAAAAGGTTCAACACTGTAAACTATTATTAACAACAAAATATGCGATACTATTTTAAACGATTCATCATAATAATCGCGGCAATATTACTTCCGAACCTATATGCAATTGAACCAAAAATCGATTGTAATGTGATTCCCGGGGTATATGTAGCAGCTCGAGCGATTTGGCCGGACGTAACGCGAATGGATAAGCTATTTGTAAAAAGAGACTTCCTATACCTTTCGCCGGATAGTACATTCGCAATTGCGGAAAATTTTAATGGACAGTCCGCCAACAGAGGATATGGGTATTGGAAAGTGAGTGGAGACTCATTGATTCTTGACTTTAATTATAGTTATGGGGGACAAGACTTCATGTATAATCTGACCTCAGGAACCGTACACTCTTATCCTAACCTGAAAAAATGTAAAAATGGGTTTAGGATTAGAAATCTTAAATTCTATCCTCATGAATATACTTCTAAGCTAATGCCAAAGTCAGTCAACCATATGGATTCAGTTTTCAAAATAACAAATGGATATTTCTTTTTGAAAGAATTTCCAGAAGATGATTTTTAAAAATAAGGTTGCCCTGCATGGTTATATTTAAATTTTGTATATGAGAGAATACTATCTATGTGAAGAAACTCAAAACTTTAAGGAAGTGGGGAACGTATTTCCACAGTGTTGTTATTTTATAAAGAACCTGCCTAAAGAACACAAGGATTTAGTTTACATCGCAACTGATGCCATGATGAGGGGAGATATTGTAGCACTAAAAAATCAAAGCATTAGTCGGATTAAGAATGGTAGGAAAACTCACAGACTATTTAAGCAGTATATTACCCTATAGACCTGTTTTTAATCAGAAAGTCGTATTACATTCTGATTTTCCCATAGGACTTGATGTCTTTGCTCTTCCAAAGCTTTATCGGCGTCCTCGGCCGGACGCCACGGGAAGTGGGGGAAACGGCGATCCGGGGGTGCCAGCCCTGGCGGGCTTCGGCGCGCACCGGCTACGAATAATCGGCGTTCTGCAAACGCCCTAGGGGTGTGAGTGGCTCTGACGACAAACTGCTTGCACCCGCGCTGCGGGTGCTCTATCTACGGCCGGGGATGGCAGCTGCATTGCCGGATAGTCCACGGGCTAACGCGGTGGCTCGGCTCTACACTCGCCGAGGATAATGGCTCAATCTGTGGATTAGCTGTCGTGGGAGAGGAGGTTGACCTGGAGGCGGACGGATTCTTCGTGGATGAGGCTGAAGATGTGTCTGACGAAGTCGTCGGGGATACCGATCTCAGCGGCCTGGCTGATGCGGCTCCGGAGGATGTCGTCGTAGCGCTCGGTCTGGACGACGGGGATGTTGTGATCCTTTTTGTACCGGCCGATCTGACGCGAGATGTCCATTCGCTTGGCGAGGATCTCAAGCAGCTCGGTGTCGAGGGCGTCGATGTGCTGACGCAAGAGCTGGATTTCGGTGGTCTTTGTGAAGGAGCCATCGCGCCTGCGGATCGTGTCGAGGATGGTTCTGAGCGTGGCGGGGGTAATCTGTTGTGCTGCATCGCTCAGGGCATGGTCGGGGTCGATATGGCTCTCGATTATAAGGCCGTCAAAGCCCATGTCGAGGGCCTGCTGGGAGAGCGGGGCTATGAGGTCGCGGCGTCCGCTGATATGGCTGGGGTCGGCGAGCAGCGGCAGCGCAGGGTAGCGGCGACGAAGCTCAAAGGGAATATTCCACTGCGGGACGTTGCGGTAAGTATGGTGGCCGTAGGCGCTGAATCCGCGGTGGATGGCGCCAAGACGGTGTGTTCCGGCAGCATAAAGGCGTTGCAGGGCGCCGATCCAGAGTTCAAGGTCGGGGTTGACGGGGTTTTTGACAAGAACAGGGATGTCGCGGCCTATGCGGGCAAGTGCATCGGCAATATCTTGTACGGCAAACGGGTTGGCCGAGGTGCGTGCGCCGATCCAGAGGATGTCGACTCCGGCGCTGACAGCGGCTTCCACATGTGCCGGGGTAGCTACTTCGGTTGCCGTGAGCATTCCGGTAGCAGCTTTTGCATCGGCGAGCCACCGGAGGGCGGCCTCGCCGGCTCCTTCGAAGCATCCGGGCTTGGTACGCGGTTTCCAGACTCCGGCGCGCAGGATGCGGATGCCGCATTCACTCAAGCCGATGGCTGTGTCGATCAGCTGTGAGCGTGACTCGGCGCTACATGGGCCGGCGATAATCAGCGGGGGACACAGAAGCGATGGGTCATCGACGAGTGGCTTGAGGGAGTCCATCGATTCAGAGTCAGAACATATAGGCCACGCGGATCTGCCACGAACGGTTGCGTCCGACGAAGTCAAGGAGCTTGGTGGCTTTGATGGCGTAGGTCATTCCCCATGTATAGGAGCCCTGCACCTGCCATCGCTGCTTGATCTCGAAGCCGAGACCGCACTGCACTCCGAGGTCGGCGCCGGCATACTCGAATGCGGGCACTTTATTGTGGGCGAGGAGGAAGCCGAATGTCGGTCCGCCGAACACATAGGGGGCGATATAGTCTTCAAGGCCTGACATGCGTGTCCACTTGAAGCGCAGGTTGACGGGAATCTCGAGGTAGTGGAGATAGGAGCGGGTGCGTCCCACATTCTCTCCGGCCCAGATCTCGCGCTGACCGAGGTCGAGGGTGGCTCCCTTTTGCGAGTAGAGGGCGGCGAAGTCGATGCCGAAGCCTATGCCCGGGAACATCATTTCGGCCTGTACGCCGGCCTGATATGCAAGGCTCTTGTCGACGGTGAATAGATCCTGGCTGAATCGGAGAGTGGTCAGGTCGATACCGACGGTCGGGCCATAGCGGAACTGAGCTGATGCGCTGTAGCTTCCGAGGAGGCCGAGGAGGGCTATGAGGGACAGAAGGAATTTTTTCATAGATCAATGTTTTAGGATGTCAATAGCTTCTTCCGGTGACAGGAGCGACTGCTCTCCGGTCGACATATTTTTCAGTGTGAGTTTGTTCTGAGCCAGCTCGGTCTCGCCGATGAAGGCCACGAAGGGAATCTTGTGGTCATCGGCCCAGCCCATCTGTTTCTTCATCTTGGTGTTGTCGGGATAGATCTCGGCGGGGATGCCTGCCTGACGCATCCGCTTGATGACTTTCATGGCCATGGCTGATTCAGCGGCTCCGAGGTTGGCAAACATGACGGTAGTCGGACGGGCGCTCTCGGCGGGGAACAGGTCGAGTGCGGTCAGGACGTCGTAGATACGGTCGGCTCCGAAGGAAATGCCGACGCCTGAGATGCCGGGCATACCGAAGACGCCGGTCAGATTGTCGTAGCGTCCGCCGCCTGTGATCGAGCCTATGGCGACGTCGAGGGCCTTGACCTCGATTATGGTGCCGGTGTAGTAGTTGAGGCCGCGGGCAAGCGAAAAGTCAAGATCGAGCTCGGCGTTGAGACCGAGGCTGAGTGTGGCGGCGGTGACTTCGCGCAGTTCGCTGACGCCGAGCAGGCCGGTAGGGCTGTCGGCAAGCAGGCGTTCGATTGTGTCAAGGCGTTGGTCGATTGAGCCTGAGATGGAGAGTATGGGCTGCAGGCGTTCGACGGCTTCGGGTGTCAGTCCGCGCTCGATGAGTTCGGCGTTGACCTGTTCGATGCCGATTTTGTCGAGCTTGTCGATGGCTACGGTGATGTCAATTATCTTGTCGGTGGCGCCGAGGATTTCGGCTATGCCTGCAAGGACCTTGCGGTTGTTGAGCTTGATGGCGATACGGATGCCGAAGCGGGTGAATACCTCGTCGATGAGCTGCAGAAGCTCGATCTCGTTGACGAGCGAGTCGGAGCCTACGACGTCGGCGTCACACTGATAGAACTCGCGGTAACGGCCTTTCTGCGGACGATCGGCGCGCCACACGGGCTGGATCTGGAAGCGCTTGAAGGGGAACTGAAGCTCGGCGCGATGCTGCACGACGTAGCGTGCGAACGGCACGGTCAGGTCATAGCGCAGTCCCTTTTCGCATATCTGCGAGGCGAGGCGTGCGGTCTCGCCGGCTGCTATGAGGTTATGATCGGCTTTGGCAAGGAAGTCGCCGGAGTTGAGTATCTTAAAGAGGAGCTTATCGCCTTCGTCGCCGTATTTACCCATGAGGGTGGAGAGATTCTCCATGGCCGGAGTCTCGATGGGGCGGAAGCCGTAAAGGCGGAAGACATCGCGTATGGTGTCGAAGATATAGTTGCGTCGAGCAGTCTCTAAGGGAGAGAAGTCGCGGGTCCCTTTGGGGATGGAGGGTTTCTGTGCCATTCGTTGAATTGTATCTGTTGATCGGGGCGGGAGCTACAGGGCTCCGCTATCCGACTGCAAAAATACAAAATATTGGCGATACGGCAAATATTGAGCTTCCGTTACCGAAAAATGTGCGCCGGTGATCAGATTGCGGCACGGTTTTAACGGCAGGTGTCGTCGGTCGTGATGGCGAAAACCGGACAAATCTCGTTCGGGCGCGATGAGGGGAGCGTGATATGCAGTCCGTCGACTTCATGGGTGTATTCGACGTCGCCATATCCGAGCAGCCTGACAGAGGTGACATTCCCGCTGTAGGTTTCGGCGGCTTTAGAGAATGACGTGATGACGCATTCGTCAGACTCGGGCCATCCCATGAAGAATGCATAGACCGTGCCGTCTTTCTGCGTGAAGCGTATGTCGGCCGAGGTGTAGTTGAGGCCTTCGTTGAATCCCTGCGCGTTCATGGGATTGTCGGACTCGGCGAGCGGTCCTTCGCCGAAGGTCTTCCAGGGGCGTGTGGCGTAGATGGCGTCGGAGTTGATGTCCATCCATGCTTTGATGCCTGCGAGAACGAGGCGTTCCTTATCGTCGATGGTGCCGTCGCCCCTGACGGGTACGCTGAGCAGCAGGTTGCCGTTTTTGCTGACGACGTCGATGAGCATCTTGATTACCGTGGAGGCGCTTTTGTAACGATTGTTGTTGTAGGTCGACTGATTGTAGTGCCAGTCGCCGATGCAGGTGCAGGTCTGCCAGTAGTCGGGCTGGGCGCGGTCGGGGATGCCGCGCTCGACGTCCCACAGCATGGCATCCTTGATGTGGGGCTCGAGCTGTTTGCCGGTCACGACTACCTGCTGATTGCCGCCGTGGCCTTTGGCGGAAAAGTTGTAGTAGCTTGCGAGGAAGTCCAGACCCCACTGCTCGTCGCATCCGTAGAACGGGAGGGCTGTATCGTCAAAATAGATCATGTCCGGATTATAGTCGTAGACGAGCTGGAGGGTGCGGTTCATGAGCTTTTTGCGATAGGCTTCGTCGGGTACGGAGCAACCGTTGCCCCAGTCCCATTGTGCATGGATGGAGCCGGAATTGTCCCAGCCGGAGCTGTGGGGATGTCTTTGGGCGTAGAGTTCCTGCGGGTCATAGCCTTTCCACCACTTGTCGGAGCCATCGGCATCGGGCTTGTAGCCGTCTTCAAGAGTCAGGTTGCCGTCAAACCGCTGCGACGGTTCGAGCCATGACCATGCGTGGCTGGCATGAACGCTGACGCCAAGCGGCAGGCCGGCTTCGCGACAGGCTTCACTCCATTCGCCGACTATATCGCGCCGGGGACCGATATTGACCGAGTTCCATTCCTGATAGGGGCTCTCCCAGAGGTCGAAGTTGTCGTGATGGTTGGCGAGGGTCATGAAGTAGCGTGCGCCCACGCTTTTATAAAGCTCGATCAGTTCTTTGGGATTCCAGTTCTCGGCTTTCCACTCGTTGCAAAGATCTTTCAGACCGAAAGTGGCGGGGTCGCCGTAGTGTTCGACGTGCCAATTGTATTGCTCCAGACCGGGATAATACATGTGACGGGCATACCAGTCGCCGTCTTCGGCTTCGCATTGGGGTCCCCAGTGGGCCCAGATACCGAACTTGGCATCTTTATACCATTCGGGACATTCCCACTGTCCGAGGCTTTCCCATGTGGGTTTGAATGTGCCTTCGGTGTAGGGCTGATCATCGGAGGGGCTTGCGGCTCCGGCTGTAAGGGCAAATGCCGGTGAAAGGATGAGCAGAGATAGCTTTTTCATGGAATGAGAGTAGGGGTGTGTTGATTGGACTATATCTTATGCAGGTGTATTGGAGAATATTGCCGTCGGTGGCGGCGTTTATTCATCGTTTACGATGGCAAAGGTAGCTGTTTTAGACGGTTATAAATAGAAAAATATTGACAAAAAATAGGATAAAATTGATTCCGGACGGTTTCTAACAAAAAAGCTCCGCTGCGGAGAGAGGCAGCGGAGCGGGATTATGAGATAGATGTTCGGTCGGATCAGTAGGCGATGGTCACGTCAGCCACGGTAGGCATATGGTAGCTTGCGGCAGTGGGGCGGACGTAGGATGTCTTGCGGGTGACTTTGTCGGCGGGGTAGGAGAGGATGAAGTCCATCTTGGCGTCGGGCACGGGGGCGGGGAATGTCTTTTCGTCGCCGGAGATCTCGGCGAAGCGTCCGCGCATGGTCTTCCAAGACTCGCTCTGGGGATAGTCGTTGAGGCTGGTGCCGAGTATGCAGGGGATACCTGCGTCGCGGAGATGGCGTGTGATGAACTCGGCCTGATGATTACGGGTCACGTCGCTCTCCTTGGTAAGTTCGGCTGAGGCTACGTTGACTTTGATGGCATGGCCGAGGTCGAATGTGGCCACCATTGCTGCGCAGGGGGTGTTGCGGAACTGGTTGGGGAGGACGTAGCTCTTGGTCTCGACGGCAGGACGGCGGGAGAGGACGGCAACGCCATTCTTCTCTCCGGCGGGAGCATAGTAGAGATACATTCCGGCTTTGGCTGCCAGGACGGTGAGGTCATGGCTCTGCCTGACGCCCTGGAGGGTGACGAAGTCGGGATGTTCGGCGGCGATGTTGGCGGCGATAGCGTCAAGCGACTGAGCGCCTTCCATGTTATAATCCATGACTCTTACGTCGACGGTAGAGGGGGTCTCGGCGAGCATTTTCTGGAGCAGCTCGGGATTGTCGGTAGTGATATAGTCGACATCCTGGTCGATGAAGTAGGAGAAGTGGTCGGCGGAAGAGGGGGTCCACACGTTGACGGGCATGCCGAGACGCTTGAATTCGGGGATGAAGTCGGTGTTCTTGTAGAAGACTTCAAACTGAAAATCAGGGCCGTCGCTACCCATCTCGACGAGCTGCTGGGGAGAGACACCGGTCAGATAGTAGTGGGGGACGCCGTGTTTGCCGAGCTCGTCGTGGGCTACGGGTGAGAAGGTAATGTAGATGGTGCGGTCGGCGAGGCCTTTTTCGTTGACCATTTCGATCGATTTCTGTACGCAGAGTCGCTGGCGCTGTTCGTCGCCGATCCATTTGATTTCATATACGAGGCCTACATTGAGTTCTTTAGCCTTGTCAAGATATTCTTCGGCTGTGGGGATAACTTCGCCGTTTCTCAGTCGGACATTTTCCTGGAGTACAGTGGAGGGTGTGTTGACGATGACGTAGCCGCCGATCTCGGAGTCGTGGTTGACGACGAGGACATCGTCGCTTGCGAGCCAGACGTCGAATTCGGCGAAGTCGGCGCCGATAGAGTCGGCCTTGACGAGCGAGCGGATGGAGTTCTGGGCTGAGCCTTCGGTGTTCCAATAGCCGCGATGGGCAACAACTTTAGGACGCTCGGCGTGGAGAGCCGCGCAGCCGGCGGCCAAAGCGAGCGACAGGATGATGAGTTTTTTCATGACTGGTATGTATGATATAATAATTACTTCGGAGCGCTAAGTTACTAAAAATTTTTATTAAGTCATTCCTATGTCCGGGGATTTTTTTTTATATCATCGCAGGTATATTGAGGGGATAAAGGGAAAGCCCCGGAGCCAGATGAGTGGCGGCGGGGCTTTCTGATGGGGTTTCGGAGTATCGCGCTGATTACTTGCGGATACCGAGCTCTTTCTGGGCAATGATCGCGCGGTAGCGGTTGATGTCCTTCTTGATCAGATAGTCGAGGAGGCGACGACGCTTGCCGACGAGTTGCTTAAGAGCGCGAGCTGTTGTATAATCTTTGTGATTTGACTTGAGGTGTTCAGTCAAATGAGCAATACGGACTGAGAATAATGCTATCTGGGCTTCAGGTGAGCCAGTATCAGTCTTGCCCTTACCGTACTTCTCAAAGATTTCTACTTTTTCTTCAGAATTCAAGTGCATTGTCTTGTGAAGTATTAAAGTGTTAATAAATAGGATATATGGAGTTTTGCTTAATTGCGGTGCAAAGGTACGTAAATTTCGTCAAACGGCAAGCATCAGTCCATCGAAATTTTTTCTTTGGCCGGATTGCGGAAGTGGATCTTGCCTTCGATGTATTCCTGAGTGGCTATGAGGGTGGGCTTGGGGAGCTTCTCATAGTAGCGTGAGATTTCGATCTGCTCGCGGTTTTCGGAGATTTCTTCGAGGTTGTCGTTGAGAGATGCGAATTCCTGGAGTTTCTTCTCGAGGTCGTGTTTCATCTCTTCGGCAATCTGATTGGCGCGTTTTGCTATGATGCACACGGTCTCGTAGACGTTGCCGGTGTCTTTTGAAAGCTCAATCATGTCGCGGGTAACGGTGTTGAGCGGAGCGTTGGTCTTCTTGTAATCCATTGAGAATTAGCTTATATCGAGTTTTTTTGTTTTTATCTTTCGGAGTTGTCGGCTACGTGGCGCGAGGCGATCTTGAATATCAGGTCGGCTTCCTTGCGGTTGGGGCCGTCGGGAAAGTTGTTGATGAACGAGTAGTATTCATCGATTACGTCGCGGTAGCGGTCGGTCTTTTTCTCCTCGACGGAGAGGGATGCGATCTGGTAGCGTGATTTGAGCATCAGCATCTCAAGGTCTTCCTTGTATTTGGAGTAGGGGTATTCCTTGATGGCATTGCGGGCTACGATGATGGCGCTCTCATAGTTGTTGCCGAGGTATGTTCCGAGATTATAGTAGAGCTGGGCGTTCTGCAGTTCCTTGAGGGTCAGCTTGTCCTGTAGTTCGAATATGGCGTTCTGGGCTATCGAGACGCGCTCGGAACGTGGAAAGTAGTCGATGAAGGCCTGAAGCTCCTCGATGGCACGGATTGTGCCTGACTGGTCGAGCTGCACGTCGGGTGAATCAAGGTAGTAGCCGTAGCCGCTGTAGAAGCGCGCGAGCTCCGTGTATTTGCCACGGGGATAGCGTGAATAGTAGGTGCTGAAATAGGTCGATGCGGTCGGGTAGTCCTTATTCTCATAGTTGGAGAGGCCGAGGAGGTAGAGCGATTCTTCAGCTTTCTCGGAGCCCTTGAAGACGTGGATCACCTCTTCAAGGAGCGAAGATGCCTGTGCGTATTTCTTCTCGTTGAATGCGCGCTTGGCATATTCGTACTTGACATTGGGGTCGGTGCTCTTCAATACACGCTGGTATTCGCCGCAACCTGTCAGGCCGACGAATATCAGAGCTATGGCGATAAGTCCTTTAATTCTATTCTGTAGACGCATATTCAAGCTGCAAAGTTAGTGCTTTTTTTTGCTCTCACGCCACGCCGGATTGCGGGTTGACCGTTATTTAGCAATTATTAACACTATCTTTTGACCTTCTTACCGAATCACGATCTTGAGCGACAGGGGACGGGCGTTGGGGGTGAGGGCTGTCAGCAGGTAGACCCCGGGGGCGGCATGAGCGGCGTCGAGGGTCGCTTCGGCTGAAGTGGCGGAGGCGGAGGCCACGAGCGCGCCCTGCATATTGAAGAGTTTGACGTCAAGGCTCGGTGCGCCGGGGACGCTGACGCTGTAGAGGCCTTCGCCGGTCTTTTCGACGAAGAGATGGCTGTCGGCGTCGGCTACTATCCCCTCGATGCCTGAGCTTTTGCGGCTGAGGATTTCCTTGATGCCTGCGGTGGCGTCGAGTTTGCCTGCGCCCCACTGTATCTCGGCATCGGAAGGTCCGGTTGCCGGGCCGAGAAAGCCGGAGTCGTCAAATTGGGAGCCAGAGGTCTTCTTCATGATGTCGATGACATCCTCGACGGTCAGGGTGGGGTCGGCCTGCAGCCAGAGGGCAACTACGCCGGCGGCGTAGGGGCATGCCATGGATGTGCCCTGCATCGCACCCCAGTAGTTGATCATCGTCGATCCGTCCTGTTCGGCTGAGGCCGATGTCTCTCTGTTGCGTGTGGTGGCCGAGAGGGCTGATGTGTAGTAGCGGTTGAGCGACGAGATGATGTTGGCTCCGGGGGCGCATACGATGGGGAGGTTGACACCCTGGAATGTCGAGCCGAAAGATGAGAACGGGCTGATCTCGCCTACTTTGAATGAGTTGCCGTTGTAGCGGTAGTTTCCGCCGAATGTGTTCCAGTGGGTGCGTGTGGTGTATGCGCCGATGGCTATGACATTGTTGGCGCAGGCGAGATTGCTGATAGTGCCGTTTTTCGTGCCATTGGTAAATCCGCTTATCGAGTTGGATGTGAAGGATGTGGCTGAGTTGCCGTAGCCATAGACGCTGACTGACTGGCCTTCGACGCCCTCGATGAAGATGGCTACGTTGTGGCCTCCCTTGTTGGGACTGAAGGTGCCGCCGATCTCCACATGATAGCGGTTGTTGACCTTATTGACTTCAGCAAGGATGGAGTATTGACCCGAAAAAAGTGTCGAGAAATTGGAGGGACTTGTCGTTCCGCCGGGAGCCGAGATCTCGCTGAGGGTGGTGAATTTGCCGGTGCTGGTCTCGTAGTCGGCGACGGTCACTTTCAGCGGAGTCTTGTCGCTTGCCCAGATGTCGATGCCTGACGAACGGTTGTTGAGCACGAATGTCTTGAGGACATTGTCGGTGGCCGTGAATTTCTTGCCGACATACATATTGTTTTCGCCCTCGTTGCCGGCGGCAATGCAGATTATGGCTTTCTTGCCCTGTGTGGCGAGGGAGCGTTCGAGCGAGCCGGTGCCGTCGTGGGGGCCATTGTTGCTTCCCAGCGAGAGGTTGACTACTGCGGGCATTCCTTCGGCCTCAGCGTAGGCTATGATTGCTCTGACGCCCTTGATGATGTTTGCATCAGAAAGAGTGCCGGAGGTCATGACGATGTCGGAGTTGGTGGCAACGCCGTAGTAAGGTATGGTCGAGAGTGTCTTCCCGGTATTGGATGTGGCGCTGTTGGTGACGAGCGCTTCGCCCGGGCCGTTGTATGAGCCGGCCATGATGCCTGCTACGTGTGTGCCGTGTGATTCATTTTTTGTGTCGGTGGTGAACTTGCTGACCTGCTCGGGGGTGACGGCGGTCACTTTGCTGGTGTAGTCATACGCCTCCTTGACGCGGCTCCTGCCGTCGGCTCCGAGGAAGTTGACGTGGTTGGGGTCGATACCGGTATCCATGAGTCCGGTGACAACGCCTGTACCGTCGTAGGCCACGGTGGAGCCTTCAAACTCAATGCCGCTCTGAGCCTCGGTGACGGTGCTTGCGGGGCGCGCGAAGTCGAGCGAAAGATGGTATTCGTTGCCGAATTCCACGTAATAGACCTGAGGCAGGGCGGCCCATGCCTCCATGTTTTCGGCGGGGACACTGATGATGATCATGGTGTCGTCGAGTTCATCCACTACTTTGGCGCCGAGTGCTTCGAAGCCTTCGGTAGTCCATCCGGGATTCATGGTGGCGATGGCCTCGATGGGTTCGGCCATAGCTGCGCGGGATACTTTCTCGCTCCGGAGTTCCTGAAGGCGGAAGAGGCCGTTTATGTTGATTTTGTTTTGTGCGTTGGCTGCGATTATTGCGGCGGCGCATGCAAAAAGTATTGATTTTCTCATTGTGGGATGCATTTTAGTGCGCAAAGATACGATATAATGTTTACAAATGAAAGGTGTTTAGGAGTTTTTCAGAAAAATCAACATTTCCCTTCCCCAGGCGCTGACGCACGCCCGGGGTTGACCACTATAACGCGTTCTCCGGGTGCTGGCATATGTCGGACTCATGCTGAATGCCTATCGCGTTACATTCGGCCTCCTGCGGATGGCCTTGGAGAATGTTTTAAAAAGAAGGCCCGGGCATCTCTTGGGGAGGTGCCCGGGCGGGGTTATGATTGATTAATCAGTCTGTCGCGATTGATCAGTTGATGCGCTCCAGTGAGATTGAGGTCAGGCTTTCAAACCAGCTGTAGGGTGATCCGTTGCTAAGGAGGAGCACACCCACACCTGCGTAGCCCTGGAAGTCAAATTCAAATGCTGAATAGTCTTCGGTGCCGACAGCGATCATAGAGCCTTTACCTGTACCGTAGTAGCCGGTAGAGCCGTTGGTGTAGGTGGGCCAGCCTTCGAGGTACATGGGGCCAGCCTGGGTGTTGAAGTTGCCTTTGATTACGCACTGGTTGAAGTCGAAGTTGATCATAGGAATGCCCTTGGCGGCGTCAACGAGGATCTTGCCGACCATCTCGCAACCTTCGGCAGGCATATTTGTGGCAATGAGTGTAGACAGATAGCCGTCTTCACCTTCTTCCACGCCTGAGATCTCAGTTTCAAATGATACCTCACCGTCCCAGTAGGAGTTGATGGTGCAGAGGTATGTGCCCTGTACAGCTTCGTAAGCGCGGGGAATCATGCCTTCGTTGTCGACGAGGATTACTTCGCAGACAGCGTTTTCGCCAATGATTGCACCGTTGGCCTGAGAGATAGCAATGTTGAATGTACGATCATCATTGATTTCTTCGTCACCTATGGGGTAGAATTCAAGATTCACTTCTGTTACACCTTCAGGGATAACGAGATTCTTGGAAGTCAATACATAGTGAGTATTCTCTACGGCAGCAGTTTCACCCGGAGTAACCTCTACGGAAAGAGTGATGGGTCCGTTGGCTTCTCCGTTGACTATTACGGGAATGTGATAGAAAGATGTGTTTGAAGCCTGGTCTTCCGAGAACTTGAGGACGGGAGCCTCAAACTCTACGCTGACGTCTGACGCGGTGTTGTAGTCGTTGTCGTCAGAGCAGGCAGTCATGGCGAGCGCCATGAGAGCGAGAGCTGCTATTTTATTTAATTTCATAGTTGCTACAGTTTTAAATTAGATTAGTAACCGGGGTTCTGCTGTCCCTTGAGCTGGGGATTGATTTCCATCTCAGAAGAGGGGATAGGCCATACATAGCGGTAGTCGTCAGCAGCGTATTTTACGTTAAGACCGTTGGGTGAACGCATTTCTGCGATGTAGGGGTTGATGTCGTAGGGAACATTGCGATCAAAGCCCTGTTTCCAGCGACGGAGGTCCATTGTGCGGAAGCCTTCGCCCATGAGCTCTTTGCCACGCTCGCTGCGGATCGTTTCGATGAGTTCGTTACCAACAAGGTCGAAGTCTTCGAAGTCGGCGGGCTCGATCATACGTGCCTTGACGAGGGTGTTGAGGGCGGCGTTGGCGCCGGCTACATCCTGTGTGAGGGCGGCAGCTTCAGCCTTGACGAGATACATTTCGCTCAGGCGGAAGGGTTTCGGCTTGTTGAGATACATATTTGTACCTGTAGAGAGTCCGGGAACGCCGGGATACTTATTGAAGGCATAGCCTTTGGTAGTACCGTTGGCAACATTGATGGCAGTGTTGTTGAGGAATGCTACGAAACGTATATCGTTGATATAGCCTTCGCTGTCTTCATATTCGGCGAGTGAGTAGACAGTATCCTCGGTGGGGATGAAGTCTGACTGATTAGCAGTAGCCCAATAGTAGTTCCAACCCTGGCAGAGGGATGCGAGTGTGGATGATTCGCTCTGGTCAACGTAGGGGGCGAAGATGAGTTCGTCGACATTTTCGTCCTTCCACATATCAACGTAGTCCTGCAGGGTAGCGAGGCTATAGTTGGCGTTGCCGATGACATAGTCAGCTTTCTGGGCTGCCACGGCGTTTTTACCGATGTTGAGGGCGAAGCGTGCGTGGAGGGCAGCAACTGCGTAAGACGAGAGGTAGTTGGCACCGGCTTTGGTGAAGTTGGTGTTGCCTGCGTCCTCATAAGCCTTGAGGGCTGTGAAGGCAGCCTCGAGGTCGCCTTCGATGAAGCTGATGGTCTCGTTCATTGACGAACGGCCGGGATAGCTCGAGGGATTGCCGTCGGGATTATAGACCTTGACGAGGCAGAGGCCGAGGCCTTCCTGGTCGGCGGTAGCTTCATCGTAGTTGCCGCAGAAGTGCATCTGGAGCCAAGAGTAGTAGTAAGCGCGTGCGAAGTAGGCCTCACCGAGGTAGCGTTTTACTTCTGTAGTCTCGTCGGCGGTCAGTGTGCCTGCGTTGAGGAGTGACTGAGCGGCGTCGATGTAGTAGTTGACCTGGGCGATACGAGAGTAGCAGCCACCGTAGCAGCCGTCTACATCGCCGTTAGATGAGGTGAGGAATCCGTCGCCGAATCCGTTCATGCCACGGCCGCCATTGTTGCTGAGTCCGATGAACTGGTCGCACTGCAGGTCGGCGTCATAGACCCATGCGCCTGTTGTCATAGTGCGAATGCAGCTGTAGACAGCATAGTTGCGGAAGTTGGTGGCGTAGTCGTAGTTAAGGGTTTCGGAGTCGTCGATAACACCAAACTGGGTGGTGTTCATGTCGCAGGAGGTAAGACCGAGACCTGCGCAGGCTATGAGTGAAAGAAATATTTTTTTCATAATGATGGTTCTCCTTTAATTAGAATGATACTTCAACGCCGAACTCATACTGGCGAGTGTTAGGATAGTTGAAACGCACACCATTATTTACATACTCGGGGTCCTGACCGGTGTATTCCTTGTTGGCCCATGTGAGGAGGTTACGGCCGGTGAAGTGGAATGTGATGTTGTTCATATACATCTTCTTGAGCCATTCTTTGGGAAGAGTATAGGCAATGGTGAGATTTTTCAGACGAACGAATGAGCAGTTCTCAAGATAGCGTGAGTCAGCCTGGATAGCCTCGGTAAGGGCGGGCATAGTACCCTGAGGATAATCGGGGGTCCAGGTGTCAAGCATCTTGACGCTCTGGTTGGCGTCGAGGATTGACGTGGGGTTGCAGAGCTGCTGGTAAGCCCAGTTGAAGATGTATTTCTGGGCGGTCCAGTTGAAGTCGGCACGGAGAGAGAGGCCTTTCCAGCGGGCGTTGACGCCGAAGCCACCATTCCAGGGAGCCTGATAGGACTTGCCGGTGTTGACAGCGTTTTCTTTGCTGTAGACTTTGGTTTCGTTGCCGTTCTTGTCGAGCCAGATGCACTTACCGTCGCGCTGGTCAACGCCTACATAACGTACGGTGTTGAGCTGGAACGGATCTTCGCCGATCTTGTAGACGAGGCCGTAGTCTTCCATCTTGTATTCATCAAGGCCGTTGAAGAGCTCGGTGACTGTGTTACGGTTGTAGTTGAAGTTGGCGGTAACGCCTACATACCAGTCTTTGTCGCGGTAGATGTGAGCGCCGAAGTCGACGTCAACACCCTTGTTGCGGAGTGAAGCGACGTTGGCGGGACCGCTTGCCCAGCCGGTGGTCACAGAGTAGGGGATATCCATCAGCATGTCCTTGGTGTCCTTGATATAGAAGTCGACGCTACCGTAGATGCGGTCGAGGAAGCTAAAGTTGACACCGGTGCTGAACTGCTGCACTGTCTCCCAGGTGAGTTCCTTGTTGGATGCGGAAGCGAGACCCATGCCTGACATTCCGTTGTAAGGAGTAGTTGTGCCTGCGAGGACGCCGCGCCAGTCGTAGTTGCCGATGCCGCCGGTGTTACCTGCGGTACCGAAGTTGATACGATACTGCAACTGATCGATCCAGGTAATGGGCTGGAGGAATGATTCTTTCTTGATATTCCACATAGCGCCTACAGCATAGAATGTGCCCCAGCGGTGCTTGGGAGCGAACTTGGAGCTGCCGTCGCGACGTACGGAAGCGTTGAAGTAGTAGCGCTCGTTGTAGTTGTAGTCGAAGTTGAGGAAGTAAGAGTTCATTGTCAGCTGGCTGATAGCCTGAGATACGTCATCTATAGTGATGGTGGTACCGTTGGTGAGAAGCATCAGGTCGTTGGAGGGCTGATTCTTGGTTCCTACACTGAATGAGTTGCTGCGGGTGATGATTGACTCCTGACCGAGGAGGACAGTGAAGTCGTGGAGGTTGTTGATGTTGAAGTTATACTCAGCGGTGTTGGTGTATGTGAACTGGTACATACGTGCGAAAGATTCACCTACCTGACGGGACAGATTCTGTCCGAAATCTGTCGGGTAGCCCATCGGAGTAACATAGTCTTCAGTTGCAGTCCAGTAAGTAGAACCACGACGGTCATAGGCGTAAACGTTCTGCTGAGCGCGGAGGATAAGGCCTTTGATCGGGGTGATCTGCTCATAGATAGTTGCGTTGGCAGTAATCTGATTGCTTGATCCGGTGTTAAGGTTTGCACAGTAGTTTGCATCACCGGTACCACCCCAGGTGTAGGGATACCACTGAGCTTTCTGACCTGTATAGTTGATCTTGCCATCTTCAAATGTGTAGTAGACGGGAGAATCATAGGGGAGAAGAGCGTAGGCCTGGAAGATAGGACCATTCATATAGAAGTTGCCGGCATAAGAAGCGGTAGAGTTGCTCTGATATTTCTCATAAGAGAAGTTGCCTGAGAATCCGACCTTAAGCCAGGGCTTGAGGTTGGTGTTGAAGCTTGCGCGGAGAGTGTTGCGACGGAGGCCGGAGTGAGCTACGAGACCATCCTGATCGTAGTGGGCGAGCGAGAGGTAGTAGTCGCTCTTTTCAGAACCGCCCTGGATAGCGCCTTCGAGAGAGTAGGTGATAGGCTTGTTGCCGAAGAACTCCTTACGCCAGTCGGTGTCGAGGCCGAGCTCGATGAGCTTACGTTCGCGATCGCCGATAGCGACGAGACCGGCTTCAGCTGTCATACGGTCGCGGAAAGAGAGATACTGACTTGAGTTCATCATCTCGATCTTTGACTGAACGGCTTCTGACCAGCCTACGTTGGCGCGTACGGTCACTGTGCCCTGTTCGCCCATCTTGCCTTTCTTGGAAGTGATGACGATAACACCGTTGGCAGCGCGGGCACCGTAGATAGCGGTGGATGCAGCGTCCTTGAGGACGGTCACGCTCTCGATGTCAGAGGGGTTGAGAGATGTGAAGATAGCTGAAGTAACGGGCGCTCCGTCGAGGATGAAGAGGGGAGTGGAAGCGAGCTCAAGAGAGCTGATACCACGGAGATTGATGTTGGCGGGAGAAGATGAGGGCTCACCTGTGTTAGAGAAGATGGCGAGACCTGCTACCTGGCCCTGGAGAGCGTCAACGAAGTTGGATGAGGGGGTGTTCTCGATCACGTCAGCCTTAACGACAGCGGCAGCGCCGACGAATGAGCCGAGCTTTTTAGCAGAACCGTAACCGGTCACTACTACTTCATCGAGAGTGTTGTTCTGGTCGAGTTTTACAACCATTCCGTCGGTAAGAGTGACTGTAACGGTGTTGTAACCGACGTAAGAAACTGTGGCCTGGGTGCCTGCAGCAGCTTTGATGGAGAATACGCCATCAAGGTCAGTTGTGACACCGGTTCCGTCAGCAGCGACAACAGATGCGGCGGGAAGAGGCTCGTTGTCGACAGCTGAAACGACTGTACCTTTGATGTAGCCGGCCTGAGCATTAGCGCAGACAGCAGTCATCATGACAGTCATTAGTAATAGAAACAGCTTTTTCATACTAATAATTTAATTGAACATAATATTGATTGTAATAGAATTCGGGGAAAATAGTTAGAAATTGTTACCTGATTGGATGTTGAAAATGTGAGGTTTTAAGTTGGTTTTTGTTACTGAATTGACGGCAAAGTTAAGTGAAATAATGCAAAAATTAAAGAAAACTGATAAAAATATCTTTCTTTTAACATTTTAAGAACAATGTTGTAAGAATATGTTGTAAAACATATTTTCTAACTTGTTGAAAAATAAATAGTAAGGCTGACCGGGAGTAGTGGGGAGAATGTTACAATGGTGTTACGGTATAAATTCAATAAATAAAGTTGTCCGTGCGGTGGGGTAATAGAGTGTAAGTAAATTCTGGATGGTTGGTTATAATGTGTAAGTTGTCCGGCAGCTGTAGATATGGTGTAGCCGCTCCGCGGCTAATGGATGGAAGTATGTCTGCTTTCCGCGGGTTGCAAGAACCCGCGGTTAACGAAGTAGAGCCGTTCCACGGCTCATCGGCTCCGCGTGTAAGGGCGTCTGGGCATATATGGTGTAGCCGCTCCGCGGCTAATGGATGGAGGTATGTCTGCTTTCCGCGGGTTGCAAGAACCCGCGGTTAACGATGTATAGCCGTTCCACGGCTTGTCTGCTCCGCGTGTAAGGATGTCTGGGCATATATGGTGTAGCCGCTCCGCGGCTAATGGATGGAGGTATGTCTGCTTTCCGCGGGTTGCGAGAACCCGCGGTTAACGATGTATAGCCGTTCCACGGCTCATCGGCTCCGCGTGTAAGGGTGTCTGGGCATATATGGTGTAGCCGCGCTGTTGCTAATGGGTGGCAGGGGGGATCGCTCTCCGCTCTCCTGCGAATGTATAGCCGCAAACCTATATGAGGATAGGGAGAATCAGTGAGGGGTGTAAATTCGCAGTCGATAGATACATGGGTTGCTGGCAAAGGAGCCCGGGACGGGCTCAATTTGGTTAACCGGGGGTTCTTGCAACCCCCGGCCGGTATGATCTCTATATGAATTAGCCGCGGAGCGGCTACACATGATGGATTATATCCAATCCTGATGGTGCCACTCGACTCCGTTTATCATCGCTAACTCTTTGGTCTCATCAATAAACCCAGTTATGGAGTGATGTTTTTCCTGATTGATGATGTAATTTCGGCATTTTTCGATTTCGTCTCTGCTTAAAGAGAAGGCATAATATCCTTTTGCCCATCCGTCAAACAGATTGAAATCAGGGTTGTGTTTCATCCAGTAGCTGCTTGACTGTTTAATCGTTTTAACAAAGTCTGCCAGTGAAATTGTGGGATTTATGTCCGCAAGAATATGAATATGATCTTCCATGCCATTGATACGGTGGAGCTTACAATCTTTAGACTTGATTATCCCATGTATGTACGCAAATAACGCTCGCTTAGAGTCGGCCGGAATAGTGCATTCCCGGTTTCGCGTACCAAAGACGATATGATGGAG
>CAMWHE010000031.1 GCA_947173955.1 uncultured Bacteroidales bacterium | reverse complement strand
GTGTAGAGACGGTGGTTGGCGGCGAGGACGCGGCCGTCGGCGGCGAGGAGCTTGCCGCGCACGGGTGTGATCCTGACTGTACGCGACAGTTCCTTCATGGCCAGGGCGTTCCACTCTTCGGAGTGGACTACGGTGGTCTGCACAAGGTTGTATCCTATCTTCGCGGCGAAGATCGCGATGAAGATACCCATTGTGATGTACCGAAGGATTATGTGCGAGCGGTTTCTCATGTGATGTCAGGCTTATCGGGAGGGAGACGACTGATAGTGGAGTTTGTAGGGGGGCTCGTCCTGTACGCGCAGGTTGAGCTTGTTTTTGCGGGCGAGCTCTTCCATCGCACCCTCGCGTATGCGGCTCATGTAGGTGCTGTGTTCGTTGACATAGTCGCCCTTGACGATTTCCAGTCGCCGCTCGAGCGACTGGACGCGCTCCATGCTTGTGCGGCATTCGTATTTGTTGGTGATATACCACACCAGAAGCAGGACGGCGATGGCTACACCGATCCAGTGGCGCGAGAAGAAGTCGAGGGAGATCATCCGCCCGTGGATGACGTTCTTGCCGGCGCGTACGCCACGCTTCAGGGGCGAGATGGATTTCGCTTTTCCCGGAGCGGCGGCTGAAGGCGGTGTGTGCATGTATTTCGACATTAGGGCAGGTCTTCTTTGTTTTGTCAGTAGTCAGATTTTTTCGGCAATCCGGAGTTTGGCGCTGCGTGAGCGGGGATTGGCCTCGACCTCGCGGTCGGAGGCTGTCAGGGGCTTGGATGTTATAAGTTTCAGCGGCGAAAGTGACTTGCCGAAGAAGTCTTTTTCCTGACGGCCTTCGATGTTGCCTGTCTTCATGAAGTTTTTGACAAGGCGGTCTTCGAGGGAGTGATAGGTGATGATGGCGAGGCGTCCGCCGGGGCGGAGCGCTGTCAACGACTGGGCGAGGAATGCTTTGAGGACGTCGAGTTCGCGGTTGACCTCGATGCGGAGTGCCTGGAACACCTGTGCGAGCTCCTTTTTCTCCTGCCGGGGGTTGATATAGGGGGCTATGACTGCGCGGAGCTGCTCGACGGTGGTGACAGGCTCCGCATCGCGACGGGCGACTATGGCCTGTGCGATCTTGCGGGCATTCTTGAGCTCACCGAGGAGATGGAACATTTCGGCGAGCTGGTCGACGGTGTAGCCGGCGAGTATCTGTGTGGCGTCGACGGCGCTTTTCCGGTTCATGCGCATGTCAAGGCGGCCTTCCCATCGGAATGAGAATCCGCGGTCGGGGTCGTCGAAGTGGTGGAATGATACGCCGAGGTCGGCGAGGATTCCGTCTACCTCGGAGACGCCGTAATAGCGCAGGAAGTTGGTCAGATATCTGAAGTTGCCGTGTACGACGGTCAGTCGTGGATCAGAAAAGGCGTGCTGTATGGCGTCGATGTCCTGATCGAATGAGTATAGATGTCCGTCGGAAGAGAGTCGCTCGACAATGGCGCGCGAGTGGCCTCCTCCGCCGAGGGTAGCGTCGACGTAGATACCTCCGGGGCGGATGTCGAGACCCTCGATTGTTTCGCTCAGAAGGGCGGGAATATGGTATGTAGTCTCTTGCATAAGGGTTGACGGACAGTCAGTTGGTAAAAATCGGCTAATATGACCGTAAAATTAGGAATAAAATCTGATAATTTGCTATTGTAAACTGAAAAAACTTTCCCGGAGAGCGAGAAAGTTATTAACATTGTGTATTTTCAGCCATTTGAGGCTGAAAACCGGATGCGTTTGCAAATGTAAATTTAATGTGGGGTCAGTGCCGGCAGAGAATCTCTTTGAGTTGTCTGAGGCCTTCGGATGCTCCGGCTTTGATCACAGTCACTCCGGCAGGCACAGCTGCCGGGTTAGGGTCGATGTAATAGACAGGTACACCGCGTTTTACGTAATTAAGGAGCCCGGCGGCGGGATAGACGACGAGCGATGTGCCGATGACTACGAATATGTCGGCTTCGGCGACCAGCTCTATGGCCGGCTCGATGTTTGGGACGGCTTCTTCGAAAAAGACGATGTGGGGGCGTACGCGATGGCCGTCGATGAGGGTGTCGGGGGTGGTGTCAAGGTTTTCGGGCGGGAGTTCCCAGATGAGGGATTCGTCGTCGAGGGCACGGACTTTGGTCAGCTCGCCATGCAGGTGGAGTACGTGGGCTGACCCGGCGCGTTCGTGGAGGTTGTCGACATTCTGCGTGATGATGTAGACGTCGTAGTCTTTTTCGAGATCGACGAGGGTGCGGTGCCCTTCGTTGGGGCTGACGGTCATGAGCTGCCGGCGGCGTGCGTTGTAGAATTCGTGGACGAGCGCGGGATTGCGTCGGAAACCGGTGGCGCTGGCGACATCCATGACGGGATAGTTCTCCCAGAGTCCGCCTGCATCGCGGAAGGTGGAGATACCGCTTTCGGCGCTCATTCCGGCGCCGGTGGATATGACGAGTTTCTTTTTCATAGCGGGTTAATGTCTTGGGTTACTAACTTTTATGGTCAATGTGCTTCAAGCCAGTTGGTGGCGACACCTGACGACACCTCAAGGCGCACAGCACCGCTGAAAGCTGACTCCATGAGCCGCGTGACGAGCTGCTGAAGTGCTGGCAGTTCTTCGGGGACGACGTTGAAGACCAGTTCGTCGTGAACCTGTAGAATCATGCGCGATCGGAGTCCGAGCCGCAGGATCTCGCGGTGAATGTCGATCATCGCGATTTTGATGATGTCGGCGGCGGAGCCCTGCAGGGGGGCGTTGACGGCGTTGCGCTCGGCATAGCCTCTGACGACAGCGTTACGCGAATTGATGTCAGGAAGCATCCGCTTGCGGCCGCGGACGGTGGTCACATAGCCATGATCGCGGGCAGCCGCTATGGCTGAGTCGATGTACTCGCGGATGTGGGGGTAGGAGGCGAAGTAGCCGTCGATGAGTGCTTTGGCCTCGGCACGGGGAATGCCGAGGCGTTCTGACAGACCGAAAGCGCTGATACCGTAGATGATGCCGAAATTGGCTGTCTTTGCGTTGCGGCGCTCGGTGTCGGTGACGTCGGCGAGTGGCTTGTGATAGAGCTTGGCAGCGGTGGCTCGATGGATGTCGGCGCCTGAGCTGAAGGCACCGATCATGTCGGGGTCGCCGCTCATGTGAGCCATCAGGCGGAGTTCGATCTGCGAGTAGTCGGCCGAGAGCATCAGGCATCCTTCGTCGGGGATGAATGCGCGACGTATCTCGCGTCCGTCGTCGGTGCGGATGGGGATGTTCTGCAGATTGGGGTTGGTGGATGAGAGTCGCCCGGTGGCTGTGACGGTCTGATTGTAGGTGGTATGTATCTTGCCTGTGGCGGGATTTATCATCTCGGGGAGGGCATTGACATAGGTGGTCAGCAGCTTACGCAGAGCCCTGATTTTCAGAATAAGATCGACGACGGGATGTTCGGCGCGATATCTTTCAAGGATTTCTTCGGTAGTGGAGTAGGCTCCGCGCTTGGTGCGCTTGGCTTTGGGGTCGATCTGCAGGCGCTCGAAGAGAACCTCGCCAACCTGCATCGGGGAGCTGATATTGAATGTAGTGCCGGCCAGACGGTAGACTTCGGCCTCCATGGCTTCCATGCGGGCTGTGAATTCAGCCGAAAGACGGGCGAGTTCGGCGGTGTCGATGCGTACGCCGGTCCATTCCATATCGGCGAGGACGCTGACCATTGGCATCTCTATCTGATCGTAGAGAGAGTCAAGCGCCTGCTCGACGAGCATCTGTCGCAGCCGACCATAAAGAGCCGGGAGCAGAGCGGCCTGCTCGGCAGCTACTTCTGGCGCGACGGGCTCGATCTCCTGGCGGCGCGTGCGGGTCTCTTCAGTGTAATTGCTTACGGTATAGCCGAGGATGGTGAGGGCGAGGTCGCTCAGACGGTGACGCTTTTCAGGCTCGATAAGGTAATGTGCTACGGCCGTGTCGGCCGCCGGTGCTGTGATCTCTATCTTGTGGCGTCGGAGCAGAAGGATGTCGCGCTTCAGCTCATGGCTGACTATGAGTGTCGACGGGTCGGTGAACAGCGGCTCGATGAGAGCCATCAGTCCGCTGCGGTCAGAATCGGATGCCGGGAGGGGAATATAGGCGGTCTCGCCCCCTTCGAGCGCTATAGCGATACCGGTGAGCGTGGCCGTCATGGCATCGGAACCGGAGGCATTGAGGCAGATACCGACGTGCTTTCCGACAGCATCTTTTATGAGTCGGCCGATCCGGACGAAATCGCCGGGATCGATTGTGGCAAAGGCTGTTTCGACTGCTACTGCCGGCTGTGTCGGATTGCTCTCCTCCGGAATGTCGAAGAGCGATCCCATAGCGGGCTGGACGGAGGGCTGAACGGCGGGGGACGAGGGACTGAGGCGGCTGAGGAATGTGCGGAATTCGAGTTCTTTGTAGATGTCGCGGAGCTCGTCGACATTCTCGGGACGGCGTGTCAGAGAGTCAAGGTCAATGTCGACGGGGACATCGGTCTTGATGGTGGCGAGAAATTTGGAGAAGCGTATCTGCTCGGCATTGTCGGCTATCTTACGCTGTAACGCGCCCTTTATTTCGTCGACATGGTCAAGGAGATTCTCGACCGACTGCCACTCGCCGATGAGCTTGACGGCAGTCTTTTCTCCGACCCCCGGGCAGCCGGGGATATTGTCGCTTTTGTCGCCTTCGAGGGCCAGGAGGTCGATGACCTGACGTGTCTCTGAGATGCCGTAGCGCTCGCAGACTTCGCGCGGGCCGCGTATCTCGAAGCCCTGTCCGCGCAGTGAAGGGCGGTACATGAGGATACGGTCGGTTACGAGCTGGCCGTAGTCCTTGTCGGGGGTCATCATATAGGTGGTGTAGCCCTCCTTTTCGGCGCGCGTGGCGAGTGTGCCTATGATGTCGTCGGCTTCGTAGCGCTCCATCTCGATGGCGGGTATGTTGTAGGCGGCAAGCAGCCTTTTTATATAAGGGATGGAGAGAGTGATGTCCTCGGGCTGAGCGTCGCGCTGAGCCTTGTATTCGGGATAGACCTCATGGCGGAATGTGCGTCCGTGGGGAGGGTCGAAGCAGACGGCGATGTGGGAGGGATTCTCCTTTTTGAGGATTTCGTCGAGCGTATTGCAGAAGCCGAAGATGGCTGATGTATTGAAGCCGGAGGATGTCACGCGCGGAGCATTTATGAGCGCATAATAGGCGCGATAGATCAGCGCGTAGGCATCGAGCAGAAACAGGCGTTTTTCTTCCATGAGAGGCAGGTTGGCGTGGTGTTATTTATATAGGATTGATGCATAGGTATGTGCATGGTTCAGGGGGCTACGGGGAGTAGCTCGAGATCGGGGAGCCGAAGGCGGGCGCGGAGGTATTCGCGCAGGCGGTTGCTCCCGGCTGTGTCAGGTGGGGTATGGTAGGCTGTCAGGGCTACGTTGACGGTGTCGGCCGTACCGGTCGTGATGTCGGTCACTACGGTATGGGCTATAGCGATGCGCTCCACGTCGGGGAATACTACCCGCAGCTCAGGGGCAAGGCGCAGACCCATCGAGTCGATAGTCCGCGAATATGTCAGTACACGCTGCAGGGAGTCGATCTTGGCTTGCTGGGCTGAAATGGTGGCCTGGGTGACGGCATACATATCGCGTAGCATCGAGGCGGATGCCTCGCGGATATCGGTGCCTGAGGTCACGGTGCCCTGAAGAACTGACAGGCGCGTTCCGGCAAGATGATACTGCGGCAACCTGGAGTCAAGAGCGGCCAGCAGTGAGTCCTGCGGGAGCGGTGCGCCAACGAGGGTGACAGTCAGCTGGGGGGCCGCTCCGGAGCGGGTGGCCGTGTAGCTGAGTACCTGCGTGGCCGGGAAGCGGCATTCGGCGGCCACAAACCGCGAGCAGTTATTGTTGAAATTGCTGGTTACGAGCATATTGTAGGTCAGCCATACGGCAGGCAGCACGGTTACGAAGGCTATCGAATAGACGATGCGGCGCACGCGCACGGCACGTCGTGGATTGGAGAAGTCGTGGATCTTGTATTTCATCAGTTTTACGCCGACGGTAGTGGCGGTGGCGATGAAAACGGAGTTGATGAAAAACAGATAGATTGCGCCGACGAAGTAGTGAGGCTGCATCGTGGCGAGTCCGTAGCCTACAGTGCAAAGCGGAGGCATGAGGGCTGTGGCTATGGCTACGCCGGGAAGGACATTGCCTTTGATGCGGCTGCCGATAGCGAGTATGCCGGCGGCTCCGCCGAAGAATCCGATCGCGACGTCATAGATCGTAGGCGATGTGCGCGCCAGAAGCTCGCTGTGCCCCTCGCTGACGGGTGAGATGAGGAAGTAGATGCAGGAGGTGGCCACGCTGAAGAGGGTGGCCATCATCAGATTGCGGAATGAGCGCTTGATGAGATCGAAGTCGTGGATACCGACGGCGAGTCCGATACCGATTATCGGACCCATCAGCGGGGAGATGAGCATGGCGCCGATGATGACGGCTGTCGAGTTGGTGTTCAGTCCGAGTGAGGCTATGAATATGGCTACAATCAGTATCAGCAGATTGATGCCGCGGAATGAGACACCTTCGCGTATGGCGGCTTCGGCATCGGCCTGCGGGATGAGAAAGGGGCCGATATTGAAGTAATCCTTCAATCTGGAGAGGAATCCGGCTATGGATTGTTTCGGTAGCAACGGTATGAGGATTTATCGGTTAAGGATCTTAGATGTCGTTGTGCCCTGACACCGGATGTAGATGTGGCCTTTTATGGGATTGTCGACGCGGATGCCGTTGAGATCGTAGAAGACGGCTTCGGACTCGTCAGCTTCGACGGCGTCGATGCCGGCAGGCGTCGTGCCGTGATAGTATAGGCGGAAATTGTCGAAACAGCACCAGCAGTCGTAGCGCAGTCCGGAACATTTTATGCCGATCGTCATCTTTCCGTCATCGCCTACGCGGGTTTCCACTTTGTTTTTATAGAGGCCGAGGGCAAAAGCGCGTGAAGCTCCGTACATCGAGTTGACATAGCCGTTTTTGATATGAGTGCCCGAGAGGTTGTCGGTCAGGTCGGGGTAGTCGGATATCGGGTGGCAGTAAAGCGACTTGACCTGGGTGGAAGCATCTGCGGCATAGAAGGTGGCCGGAATGTTCTCGTTGCCTTTGTTGTAGGCGCTGCCGCCGTCGTTGGCTCCGACGCGGTAGAGGGCATTGACTTCTACGGTATAGTAGCCGGGCTTCAGGTCTGAGAGCGTCTGCGAGGCGTGGAAGACTCGATTCCAGTATTCGGCCACATTGGAACCCCACACGGGCGCTCCGTCCCATCCGTGGGTGTCGGTGTTGAAGCCGGGATTGACTATCAGGGTCGTGACATCCCAGAACGCTCCGGGCAGGAGGGTGGCATCGTCGGATTTGACGAATGACTCAAGCGCTTTTTCGAGAGCGGCGGTCTGTGCGGTGATCTCGCCCGGGGTTATGGCCTTGTCTACAGCCCGGTCTGCGTTGTCGATGGCTTCACGGAGTGAGGTCAGAGAGGTGCAGGGTGCGGTAGCGGCGGCATTGTTTTCGGCAGCCGCTTTCATCGTCAGATAGTCGGCATAAGGTATGGCCGCGCTCTGCATCAGAGCTATGATTTCTTCAAGAGAATCTATCGCACCGATATATTCGGCAGCGGTGGCATGGGGGGCTTCGGCGTCCTTGATAGCCGAGTCGAGGATGTTTCGTAGAGCTTCTGGCAGGGATGCCGGGTCGATACGGCCGGCACGCGCGATGGTGGTAGCGAGCTTGTGGGCATAGACATCGGTTGATCCTTTGGGGACGATCTGCATATAGTCGATGTCGGGCATCCAGTCGCCGGTGGTGTAGAAACGGACTTCATTGTCGCCTTTTCTGAGGGTGACGTCGGTCGTGATGGTTGTCGGTGTATCCCAGCTGCCGGAATTGCCGCAGAAGCGACCGATCCCGACACCGTTGACTTCAATGGTAAAATAACGGTCAACACCACATATCACGCCGATAGTCATCTCATATTCGCCACCTTCGTCCGAATAGACATCACGCCAGATGAGGTCGTTGTCGGCCCGCTGTCCGAGCCATCCGGCTTTGGCTCCCCCGGAGAGGGCGTCATTTTCGATGTATATGCCTGACTGTACGGCTTCATTGTTCTCAAGCTCCTGATAGGCGGAGATCCATGCGGTCTCGGCTTCATAGAGATAGCGTTCGAAGCGCTCGGTGGCTTCAAGGCGGTAGATGCGGGTGGAGTGGGGTGGGAGAGTGACTGTCATGGCGCCTTCGAGAGTCCCGATGTCGGTGCGCTCAAAAAGGTCGCGCACTTTGACGTTGCCGCCGAGATTGACGTCGTAGAAGTCGAGAGTCACGGTCTGTTCGCTGTCACCGGGGTTATAGAAAGCTACGGCGCGTGTCAGTCCATGGAGATTTTCGACATCCTTGACGAGTGTGTAGACCCCCTTGTCATGGCTGACTACATAGGCCTGCAGCGCGAGCGGATCCTGATTGAGGGCAATGAGCTCGGGGTTGGTCAGAAGGGCGAGAGTGGCATCATCGATGGATGTCATGTCGCATCCGATCAGAAGCGGAGAAGCCATGATACACCACATACCGAAGTGGGTTTTGTCTTCCTCGAGGGTCAGTCCGCGGCCTACTTCGAGCATATCCATATCGTTGAAACCGCCATGACGGGCATAGGCGGAGAGGTATAGGTTCTGGGCGATAATGCCTCTGACGGATTCCCAGCCGAGGTAGATGTCCTCGGTCGTACGCCAGGAGGTGGCTATGTCGTTGACCCATGTGCCGGGATAGGCCCAGCGGCAGATGTTGTAGCGGAGTCCTTCGCGTCCGGTGGCTCTGATGGCCTCGGCGATGGCTGTGTAGCGTTCACGTTCGTCGAGGTCGAGCTTGTCGGCGTTATGTATCGGGTCGCCGCCGCAGAAATCCACCTTTATGAAGTCGAAGCCGAGCTCCTTGAAGAGGAAGTCGATGTCCTGGGTATCGTGTTCGCAGAGGCCGGTGCCGAGTCCGTCGACATCGCCGCCATGGAATGAGGCGCAGGTGTTGTAGCCGGCGTCGGAGTATGTTCCGGCTTTAAGCCCCAGAGAGTGGATATAGTCGACCACGGGCTTCATGCCGTCGGGGAAGCGGGTGGGATGGATTACGAGATTGCCCTCGGAGTCGCGACCCTTGAAGGCTCCGTCGTCGATGTTGATATACTTATATCCGGCTTCCTGCAGGCCGCTGGCGGCCATCGCGTCGGCCTGCGACTTGATTATGTCCTGATTGATGCGGTGTCCGTAGGCATTCCATGAGCTCCATCCCATGGTGGGAGTGTCCCATGCGCCGGCTGTCAGAGCCAGAGAGGCTGCTGCGAGAGTAAGAAAATGTCTCATTAAGCGTCAGATTAATGGTTGGGTTACGGAGCCTTGAGTGGGGCTTCGGGAGGTATTAATAATTAAGGTCGTGGAGAAGCTGGCGTATGCGCTGATAGGTTGTGATGCGGGTGGGTACGAGCGGCAGCCGCAGCTCATTTTCTATCAGCCCCATGGCGTGGAGCAGGCATTTGACTCCGGCAGGGTTGCCGTCGACAAAGAGAAGACTGAAAAGTTCCGTAAAGCGGTGATGGATGTGCAGTGCCTTCTCAAAATCGCCGGCGAGCGCCAGGCGCACCATGCGCGAGAACTCCTTCGGGAAAGCATTGCCGACAACGGAGATGACGCCGACAGCGCCGAGCGTGATGAGCGGGAATGTTATGCCGTCATCGCCCGAGATCACCATAAAATCGCGCGGCTTGCGCTTGATGATGGCGTCCATCTGGTTAATATCGCCTGAAGCCTCCTTGATGCCGATGATTTTGCCGGGATGATCGCCGGCAAGGCGCAGAGTGGTCTCGGCCGACATGTTGACGCCTGTCCGGCCCGGCACATTGTAGAGTATGATGGGGAGCGGACTGGCCTCGGCAATGGCGTGATAGTGCTGATAGATGCCTTCCTGCGAGGGCTTGTTGTAGTAGGGGACAACCGACAGCACGGCGCTGTAGGCCGAGAGGTCGGTCGTGGTCAGCTGCTCAATGACATCGCTCGTGCAATTGCCGCCGATACCGATCACCAGCGGGATGCGGCCGTTGACGCGGTCGATGATAAACGCCTGGATCTCGCTTCGTTCGGTTTTCGACAGGGTAGGGGTCTCGGCTGTCGTGCCGAGCACGACGATATAGTCGACACCGTTGCTTATCTGATACTCGATAAGGCGCGCGAGTGCCGGATAGTCGATGGATTTATCGACTTTGAACGGGGTGACAAGCGCGACCCCCATGCCCGAAAGATTGATTTGCGCCATGACTCTTATGATGTGCTGCCGAGCGGCTGAGATGATTGTGGTTTATTTATGTAGCAAAGATAAATATAATATTTCTAAGAAACAACACGCCGCTGCGAGAGAGATGTCAAGCTTGCGGGAAGCTGTATGGATTCCTGTTTTAGGCGTTTCATAAACTTTTTGTAACTTTGCCCTTGCTTAAGCGAGTGGTCAGACTTCCGTTGTAAATGATTAGAAAATACATCCTTAATATATCTGATATTTATGGTGTGCTTGTATTGTTATTGTTTGCAAGTACAATTTCTGCATGTTCCAATAATAAGGTTGAGAGTCAACTTTCAGAGGCGGAATCATTGATTATTGGGCGTCCGGATTCCACACTTTCCTTACTGGTAGAAATGGACACTACCCGTATGTCGGATGCCCAAATTGCTCGACAAGGATTATTGTTTCTATACACAAAACTTGTTTACGGCAACCAAATCCCTATTGATTCAGTTGTTATAGCAGAAGGTAACAGGGCTTTTACCAATAGGTTTAATAGTGATGAGATAAAGTGGTTGATTGTGAAATCAGCTGAAGCCCATCGTTCCGGTAATCCTGTTGCCCGGATCGAACTGCTGAAAGATGCGGAATTTCTGGCTATCCGGTCAGATGATAAAGCAGATCTCGGCATAATATATTTCTTCTTGTCAAAAGTCTATGAGCAGGGATTTAACGGGACTGTCAGCAAACATTATGCGGATAAAGCTCTTGCGATATTCAGAGACTTGAAGTGGCAGTCAAAAATCAGAGACGCACGTATGGCTATTGTTGGAGCCTATTGCGCCGGGAGAGATTATAAATCTGCGTTTGACTCTCTGATTGCAATGCAACCCGAGGTCATGGCAAATGCCCACGACAGCTACAAGGTCTATTTTCTTGATCAATTGGCACGACATTATGACGAAGATGGACAATCTTCTAAGGCTATTGAAATATGGCATTCAATATATGATGGCACGGATATTTCAGCCAACACACTCGCTCACTGGGCGCGTGCTTATTGGCACATAAATGAACTTGACAGTGCATATATGTTGATTCAACAAGCAAATGGACTACCTCACAATAATACGGATGAATATCTTTGCCGCAACGTTGAGTATGCCATTCTCGAAAAGATGGGGCGTAAGCAAGAACTTGAAAGAATTGACAGCTTGCGCGCCATAGCCTTAAATAATACAATGTCGGAACGGCATCTTGAAGAAAGCAGTCTCGCGTTGAATATAAAATATGATTCAGCCACAAGGCAGGCATGGTTTGAGACCTCAGAGGCTCGCAATCGTGCTACCATAGCAATTCTTATCGCAATACTGACTATTATTGTCGGAGTGGCTACATACATATTATTGAAAAAGCGAAACCGGTTGCTACTACTTGAACATGAGAACGACATTCTTAGGATAGACAGGCTGCAAGACAATCTGTTCAAAAGCGATAGTCGGAATAATGATATGTCGGCAAGGATTTCCGAGCTTTTCAAAACCCGATTTAATCTTATTGATAGTATTGCCGCGACCTATTTTGAGTGTAAGGATACAAGACAGGAACAAAAAAGAATCTATTCGGAGGTAAAGACCGCATTGTCAAACTTCGGAACTAAAGAAGCCGTTGAGGAATTGACGGAAATTGTAAACGGCTACCATGACAATCTTATGAACCATTTCAGGTCAGACTTTCCTAAAATGTCCCCGGCCCAATACAAAATTGCGTTGTATCTGTTCTGTGGATTTTCGCTGCCAGCTATCAGCATTTTTACTGATACCGAGATAAGAAATCTCTACGTGTACAAATCACGCTTGAAGTCTTCCATCACCAAAAGCGCCTCCCATCGTAAGTCTGATTACCTCCAATATTTTGAGTAAATCATACATCTGTTGGGGAATGTTAGAAAATAAAATTTATCCCCATTGACTATCAATGCCTTACGTCAGGATATGTAAGGCGTTGTAGTTTGCCATGCGAGCGAATTGTAGTAATTTTGCATCAAAAACATAGCAATGATGAAGAATTTCAATCGCTCACGGATGTTAGTGTTTCTTTTCATAGCATTTGCGATAATAGGGTTATGTAGTACATCGTGTAGTTTGGAAAAGAGGGTTTCCATAACGACTGGAAGATATGATAATTCGTATATCAGATATAACAAGCCCAATATCGAGATCGAAACATCACGGGACACTATCGCAAGTTACCATTTTTAGAATCAGACATAAATATGAGTAAACATCCTGTTCAAATCCTTGTGAGCTTTTTAGCCACAATCTTATTTGTATTAGCACCTACTCGGAGTGCTTTTGCAAAGAACGACCTCACGCCTTATCAAAAGGCAGCAATCGCAACTCGCTTTGCATCGGAAGTGAAATACAATTTTGCCGGATACGGCAAATTCGCGCAAAACTATGACAGTATTTGCCGCGCAGAACTTCCTGATCTCGTCAACACGCAGACCGATGAAGAATTCAGCGACAAACTACAACTTTTTGCCAATCTGCTCAATGACGGCCATACAGGCATAGATTTCAGTGCCGATGTAACTTATGCACCAATCAGTCACAAGAGAATCGGCGATAAGGTTTTCGTTACTGAAGTGTTTTCTGATGAATATACTCAGAAAGGTGTCAGTCGTGGAACCGAAATTGTTGCCATTGATGATATGCCGGTTATCGAATATGGCAACCGATATGTAGTGCCATATATTCCATCTTCAACTCCACAATGGTCTGCCACATATCCGTTCAATTCCATAAATCTGACAAAAGGGTATCGCGGAGTGCCTGTAAAGTTCACATTCAGAAACGGCGCCGGCAAGACATTCGATATCACAGACAATCGGCAATCTCCGTGGGGTATTGTCAATCCGGATATGTCCATTAAGTTTGAGTCTCTGCCCGGAAACATCGGCCTTTTGAGAATACCGAGTTTTCAGGCTAATAATTTCGATCTTCAGGCTTTCGGCGACCTTTACGAGCAAAAGATTGTTCCGACCGATGGCTTGATTATAGACATACGCGACAATACCGGCGGAAACAGTCAGGTAGGGCAGATTATTATGATGTTGCTCGCTACCGACACCATTCCGCAAGCCTCGTGGGAAACGCCTAAATATGAGGCTGCTTACGCTTCATGGGGCAAGAAGTGGGAACGTGAAACAATTGCATCTGATTCTATTGTACCGTTCTGCATTTCTCATCCCAACGATATGCCAAAATACGACAAACCGATAATCCTGCTTGTTAATGGATCCACATTCTCAGCAGCTGAAGATTTTACCGTCCTTTTCAAAAATGCAAAACGTGGCAAAGTGGTCGGAACTCCGACAGGCGGAAGCACAGGCAACCCTATTATGATTGATTTGGGCTGGGGTTATTACGGCAGAATCTGTACCAGACACGAAAAACTTGCTGATGGCACGGATTTTATAGGTGTCGGAATACAGCCCGATGTCGTTGTTGAAGAAACCGAAAGTGTCATATTCGGTAATGACAATGTGATAGAAGAAGCTTTGAAAATTATTACTCACAAATAATAAGACTATGGCAGAAGGAATTTTCTTAACAGTAGTTACCGCTATGTTCGCCACTTTCCTCGGTATAGGAATAGCTGATTCAGAGTGGTTGAAAAATAAAGTGTCGTACCGTTTTGTTCGATATTGTATAGGCTTAATTATCGCTCTTGTAATCTTTTGCCCATTTTTCTTCGGGGTATAGTAAAATATTACAGCCAAAAGGATTGTGGAGAAATACCTGCGGGAACGCAAAGAATTGAGGAATCTCTATAATGCTCCTGAGAATAGACGGTTGAAATATTGTGCAATCACAATAATTGCGATTGTTATAATTCTCCTATTGTCTATGACTGTATGGGTTGATGAGATTTCTTCAAAAGCCTTGCTTATAATGCGTGGTTGTGCGGGATTGGGCGCAATTTTATTTGTCGTTATTGTAGGAATACTTTCTTATCGAGTGAATAAACAGCATATCAGCAACCGTAAAAATAATGCTTACAAATAATCTCAACGCCACCCCAATACGGCTATTGATTGTCTTTGGTTCAAGACAGTTCTCCTACTAATAATACTGCAAGTCCCCGACCCGATGTCGGGGATTGATCAAATCGTGTTTTTTATGGGTTTTTGTGGTGTGGGCGTATGTGAAGTGTGTAGATAGCAAAGTGTTGGCTTGCATCATGACGATAGTTGTATTATCTTTGCTCCGTCAAACCTCAATAATCACGCTATGTCAACAGAGCCATCCTCCGAAAGTCCGGTAAAGTCGTCTGAAAAAATAATGCTGATAATCAACCCGATATCCGGAACTACCGGTAAGGCGGGACTTGACGAAAAGGCCGTACAATATCTGTCGCCGCTCGGACTGGATGTCGACGTCAGATATACGGAATATGCCGGCCATGCGTCGGTTCTCGCAGCCGAAGCGGCCTCTAAGGGATATGCGGGAATGATAGCCGCCGGTGGCGACGGCACGATCAATGAGGTCGCCTCGTCGCTCTGTCATACGGGAGTGCCGCTGGGGATTATCCCGGCCGGGAGCGGCAACGGTCTTGCTCGCCATGTCGGGATACCGATGGACTTTGATCTGGCTCTCAAAGTGATAGCCCAGCAGTATCCGCTCGATGTCGACTATGGGACTGTCAATGGCAAGCCCTTTTTCTGCACGACGGGCGTAGGTTTTGACGCTGCCGTGAGCCATCGTTTTGCCACGCAGGGCAAGCGCGGACTAATGATGTATGTCAAGAGCATGATCGAGACTTATCGCAACTATGAGTCAGAGATTTATACACTCAGCTCCAATGGACATGTGATGACGCAGAAAGCGTTTGTCGTAGCCGTGGCGAATGCCTCACAGTATGGCAATAATGCCTATATAGCCCCCAATGCCAGCATACGCGACGGTCTGCTCGACGTGACGATAATCCATTCCGGCGATATGCTCTCGACGGCGCGCGTCGGTCTCGACATGATGACCGGCTATCTTGACAAGAATGTGAATATCACCACATTCCGCACGCCGTCAGTCGTCATCTATCGCTCGGAAGAGGGCCCTGCGCACATGGACGGCGAGCCCATGATACTGGGCGACATACTCGACATCCGCTGCCACAAAGGCGCACTGAAGATGTTTGTGCCTAAAGATCACTCCACATTCCGCCCCATCATCACCCCGGTCAAATCCACACTCTCCGGTCTCGGACTTACTATCCGCCACCTCCTCCACATCAAAGGCTAACAGCCCGCTCTGCCTTTTGCTAAAAATAGAGTCCATAAACATTTGTAAACAACACTTCCTAAATATATTTTGTAAATGACACGTCTTACGAAGAAGGCGAAAGACCTTTTTGAGTCGATAAAACATATTAATGAGGATGGCGTAGAATGGTGGTCTTCACGAGATCTCGCCAAAGCGTTAGGATATACCGATTATCGGTACTTTAGAGAAGTGGGACGAAAGGCGTGGATAGCCTGTAAGAATAGCGGACAGGATCCCGCAGACCATTTCGTTGTATACAACGAAATGGTGTCTATAGGTTCAAATGCAGAGAGACAGATAGATACGGTTAGAATGACACGATATGCCTGTTACCTTGCAGTACAAAACGCAAATCCAAGTAAACCGATAGTAGCACAGGCGCAAACTTATTTTGCAATTCAAACTCGAAGAGCGGAAATGTATCTGAATAAGAATACATCTCTTACAGAAGAGGATGTCAAACGTTTGACGTTGCGACGCGAAATGAAAACTCATAATACCCATCTTGCGAGCGCTGCAAAGGAAGCAGGAGTTGTCACTCCGCTTGACTACGCAATATTCCAAAACAAAGGATATGAAGGATTATATGGCGGGTTGGATAGAAAAGCGATTCATACTCTTAAGGGACTTGAAAAAGGTCAGGATATATTAGATCATATGGGAAGCACTGAACTTGCGGCGAATCTATTTAGGGCTACTCAAACTGAAGAAAAATTGAGACGGGAAGGTATCTATGGGAAGGAGAAGGCGAATGCTATACATAAACAAATTGGATACAAGGTCAGACAGACAATCAAGGAAATTGGTGGAACAATGCCGGAAAATTTGCCGACTGCTGACAGTATAAAAAAGCTTGAAAAGAAAGAACAGAAGCTGAAGATTACGAAAGGCTCAAAGAATATATAAATATCCAATATGTCAAAAACTGATCTTAATCTGATGTGTCAGGAAATTCAATAAGAATCTAAATTCAATCGATTTACATATGGTTCAGCAGACTGAATTCCGACTGTCGCCACGCAGGCGCGGATGCCATCTCATCACTCGGGAGATATTCGGCCATCTTCCGGCGCCGATGCCTCGTGCCGGTCTGCTGAATATCTTTGTCAAGCACACTTCCTGCGCTCTGACAATCAATGAAAATGCTGACCCGGATGTGCTGACGGATCTGGATGCGATACTTGACCGCGTCGTCCCCGACAGTCAGCCTTACTATAGCCACACGCTTGAGGGGCCGGACGATATGTCGGCTCATGCCAAGTCGACTCTCGCGGGTGTTTCATTGACGATTCCCGTGACCGATGGCAGACTCAATCTCGGAATGTGGCAGGGCATCTATCTGTGCGAATTTCGCGATCACGCCACTCCGCGTACGATCGTCCTGACGCTCATATCCTGAGTGCGTCGGTTCCGGTTGTTCATATTTATATAGTTATGACAAAATTAAATAAGGTTCAAATTTTTAACGAGCAGAAAGTCCGTACAGTATGGGATAGCGAACAGGAGAAGTGGTATTTCTCTGTTGTTGATGTAGTCGCTGTACTGACCGATAGCGTTTCTCCCGCTACTTATTGGAAAGTTCTTAAAAGTCGCCTGAAAAAGGAGGGAAATGAAACGGTTACAAATTGTAACCGTTTGAAACTTCAGGCTTCTGATGGTAAGATGCGTTTGACTGATGTGGCTGATCAGCAACAACTTTTCCGTATAATTCAGTCTATTCCATCTCCGAAAGCGGAGCCATTTAAGCTATGGATGGCTCAGGTTTCCTCCGACCGCATAGACCAGATACAAGATCCGGAACTATCAATACAACAGGCGGTGGCTGACTATCGCCGGTTGGGTTATTCGGAAGAGTGGATAAACCAACGAATCAAAGGAATTGAAGTCCGAAAACTTCTTACAGATGAGTGGAAGCGTTGTGGAATTACCGAAAAACAATATGGACTCCTTACGGATATTATAACGAAGCAGTGGAGCGGTATGTCTACGAAGGACTACAAGAGCTTCAAGGGATTGAAAAAGCAAAATTTACGCGACAATATGACAAATATTGAAATTGCGCTTAATATGCTTGCAGAAGCATCCACAACAGAAATATCAAAACAGCAGAATCCTCGGACTCTTAATCAAAGTATCGGAGTTGCAGCAAGCGGAGGCAAAGTTGCAAAGGCAGCAAGAAATGAATTGGAAAGTCGACTGGGTTATTCCGTAATATCTCCTGCTAAGGCAAGTGATTACCTCAAAGGTGCTGATTTTGATAAAGAGATAGAAAAAGATTGATTAACCCTTAAGGGAATCTATCTGTGCGAATTTCGCGATCACGCCACTCCGCGTACGATCGTCCTGACGCTCATATCCTGAGCGCGGTTGGGAGTTAATAGTCTGATTCAGGACATTTATATCCTTCCTGGAAGAATTCTCCGGGATCAATGTTTTTGCCCATCGCATTTCGCTGAATAAGTATCTCCATACAGTCTTTTGCTGAGTCCGGACGGCGAACGCGTCCGTAGGTGTGACGGGATAATTCGTCAGAGGTGGAAATTTCCCAATCCACATTCATTCCGATACTTATGGCTACCGCCCTATAGTGGTCTTCATAGGGGAAGAATGCCACATACAGGGCTTCACGGAGATGTTGAGGCTCCGGGAGCTGCCATACATAAATCAGCTTGCCGTCATGTTCGAATGTTTCAACCGATATATCTTCGTCGGTATATGGTGATCGGAAGCCGTTAAGCATAGGGGTGAGGGAGTTCAGATTAGTGATGTCCTCGAAAATACCGCTATATCCCGCATCAATTTCCGGTGCGATTACGGATAGATACTGGTGGACAAAATAGTAGCGTGATACAGTCGGTATTTCCTGCAGGTCGATGTCACTGATGAGCGAATCAGGCAATAAGCGATTATCGTCTGCTGTCTGTCCGCAGGCAATCGATGAGCCTGCCAGAACAAATACGCAGGCCAAAATGCTTTTCAAAAATCCCATAAAGCAATAGTTATTTAAAACATCTTCATCGAAGCAAAGATATCCAACATTGAGATAAAAAGCAATCACGCTGCTTACTTTTCCGGCAAATATGCGTCTTTGCTGATCTGTCTGCTGATAAAGTAACTTGTGTTGGGGGCTTTTCACGCTGATTATTCATATCTTTGCAGCGAAAATTCCATATCTGCGACATATGTATAGGTATACGCGACTGAAGATGACGATGCTTCTTGCTGCTGTGGCCGTGCCGGCTCAGTCGGTCTGCGCGCAGTCGGCTACCGAGGTGCCTGATACGGTGCTGACCCGCAGTCTGGAGGAAGTGACTGTCTCTGACCGCTCGGCGCGAAGCCGGCTGTCGTCAGTCCGCCTCGGCAGCGAGACGCTTGAGCTCGGCAAGCTGTCGGAGACCCCTCGGTTTTTCGGCGAGTCGGATATCATCAAGTCGATCACGCTCCTTCCCGGAGTCAGCGCCGAGGCATCCGGTGCCGGCGGCTTTGAAGTCAGAGGCGGCAATGCCTACCAGAATCTGGTGACGCTGGACGGAATGACGATCTACAATCCGGCTCACATGATGGGCATCTTCTCGACATTCAATGACGACGCCATGGGGCGCGCCGTGCTCCACAAGGGGCCCGTCCCGGCTTCTTTCGGCGGAGCATCATCGTCAGTGCTGGAGACATATATGCGTGCCGGCGATATGTCCGGCTATCACTTTTCGGGCACTGTCGGACTGCTCAATGCCAAGGTGTCGGCCGAGGGACCTGTCGTCAGGGACAAGCTGTCGCTGGCCGTATCGGCGCGTCGCTCCTATGTCGACCTGTTTCTCAACCTTATGCCGGAATATCGGGGTACGGTGATGAATTTCTTCGATGTCAACGCCAAGCTGCGCTATGACGCCGGCGGGGGCAATATTCTCGATGTGGCGTTTTTCGCCGGGCGCGACAATCTGGCCATCTCTGACCTGATGGTAATGCACTGGGGAAATATCGCCGGAAGCATCAACTGGACGGTGCGTGCCGGCGACAGCTGGCGATTTGTGACTACGGCCGCCGCGACCGACTATTCGACAGAGATGGGGCGCTACATAATGGATGTCGACCAGTCGCTCAGGGAATATATACGCTCCTTCTCGCTCAACGAGCGCGCCCTTTGGGAGATGACTGACGGACACTCGCTTGAGATCGGCCTGCGCTCGGAGCTGCTGAGGGTCAAGTCGGCCGATATGGCCGTCGGGTCGGCGAGGCTGAGAGAGATCCGCTCCGGGTGGCAGAATGCCCTGTGGATCGCCTACGAGGGGAGTCCGCTGCCGAGGGTTAAGGTTTCGGCCGGCGCACGGTTGTCGGCATTCACCGCTCTGGCGGGACGCAGCTTTCATAAGTTTATCGCCGTCAATGAGACTCCGCCCGACTTCTCGGCCAGGACTTATCTCCACTTCGAGCCGCGCGCCAGCGTAAAATATGATATCGCCGACTGTCATAATGTCAAGGCCGGAGCGGCTGTGACGACCCAGGATCTCCACGGCGTACGCGCCTCAACAACTACTTTCCCCTTTGACCGCTACGCTCTGACATCGGCCGGAGTCCGTCCCGAAGTGACGACCCTCGGTTCAGCCGGATATGCCGGAATGACCCGCGACGGCGTATGGGACTGGAGCGCCGAGGCCTACTACAAGTCGATGGACCATGTCTATGACTACCGCGACGGCGTCAATATGTTCTCGCGCATCAATCTCGAGAGCCTGATTCTGGCCGGCAAGGGGCGTAGCTATGGCCTGGAGCTGATGCTGCGCAAGAATGCCGGCCGACTGAGCGGATGGATCTCCTACACGCTCTCACGCACCCAGACCCGCATCCCCGGAATCAACGGCGGACAATGGTATAACGCCACTAACGACCGCCGTCACGACGCAGCCGTGGTCGCATTCTTTGATGTAAACGCCCGCTGGAAGCTCTCGGCATCGTGGACCTACTCCTCCGGGCGTCCGTTGACAGCTCCTGATGAGAAGTATGATATCAGTGGCACAACGTGCTATTATTATACCCGCCGCAACTCCTACAAGACGCCCCCTTCGCACCGCCTCGACCTCTCGGCCACATATACCCGCGTCGGCCGGCGCGTTACGTCCATATGGACATTCGGCCTGTTCAACGCCTACGCCTACTACAGCCCGTTCGTGGTCTATTTCGAGGATGACCCCTCCAAGCCCTCAGGCACGCGTGCCGTCCAGCGGTCGCTTTTCGGTGTCGTCCCTTCAGTATCCTATACAGTAAAATTCTGAACGATGAGATATAGTGCCCTGATTTCCATACTGCTTGTGCTGACATCGTGTGAGAAAGAACTCGACTTCCGCTATCACGATGTCGACTCGGCTCTCGTCGTCGAGGCTGCGCTGACCGACTGTGGCGCCGACATCCTTCTGACCATGACCACTCCGATGGGCGAGCCGATGGATCTCACCCCGATAACCGATGCCGCAGTGACGCTGACCGATATCACAACCGGCGAGACCCGCGACATCATGCCCGACCCGGCCACGGGCAGATACACCGACGCCACCCCCGGCATCACAGGCCACGAATACACGCTCGCCATCACACACGGTAGCCGGACATATAGCGCCACATCCCTGATGCGCCCCCCCACCCAAATCCTCTCGCTCGAATTTCAGTGGATAAAGATGCCCTACGACTATGTAGCCATCCTGAAAACAACCTTTACCGACACCCCCGTAGCCGATGACTGCTACTGGATACGCATCTTCCGTAATGACGAGGCCTATAAATGGCTGCTTGTCGACGACCGCGCCGCAGTCAACGGCATAATAAGCGAGATAACTATGACATCACGGAAAGACATCGATGAAGAAGACGAGAAAGACATACTCCGCGACGGCGACATAGTGACCGTAACCGTTACTCCCGTGTCGCACGCCATGCTCGACTATCTGACCGCACTGCAATCCAACAGCAACGGCCCGGCCATGTTTGCCGGCGACTTCTGCCTCGGCTACTTTCAGGCCGCACCCGTAGCCCGCGACTCCATCACCTATCGCCCCGACCAGTTCACCCAGTACAAATAAATACCTCTGGCTGAGAATTAAAAAATATGGATGGAAAATCAATACAACAATACTTCCAGCTGGAAGTACAGACCATTCTTGATGCTTTTAAAAAATTTGAGACGTTAATACCTTCGCCTAAAGGAGCCGGGTCTCATCATAATCAGGAAGACGGCCGATTTATAGAGGCACTCCTCCGGGATTCGCTTTCAAGATTGCTTCCTAAGAATTTAGAAGTCGTATCAGGTTTTATCGTGCGACCGGCCGTCAAGACCGACAAGAACGGACGCAACCGAAAGTCAGATGAAGATTGTCATTCCACGCAACTGGATATAATCGTTTACGACAGGGCTAAATACCCCATATTCATGCAGTTTGGCGAAACGGTGGTGGTTCCGCCCGAAGGAGTCATCGCTATAATCTCGGTGAAGAAAACATTGAGAAAAAAGAACATAGTTGAGGAATTGGATGCGTTACGCAATGCTGCACGGATATGCATGAAGGGTAATGAATTCCTACGTCCCCCATTTCTGGCATTAGTCTCAATAAAGCACGATTTATCCGTAAAAAAGATAGCTGATACACTTTGGCTCGAGATGGATAAAGCCTATGGCCGGCCTGATCTGGGACTGGCATTTGATGAAATGGTAGGTTTTATCGGCGCTTTAGATTCATGGAGCGTATTCAAGACCCGTCCCGAGAAGAAAAAGACAGAAGCAAAATATCTCTATTTTGACCATTTGGCTTTGGGCTCGGGAAATGAGCATCTTGGATTACAATTCCTTTTGACGGGAATCCTTAGCGTGTTTTATGATAAATCACGGTCGGAAGGAACTCTCCGCCCCGGCTTTACCGGTTTCTCAGGATCAACAAACGGATGTCATGGAATAAAGATGATCAAATATGACCGGAAACCCCTTATTTTTTAATTGACAGCCAAACCTTAAGCCACCATATTTCTTTAGCGGGGATCATTGTCAGAATGAAATGTTTCTCCATCGCGGTTTATTGTCTATCCGCAATGGATGTTTGAGAATGAGTCAGTTGGCGGGGTGGAGAGGGTAGACGGTGAGGGCGTTGATCCGGGCGGGACGCGGGGAGGTGATTGTCAGGTGGTCGTAGGGCTCGGTGGGGAAGACGAGGTTGGTCATGACGAAGCGGCCGCCGTCGCCGAACACCTCGATGCTCGCGCGGTCAATGAATATCCGGAGCGTGAGCCGTCCGCCATCGCTGAAGGTGGGCGCCACGGTCGTGGCCGGGAAGTCGCGGTGAAATCCGGTCAGCCCGCTTCCGGTCCGGTCAAGGGAGAATGTAGCCTCCCGGGGGTCGTAGGTCATCACTGTCTTTTCGCCGGCGCCGTTGGCGAGAGTCAGCGTCACCGGCTCGTTGTCGGCCGGATCAATCGTCAGGTCGATCTCGCAGATGCCGTCGTTGGCTGTCGGGAGCGGGACGTTCAGACCCTTGCGTCCTGCGGTGGCTGTCTTGTGGCTGACGGTGGGGGCGCCGCGCAGGGCTGTCAGCTCGGGCGAGGGCTTCGACCGCAGATAGAGCTGTCCGTCCGGGGCGCGGAAGAGCGAGAGGTCGCGCGGCAGCGTGTTGGCGCCGCGAAACTGCATTGTAGGCACGGCGGAGGCATATTCCCAGTTGCTCATCCATCCGATGACGGTGCGCCGTCCGTCGGGTGCGTCGCTGAAACTGACGGTAGCGTAATTGTCCTTGCCGAAGTCCATCCATTTTGTCGGAACGTTGCCGTCCTCGTCTCTGTCGGGGGTAAATGTCCGGCCGTCGAAGTCGCCTACGAAATATTGCGTCGCGCTGCCGCCGAACGGCCCGCCGGGATTGAGGTTGCACAGGACTACCCATTTCTCTTCATCGCTTCCATCGACCGGTAGACGGAACAGGTCGGGGCATTCCCAGATCCCCTCCGGCGCTCCCGGCCCGCGGCCGAAGCTGCTCCGGAGCGTCCACTCCCGCAGGTCGGGCGACGTGAATATGAGCGTCTCGCGCTCCAGAGGGTGGGCGAGTATCAGCACCCAGTCGCCGCCGGGCCCGTAGCGGAATATGTTGGGGTCGCGGGCTTCGGTGGGGAGCGTGATTACCGGGTTGCCGGGATAGAAGCTGAATGTGTCGCCCCCGTCGGTGCTCCATACGAGGCTCTGCTGCTGAGTGGCGCCGGCCGATGTGTATAGCCCGACGATCGCGTCGCGTCCGAATCCCGCGCTGCCGTCAGTGTCTACGGCGCAGTTGCCCGAGAAGACCGTCCCGAGAGCATTCGGCTCCAGGGCGACTCCGTGGTGTTTCCAGTTGACGAGGTCGGTCGACGAGGAGTGACCCCACGACATATTCTGCCATTGCGAGCCGTAGGGATTATACTGATAGTAGAGATGCCAGATGCCGTCTTTGTAGACGAGCCCGTTGGGATCGTTCATCCATCCGCGGGGCGGAGTGTGATGGAATGCCAGGCGATATTTCTCCGTGTTGGTCTCGTCAAAATCGTCGGCCAACGCGAGTAGCTCCCAGCAGGCGTCGTCCTCGATGCTGCGCCCGTCGGAGCGGCTCTGGCGCGTCTCGACGGCGAGCACAAGCGCCTCGCGGTCATAGCGCGACACTTCCAGAGGAACGACATAGTCCACCCGGTTGATAGCCAGGCGGGCGTTGACAATCTGCTCGCGACGGCCGTTGACTATCACCTCGATACGCGCGTCGTCGTGGCACTCCTCTATCGGCAGCATCAGATACCTGCCGTCGCCGTTAATACGGATCAGACACCTGTCGGGCGCGATAAAATCCACCCTGACATCCTTTTCCGACTGAGCGTGAAGGCTCTCGCCTCCAGCAACACACACCGAGACCACTGTCAGCCCCCTGAACAAATTACGCATATATCTCATTCCCATGGTTTCGATTTGACTTACATCTGCAAATATACCTCAAAACCGCGAAAACCATCCCCTTATCCCCGAAAAATCTGTAAGTGGGGATGTTGACCATGTATGAAAAGTCATGGTGCAGTCAGGTACTCTCCGTCGCGGTGTCCAGTCGAAAAATTCATTTCATACATTAAAAGACCGATTACATACATTGCGGGCTCTGACTGTTGCCCGGCTACAGCTCGCTGATTACCTTTGCGGCATCATCAATCAACGTATAACATAAATCTCTGACCGCCATGAAACATCCAGCCACCCTCGCCTCCGCCGCTTTCGCTTTTGCAGCGTTCCTCATCAGCTCATGCTCCAATCCCGGAAGTCCATCATCTACTCCGGCCGATGGCAAGCTCCCGGCCGATACGCCTGTCGTAGTCGTTGACGAAATAGCCGCACCGGCGGATGCGGACATCGACCTTCTCGGCCTGATCACATCCGTCCTTGATGATGAAGACTATACCTACTCGGTCAAACACAGCAAAAAGGGCACCAAAACCGTGACATTACCCATCGAGGGCGACAATGAGCAGATCGATGTGGCGATACTTATAGATGCGGAAAAGAATTATTATCAGATTCTGGCCATTCCCAATCGCGACCTCCCCGACAAATCAATGGTCCCGTGGGTGATTGCAGCCAATCAATATAATGTACAATCCGCCAACGCAAGCGTCTGCGTCAATGACGAAAATGACATCGTATTCTGGCTCGGCCGCAATACTGACGATGGCGCCGTCTCCCGGAAGGCATTCTTGATAGACCTGTATCAGACCATCAATGCGGCCGATGAGGATATGGCTGACCTTGAAAATAATATGCGTGAAATCTGTCAGTATATTTCGTCGATGAAGACGACTGCAATGACCATGATCTGACCTCCTCCCCCGGTCAGAGCACTACATCATATTTCTTCAGTATGATAGCCGGATTATAGGAGAGCTTGGCCTGACGCAGACCCTCGTCGCCCGCATCCTCCTCGCGGTTGATATAGCGCAGCGAGGGGTGGCGGCCGGTCATCATCACGGCGAAAAGCTTGTTGACCGTCTCGCCGGCTCCGGCTACACCGTGATCCATCTTCTCTATATGAGTGAACAGCGTGTCGCCGATGACCTCGCCCATCGTGAACGCCACGATACGTCCGTCGCCGTCATAGAGCACGGCACCCTCAAACCCGAAGGCCGCGAGATTGTCCATCACCGAAAGCGTCTGCGCGCTCTCCTCGATGGCGCTCGCCGCGTCAAGCCCCGGACCCGCATCGCGGCCGAGCCAACCCAGATAAGCGTCCCTGACAGCAGGCAGATTGGCCGCCGAAAGCGGCTCAAACCGGTAGTCGGGATTGTCGGCCATAAACCTGTTGACATGATTGCGCTTCTTGCTCAGTTTCTTGCCCGACAGCGAAGCCAGCGCCGTAGCGTCATAGATATAATCCGACCAGTCGGCAAGCTCCTCGACCCGCCCTGGCATCGCGGCCGTCAGCTCCTCGATGCGGTCGGCCGGCACAGCCGACAGACGCGGCGCGATCCCCGCCCGGCGGCAATAGTCGACGATCATCCCGACCGATTCCCGCAGGCTCATACGCCCCACTGGTAGCGAAAACGCCGGCAGCTCGGGATTGACCTCACTGACCCCCTTGATAAAGAGCGTGTCATTAAAGATGCAATACTCATAGTGGAAATAATCAGCCCACATCAGGATCCCCCCGATCGAGAAATCATTAGCCCTCGAGTCCGACCGCTCCATATAGCCCCTCAGCACGGGGATAGCCGACAGCGTCACAGGCTTAAACGACAATATATCCGTCGACAGCTTCGTACGTCGACTCCTGGCAGGCACATAGCCCGTAGAATATCCGATAGTTCTCATAGTATTAATCCGACTTAATTAAACCTTAAAAAGTGTGTGTCTTCTAATTGTCTTTCATAATACCAACGCCCTGACCCCCTCCAAAGTTTAACATCGCATCTCCATGCCGATGCATTATGCCGTCAATCAACTCATTACGACAAAAACGACCGTTTTGCCGAAAAAACACGCCAAAAAACTTGCATACATTGCATAAAACATCTACCTTTGCAACGCAAAACGCCCCGCAAGGGCAGCAGAGCAACCCAAATGATGGTGCCATAGCTCAGTTGGTAGAGCAAAGGACTGAAAATCCTTGTGTCCCCGGTTCGATTCCTGGTGGCACCACAAAAGACCGCTAATTCTCAATGAGTTAGCGGTCTTTCTTTCACCCACGCCTCTCAAAGTCACCACATTAGTCACCACACCCACTCTAATTCGCTGAATTATTGTATATTATGCGTGTTATGGGATACGCACATTTATCTTGTCAGTAGTGTAATATATTGATTATCAATATCTAATTTGCCATCATTCATTATCATTTGCAGCTATTCAACCTAACTCTCTCCCCCCAGATAGATAGACTTTAACTATAATCAAACAGTAAAAATGTGGTGACCTCGGCCAAAATCTCTACTAGGTCACCACGTCAAATAGTTAAAATATCAAAATAATTTCGTAACTTTGCATTCGGATTG
>CAMWHE010000030.1 GCA_947173955.1 uncultured Bacteroidales bacterium | reverse complement strand
TTCGTCCTCCTCTACCTCCCGCTTACCATCTACGTCCTCCACTTCGGCCCCCGCTTCTTCTCACTGCCCCACATCGGATCCCCCCTCGACTACCTCCCCTTCATCATCCCGATGCTCATCGCCTCCGCATTCTTCGGCATGACCGTCCAGCTCCTCGTCAAAGAGCGCGAGATGTCCCTGATGGTCATCGTCTTCACCTCCATCGTCTTCCTCTTCCTCTCCGGACTCACATGGCCACGCTACGCCATGAGCCCCTTCTGGACCGCCGTCGGCGACCTCGTCCCCGGAGTCTGGGGCATGGAAGGCTTCATACGCATCAACTCCAACGGCGCCACCCTCGCCCAGAACGCCCACTGCTACCACATGATGTGGCTCCTGGCCGCCGTCTACTTCGTCACCGCCACATGGGTCACCGCCTACCAGCGCAACCGCGCCCTGCGCCTCTCCCTCCGCCGCTGATCCCCACACTGCCCATATTAAAGATTTCCATACTGCTTCCTGACAAAAATAAATCAGTATGGAAATCTGATATTTTTAATATTCTTTATTATATTTGTAGTCTTATCACAGATATAATATCACTATGGGCAAAGCATTTCGTTTCATATTATTCATCCTTTTTACTCTCGTGGCTTTCAATATTGAAGCCAAACGCGAGAAAAACAATATATACCTTATGGACTGCACCCAGTCCATGCAGAATGACGACAACAACGACCTCTGGAAACGTGCAAAGCAGTCGCTTGACAATACACTGAGATTCCGTTCGCAGGATACTCCCGCATCCATAGCGATAATGCCATTTCAAGACATCAGGCACACATACGATGTAATACACTTCATCAGCTCCGACTATGACTCCATCAGACCTACTGTCTTTGCCTCCCTTGACAACGCCATTAAAAGCTTGTCCAATACAAGCATAATTGATGCCCTCGAACGTGGTTCTAAACTGATTGATCCGGACAAGGATAACCGAATCTATCTGTATACAGACGGTCAGGACACATATGTAGGACATGACGGCGTCGCGGAATATCTCGACAAATGGTGTGGCAAATACCCTCATACACAACTTTTTTACATCATGCTCAATGATGCCGCCGTAGGCGACAATATTCTCAAGGTTGCCGATTATTGTGACCATATCCACGCCATAGAGCCTCTCGCAGACGGCAATATACCTGATTTCACGGATATCGAGCCTACCCTGTTTGTCAGCACCCACGAACTGGATGCAATACACCAGTTGCAGTACAGCGCCGGACAGGGACGCCATCTGCATGCAGACTGCGATGACCCGTTCTTTTCTGTCGAACCGGAAATAACCACAGGGAAAGACGGCGTGGTGGATATAAAGTTCATATTGCGCCAACAGATGTCTCTCGAGCAACTTGCCGATGTCCTTAAACCCTATGAGGATTCCAATGGTTTTTATGTATTCGACATTGACATCACAAGTAGCGAGAAAGCATATCTGGTATCCAACCCGCATGTCAAGGTGTTCATGGCCAACAAGCCGTGGCACAACATCACGGTACTCGATGGAGAAGAATCCGTAGACTTTGAGCCCCACAAAGCGACATGGTATGACAGCTTCCTATGGAAAGGAGCCAAGACGCCTGACACACTCTCGATTGACCTCAAACCGGAATTCAACGATGCTGCTCTTGCCGACGGCAGCATGATACGCCTGCGTATGACCCCACAAGAGAAGAAATCGACCTCAAAGTTCAAAGCATTCTACAACTCACAGCAGCTCGACTCTGACCTCGAGTTCACAATCTCAGCCAGAGATGGCGAAAACAGCCTGCTTCAGATAGTCTTTGATCCTCGCGCCGAAGAGGGAGAGTATGAGTGGGAGCTGACGCCCGTCGGAGAGTATATGCTTGAATCATTTAATGGCAAACATCTCTCGAAGGCCGCCGACAATCTCATAGAAATTGAAGCGAAATACTCTGTTAAGGCTAATCCTCTTAAGGTAATAATCTGCTGGATCGGACTGATCATTGCCGCAGGACTTGTACTTTGGTTCCTGCTACTGCGACGGATGATATATCCCCCTATCAAGGTCAACACCATGGTAATGGCCGGCTCAGACGGATATTACGCCACAACGCGCATAAACGGCGCATACATGGTCAAACTGGCCGCATCCCGACGCAATAATAGTCAGGGCGCGCTCAGTCGCATTTTCAAGGGAAAAAGAGTGCTTGTAGTCGATCCACGCTGGACCGACACGCTCACATTCGTCCCGCAAGGCAAAAAGCTCCGGTTCCGCACCTCAGGCGGATGGGCTATCATCCCGGGCTCACTTATGGAGAAGTTCAATCAGTATCAGCTCCTTTCACCCGACGGAAAATCAAAAACCGAAATCACTTTGCAATAATATAACTAATATAACACATTAAAGCTATGGCAACTAAACTTCGTCGCACTCTCTTTGTAGGGCTTGGTGGAACAGGTATGAAAGCCCTTCTATATACAAAAAAAATGTTCTACGACACCTACGGCGAAATCCCCCCTATGATTGGCTTCCTCGGTATCGACACCGATGGCGACGTATACAATAATACGCTCCACGCAATTGACGGAAGCGTAATATCCCTTTCTCAGGCTGAGCAGCTCCCGATTTGCGTCGAACATCCCAACAAGATATACTCAGTCAATCCCAAGAACTACGACTGGCTGCCTAAAGCCAACGCCGGCTCGCTGACTACTCTCACCATAGGCGCCGGAGCCGTACGCTCCAACGGTCGTTTCGCCGTTACGATTCATGAAGAAGACATAGCCAACCGCATAAATATCAAGCGTCAACAGATAGCGGCAGCTGAGAATATAAACAATGAAAAATATTCTCTTCTTGGAAGCGGTGAGCTTGAGGTTCATCTCGTCTTCTCTCTGGGAGGCGGTACAGGATGCGGTACATTCATCAACATGGCCTACCTTCTGCAGCGTTTACTCCCCGGAGCCAAACTGTCAGGTTACGCCGTGATGGCCGATGTGTTCAGAGCCATGATGACCGGTGCCTCTATGGTTAGGGTAAGACCAAATGCAATGGGTGCTATCACTGACCTCGATTACCTCATGGAACTCAACGTGGCCTCTGCTCCGGTCGAGATAAAATGGCTCAAAGAAGTGGAAAAAGTCAACACACCTCCCTTTACCGCGCTTTACCTCATCGACAACAAGAATCAGGAAGGCACGATGTTCAATAATGTGGACCAGCTGTGCGAAATGATTTCACTTGCACTTGTGACCACTACGGGTGAACTCAGCATTGCTGCCGCCTCTGTATCTGACAATGTCGCCAAAGTCATAGGCGATGGCTCTATGGACATTTTAAATAAAAAAGCGTGGATTGCCGGATTTGGAGTCAGCGAAATATGCTTTAACAGCGATGCCCTTGCGCGTATTTACGCCAACAAGGCACGCATCCAGCTTGCCTCCATGATGCTCAACGGCGGCTGCGATGATCCCTCCAAGATAGCCAATGAGTGGTTTGACGTAAACAAGATCCGTGAGAATCTCGGTAAGGATGATGTGATAGACTACTTCATGACCCCTACTCCGAAATTTGTGTTCTCCGATATCTCCAATAAAGCCAATCCGCGCCCCGAGTGCGAACAGTATCTCAACAGCCGCGCCATCGACCCGCAGAAAGAGCTTGACGAAAAACTCGAAACACTGAAGTCACGTATCTCCGAATCATTCAATGTCCTTGTCAACGAAAACCTCAACCGCGAGTGTGGTCTGTTCTTGGCAGAAAACATCCTCAATGTCATAAACACCCAGATTGAGCTTTGCGATCAGGAGATGGATCAGGAGATCAAAGAGCTCGAGGACAGACTTGTACAGGTGACGGCCGCAGGCGACTCCCTCCTGAGCGAGCTTGAAAGCGCTTCAGGGATCTTCAACGGCAAAAAACGCAATCAGCTTGCCAACGATGTATGCGACAATGTAATGAATAAAGTCCGGCTGATGCGCGAGATAAAGCGTCGCCGCATGGCCCGCCTTTTCTATAGTTGGCTGTCATCCATTCTACGTCCTAAATACAAGATGGTTGACGATATCATCATAAATGTCAAACAAATGATGACATCCAGCTCAGAAGCGATTGAATCAATCCGCCAGTCGATGGGCAATGTATCATTCTTCCAGGAGGATCTCGCTATAAATGCTGTCGACAAGGTAACATGCCACACCGGAGATATAGTATTCAATGACTTTATCAAGTATATTCTCCCGTTGGGAGGTATACCATCTCTTGCCACTTCTACTTCTCAGGATGTCAATCTGCTCTTCTGGAATTATGTCAATAATCTTGAGCGTACGAAATCCTATCGCAAGGTCACGATAGAAAGAGTGCTTAATGATCTTGATCCCGACACACTGCGCCGTGTATGCGAACGTGCAATCCGTAAATCGCTCCCGCTGCTCCCCTATAACTATCAGGGCTACGACGCGGAAGTAAAGAGCGCACCCGTTGACAACTACTATATCGGTGTTGCCGACAAAGACAAGACCATCCTTGCAAAACACAACTACTTTAAAAATCTTGTTCCATCTAATTCAAATACTCAGTTTGCATCCACAGGTGTAGCTGACAAAATTATCATTTACCGCCAGTTTGGAGTTATTCCGGCCTTCTGTATAAGTTCTCTCGAAGGATACCGTGACGAATATAAGCGTTTCGAAAGTGAAAAGGAATTTACAAGTCACTGGGATGCCAATCTGACCCGTCGGATGCGCAAGGAGCGCCACGACCTTAATCCGAAAACGACGTCTAATCCGGGCGAACATATGGAGACATGGCTGCAGGCTCTCCTTTTCGGACTTATCTCCTATGATGCGGCAAAAGGAATGTACTTCATAAAGAGTAAAGGCCTCGGAGGCAAGCCGACCCGCGGATTCAAGGTTGAGATGGCCGCGTCAAGAGCCAAAGCCTATGACTTCCTGGTCGACAATCTCGATATTCTGGGAGACGAAGTTAAGGCATACGTAAAATCAATATCAAAGCCCGGCCCTGACAATCCCGTCGCAACAGTTCCAGTCGAAGCTCACAAAGCGGCAGAAGATGGCACATATATTGAAAAATTCGCGATCTGCAATATTCCATTGGAGTCACTTGAATCTTATCCTGAAGAAGAGGAGCTGCTCAACAATGAGATAATGTATATACTCGAAAATCTATAGTCGATTTCATAGTCAGTTAAAAAATGACTCCGTTAGTTATAATGTGGAGCGCCGAGGTGCTCAATCCGTTGATTGAGTGTCTTGAAGCTGTGCTGACCGCGCAGGAACGCAACGGCATGGTGACTATGCTGCGTAGTAGTGATTTCCCTACTGATGAGGAGTTTACTCGCCGGCTTGTTGAGATTCACCGCAATGTCATCCCTATGGCGGCCTACGACACGACTCTTCATGTTTACTATCTGAGTCCGGCATCAGACAGCAGCACTGGAGAGACAATCCGGGTCATCCGGGCGGTCAATTCACTCCCGGTAAAAAGTTCCATCGACGTCATAGCGCTTCATTCCGAAGTGATAAATGCCGCTTTTGAAAATGCGCCTGAATCATCCGGACAACACATTGAATATTCGGAAAAGATCATGGAGTGCATTGCATCATGCTTTGTGCCCGCATCTCTGACTCTGATTGACAACTACCTGTCATCAAGAGCCTCAGTCAATTTCACACTTGAGTCACTGACGGAATGTCTCAGCGAATTTTTTAATATTCTCATTGACAACTATCCGGCGATTGTCACAGCATCCGCGGTTGAGACTCTCCGCGACAGCGTGAGAGCCATAGGTCTGTCGCGGCTCGATTTCCCTCGCGGAAAAGTAATCGACTATCTGCTTCACAGGTCGTTTGTAGCGGCACTGGAACGTGATGGCGTAAAAATTGAGACTGTTGACATTGTCAGCGCCATGAGGCGTGCCGATGAGGCTCTGAGAGGCTTCGACAAATTTTTCCCCGACTTCATGGCCGAAAACGTGGACAAACCGCTCCAACTCGGCCGAAAACCGGAAGAAATAGCTCCCTCGCTCAATCAGGCGCTCTCCTGTGCCCGTGATAAGGCCAAGGGCAAAATGACCGGTTTCCTTCAGGACAGACAGCTTCATCTGCCTGATAAGGAAGCCACCATGGCTCTCATTCTCGGGCTTGACAATGAGCATCTCAAAGGCATTACATATTCCGATGACTCCTCATCGTTTGATGACGCTCTGGAACCACCTCTCGACGTGTATATAGATGCATACAACACCGTGATGCCTGACAGTGGCTTGCTGCCTGTACGCGACTCATACCCCCTTCTGCGATATCCCGATGTCGAGCTGGCCGGTTTTCCCATAACTGACAGCCGCAATTTTAAGGCATTCAATCCTCTGCGCGACATCCGGAGACTAAAGCGTGAAATACTCGATCTCACGAGCTACTTACGTGCAAAAAATAAGGAACTCGATCGGCTTCGCAAAGAGGATGAAAACTCTCAACGAGCAGATACCGTCCTAACTGACAACGGATTTGAGTCGCGCACAAAAAAATTCAATTTCTCAGGGAAAATCATCGAGCAACCTCTTGAGGAAAAATATGTGCCATCCAAGTCAGCAAAAGCCGCAGCCTCTGTCGATTTGCGCAAATATCTCGCACAACCGCATAATCAACACAATACTCCTGCGTGCTCTTCATTTGCCGCCGCCGGGATGTATGAAGCACTGTGGAATCGCTACTCCGCTAACGAAGAGCCACACACCCTCAGTCCCGCATTCCTATTCTACAATTCCAACGTAGTTTCCGGTAAAACTACCGAAGGAAGTAATTTCTACGCCCAGCTGGACGTCATGGCCAAGATGGGAATCTGCGAAGAGACTTTATACGATATAGATTTTGAGAAACCCGGATTTCCCGAGCCATCGGAAGAAGCAGTAGCCAATGCTGAGAAACATAAATTGGTCAAAGCTCTCCAGATTCCTATTACCAGCACATCCAACAAATACTCTGACCTCAAAGCCAACCACGAAATATTGACCAACGCACTTACCGAAGGTTATGCCATCGGTATATCCCTTAAGGTTTATGATGAATTTCATACACCGTCATTCGGTCATATCGGGCGTCCGTCTGAAGAAACTGTCAAGTCTGAGGAGCCATCCTACCATGCCATGCTGATCGTTGGCTACAGCGAAGATGATAAATACTATATTCTGCGCAATTCGTGGGGTCAGGAGTGGGGTGATAACGGCTATTGCTACGTATCTGCCGCCTACATCGATGACCCGGAATTTAACAATTACTGCTGTATCATAACAGAATGTAGCGACACTGAAGGAAGCGACAGTTATAAAAAACCTGTACCGAACGTTGCACAGCTTAATCTTACTCAGGCTCACATCCGGATAATGGCTCTCAGCAACGCCCTCGAATATGCACGCATTGAACTCGAGAGTAAAAAAGAGCTTTTCAACGAGGCCTATACTTACTACAGTACTCTCGTGACTAAACTCGAATTGCCGATGATTCGCCGCCGGATAGCCGATGCCGCCGAAGAACATCTTTCCGATATAATCAGGGAGGAAAAGGAAGAAATCAGCCGACTGACAGCCGAACTGCCCCGGAAAGTAAAGGAACACAATATAAGATACATCAAAAATGCCCTTAACACGACGTTCATAGCTGCAGGCATTTGCTTAGTCTATGCACTGATGTATTATTTTGACTCCATTGACATATTCAGCCTGTGGACCTCCATCCCCACTATAGCCGTACTGATTGTCATCGCTGTCTGGAGCTATTACAAATACGCAAAACAGAAATACCGCAAGGAACTTCAGGCAGAAATAGATTCAAAGAGTCTTAAAGTGGCGCATATGCAGAAAAAACTGCAGAAAATGGCCATTGAATTCCATACTGCCGGCATCGTGATCGACGAGCTTCTTGCCCTGCGAAATGAACTCACGGAACGTTATCACTCCCTACGCGGATTCAATAACAACCTGCGCCAATGGTATGTCGACGACAAGGCGCGTGCAGCCGATATCCGCTTTGTCGACCATCCGATGTTCGACTCCGTTACAACTCCTGAATTGCTTGTGGAGTTCTTTAACCGTAATGTCAACGACATCATACGCAACATAGATCTGTGCGAAGCCTTTGAGACATTCAATTTCTCACTTGAAGGAATCCGTAACTTAAGAGATAAACTCGAAACCATAACACGTAAATCAATAAGCACTAAGCTTGATGAATTCAACATCGCCGACTATATCTGCGGTACAGTCCGTTTCTCCTACACCCTCAGTCCCGACACTCAGAATCGGCTCGTAACCCTCAATCGTCGTGCAGAAATGATGATAAGACACTCATCTATAGGAACTCGACAAAATCGCTACCTGATTATGAACAGTTCTAAGAATACAAAAATGGCTGCCATCCATCAGCTTGGACAACATTTCAGTAATCCTCCGCAGATACTTGATGCCCGTCACTCTGACTCCATGACAATCCTGACCATCGGGTATATTCTTCCCGAAGATATCCAATAAAAACAATACTACACTACTGCGACATCTCCAAAATTACTATCTTTGCAGGTGATTAATCATTCGCAGAAGATATGACCCGGGAATATGATTACCTCGTGATCGGTGCCGGTATCGCCGGCATGAGCTTCGCGCTTAAAGTCGCCGGCGAGGGGCGACGCGTAGCTATAGTCTGTAAGACTACTCTCGATGAAGCCAATACGGCTCTCGCACAGGGCGGCGTGGCTTCAGTCACAAATCTCGCAGTCGACGATTTCGACAAACACATCCACGACACGATGGTGGCAGGCGACTGGCTGAGCGATCCTCAGGCCGTCCGTAAAGTAGTCACGGAGGCTCCCGGGCAGATCCGCCAGCTCATAGAGTGGGGCGTCGACTTTGACAAGAAAGACGACGGAACATTCGACCTCCACCGCGAGGGGGGCCACTCCGAATTCCGCATCCTCCACCACGCCGACAATACCGGCTACGAGATCCAGCAGAGCCTCATCCGCGCCCTGCGCTCCAACCCCCATATCGACATCTACGAAAATCATTTCGCCATCGAGATCATCACCCAGCACCATCTGGGCCGCATCGTCACCCGGCGTACCCCCGACATCACATGCTACGGTGCCTATGTGCTGACACCCTCCGGTCGCGTCGACACATTCCTCTCCCGCGTGACACTCATGGCCACCGGCGGCGTAGGAGCCGTCTACCAGACTACGACCAATCCCCTTGTAGCCACCGGCGACGGCATCGCGATGGTCTACCGCGCCAAAGGCACTGTCAAGGACATGGAATTCATCCAGTTCCACCCTACAGCCCTCTATCATCCCGGCGACCGCCCCTCATTCCTCATCACCGAGGCCATGCGAGGCTACGGCGCCGTCCTGCGCAACCTACGCGGCGAGGAATTCATGCATAAATATGACCCTCGCCTCTCCCTCGCCCCGCGCGACATAGTGGCCCGCGCCATCGACTCCGAGATGAAACAATACGGCGACGACCACGTCTACCTCGACGTCACCCACAAAGACCCCGAAGAGACCCGCCGCCACTTCCCCAACATCTACCGCAAATGCCTTGAACTCGGCATCGACATCACGCGCGACTACATCCCCGTAGCACCCGCCGCTCACTACCTCTGCGGCGGCATCCTCGTCGACGCCAACGGCGAGTCATCCATCAAGCGTCTCTACGCCGTCGGCGAATGCTCCTGCACAGGTCTCCACGGCGGCAACCGTCTCGCCTCCAACTCCCTGATAGAAGCCGTAGTCTACGCCGACGCAGCCGCCCATCATGCCTTCGCCAACGCCCACCACTACGCCCTGCGCACCGACGTCCCCGAATGGAACGACGAAGGCACCCGCCACCCCGAGGAAATGGTGCTCATCACCCAGAGCATCAAGGAAGTCAACCAGATCATGGGCACCTACGTAGGCATCGTGCGCTCCAACCTCCGCCTCGACCGCGCCTGGAACCGCCTCGACATCCTCTACGAAGAGACCGAGCGCCTCTTCAAGGAATCAAAAGCCTCACGCGAGATCTGCGAGCTCCGCAACATCATCAACGTCGGCTACCTCATCATGCGCCAGGCCAAAGAGCGCAAGGAAAGCCGCGGACTCCACTACACACTCGACTATCCCCCCACCGGCAGCCATGGGAAAGAATAAGCTCCGCAAATTCGCCGAGATGGAGCAGATCCCTCTCGTCTTCCAGTACCCCTTCGCACGCCTGCAGGCCGAAGAATTCCCCCTCAGAGGCCGGTGGCACTCCGAGTTCTTCCACAACGACCATCCCATCGTCCTCGAACTCGGATGCGGCAAAGGAGAATACACCGTAGGCCTTGCACGCCGCTTCCCGGACATGAACTTCATAGGCATCGACATAAAAGGCGCCAGAATGTACACAGGAGCCCGCCAGGCCTTCGATACAGCCATGCCCAACGTCGCCTTCATCCGCACATCAATCGAGCTTCTGCCGGCATTTTTCGCCCCCGGAGAAGTATCCCAGATATGGATCACATTCCCCGATCCCCAGATGAAGAAAGTCAACAAGCGACTGACCGGCACCCGCTTCATGGACACCTACCGCCGCGTCCTCGTCGACGGCGGCACCATCCACCTCAAGACCGACTCCCCTTTCCTCTACACCTACACATCCCTCATGACAGGGCTCAACTCCCTCCCCGTCATCACCGACACCGACGACCTCTACCACTCCGGCATCGTCACAGACATTCTCGACATCAAGACCCACTACGAACAGCAGTGGCTCGCCCGCGGACTGACAATCAAATACCTAAGCTTCCGTCTCCCCCACGATGGCATCCTCGCCGAACCGCAGGATGAAATCCCCCTCGACACCTACCGCTCCTTCGGCCGCGGCACCCTCCAGTCCTCCCCCCTCCCCGCAGACTAACCGCCCCCATTGCCATGAGTGTAGACGCGACATTATGATATGTGCGCCCGACCCGGAGCGGATTTAATCGGCGTTCTGCGAACGCAAGACGTAAGATGCATGATGAGCCGTGCACGCCGGCCTTCTGTCTCGGCGTACATAGTTACTGTTAAATAGATGTCCTACCGGACATCTGCCTTATTATCTGATAGTTACTATACCGGCTGAATGCTCGATTATATCGAACTCACGTTAGTTATGGTATTACTTCAATCTCTAAACTAATTGGATAAGTCAGCAATTGATCCATGTCGCGAGCCTGTATCCAATATTGTCCATTATTAGGAAACTGATTATAAGAATTGGGATAGAAATCAGTACTATTCAGATAGGCTTCGAAATCTCCTCTATCTGTTCTTAATTTGGCTATTGCACGACTATACGCATAACCATCAGCGCTGCCACCGGTGAGATTAACATTGATAGACATTTCGACCGAAGATCTTCCTTTTTCAGAATTAAGGTGGACTGTTGCTTTATCTGTAACTATAATAGAGTTCGCATCTTGTCCCGTAATAGATATTTTTGACGGCGGAATCTCTATATAGATAGTTGACTCCGTAATTTCAAAATACGTATTTTCTAATTGACTAGCTAAGGCTTTAACTTCTTGTGACACCATATCCTGATAAGGTGCGATATATGCAATAGTTGATTTAGTTATTTTATCATCTTTAATTGCGTTAGACAGCTCTTCAACAGCTCCTTGATCCTTTTTGAATTTGATAGAAAAATAATGATCCGAATTTTCCTCTGACTCAACTCTTAAATTAAGATATTTTATATTAGGAACATGTCGGAGTATTTCAAATGGGAAGTCAACATATCCATTCCCATTGCTCTCAGAATCCGGTTCTGTAAATCTTACAGACAACTTATCACTTGTCAACTGTACATATCGTCCCAATGGTAATGGGATATTATTTGATTTTAGATTAATTACAGATTTATATGGACATGGTTCTTTTATTTTTTCGCTTGAGTCATTTTTTGTTGAATTACCACCGCAAGCCGCCAGGAATCCAATAGACAAAATTACTAATCCAATTTGAGAAATAGATTTCATAAATATTTAGTTTAGGTTGAAATAAACGGTAAATCCTGATATTGTAGCGCAATAGTCGAAATCATGAGCCCATATCGGGGCGTAATTTGGAATATTCGTATTCGGTTCTATAAGGGCTCCAAAAAAATCATCTCCGTAATAAAGCATGTACTTACCTTGTTTTTCTATCAAAACTACTTTTATAGCTACTTTATTACCCTGATAATCATCTTTATATACAAACATTTTTTTTATAGGTCTGACAAAGTTCGGGTCGCTTGGATCTTCTGTCAAGGATGGCCTCCACGGGGATTTCATATTGAAATAGTACGGAGTTGAAGAATAGAAACCATTACTACGCTCAACTACATAGGTATATTTCTCAGCCCACTTGTCCTGTCTGTATAATAGTCCGGCATCATCTCTGACACGATAGACTTTCAGGTGCTCAATTTTTGAATTTCCGCCATAAGTCGGAACCGCAAGATCGACATAATATTGACCATCTTCAATTATGAGCTTACCTGTCGACTGATGGATTCCTCCCTGACCATTGTCATTATATAGGGTCACGGTTTCGGCATTTGTAAATACCGCCCACAAACCGCATATCAGAAGCAGAACAAATCTTCCCATGTAGTTATTTGGTGTCGACGGGGATCTGGCGCTGGATGCTGTGGTCGAGGGAGATGAGGGTCTCGGTGGTGGTGACTCCGTTGATCATCTGTATCTTGTCGTGAAGTATCTCCATCAGATGCTCGTTGTCGCGCGCATAGAGCTTGATTAGCATGGAATAGGGGCCGGTGGTGTAGTGGCACTCGACTACTTCGGGAACTTTCTCAAGCTCGGGGACTACATCACGGTACATGGCGCCACGGACCAGGTTGACTCCTATATAGGTGCAGGTGTGGTAGCCGAGTGATTTCGGGCTCACATTGTAGCCTGAGCCGGTGATTACCCCCATGTCGATCAGTCGCTGTATGCGCTGATGGACGGCGGCACGCGACACTCCGCAGACGAGGGCGACGTCCTTAGAGGGTATTCGGGCATTATGCATTATGATTTCGAGAATTTTGCGGTCTAAGGTGTCTATTTTTTCCATGGCAAGTGTGAATTTAGACCCGCAAAATTATAAAATAATTTTACATAAACAAACAATTTGTTACAAAAAATTAAGATTTTAACTTAAGATGGAAGAATATTCCGTGATTTACTTAGGGTTATGTATAAATCTTATCAATTTTGTAACAATTATGTAAATTACATATTACACGTTCGTGTGACTGTGGATGAGGTCATACATCATCTCGTCGAGTGTATGGAAACCGGGACGGCCGGCGAGCCATTCGGCTGCCATGACTGCTCCGAGCGCGAAGCCGTCGCGGCTTTTGGCGCTGTGTTCGATGGTAATGGTGTCGACGGGCGAGTCCCAGCTGACGATGTGTGTGCCGGGCACTTCGCCCTGCCGCTCGTGGCTGATGATCAGCTCTGTGTCAGCCGCCGCGGGGTCTTCGGTCCATGATGTCACAGCGGGATGTGCTTCGATTATCTGTCCGGCGAGGGTGATGGCTGTGCCGCTGGGATGGTCGAGCTTGTGGATATGGTGGATTTCCTTCATGGCGGGACGATATTGCGGCACGCCGGCCATGATTGTGGCGAGATAGCGGTTGAGCGCCATAAAGATGTTGACACCGATGGAAAAGTTGGACGACCACAGAAATGACGCTCCCTGAGCCTCACAGGCGGCCTTAATTTCGTCCATACGGTCGGTCCAGGCAGTTGTACCGGAGACGACGGGAATCTGCCTCTCAAAGGCCTTAAAATAATTGTCGACCGCTGTCAAGGGGGTGGTGAATTCAATCGCGACGTCAGCATGGCGCAGAGCGTCGGAATCCCACTCGGCGGTATTGTGCCGGTCGATGCGGGCTACTATCTCATGACCACGCTCCAAGGCAAGCCGCTCGATGGCCTGCCCCATTTTTCCATATCCTATGAGTGCTATTTTCATGACGTTTCAGCTGAATTCCACTGCAAAATTACGATATATTTCCGTACTTTTGTAACTGTATGAGAAAAGAAATTAAGGAAATTAATCTGCCGTCGTGCCTGAGGGCGGGTGTAAGCGAGGCGGGATGTGACGAGGCCGGGCGAGGATGTCTGGCAGGACCGGTCTATGCGGCTGCCGTAATATTGCCCGACGGCTACAGCCACGCGCTGCTCAACGATTCGAAGAAACTGACCGAGAAGCGGCGCTACGAGCTGCGTCCTATAATCGAGCGTGATGCCATCGCCTGGGCTGTGGGGATAGTCACGGCGGAGGAGATCGACCGGATAAATATCCTGAACGCGTCGATACTGGCCATGCACCGGGCGCTCGACAAGCTTTCGACCGTGCCGGGGGGTGTCGTTGTCGACGGCAACCGCTTCAAGCCCTGGGGGGATGTGGAGTGGACGACGGTAGTAGGCGGCGACGGGAAAGTGGCCAACATTGCAGCGGCCTCTATCCTGGCGAAGACTTACCGTGACGACGAGATGCTGCGGCTGCATGCGGAGTATCCGGCATACGGATGGGATATCAACAAGGGCTACCCTACGGCCGCTCACCGCGAGGCTATCAGGACGCACGGCCCGTCGCCCTATCACCGTATGACCTTCCGACTGCTACCCGATCCTCAGCTTGAGCTGCCGTTTTAGGCATATGATGCATGACAATCCCGCAATTATCCGAGCGACCGGTCATAACATCGCGTCTACGACGCTCAAAGCTGACTGTATTGTCTTCTCCTCAGGCGCAAGCACGCCTGAGGTTTCCCACTATGACGCGCCTTTCTGGCGCTGGCTTATGTAGAACTCACTCCAACTAAAGCTCTTTAAAGCATGGCAAGGGGGCGGAAGCCCTCGATGACTTCGCCGACGGTCATGCGCCTGCGCTGACGCAGGTCCTCGGCAAATTCGGCGGCCACACGCTGCACTCCGGGATGGCTGAAGAGGCGGTGGAGATAAGAGAGCTGCTTTTCAAAGAGAACATTGATCTCATCGTCGTCGAGCGAGCAGGTGGCTTTACCCTCTTCAGCGATATATTCCTTCATCAGGTCGAGTGTGGAGGGACTTATCTGCTTGTGGTCATGCACATAACATCTGCACAGGACATTGGCCATCAGCAGCCCCATCGAGAGGCGGTAATGCTCCACGATCTGATTCCAGGCGAAACGTGCCGACATACGCGGATTGCCTGCGAAGTAGTAGTAAGGGGTAAATTCCATCATGCTGTCAGGCTCGGCATCGAGGTCGATGGCGGAGAGCAGATCCTCCCGATCCCATATCACGATACCCATCGCCATGCCTGTCAGGCCGTAGCAACGGTCGGAGTCGTCAGTATATTTTATTGTAGCTTTTGTGGCCATGTAAGTTACTTATAGTTATCCTTTAGTTTACTACCAGAATTTTTGTGACGGCACCGGACGATGACTGTCCGGATGCGCCAGATGATGCGAAGACATAGTAGACGCCGGTCTTGACGCGGTTGCCGGAACGGTCGCAGCCGTCCCATGTGATCATGCCTCCCTCGCTCATGGCCTGATAGAAGACATTACCGGCGGCATCGGCTATCTTGACAAGTGAATTGTCCATCAGTCCTGTGACGGTGATCCAGCCTGTGTATTCCGGACGCACGGGATTGGGATAGGCATATACTTCTTCAAAGTCGTCATGAGCCTGCGAGGCGTCGCTCTTATACTCTATGAGGCCGAACTGTGTGGCCATGAAGACGCTGTTTTCGTCGCCGCAGGTGATGGCCGATACAAGGTTGGACTGCAGGGGCGAGTTTGTGGTGTCAAAGTGCCTGATGATCTCATCGCCGGCAGCGCTGACAAGGTAGGCGCCGGAATTGGCCGTGGCGACCCATTTGCGGTTGGCGGGATCGACTGCAATCCAATAGATTGTCTCGCCGTCGAGCAGGTAGTCGGCGAAATTTGAGCCGTCCTTGCGGGGCACTTTCAGATGGTTGACCTTGACTGAGTTGCTGCTGATTCCGTCAGGATTAGCTATGGCAAAGATACCGTTGTCAGTACCTACCCACACCGCACCGAGCTTGTCCTCGACAATGAAGTATAGATAGTTGTATGTGAATTTCTTGCCGTCCTGGTCGATGAAATCGTTGATCAGATAGACTACATCATCGGATGTGGATGTAGTGCCCTGGGTCTTTACGGCATGAAGTGAGCCATTGTACTGGCTGTCGCGGTAGAGCACGCAATTGGACTGTCTGCAGGCGAGGAGCTGTGTCTCGAAGCCTGTGGAGTTTCTGGAGCACTGATCAAGCGATGACCAGTCGGCCGGAACGGTATTCTCCTTGGCGCGCTTGTCGGCGGGAAGCATATGGATAATGTCAGCTCCCTGCATGACGTAATTGCCCACCCAGAGATTGCCGGCCTTGTCTATATCCAAACCGTAGGCGCGCAGGGCATAGTTACTGACAACATTGAGGGAGCTGTTGTAGTCGTAGTATTTGTGGATCTGCTTGCGGTCCTTGATGTGATAGACTCCGTCCCATGCGGATCCTATATAGTATGCATCGGGATCCGACGGGTCCTCGCGGAAATCCTCACCGCTCCGGAAGCCTGCGGGAGTGGCTTTCAGAGACTTGTTGTTGGGATTGTCGACAGTAAATTCGAGAGGGGTCACATCCCTTACCTCGCCGTCCTCGATCACATTTATGTGGAACAAATTGTCGGTCTGGTTGACGAAAGGCTGACGCACGTTAGCCGTGCCCCAGCTGGAGACATACACTTTGCCTGAAGGGGACGTGTAGAGGCGGCCTATGTTGGAGAATGTCAGCGCGTTCTGCGGTTTGACAGCCGATGAGAGGGGAGTTATCTTATTGGAATCGTCCACTTTGTAGGATGCCACTCCTTCCGAGCTTCCGAGCCAGATCTCATTCAGTCCGTTCAGGGCCGATATGTGCTTTATCTGATAGTCGCCGCCGATTTTTTTCTTTTCAAGGTCAGTGCCTGCTGTCGGAACGGAAGTAACACTCCCATCCTTGTCAATGAACAGTAGTTCGGCGGGTGTATAGCAGATAACCGTGCCGTCGGCCGCCACAGCGAGGCTGCTGCCCGGCTGAAGCTCCTTGTTGTAGATACATGACAGATTGCTAAGCTCCGGAGACGCACCGGGAGATGTTTTCTTATAGATGATCAGCTGCTTTTCATTCTGATTGGCTACCAGGATGTCGTCAGTGAGAGCTATATAGCGCGGATAGGCGAATCCGAACGCATACGTGAGTTTGGAGAATGATGCCAGATTATCATTCCTGCCTACGTAGTAGTTGTTGGCATCGCCGTCGGTGAGCATGATGTAATCTCCCCAGACTACGACGCTGAACATCTCCTTGCCATATTCTCCGGAGGCAACTACCTGATATTTATTTAGATCGAAAATGACTATGCCGAAGTTGGTGGCAGTATAGAGCTTGCCGTCGACTACCTTGAAGTCATTGATGGCAGGCACGACCGAGAGCTGGGCATCCTTGATGTCAGGCATATTCTCGACACGTCCCTTACTGTCGATAACATCTATATCGGCATTATCATAGATCACGACAAGCTTCTTTGAGTCGCTGTCATAGCCTATGTCGGCGATATTGGGCGAAGAGAGTTTGAGCGAGCCTGTGAAGTTATAGGTCTCATCGGCTTCTTTATCGTAAGAGTAGAGTTGTCCGGTGCTTACATAGTAGACCTTGTCGGGGGTATCGGCTATAGCTGATATCTCGTCGAAGGCCGAAAAGACTTTCCAGCTGCCGGAATAGTGCTGTGCATGAGCGGCAGCGCATACACACATCAGCATCGCAGCTAAAAATATAAAGGTATATTTTTTCATTTATATGATTGATTTACAGATTATTCAATAAAGGCAGCAGGGCTGCTACGGCACGTCCGCGATGACTTATGGCATTCTTCTCCGCGGCCGACATCAGAGCGAAGCTGCGCTCCTCGCCGACAGGGACAAACACGGGGTCATAGCCGAATCCGCCCTCGCCGGAGGGGGTGCGGGCTATATGTCCTTCGACAATTCCCTCTACCTGCTGCTCGCCGGCGTCGGTTATGAGCGTGATGACAGTGCGGAAACGCGCCCGGCGGTCGTCTTTGCCGGCCATATTGCGCAGCAGCAGCTCCATATTGGCCTGAGAGTCGTGGCCTATACCCGGAGCATAGCGTGCCGACCTTACTCCCGGGTCGCCGTCCAGAGCCTCTACTTCGAGACCCGTATCGTCGGCGAAGCAGTCGTAGCCGTAGCGGGTCTTGACATACCTGGCCTTGATGTGGGAATTCTCGTCGAGCGTGCTGCCCGTCTCGGGAATATCCTCATCACATCCTATCTCTTTCAGCGACAGGATCTCAAAGCTATCTCCCACTATGCTCCTGATTTCGTCGAGCTTATGGGGATTGTTGGTTGCAAAGACTATACGGCGCGGAGTGTGTGTCATCTATTGAATAACGTAAATATCTGTAGTTTATTATCCTACTACGACGTTGACTATCTTGCGGGGTACGACTATCACTTTTCTGACTGTCTTGCCGTCGATCCATTTTGCGGCATTCTCGTGTCCGAGAGCTACCTTTTCTATGTCGGCGGGAGCCATGTCGGCAGGTACCTCGATGTTGTAGCGGGGCTTGCCGTTGAATGAGACAGCCATCGTGACGGTCGATTCCTTCAGATACTCCTCGTTCCATGCGGGCCAGACGGCATCGCATACGCTTCCCGCGTTGCCCAGCTGATGCCACAATTCCTCGGCGATGTGGGGTGCGAACGGAGCTATAGTGATGACAAGGAGCTCAAGGACGCTGCGCGAATGGCACTTTTGCGCTGTCAGCTCGTTGACACAGACCATGAAGGCCGATATCGAGGTATTGTAGGAGAAGCTCTCTATGTCGGCGCTTACTTTCTTGATCAGTTTGTGGATGGTCTTGAGCGATTCGGCCGAAGGCGCGTCGTCATTGACAAGGAACGTATCTCCCTTGTAGAAGAGACCCCACAGTTTCTTCAGGAAGCGGCTCACGCCGTCTATGCCGTTGGTATCCCATGGCTTGCTCTGCTCTACGGGACCGAGGAACATCTCATAGAGGCGGAGTGTGTCGGCACCGTAGCGCTCCACGATGTCGTCGGGATTGACCACATTGAACATTGACTTCGACATCTTCTCGACAGCCCATCCGCAGATGTAGCGGCCATCTTCGAGTATGAATTCCGCGGTGGCGAATTCGGGACGCCATGCCTTGAATTTCTCGAGGTCGAGCTGATCGTTGCTTACAATGTTGACATCCACATGGATAGGAGTCACATCATACTGATCCTTCAGTCCGTGCGACACGAATGTGTTGGTATCCTTTATGCGGTAGACGAAGTTGCTGCGGCCCTGTATCATGCCCTGATTTATCAGCTTTTTGAAAGGCTCGGGAGAGCATATCTCGCCGAGGTCATAGAGGAATTTGTTCCAGAATCGGCTGTAGATGAGGTGGCCGGTAGCGTGCTCGGTTCCACCCACATAGAGGTCGACGTTGCGCCAGTATTCATTAGCCTCGCGCCCTACGAGCGCCTCGCTGTTGCGCGGATCCATATAGCGCAGATAGTAGGCGCTTGAGCCTGCGAAGCCGGGCATCGTGTTGAGCTCCAGAGGATAGCCTTCGTCAGTCTTCCAGTTCTGAGCGCGTCCCAGGGGGGGCTCGCCGCTTTCGGTAGGCAGATACTTGTCGACCTCCGGCAGCAGCAGGGGCAGCTTGTCGAGAGGCAGCATCTGAGGGATACCGTCCTTATAATATACGGGGAACGGCTCGCCCCAGTAGCGCTGACGGCTGAAGATTGCGTCGCGCAGGCGATAGTTGACCTTGACCTTGCCTATTCCTTTTTCCTCGATATATTTTTTAGTGGCGGCGATGGCATCCTTCACCTCCATGCCATTGAGGCTGAAGTCATCAGACGACGAATTGATCATCTTTCCTTCCTTGGCGTCGAAGCTCTCCTCGCTTACATCGGCACCCTCTATAAGGGGGATAACCGGCAGAGAGAAGTGACGCGCGAAAGCGTAGTCGCGTGAGTCATGGGCAGGTACGGCCATGATTGCGCCCGTACCGTAGCCGGCGAGCACATAGTCGCTCACCCAGACGGGTATCTCCTTGCCTGTAAGCGGATTGATGGCATAGGCACCGGTCCATACGCCACTCACTTTCTTGTCGATCATGCGCTCGCGCTCGGTCTTGTGCTTTATGGAGGCTATGTATTCATCGACAGCCTGACGCTGATCGTCAGTCACGATCATGTCGACATACTTGCTTTCGGGAGCAAGCACCATGAATGTCACGCCGAAGATGGTGTCGGCACGGGTGGTGAATATGTCAAGCACCACATCGCTGTCCTTGATACGGAATTTCATCTCCGCACCCTCCGAGCGGCCGATCCAGTTGCGCTGCGTCTCCTTGATGGAGTCGCTCCAGTCGACAGTCTCCAGATCGTCAAGCAGGCGCTGTGCATAGGCGCTGACACGCAGACACCACTGATACATCAGCTTCTGCTCCACGGGATAACCTCCGCGGAGCGACACTCCCTCGCTCACTTCGTCGTTGGCAAGCACTGTGCCGAGCTTCGGACACCAGTTGACCATCGTGTTGCCCAGATAGGCGAGACGGTAATTCATCAGTGTGTCGCTTTTCTCCTTGGGAGTCATGGCTTTCCACTCATCGGCCGTGAAGTCGAGCTGACGGGTGCAGGCTGCCTTAACCCCTTCGCTTCCATGCTTCTCAAAGTGGCTCACGAGGTCGGCTACGGGCATGGCCTTCCCCTTTTCGGTGTCGTAGTAGCTCTCGAACATCCGGATGAAGGCCCACTGCGTCCACTTGTAGTATTCCGGATCGCAGGTGCGTATCTCGCGGCTCCAGTCGAAGCAGAACCCTATCTTCTCGAGCTGATCGCGATAGCGGGCTATATTGGTGTCGGTAGTGATCTCGGGATGCTGTCCTGTCTGGATGGCATACTGCTCGGCAGGCAGGCCGTAGGCGTCATAGCCCATCGGATGGAGCACGTTGAAGCCTTTCAGACGCTTGTAGCGGGCATATATATCACTCGCTATGTAGCCGAGCGGATGGCCTACGTGAAGGCCGGCACCCGAGGGATAGGGGAACATATCGAGCACGTAATATTTTGGACGTGACGTGTCGACCGATGTCTTGTATATGTCATTGTCTTTCCAATACTGTTGCCACTTGGCTTCGATGGAGCGGTGATTGTAGTCCATGTATATGTATATATGTATTATTATTTATTTTTATTTACTTGCAAAGGTCGAGCATACGGTTGATGGGGCGGACGGCCAGCTCGGCTATCTCGGGGTCGACGGTGACCTCGGGCTTACCGTCGCGAAGGCAGTCGCGCAGCTTCTCCATGGTGTTGAGCTTCATGAAGCTGCAGTCGTTGCATCCGCAGGTGGAATCGACGGGAGGGAGCGGGATGAATGTCTTTCCGGGACAGTCGCGCTGCATCTGATGGAGGATGCCGCTCTCGGTTGCCACGATGAATTCCCGGCAGTCGGACGTGCGGGCATAGTCGAGCAGGGCGGCTGTCGAGCCTACCTTGTCGGCCAGCATTATAAGAGCCCGCTTGCACTCGGGATGTGCGAGCACCTTGGCGGCGGGATGCGCTTTCTTCAGCTCTATGAGCTTTTCGACCGAGAATTGCTCGTGGACATGGCAGGCGCCGTCCCACAGGAGCATCTTGCGCCCGGTCAGGCTGTTGATATAGCCTCCGAGATTGCGGTCGGGGCCGAAGATGATTTTCTCATCCTCCGGGAAGGTGTCGATTATCTTTATGGCGTTGGAGGAGGTGACCACCACATCAGTCAGTGCCTTGACGGCGGCCGATGTGTTGACATAGCTGACTACCGTGTAGTCGGGATGCTCGTTGATGAATTCCTCAAAGGCTACGGCATCGCAAGAGTCGGCCAGCGAGCAGCCTGCCGAGGCGTCGGGTATGAGCACCGTCTTGTCCGGGCAGAGTATCTTGGCTGTCTCTCCCATGAAATAGACGCCACACATGACGATGACAGGCTCCTTGAGTTTTGTGGCTATCTGAGCCAGGGCGAGCGAGTCGCCTATATAGTCGGCCACATCCTGAATGTCGCCCTGCTGATAGTAGTGGGCGAGGATGACCGCACCCTTTTCCTTTTTCAGCTTTTCTATTTCGGCTTTCAGTTCTTCGAGCTTTTCCTTATCTTTTTCAACAGCCATTATTGTTTATTTTCTTTTTTAAGTTTTAAAAATTTCTCTTTTAAAGAATAATAATAAGTGGTGTAGATATATGTGATAACTTTTCGACGTTTTCCTTGCTTTTTAAGTTATCTATATTCCTCTGATGGTTATCAATAGTTTATCTACAATGACTATAACTGACTATCAGAGTATTATATAGTTTATCTACATTGTGTTTATAAGTTGCGAAGTTAATAAATTTCTTTCACAATCGGTGTTGAAAAAGTGACTTTTTCATGTACAAAGTCTATTGAAATCTTGATGCCAACTATTTTGGAATCTCTTTCGGTGTGGCTGTATAGAAAAATATGAGAGTGAATGCAAATTTATTTTTACAAAAGATATTGAATAATTATCTACACTTATCAACATAGATTTCAACAATGTAGAAAAGTGTATGATGTACATCCTTGCCCGTAGCTGGCGGAAGTATCTTTGTGCGCAAAAAAAACACTACTATGAATATACACAATCTGCGTTTCAACAGTGAGGAGGGGGCTTACAGGACTGTCGGAGCTCCGGCGGTAGTGTCGGAGAGATGCTGGTGCGGAGTGGCCTATCTGCCCGGTGGCAACGGCATGGCGACCGAATTTGTTGCTGACGGCAATAGGCTCGGGGTTGCCGTCTATTCCATGCGCGAGCGTCCGTCTGATCCTGTAGAGATAGGCGAACTTTCTTTTGTTCCCGAATCAGCCGTGGAGGTCGAAGGGGGCTTCCTTATAATAGGTGAGGGGCGGAAGGCTATGGTCACTACCGACGAAGGTGGGCTTATGCGTATATCCGATCCTGACAGGGAGTTTCCGGAAGTGGTGGTGGAGACCCGTTCGGCTGCCACTATATCCAAAGCTCTTCCGGCTGTAAAACTTACTGACATCTATGACTCGCATTCCACGGTGCTCTCGGCGACCGATAGTGACAAACTGAGTGAAATGCTCTATAAGGCCTATGGTGAGGCAGTTTCGGAGGCAGGGGCTTCGGGACTTTTCGTGCAGGGGGTGATGTCGCGGACAGTGATGCGCGATTCGGCCGGCAATGTGCTTTTCCGGTCTTCTCCCGTTTGGCATACCTGTCTGTCGGGCAATCCGGTTCCCGACTCTGTACATATAAATATTCCGGGAGGATCGGGCGTGACTGACAGGTCATCGCTTGCTCTCGAGGCTTTCCGCCTTTATCTGCGCCTTCCGGCCTGTCAGCCGGGCAATGAACTGTATGGCAGGGTGGCGCGCCTTGAAGTGGAGCTTTCTCCACAGATACATCTGCCTGAGCCGGATATGACGGCTGTAGCGCGCATTATAGCCACGCCGGGCACTCCTCTGCAGATAGAGGCGGGACTTCCGGGATGCTCGCTTCCCGACGAGAGCTACCGGCTGAAGATGATAAAGGCTGTGGAGGCTGACGACAGGCTGTTCAGTGTGGCCTGTACTATCCCCTATCCGTTCAAGGAGCGCCAGTCGGAAGAGTTAGTGCCTGTGTTTCCCCGCAGGCTGTCGCTCGACGAGGAGAGGGACTGCCTTGACAGGTACGGAGGGAAAGGAAGCCGCAGTGATGCCATATTGTCGGCGCGCTTCGCCCCTCCGCACACGGTAGCTCCACGCACACTGCATACGGGGACGGGGGCGACACTGATAGGAGATCCGTCGGTCAGTCTCTTTTCCGGACATTCGCTCGACTACTTCGCTCATAAGCGCGGAGCTGTCGACACGGTGGAGACTGTCGTGGCTGTCGAGCTCGAAGGGGGCAGGCGGCGCGTGGTGCGTCATTGCATTACGCCCGGGGGACGGTTTCCCGAATCGGTATCTCCACTCTTCACCTATCCTGATCCTTCGGCCACATCGGCTACATTCATGGCTGTGGGGTCGGACGGAAAGTGCCGCAAGCTGACTGTCACGCTCACACCCGCCGCAGGGTTCGCCTACTGGCTGTCGGACACTCTCCGCCCTGTCGCGCTACCGGCGGCTGTCGCGCAGGAGGAATTCTATATACCTGAGCCGGTCAATACTGTGGCCGACTATCCGGGCTATCTCGTCTCAGCCCGTTCAGGCTATCCTTTCGAAGCCCTGTCGGCCATACATATGGATGGAAATATATGCTCCATCCATGCGGCTCCGCGCCCGGCATCGTCGTCATGGGAGAGCGGCTCGCCACGCTATGTCGTAGCAGGTACGGGCGGAATATGGTCGGTGGGGCTCAACAGCGCCGGGCGAATCGGCCGCCCTGTGCTTCTCGACAGCCGTCCTGTCGCCGGGAGGCGTGCGGTCACTCCCGGCACCGGAATATCGGGTGAAAGCAGCCTATACATCATTGCAGGAAAGGATATTGTAGCTGTGAGTTCCAACAGGGTAAAGACCCTGAAGCGCGGGGTTGAGGCTACGATGACGGCGTGGAGCGCCGCGCACGCCGAGCTGTGCCTTGTCACTCCGGGGTCAGATACTGCCGAAGTGTACTCACCCGAAACAGGACTCTGGTCTACCCGCACCCTGCATTCCGTGACGGATGTGATGTCGACCGGGTCGGCCTTCCGCCTGACTTCGTCGGCCGACGGCTACCTCGATCTGAACACGGAGCTGCACACGTCGGTCCACTGTTCTCTCGCGGATGAACTCAGGCTCCCCGCAGGGCGACACCCGTTCCGCCCGGCGACGCCCGTTGCGGAGGTACTGGCGGATCTGACATCGTCTTCAGCCGACGCCACTCTCGATATACTCGGCTCAGGCGGGTCAACCTCTTACATACCTCTGTCGCGTGTGGCATTCAGCGGCCGGATCAATGCGCCGGTAGCCCACAGGCTGATCATCCCCCACCGATATAAGCTCCGGTATCTCCTCGACGGACTTTTTTCTCACGATACACGAATTTATTCAGTCAAGTAATATCTTTTCAAAATGACACTTTCCGAAGAAAACACACTCAGAAATGCCCGGCGCGAGCCGCATCGCGACCCGCTGACAGGTCTCGGATGCGTAGGTCCTCGATTCCTTCATCCCGATCCGGCCGGACAGGGCGCCAATCTCTATCTGCCGCAGTCGATGGCTGACGATCCGGAGTTTGCCGAGGCAAAGGACTGCTCCGACAAACTTCACAGGCTTCGCCTGCGCCACGACTTCGAGTATTGGGCGGCTACCTGCTGCCATATCCGCGACAAGTCGACAGGCCGGCTCATCCGCTTCATACTCAACAGGCCGCAGATAGAGCTGCTCGCCACCCTCGAGGGGGAGCGGCGTGCCTCGCGCCCCATGCGTGTAATAATGCTTAAGGCGCGCCAGTGGGGCGGCTCGACCCTGGTGCAGATGTATATGGCCTGGATACAGTGTGCGGTGCGCGCCAACTGGAATTCGCTCATCTGCGCCCATGTCAAGGATGCGGCGTCGGCCATCCGCGGTATATACTCGACGATGCTCGACAACTATCCGGCTGAGTCATGGCTCGGAGCCGAGGGGTCATCGCCCGCTTTCAAGGTCTTCGAGCGGTCGTCGGGCATCCGCGAGATCAGCGGCCGCGGAGCGAGGGTGACCGTTGCGTCGAGCGAGAATTCAGAGGCTGTGCGCGGCGCCGACTATGCTATGGCCCATCTGTCTGAAGTGGCTTTCTGGGCCGACTCCGACCGCCGTTCGCCCGAGAACTTCATCCGCGCCGTCTGCGGAGCTATCAACCGTTCGCCGCTGACGCTGATAGTGATGGAAAGCACGGCCAACGGCGTCGGCAACTTCTTCCACTCCGAGTGGGAGCGCGCCGAGCGCGGCGAAAGCGACAAGAAAGCCATATTCGTACCCTGGTATAAGATCAATATCTACCGTGCGGAACTCGACGGACGCGATCCTGAGGAGCTATGGAAAAGTTTCGACGAATATGAGCGTTCGCTATGGACCGACCTCGGACTGACTCTCGAACAGATACTCTGGTATCACGAGAAGCGCCGCGAATATTCCACCCACGGCCAGATGTGTGCCGAGTATCCGACGTATGCGCGCGAAGCCTTCGCAAACACCGGCAACCCCGTCTTCAATCCCGACGATATCGACCGCCTGCGTCAGGGATGCTCCGCTCCCGCCTTTCTCGGCGACTTTGACGGGTATGTGCAGACCGGCCCCGGGTCGCTTTCCTCACTGACGTTCCGGGAGGCCGCTTCTGGACCGCTCAAAGTGTGGCGCAAGCCTTGCTCCGAACCCGAAGGACGATATATAGTCACAGTCGACATCGGCGGACGCTCATTCTCGTCGGACTATTCGGTCATCGCCGTCTTCGACCGCAAGTCGCGGCCGGGCGCACTCGAAGTGGTGGCGCAGTGGCGCGGCCACACCGACCACGACAAACTGGCCTGGAAAGCTGCCGCCATAGCCCGCTGGTATGGCGACGCGCTCCTTGTGTTCGAGAGCAATACCCTTGAGACCGACAATACCGACGGCGACCCGTCGGAGTATATCCTCAACGTACTCGGACGTACGTCAGCCAACCTCTACTACCGGTCGACCGGAATGCCCGGATTTCATACCAACCGCTCCTCAAAGACCACCATCATCACGCATCTCAACACAGCTCTGCGCGACAACAGGCTGATAGAGCGCGACACACAGGCCGCCGACGAACTCGCCACCTACCGCTACTATCCCAACGGCTCGCAGGGAGCATCCCCCGGCTGTCGCGACGACATACTCATCACCCGCGCCATCGCCCTCTACATAGATTCCGAAACCGAATCCTATGCCCTCTCCCCTGCCGACCGCGCCTTCTTCCGCAACCGGTTCCGCTCCTGCCGATGAATAGTTACGCCTCTACTAATAAATGTTAAATAATTGTTAAAATATACATTTTAGCGACTCATTGCTTGCACAGAATCAAAACTTCATCTAACTTTGCACTCGCAAACGACAGATAAGTCGGGAGCACCTCCAAAACAATGGTGCGGTAGTTCAGCTGGTTAGAATATCGGCCTGTCACGCCGGGGGTCGCGGGTTCGAGTCCCGTCCGCACCGCAGGAGAGAGAGGAGAATGGGTAATAGCAAATCTTCGGATTTCATTACTCATTCTTTTTTTATTCCCACCATTTTATATTACTATTTCAATAAAAAGGGCGCATAGTAAAAAAGGGCGCATAGTAAAAAAGCTGTGTTTGGATAGAACTTTCTTATCTTTGCAAAA
>CAMWHE010000029.1 GCA_947173955.1 uncultured Bacteroidales bacterium | reverse complement strand
ATAGAAAATGTACGATGCTTGTACGGATTAGATTTATACTCTTTTGTAAATCAATAAATTAACCGCTTCTGCATCGGGAAAACTGAATTAATCGGACACATCGACTATCAAGAATTTTGTCACTGGGATCGGTTATCAACAAATGTTGAGGGCTATGTCGGAAGAATGCAGTAGCTTTGCAGATGTATTTCTTATCATCTTAATTTATTCTGCTGTAATTCCATTATGAAAAAGTTTTTGTTATTGATCCTAATCACCATCGGATTAGTGGGTTGCGAAGATAAAGTGGAAAACTTCGATATCCCGCCTACCGGCACATCGCTCACGTCCGGCACGATTCCGGCGCTCTATATCGTGACCGAAGGCCAAAAGCCAGTCACGTCGAAGGTCACGTATCTGCAGGCGCGCTACTGGCTTGAACCCAACGGTGCCGAAGGGGTCGAGGCTCTTGGCTCGGAGACGCAGCCACTTGAATTGCAGATTCGTGGCCGCGGACACTCGTCATGGAAAAGCGACAAGAAACCCTACAAACTGAAGCTCGCGGAGAAGATCGCCGTGATGGGTATGCCCAAAAACAAGCATTGGGCGCTACTGAAGCCTACTGAGAATACTGTCGCCGGCCTGCGGCTCGGTAAGCTGATGAGTATGGCCTGGACTCCCGACTTCCGCCCTGTAGAGGTCGTGCTCAACGGCGACTATATCGGCCTCTACTTTCTGACCGAGACCATCCGTATCGACAAAAACCGTGTCAACATCTTCGAGCAGAAAGACGGCGAGACCGATCCGTCGCTCATCCGTGGAGGATGGCTCGTCGAAATCGACAATTACGCGGATGATGACCAGATATCCATTCAGGAAAACAGCCGCTGGGACATGCGAGTTAAATACCACTCCCCGGAAGTCCTCTCGTCTGCCCAGCGCCAGTGGCTGACCTCCGAATTCAAAGCCATGAACGCCGCCATCTACTCTGCTGACAAGACTTCAGCCGAGTGGGAGAGATATATCGACGTCGGGAGCATGGCGCGCTTCTTCATCATTCAGGAAGTCATGGACAATCCCGACGGCTTCCACGGCAGTTTCTATCTCCACAAAGATCTGGGTGAAAATGCCCGCTGGGTAGCCGGCCCCATATGGGATCTCGTATGCTACAACCGCGAGAAGACCGACTATACCTTCCACATGAAAGTCCACTACGGCTTCATCCCCCACTGGATCGGCGAAATCATCCGCTACGACAGCTTCTGCCAAGCCGTTGCCGACGCCTGGAGCGAAGTCTACCCCGAGCGGCTTGCCGAGGTCTATGACTATATCGACCAGATAGTCCTCCCTCTGGACAAAGCGTGGGCGAAAGACTGCGAGCGGTGGAACGGCGATCCGAGCCAGACAGCCCGCGTCCGCGCAGAGAAAATCAAGTCCGCTCTCCGCCGCAATATCGAGTGGTTCAACACCCATCTCCCCACATCCACGGCACATTAAATGCGACCGATCTGCATCTCCTCAGCAATCTATTCCTTGAATATATATCGGGCGTCGGACACATCCTCCGGTGCCCGTTCCACATCTATATGGACAAGTTTTTCTGAAAAAGTGACTGAAATATTTGGAAAGAGGGATATTTGTGGGGTATATTTGTGACTGAGAGCATTATTCCTGTCTTTATCACTTATTTCTGTAGCTTATGAGGGTTCCCGCGTGTCTGGTCGTCCTGTCAGCATCCGCTTCAAGCAACAAATACTCTGGCAAGGAATTAACAATATTGGGAAAAAATAAATTATGAGAAATTTACTTTTTCTGGTCACTCTTTTATTTTCTATCGGTATACACGCAGAAAATGTACGTGCGAGAATGGAATCGCGCCTTATCGAAGACGAGGATACGTTGCCGGCCACATTAGACGAATGGATTCATGTATTGGACTCAGTGCTAACTGATTCGGAGAAACGAGACTTGGAGAGTATCGATTTGAGTCAGTATGAGTTTTATTATTGGAATCCGGAGATTCAAGATTACTTACTATCTTCCGATTTATTGGAACGAGCCTGTATGTATTATGACTTATTTCATCAAACTCCGAGATATTTACATAAACGAGAGGCTGATTTATATTCTAAGATGTATGATGTCATAATGAAAGCATACATTAAGCATTTGAAAGGAGAGCCGTATAAAAATTATTACGATTTTCCTGAACCTAAAAATTTTGATGACTTCATAGCAATACTTGAGCAAGGCGGATGGCCTGAGGCAGTCAAAGTCTTTGAAAGACAGATAGAAGACGATTCTATAGTATGGGAATTTGAGCATACAGCAAGTACAGATGATTGGGAAATAAAAATTGTTGATGTGCTTGGAACAGAAGATTATCCCACCTCGCTTGCAAAATACATAAAGAATCTCAGTCCAGATCATGAGATATATCCGGAGGCCATTAAGAAAATATTGCTCATAGCCGCTAACAAGCATTTTACCGGTCAGCCTTATGATTTGTCAGATATTGTAGCCAGAAATTACAGCTACAGAGAATTACCAATGTGGATGAGTACCCGCAACGATAATGTGGATTCAATCAACGGTATCTATGTGCCGATTGATCTGATAGATGCCTGCAGGGAACTCGACAAACTGCTTGATGATAGTACAAAGGTTGAGATAGTCACGCTCGGAAAAGAGTTTGGACGCGTAGCACACCATACTTTAGGCATGTGGATCCGCAATAACTGGGGGCTGTGGGGAGGCTCACGCTTGCAGGCATATCTCCGCAGCAAAGGCTATGGCGATCCCGACGAGATGTCCGACTATCTGTTGAATTGCTACCAGTTCTGGCTTGAAAGCAAAAAGGAATCAGACAAATAGCAACCAAGCATGCATCAAAAGCGATATTAAAAATGCTGCGGATATTATGGAAAAACATCCTTTTGCAGAGTTTTTTATCATTATAACAGAACCTACAATCAAGAAAATAGAATATTCGCCTCAAAGCACTTCGGGATTGCTTGACGAAGTAACTGTAATAGGGTTTAGAGCCAATAAGCATTAATAATATGAGAAAGATACTATATATCTTGCTGGTAATTTTTCTGGGATCATTTACTACAGAATTAACAGTATATACTCCAACAAATGGTGTTGACGCACGCAGTGATACAATAAGTATTTTGGATTTTAAAGAGGTCAGGTTGCGCAATAATATAGCTAATGGAGAATTGGATTCTTTATTTAGCGAAATCAACGATAATCCATGGCAACTATATAAGTTTGGTGCAAAAAAATGGAGTGATACAATTTGGTGGGAAATAGTTGACTTTGGTAGTAATTATTTCACAGTAGCCGAGTTCAAGTGTAAATACGTCCTTTCACATGATAAAAGTAAGATTTTTCTATTTATGGATGATGATTTGTTGAATGAATTGTTCGTGAATACAAATGATGATATCCGCTATTATATTAAAGAAAAAAATTATTGGTTATCGACCAGTAGTATTGTAAGAATATTAGGCGGTTTTATTGCAGACAACAAATTAAGTGTAGTGATTGATTATTATGCAGGCAAAAGGTCTTACTCCTGCAATAACTATTCCGATTATGACTTTCAACGTTTCAGATCGATAATGAATGATACTTTGAAAATGTACAAATACATTGATGTGAGATTTTACCTACAACAATAAATGCGTCTGAATGACTGTATTCGCCCTGAATTTTCAAACCGCCGGCATAAAAGTTTAGATAGTTTTTTGGTCAAAATGTGTTGCGACTCAAAAAAAATGCTTACTTTTGTAGGAAATTGGATAAAATGGCTGCGGATCTACAGCAGATAACGAGCAGACTCACGACTACATGCTCGCGTTTAGGCGAGAGAGTCAGGGAGTTGATAGCCGAACGGGACGACGCTCGGCGCGAAGTGGCTGACCGGGACGCGACCATCCGCGAGCAAAAGCGGGAGATCGAGCGCCTGACTCAGCAGGTCGACTTTCTGACTGTAGTCTCGACTACGCTCCCTGCCCCGGGCGACATCGAAAAGAGTCGGGCCATATTATCCGGTTTAGTGCGGGAAATCGACAAGTGCATCAAAGACTTAACGGAATGATGCAATGAAAGATAAACTGAACATTACAATAAGGATAGCCGAGCAGGCACCTCTTCAGATGAATATCAATCCAGCTGAAGAAGAATACATACGAAAGGCGGAAGAAAGTGTCAACCACCTGTGGAAACTCTGGAGCGCTCGCTTCGATATGCGGTCGGAAGAACTCATGGCGATGATCGCATTCCAGTTTGCCAAGCTTTACACCTTTCAGAAAGAGCGTGAAAATCAAGCCTTACTGGCCGTCGAAGCGCTCGACAAGGAGATGGCGGAGCTGATATCGGCCATTGATGGTAAAAACGCTTCGCGTCAGAGCCGCAAATCGGATGCTCCCGGAGCCAAGGATCATCCGAGCCTGCTGTAAAAACCTGCTGGCAAACGCCTTATTGCTGACATAACAAAACCATCCGCAAGAGAGCGGAGCCGACAGTAACCACCTGCACTATCACCCCTGACTGAAACCGACGCGGAGCGCCACTGCACGCGGATCACGGCCTCAGCATCCCGGGCGAAAGTGCATTATTTTTTATATACACTATACAACTATCAACAAGTATGAACACAGTCATCGTAGTAGTAATTGTAGGCGTCGTAGCCCTGATACTGGGAGCCCTCATCATGCTGGCTATCCAGAAGTCAATGGCCACAAGCCGCGCTAAAGCTATAATAGAAGAAGCCACCCGCGACGCCGAGTCCATCAAGAAGGATAAGCTCCTAGAAGCCAAGGAGGAAGAGATGCGCATCAAGAATGAAGCCGAGCGTCAGGCACAGTCGCGCCTGGGCAAAGTCCAGTCGATGGAAGCCAAGCTCAAGCAGCGCGAGCTGCAGCTCAACCAGCAGCAGAGCGAGAACCAGCGCACCCGCAATGAGCTTGACACCACACGCACCAACCTCGAAGCCCAGCAGGCCATCCTCGACACCAAGCGCGACGAGGTTGAACGCATGAAACGCTCCGCTCAGGAGACCCTCGAACACATTTCCGGCCTTACAGCCGAGGAAGCCAAGGAAAAACTCGTCGAGTCTCTCAAGGATGAGGCCAAGACAGCTGCCGCTTCCTATATCAACGACATCATGGACGAGGCCAAGATGACTGCCAACAAGGAGGCCAAGCGAATCGTCGTGCAGTCGATACAGCGCGTAGCCACCGAGACCGCGATCGAAAACTCCGTCACCGTATTCCATATCGACTCCGACGAGATCAAAGGTCGCATCATCGGCCGCGAGGGTCGCAACATCCGCGCGCTCGAGGCTGCCACCGGTATCGAGATCATCGTCGACGACACCCCCGAAGCCATCGTCCTCTCCGGCTTTGACCCCGTGCGCCGCGAGATAGCCCGTCTGGCTCTCCATCAGCTTGTAGCTGATGGCCGCATCCACCCCGCCCGCATCGAGGAAGTGGTCAACAAGGTGCGCAAGCAGATCGAGGAGGAAATCATCGAGACCGGCAAGCGCACGGCTATCGACCTCGGCATCCACGGCCTGCATCCCGACCTCATCCGTCTGATAGGCAAGATGAAATATCGCTCCAGCTACGGCCAGAACCTTCTGCAGCACGCCCGCGAGACAGCCAATCTCTGCGCCATCATGGCCTCAGAGCTGGGTCTCAACCCCAAGAAAGCACGCCGCGCCGGCCTGCTCCACGACATAGGCAAAGTGCCCGATGAGGAGCCCGAACTGCCGCACGCACTTCTCGGCATGAAACTCGCTGAAAAATACAAGGAAAAGCCCGAAATATGCAACGCCATCGGCGCCCACCACGACGAGATCGAACAGACATCGCTGCTTGCTCCCATCGTCCAGGTCTGCGACGCCATCTCAGGCGCACGTCCCGGCGCACGCCGCGAGATCGTCGAGGCATACATCAAGCGCCTCAACGACCTTGAGCAGCTTGCACTCTCCTACCCCGGCGTCATCAAGACCTACGCCATACAGGCCGGCCGCGAGCTCCGCGTCATAGTCGGAGCCGACAAGATCGACGATGTCGAGACCGAAAGCCTGTCGGCTGAAATCGCCCGCCGCATACAGGACGAGATGACCTATCCCGGTCAGGTCAAGATCACAGTCATCCGCGAGACACGTGCCGTAAGCTTTGCAAAATAATCGAGCTTTATGACCACTGAAAACGAAAATCCGGAAACCCCTCTCGACGCTGAAAGCGGTCAGCCTACCCCCCCGCAGCCCGAAGAAGCGCGCAAATGCCCCCGCCGGTGCGACTGTTCCGTCCCACCCCGCGGCAAGCTCCACTGCTTCAACTATCTGGCTGACGTCCCCGGCGGATATGCGCTCGACGACATGGTCGAAGTCCAGTTCAAGAATACCCGCAAAGGCTATTACAAGAACTCGACCGAACTCCCTCTCGAGATCGGTGACATCGTGGCCGTCGAGGCTCAGCCCGGCCACGATATCGGCCAGGTGACGCTGACGGGCGCGCTCGTCCGGCTGCAGATGCGCAAGGCCAACATCAAGCCCGACGCCGAGATACGCCGCGTCTTCCGTAAAGCCCGTCCCGCCGACCTTGAGAAGTATGAGGAAGCCAAGGCACGCGAGCAGGACACGATGATACGTGCCCGTAAGATAGCTGAAGACCTGCATCTTAAGATGAAGATCGGAGATGTGGAGTTTCAGGGCGACGGCAACAAAGCCATATTCTACTATATCGCCGACGAACGCGTCGACTTCCGCCAGCTCATCAAGATTCTGGCCGACACGTTCAAGGTGCGCATCGAGATGAAACAGATCGGTGCGCGCCAGGAGGCAGGCCGCATCGGCGGCATCGGTCCCTGCGGCCGACCCCTGTGCTGCTCGTCGTGGATGACCAATTTCATCTCCGTCTCGACCAGCGCCGCCCGCTATCAGGACATCTCGCTCAATCCCCAGAAGCTCGCCGGCCAGTGTGCCAAGCTCAAATGCTGCCTCAACTTCGAGGTAGACTCCTACGTCGAGAGCCTGCGCCGCCTTCCCGAGAAGAACATCCGCCTGGAGACAGCCGACAGCACATACTACCACTTCAAGACCGATGTCTTCAAGCGTGAGATAACCTACTCGACCGACAAGAACATTCCCGCCAACCTCGTCACGATCGATGCCGACCGTGCCTTCGAGGTCATAGCGATGAATAAGGAAGGCGAAAAGCCCCTGCAGCTCTCGCGCGACGGCGAGTCGGACAAGAAGGAGAAGAAATATAACGACATCCTCGATCAGGACAACCTCAACCGCTTCGACAACAAAAAGAAGAAAAACCGCTCCGGCAACCGCAACCGACGTCAGCAGGGACAAGGCTCTCCCGACAAGAATCAGGGAGAAAAGAACCAGCAGCCACAGGAGGCGTCCAAGAATCAGGCCAACCGCCCCTCCGGCCAGAAAGAACGCCGACGCGACCAGCGGCCCCCCAAACCGCCGAAGCAAAATCAAGCGCAGCAGTGAGACTCCTCCACCTTGTCATCGGAATAATGTGTGTGGCAGCGACCGCCTGTATGAGCGACCGCTACCCTTATACATCCTTCACCCCACTCGGCCCCGACGGATGGGCCTACGGCGACACCGTGACGTTTGACGTCCTGCTGCCTGACTCAACTGCTCACGGAGATCTTCTGCTCGACGTGACTCACGACAACAGCTACCCCTACAGCAACCTCTGGCTTGAGATCACCCATCACGCCGACAGCGCCACTTCGGTCCGCGATACGGTCGAGATCACGATGTGCGATCCCGTCGGCAAATGGTATGGCCGCGGCATCGAGGGACTCTATCAGCTTGAAACTCCGCTTAAGGAAGGCATTCGCCTGACCGACAGCACATCAATCATAATCCGCCACATCATGCGCGTCGACACCCTCCGCGGGCTATCGCGCATCGGACTGACATTCCGCTCACTATGAATGCGAAACGCTACGACTCCCTGATATTCGATATGGACGGCACTCTCTGGGATGCCATCGACTCCTATGCCGAAGTATGGAACCGCACCAACCCCGAATTCGGCATTGAGCGACGCGTAGTCCGCGCCGACCTGCTCGACTACATGGGGAAGACTATCGACGTAATATTCAAAAACCTTTTCGGACAGACATCCGATATCGACACTGACGAATATCTCCGGCGCCTTGACTATTGGGAAAGCACCCTGATGCCCGTGCTCGGTGGCAGGCTTTATGAAGGTGTCGTCGACGGCCTGCGCTCTCTCAGCAAGAAGTACAGGCTCTTTCTCGTCAGCAACTGCGGCAGCGACGGACTGAAGAATATGATGCGCTTTGCCGGTATCACCGATTACATCACCGACTCCCTGACCTACGGAGAGACCGGCGAGGGGAAAGACCGTAATATCGCCGCCATCATCCGTCGCCACGGACTGACCTCGCCGCTCTACATCGGCGACACGCAGGGCGACTCCGACGCCGCCCATGCAGCCGGAGCCGATATGGCCTTCGCCCGGTGGGGGTTCGGCAGCTGCAAGGATGCGGAACTGGAGTTTGACTCCTTTGTCCAACTGACACAAACATTACTCAACGATGCAAAAAGCGATACTACTGTCTGACAGCGAACTGACACTCCGCCTGAGTAAAGTGACCGCGGCTATGTCCGTGGCCGGACTGGAGAGCATTCTGCTGTCTGACAATGCCTCTAAATACTATATGACAGGCCGCGTCTTCGCCGGTTACATCTACATCACGGCCGACGGAAAGCTCATCTGCTTCGTCCAGCGCCCGGTAGAGCTCGAAGGTCCCGACGTCATCTATATCCGCAAGCCCGAAGACATTCCCGCCCATGTGGCTGCCCCATCATCGTGGGGACTGGAGCTCAACACCACCTCATGGGTCACAGTCGAACGCCTCCGCGCCCTCTTCCCGGAAGCTTCTGTCGGCAATGCGTCATCAGTCATGATGCAGGCGCGGTCCGTCAAGACCGAAGCAGAGCTTGAGCTCATCCGCCTCTCAGGCCGGAAGCAGGAAACAGTCTACCGCCGCATCCCGCGGCTCTACCGCGAGGGGATGACAGACATAGAGTTTCAGGTCGAAATCGAGCGTGCATCCCGTCTGGAGGGATGTCTGGGTCAGTTCCGCATCAGCGGCGACACGATGGAACTCTTCATGGGCAACATCATAGCCGGCGACAATGCCGACGCCCCCTCACCCTATGACTTTGCCATGGGCGGCGCAGGTCTTGACCCCTCACTTCCGGTAGGAGCCAACGGCACAATCATCAAGCCCGGAATGGCAGTGATGGTGGATGTCAACGGCAACTATACCGGCTATATGACCGACATGACCCGCGTATTCTCACTCGGCCGGCTGACTGACGAAGCCCTCAAAGCCCACGACTGCTCGATACGCATCCATCGCGCCCTGGCCGCTGCCGGCGCGATCGGCACACCGGCGCGCGAGCTCTATGAGATGGCTGTCGGAATAGCTGCCGAAGATGGTCTTGAACACTATTTCATGGGTCACCGTCAGCACGCCAAGTTTATCGGCCACGGACTCGGTATAGAAATCAACGAGCTTCCCGTCATAGCTCCACGCAGCCACGACACGATCTCGGCAGGACAGGTCATCGCCCTCGAGCCCAAATTCGTCATACCCGGCACCGGAGCCGTCGGCATCGAAAATACCTATTACATAACACCCGAAGGCCGCTGGGAATGCCTCACCAACGCTCCCGAAGCCATCATTCCACTATGACCAGCGTAGCCAAAGAAATCGATCGCAAGATATTCCGCCATGTCGGTGGTGTGGCCGACAGTATGGCGCGCGAATGCTACGTTGTCGGAGGCTACGTGCGCGACATCTTTCTCAAGCGCCACTCCAAGGACATCGACTTCGTCACCATCGGCTCAGGCATCGAGGTGGCTGAAGCCGTAGTAGCCACTCTCGGCCGCGGCGCTCATCTGGCCGTCTACCGCAATTTCGGGACAGCATCCATCCACTACCGCGGCGAAGAGATCGAATTCGTCGGCGCACGCAAGGAGTCCTACCGCGCCGACAGCCGCAAACCCATAGTCGAGGACGGTACGCTGACCGACGACCTCTCGCGACGCGACCTGACAATCAACGCCCTCGCCATCAGCGTCAACGCCGCTACGTTCGGCAATCTTATCGACCTCTTCGGCGGCCTCGACGACCTGCGCGACCGCATCATACGCACTCCGCTCGACCCCGACATAACCTTCTCCGACGACCCCCTCCGCATGATGCGCGCCATCCGCTTCGCCACGCAGCTCAACTTCACCATCATACCCGAGACCCTGCAGGCCATAGCGCGCAATGCCTCCCGGCTTGAGATTATTTCAAAAGAGCGCATAGCCGATGAGCTTCAGAAGATCATGAAGTCGCCACGCCCCTCGATAGGCTGGCGCCTGCTCAGCGAGACCGGACTTCTTCCCCTCATCCTACCCGAACTCGAAGCCATGAAAGGGGTCGAGACCGTCAGGGGGCGCGGCCATAAAGACAATTTCGAGCATACCCTGCAGGTGCTCGACAATGTGGCCGCCGAGACCGACAATGTCTGGACACGCTGGGCCGCACTCTTCCATGATATAGCCAAGCCCGCCACAAAGCGCTGGGACGAGACGGCCGGATGGACATTCCATAATCACAACTATATCGGAGCCAAGATGCTCCCCCGCATCTTCCGGCGCATGAAGATGCCGCTTGACGACAAACTCAAATACGTACAGAAACTCGTCGAGCTGCACATGAGGCCGATAGCCCTCGTCGAGGACACCGTCACCGATTCCGCCGTGCGCCGTCTGCTCGTCGATGCCGGACAGGATATCGACGACCTGATGATACTCTGCCGCGCCGACATCACATCCAAGAACAAGGAAAAAGTAGCCCGCCATCTCGCCAACTTCGACCATGTTAAGACCAAGATGGTAGAACTTGAGGCTCTTGACAACCTGCGCAACTGGCAGCCCCCTATCGACGGCAACCTGATCAAAGAGACCTTCGGACTGAAACAGGGCCGGGAGGTTGGGTATATCAAAGACTACGTCCGCGAAGCGCTCCTTGCATCCGACACCCCCAACGACTTTGATCTCGGCTATCGGTACATGCTCGAGCGCGCTGCCGAAATCGGGCTCTCCCCCATCACCGACAAACCTGACACACAATGTACTACGTCACCAAAAGAATAGAAATATCAGGCTCCCACCGCCTTGAGCTCCCCTACGAAAGCAAATGCACACGCACCCACGGCCACAACTGGATCATTACCGTCCACTGCCGTGCCGCCGAGCTCAATGAGCATGGTATGGTCACCGACTTCACACAGATCAAGGAGAGCCTGACATCGCGGCTTGACCATCAGGACTTCAATGCCGTCCTCCCCTTCAACCCCACAGCCGAAAACCTCGCACGCTGGATTCTCGAGCAGATTCCCAACTGCTTCCGCGTCGACGTGCAGGAAAGCGAGGGCAACACCGCGAGCTATGAAATCTGACACCCTGCCTGTCAACGAGATATTCTATTCCCTGCAGGGCGAAGGCTTCCATACCGGCACCCCGGCAGTCTTTGTGCGTCTGTCCGGCTGCAACCTCCGGTGTCCCTTTTGCGACACCGACCATTCCGCCCATACTCCCATGACTGTCAGCGATATAACATCCGAAGTCACCCGATATCCCGCTCCGACTGTCATACTGACAGGCGGCGAGCCGTCGCTCTACGACCTCACAGACCTGATCGATGCCCTCCATTCGCTCGGCCGACGCGTCCACATCGAGACCAACGGCACCCGGCCCATTCCCGCCACTATAGACTGGATCACCTGCTCACCCAAGCCCGGCGGCCAGGTCGTATTATCCCGTTGCGATGAGATGAAAATCGTCTATACAGGTCAGGACGTCGAAGCGATTGCCGACCGCATTCCCGCCGGCCACCACTTCCTGCAGCCATGCTCCGGCGCCAACATCCCCGAAGTCATCGACTACATCCTCCGCCATCCCCGCTGGCGCCTCTCCCTCCAGACCCACAAACTCCTCTCCATCCCCTGAACAGCCACTCCCGCCGCAACTATCAATGCTCGCGGATTACGTGGATTATTCTATACAGACATCCAGTCAGCGCCCTCTGAGGCGGCTCTTTTACAGATGTAGTGTATAGTAACGTGAGTTCGATATAAGTAAGCGCCGGAAAGGCGCGTCTTTGTGGTCAACCCCTGGCGTGCGTCAGCGCCTGGGGCACAGTAACTGCTATAGTGGAATGAGCGTCGGAAACGCGATGTTGTGACAGCATATCTACCGCATATCGTAGGTTGTGTAGTGCCGTCCATTCCAATTGTGCAGAACACAATACGTTATCGAACTATTTGCGACATGAGGGTGTTCTAATATCAGAAACTTAAACTCTGATATTATGGATCTATCTTCACTCTCAGGCGCGCTCAATACAGCGAAAGAAAAAATCGACGAAACCGGTATCCCCGAAAAGGTGGTCAACGCCGTGCATACAGCCAAAGAAAAAATCAATGAGTCAGGCGTCCCTGACAAAGTGAAAAATGTAGCCGCCAACGGCCTCGACAAGGTGGCCGAAGTAGCTGAAAATCTCGCCGGCAAGCTCCGTCACAACGGCGATGCCGACGTATAGCGGACCGGTCAGAATCTGACTTTCATACCATTTACGATATACACCCCTCGCGGAAGCAATCTCCTTGCTTCCGCTAATTTTTCCCCCTTGCTGAGCAGCCGGCCGTCGATAGCGTAGACATCGACCTGAGAGTCAGGAGTGAGCCCCCCGTCGGCTGTCACGGCGTCAATGCCGGCCTGAAGTTCGTCGGGCGATTTAAGAAATCCTATATAGCTGATGCGCGACGAGCCCGAGGTCGATGTCAGGCCGAAAATGGTCTGTCCGGCGCAGATGCTGTAAATGTCCCCCTTACAGTTATTGTCGAGCCCCGACCGGGTGATGTCCCATGCTATTACCGTGTCACCGTCATCCGACGTCCTCACTACCGTCGGAGCTACGCTTGAGGCGCGGTTGACACCGTTGAGCCACCAGAGATACGACTTACCCGACGATGCGCTGAGATTGCTCCCCTTGACCACCAGATAGCGGTCTTCACCGCGCACATTGTAGCGGCACTTCGAGTAGTCGAGCGTCATGCACACATTGTTGTCGCCTCGGCCGGCATTTACTGTCACCGTATTGTCCGGCGAATAGTCAAACTTGTCGGCTGCCACGCGCCATGCGTCGCCGGTAGTCCAGTCGGTGGCGACAAATTTGTACGGACTCACGTCATAGTCCCTCAGCAGGCGCAGGTAGTAGAGTCCCGGACACATCGTCGATTCCGAGGAGATGCGGAAGAGGATGCTCTCCTTGGCCTTGCCGTCCTTGTCCTTCATCAGCTCGGCGGGGATAGGATACTCTACGTTGTAGAATCCGTTGGACTCGCCGTTGTCAAACGATTCGAGCACGGTTACATCGGCTACCGGTGTGCCGTCCACCGTTATCACGGCCTTACGCCCCTTGTCGGCGGTCGTGAAGCGGCACATCAGCGACAGCCCCTCGGTCTCCCCGGCGGGATTTGACAGCCGGTATTCGATATATCCGCCCTGCGGAGTGTCGCGGAACGACTCGCCGCCGTAAGATCCCGAATTGGAGCCGAGGCTGTAAGCGGCCTCATGACCGGCCTCGCTCTGCTGTTCGCCGGCAGCCACGAAATCGATGGTACGCTCTGCCAGAGCCTTTGCCTCGGCGTCGGCTTTGCCCATGTCGCTCTTACGGAATTCCTCGGCTGTCTGCTGATACCAGTAGCACGAATAGCGGTCGTGGTGTATGCCGTAGAACGGCTCGAGAGTCAGCTCCGTCCATCCGTTGTCGACATCCTCATTGGATGCGTTTATAGTAAAGAGAAGCTTTTCAGTATCTTTCGGGGTTATGCGGCTGAGCACATCCTTGCGCTCGCCTATCAGGAGCGGTGCCGACAGGAGCGACTTGGAGCTCGCACGCGTGCCCGGTGCATGATCCATGCGACCTTCCCCGCCGTATTCATTGGGCAACTCTTCATCGGCCGAAGTACGCGCAGCCAGCAGGATAGGCCCGTACTTGAATGCGATATAGTCCCCGTAGTTGGGGCACTCCTCATATCGCAGCTCCATAGGAAGATCCACGGTTACGACATCGCCGGCCTTCCAGTCGCGCTCTATCTCTACGTATGAAGCCTTTCCTTTCTCTACGTCAGCCGCCTGCTTCTGCCCGTTGACACTGACAGCGTATCCGTCGCCGGCCCATGCCGGATGGCGCACGGCCAGTGTGAAGTGTCCCCCCTTGGTCAGCGTTATGCGCGACTGAGGTTCAAACGGGAAACGTGTCTCCTGTTTCAGAGCAAAATCTGCCGAATTGAGCTCGCATGGAGTGAAGAGGTTGACATAGAGTGTAGTTTTGTCGGGCTTATGGGTGAATACGAAGTGACCGTATTTTGAATGATTCTCCATGCCGGTGCCGACACAGCACCACATCCCCTGGTTGACCTGCGAATAGATGCGGTAGCTCTGCGGGCGCAGCGATGTGAAGTAGACATATCCGCCCGTCTCCGGATCCTGTGTCGAAAGGATATGATTCCACATCGTGTTTTCGTAGAAATCGGCATAGCGGGCGTCGTGCGTCTCGTCAAAGAGATTTTCCGACAGCTTGAGCATATTGTTGGAGTTGCAGCTCTCGGGGCCGTCGAGATTGTTCATATATTCATGGCAACGATCCTGGGCGAGGAAATGCTCGCTGACGCTGTTGCCGCCGATGCAGACAGTGCGGTGTGTGGCCACATCGTCCCAGAAATTGTGAGCTGCCGTCCGGTAGGTAGTGTTTTCAGGCGCTTCCTGATAGATTCTCTCGAAGCCTATGAACTTGGGCACCTGAGTATTGGCGTGCTGCCCGTTGAGGAATGTTGTCGAATACTCCCCCTCAGCGCCCTGCATTCCGTTGATCTCATGCTTGTGGCTGTATTTTTTCGCCGCGTCGAGATAGCGCGTGTCGCCGAAGAGACGGTAGGCATCGGCCAGCGTCTCGTTCATGCCGCCATGCTCCCAGCCGAGTATGTCGGCCATCTGTGATTCCGACAGATTGCTGACCACACTCACGCTCCAGTCCGACATCTTGCGAAACAACTTCTTCGCCTTCTCGCTGCCGGTATATATCCACGCGTCGCGTAGGCCGGCCAGTACCTTATGCTGACAGTAGAAAGGCACCCAGCCGCCATACTGCTTGAACGGCGTGAGATTCTTCTTGTAGAGTCCCGTCCATATCTGGTTGATAGGCTGGCCGCCGATAAAGCCCTCCATACCCTCTTCATTGCCGTCGAAAGCCGACTGACAGTCGTCGAGCACATCGAGCATATAGTCAAGGCGCTCCTTGATCAGCTGCTTCTGAGCCGGGTCGGGGCATACGGGGTAAGCCAGCGCCAGAGCCGTCAGATAGTGACCGCCGACGTGCCCCTCGAGCGACCAGTTGCTTTCGCCCCAGTTGATGAACGACGGATACTTCTCCGTCCAGCCGTAATACTTGCTGTCGGCATCGTCGGAGAGTCCGGCCTGACGCACGAACGGCGTCAGCAGGCGGTTGACATCATAGTCAAGCAACAGGCTGATATTCCGCTCCATCGCCGTGAGCAGCGGGCCGTCGGTAAGAGTGATTTCACCTGCATCGAAATGCTGAGGATAAAGCTGGCTCTGCGCAAGAGCCGCAGAAGGGAGTGATACAGCACATACGAGGCTGATTACAAGCTTCTTCATGAATGAGATTTAAGATTATAACGGGTTAGAAATATCAATGGGTATCATCGTATCACACAAAGATAAGACAATTCCCCGACTTACCTACTATCTTTCAGCCACTTTCTTGCACATTATCTACCGTACAAGTGCGTACAGAGTATCGTGTCGATTGAGCCGGGACACGACCACACTTTGCAGATTTCTTACACCGTTACACGTACGGAACAACACCCCTCTGCGATATGCATTGTGCAGATACGTAGCATCTACTACTAAGACTTTATTACCGTCGTAATTATTACCACGGTGACGAAATTATTAAAATTTTCTCTACCGTCCAAATTTGATCCTGACATTTATCGGATAAAGACCTGTTTATAGGGGATATAGCAGTCGAGGCTGCGCCTTGTAGGGCACAGCCTCGACGGACTTATGTTGGGTACGTTATTATTTGGCGGCGTACTTGGCGGCCTGCTCGGCGATAAGAGCGGGGTCGTCGAAGTAGTTGATCTTCATGGCGGCGCGCACTTCGTCGAGCGTGCGGGCTGCGGCCTCGCGTGCCTTGCGCGAACCCTCCTTGAGTATATCGTAGACAGCGGGAATATTCTTCTCATAGTAGGCACGGCGCTCGCGCAGGGGTGTCAGCTCCTCGTCGAGGATATTGATGAGGAACTTCTTGACCGTGCCGTCGCCCAGACCGCCGCGGGTGTAGTGTTCCTTAAGCGCGTCAAGCGACTCATATTCGGGGAGATACTTGGCGAAATGCTCGGGACGGCAGAAGGCGTCGAGATAGATGAAGGGGGTGTTGCCCTCCAGATGGCCCGGGTCGCTGATATTGAGATGCAGGGGATCGGTGTACATGCTCTTGACCTTCTTTGCCATATCCTTCGGGGTATCGCTCAGATAGATACAGTTGCCGAGCGACTTGCTCATCTTGGCCTTGCCGTCGGTGCCGGGCAGGCGGTGGCAGGCGGCATTTTCGGGGAGCATGATTTCAGGCTCGACAAGTGTCGGACCATATATATTGTTGAATCGGGCCACAATCTCGCGAGTCAGCTCGATCATCGGAGCCTGATCGTCGCCGACAGGGACGGTCGTAGCCTTGAAGGCCGTGATATCGCTCGCCTGGCTGACGGGATAGCAGAAGAAACCGACCGGTATCGACTGCTCGAAATTGCGCATCTTGATCTCGGTCTTGACTGTCGGGTTGCGCTGCACGCGCGACACCGTCACGAGGTTCATGTAATAGAAAGCCAGTTCGGCCAGTTCGGGCACCTGCGACTGGATGAAGATAGTGGTCTTCTCCGGATCAAGGCCTACCGACAGATAGTCAAGAGCCACTTCGATGACATTCTGACGCACCTTCTCGGGATTGTCGGCATTGTCCGTAAGCGCCTGCGCATCGGCTATCATAACATATATTTTATCGAACATTCCGGAATTCTGCAACTCCACACGGCGGCGGAGGGAGCCGACGTAGTGGCCGAGATGGAGCTTACCGGTTGGACGGTCGCCCGTCAGTATGATTTTTTCCATAATAAAATGATGTCAGTTTATAATTGACAAAATTACGCAAAAACTATTTAACTGACCACTTTTTATCTTAGAAACTGAGGTGCGAGGAAGTAAAGTCCGAAAGAAATGCCGCAATTCCAATTGCGAGCCGGATAGTTTTCATAACTTCCGTAGACGCTGAGCGTGGCAAACGGCAGCGTGTAGGCGGCCGACAGCTCGCAATAGACGAAGCGCTTGGCGAAGTAGTCGCCGTAGCGGGCCGAGAGTCCGTCGGGTAGTATCCGCCTTACGGGCTGGAAAAGATGGGCGTTGCCGCGTATCTGCAGGTTATCATTTATCATCCAGACAGGTATCAGTCCCACAGCAAGATAGCTGTTGGCACGGAAGGCCGGATTGAACGAGTTGTCGGAGGCCGGGGTCGGAGTGAAAGCCAGAGCGCTCGTCACAGAGGCATAGTAGCTGCTGAGCAGGCCGCGGTTGGTATATACCCCGTCAAACACTCCACCGAGCGCGAAGTGATTGCTCAACCGGCGGAAATATTTGGCCTTGACTTCAGCCTGTATCCAGTTGATGTTGCGGTCGTCGGCAACCTGAGTGTCGGAGCCGGGGCGGAAGTGATACCGGCCGGCATTCCACGACATCACGGCGTGTACATAATGGCCGCTCGTCGGGGCGGTCATATTGTCGAGAGTCGAGCCGTCGAATACGGCGCGTGCCTGAGCCAGATTGAATTGCGACTTGTCGCGCGACGCCCCCTGATAGTCGGTCAGTTGATTGTCGTAGAATCGGTCGACGATCGTGCCCCCTCCGGCCTCGATACCGAACTTGTTGCTGCGGCCTATGGCGACACCGTAGCGCAAGCGGGCAAACGCCTGCATATCAGTGACGAATGTCGGAGCGGAGAGGTCGAAGAAGAGTTTGTCATCCTCATAATATTTGCGCCGCGCTATCACTCCGTCGATAGAGAGTGCGGTCGGGACGTGGCTCGGCAGCATCAGGCGGGCATTGACAGCGGCAGCGAGATAGCTCTGACCGATCCAACCGTCAACCGACGCATCAAACGTATTGAACTGCAACGAATTGTATCTTGCCGTAAAGAAGGCCATACTGTTGACCGATGAGGTCAGGAATCCGCCGATACCCAGCGTGAAGTCATTCTTGACATCGGCAGTGGCATTAAGCGTGAAAAATCCTGTCTGCGGATTGAAATCGGCGTGCGGATGGAAGTCGGCGAGTTTGCCTGGCGTTATGGCCCGATAGTAGGAGAGCCGGGCTGAACTGAGGCCGAACGTATCTACACGGTTCTTGTCGAAGAGGTATTCGAGATATTCATTCTCGCGGGGCGTGCCGCCGGTGATGTGCACGCGGTCGAACACCACCTTGGGGGTCTCGCGCTTGAAATGGGCGCGACGCGCCGACACTTCTTCCGCCGGCACTCTGGCCGAGACACGTGCCTTGATCGAATCCATCATGGCCATAGCGTGGTCATAGCCTATCTGATAGATCTCGCGGGCTTTAGGAAAGTCAAGAAGCGAGAACTGATCGAGATTGATGCGTATCTTTACCCCCTCGTCGGCCGGGAGATCGTAGGTCTGATTCTGGATTATCATGTCCTCGATCTGATTGACTAGCTCGCGGGCATTGGCGGGATCGGAAGTGCCGTGCACATCCACACCGATCATTATCGACGGATGGAATTCGTCGCGCATGACATCGACCGGGAAATTATCATAAATACCTCCGTCATAGACCAGTACGCTGTCCATCTCGATAGGCTGGAATACGACCGGGAAGCTCATCGAGGCGCGGATCGCATCCGACAGATGCCCCGAACGGCAGACTACCTTATGCTTATTCTTCACATCGGAAGCAACACAGCGGAACGGGACGAACAGATTGTCGAAATCGCTGCCGCACTGGGCTGTGTAAGCCGAGAAAAGCTCCATAAACGCGAAATTCATCGGTAGAGGCGATATCAGGCTCTTGGGAAACTTGGCCACGCTCCCCTTGCCGGAGAGGGATATCGGGATATTGACCATGGCCGGAGTGGCCTCGGGCTTGGCGAAATAATAGACGAGATACTGGTTGATCTTGCCTGTCGACCAGTAGGCGAACTCCTTGGAGAGCAGAAGCTGCATCATCTCCTCGGGTGTGTAGCCGGAAGCATACAGACCACCAACGATGCTGCCCATCGATGTGCCGGCTATATAGTCGACAGGAATGTCGTTATCCTCAAGAGCCTGGATGACACCTATATGGGCTATGCCTTTCGCTCCTCCACCACTCAGTACAAGTCCTACCGACTCCCTGCCGTCGGGGCGTATCTCAGCCGCAACGGAATGGCTGAAAAATCCCGCTACTGTCAAAGCAATAGCTGCTAAAATACCTCTCATAAACAAATAATGTAGTTAAACGTCAATAACAAAACGTCTAAGAGTCTATTTTTGTTTTGACGCAAAAATACTCAGACTCGTTTTTTTTCGTTATTTTTGTAAACGGAAGAAAAATCGAAAACCTGTAACCGGATGAAGGTACTCTCTATCGATGTCTATCACTACCTGAGAGGCGGAGCTGAAACCGTCTTTCTCAATACATCGCAACTGCTTGAGGAGCACGGGCACCACGTGTCGCGATTCGCACTCAAGTGGGACGAGAATATGCCTACCCCCTACTCCCGGTATTTCCCCGAGTCAAAGGATACGCGCAAAGGTCCGTTCAGGGCTATCAAGAATATAGTCACCTACTTTTATCACTTCGAGGCGGCCGGGAAGCTTGAGCAGCTAATCCGCGACGAGCGCCCCGACATCGCCCACATCCACTTGATCTGGGGGCAGCTGACCCCTTCGATTCTGCGCGTACTGCGCCGCCACAAGATACCCGTCGTACTTACCGCCCACGACTACCGAATAGTCTGCCCGGCCTATGCCTTCCGCAACGGCAAGGGGGAAATCTGTGAGAAATGCCACGGCACCAACTTCCTGCACTGCATCGGCGGCAACTGCTGCCGCGGCAGCAAGCCGCTGAGCGCCATGATGGCTGCCGAGCAGTATTTCCGCAATACATTTTTCCATCCGGCCAAATACCTCGATGGAATAATATATGTAAGCGACTTCTGCCGCGACAAGCATGAGCAGTATATGCCCCGGCTGCGCGACATCCCCTCGATGCGGCTCTACAATATGGCCATGAATATCCTCCCGGAGCCGGCTCCCCGGGCCTCCGACCCCTACTATCTGTATCTGGGACGCCTCTCGCAGGAGAAAGGGATCGAGACCCTCATTGACGCTTTTGCGCGGATGCCGCAGCTGAAAGTCAGGATAGCCGGCCGCGGCCCTATGGAAGCTGCTCTGAAGGAGAAAACGGCAGGTCTCGGACTGACCAATATCGAATTCCTCGGATTCAAGTCCGGAACTGAACTGGAGCAGCTCACCGCCGGAGCCAAGGCTCTGATCGTCCCCTCCCGGTGGTATGAGAACAACCCCATGACCATTATCGAGGCCTATTCGGCAGGTACCCCGGCTATCGGCGCATCAATAGGAGGCATACCCGAGATTATAATCGACGGCCACACCGGCTTCCGGTTTGAATCTGGCGATGTTGACTCGCTGGTCAATGCTGTGGAAAAGATGGAATCACTTGATCCTGAGCAGTACAGCCGTATGCAGCGTGAAGCGCTCGACTTTGCGACAGAAAACTTCTCTCTCGAAAAGTATTACCCCCGTCTGATCGGATTCTATCAGCGCGTCATTGATGCTGTAAAGTAATATGCCACTGACGAAATCACATCTGCGGAATATGCTGACCTATCTGGGTGCATCAGTTGTCCCGATGCTGCTCGGACTGATAGCCAATCCGTGGATCGCGTCAAACATGAGCCCTGACGACTACGCCATATCCGGCTATTACACATCATTCAATAATCTTCTGCAGCCGGTGATAGTCTTCTACATGGTTCACTATTTCATCAAGGAGTATTTTCGCCTTGACGAAGCCGGACGCCGGCAGCTTTTCGCCGTCATAGCGCGCGGACTGATATGGTTTTCGGGGGCAGTCTCCCTTATATGCTTTGTCGGCCTGCTCGGATACGTCACACTTTTTAAATCTGACATCACGCTCCCGGTGATGCCGTATCTGCCGATGGCGGTATTCGCCCTGCCGCTTTGCGGACTGCTCAGTCTCGTTCAGGCACGCCACCGCATGGAGCGCAAGGCCGCGGCATTCTTCCGCCTGACAGTGATAGCCGGTACGGCCAACATCGGTCTGACAGTGCTTTTCGTCGTAGCTGCCGGATGGGGAGCTTTCGGCAAACTGCTCGGACCGCTGCTTGCCAACGCCGGAGTATTCGTCTATCTGCTGGCGAAGTATCGCGACGAGATCAAGCTGCCAACTCCCGACATGGGACTGGGCAAGATCCTGCGGTTCTGCTGGCCGCTGGCCCTCAGCGCCATGCTCGGATATTTTACAAACGGATTCGATCGCAGCTATCTGGAGACACTGGGCGACACCGAGACCTACGGAAACTACATCGTGGCCGCCGTCACCGCAGGCTATCTCACGACATTCTCCACCGCCGTCACCAACACATTCATGCCCGACCTGTATGAATCGGTCGTCAGGCGGCAGTGGCGTCGCTACGCAGGCTTCATTGCCCTCAACATGGGCTGTCTGGCTGTCGTAGTCGGTGTTTTCATCGCTTTCTGCCCGCTGATTCTTGACATCCTTACCAAAGGATGCTATGTCGATGCCACGCCCTACTGCCGAATTATTGCCATCTCAACCCTGACAAGCGCCATCTACTTCATCATCAACAACTACACCATTACCACCAACCGCCCGCGACTCTATCTCGCCACGTCGCTGATCGGTAGCGCGGGGGTAGTGATAGCGATGCCGGCTATGATCCGCGCCTACGGATTCTACGGCGGAGCATGGATGACTGTACTGTCGTTCGTAGGGTTTGCCGCTGTCAATATGATCCTGCTCTCACTATCGCGCCGGCAACCCTCACCAACCACCAATACCGAGCCATAACACCATGAGACTCTGTTGCTTCCTCAACTTTGCCCCGCTCTACCGCCGCGCCATCTTCGCGCGGCTCGACGAGGCCTTTGACTGCCGGTTCTATTTTGGCAAGCGTCCCGAGGGAAAAGGCGCGCAGGGTATCGAGAAAATGGATTACGGCTTTTTCCGCCACCGACCCGTCGAGTTCCGCAACATAAAGAAAGGGCCGCTGCTGTGGCGCAGCAAGATAATCCGGCTCGCCTTCGGACACTACGATGCTTACCTGCTTACCTGGGACACCTGCCTGAGCTATCCGCTATTCATGCTGATAGCACGCATGAGGAAGAAAAAAATCTATGTCTGGGGTCACGGGCTCAAACGGCTGACACACAGAGGAGCGCCACTCGACCGGTGGATGCTGCGGCGCATCGACGGATTCTTCATCTACGGTCGTAAAGGCAAGGAGCGGATGATAGAGCTCGGAATGGATGGGGACAAGATACATGTAATCAGCAACTCCCTGACCGGGCGCATAGACGCCCGCGAGGAAGATGAGCTTGCAAGTACGGTCATGAGGAAACATTTCGGCAATGACCTCCCCACCCTGCTGTTCATAGGTCGACTGACCGAAGTGAAAAAGCTTGATATGATATTCCGCGCAGCAGCCCTGAACCGAGGTGCGGGAATCGACTATAATATCCTGATAATCGGCGATGGTCCCGAGCGCGGGCGGCTTGAAAATCTCAGCCGGAGTCTCGGCATGGCGGAACGCACATGGTTCTATGGAGCCTGCTACGACGAGACGACACTTAACCGACTAATCTACAACTGCGACATCTGCTGCTCGCCGGGCAATGTTGGTCTGACCGCACTCCACGCCCTAAGCTACGGGGTACCGGTCGTCACTCACGACGATTTCGAGACACAGATGCCTGAGTACGAAGCCATAATTCCGGGCAAGACAGGAGTGCTTTTCGAGCGCGACAACGTCGAAGCCATGGCCGCGGCAATATCTTCATGGCTGAACGCTCATCAGGGCGCCGAAGCGCGTCAACAGATCCGATCAGACTGCTACAAGGCAATCAACGCCGAATGGAACGCCGATGCCCAGATAGAGGTCTTCAAAAAATTCATCCGATAATAGAGTCCTTGAATCCAAGGAAATAGAGGACACCGTCGAGTCCGATAGTCGACAGCGACTGATCGGCCTCGCGCTTTACTTTCGGCTTGGCATGGAAAGCTATGCCAAGACCGGCCACAGCGAGCATCGGCAGGTCGTTGGCTCCGTCGCCCACAGCTATCGTCTGCTTGATATTGACATTCTCCACCTGGGCTATCAGTTTGAGAAGCTCGGCTTTGCGGCGACCGTCGACCACATCGCCCAGATAACGGCCGGTCAGCTTACCGTCGACAATTTCAAGCTCGTTGGCATAGACATAGTCGATCCCGAGGCGGTTTTTCAGATAATTGCCGAAATAGGTGAAACCACCCGACAGGATGGCGATCTTGAATCCCATCTTCTTAAGCACCTGCATCGTGCGCTCGACCCCTTCGGTCAGCGGTAGATTCTCGGCAATCTCTTTCATGACACTCTCATCGAGACCCTCAAGCAGAGCCACACGTTCACGGAAACTCTCGGTAAAGTCGATTTCACCGCGCATTGCACGCTCGGTGATGGCTTTCACCTTATTACCCACCCCGGCACGCATGGCCAGCTCGTCGATTACCTCAGTCTCGATAAGGGTCGAATCCATATCGAAACAGATCAGGCGGCGGCTTCGGCGGAAGATATTGTCCTCCTGAAGCGAGATGTCAAACCCCTCGTCGGTGCTTACCTGCATGAAGCGCCGCTGAAATTCATGATAGTCATGAGGATTGCCCCGGACAGAAAATTCGATACAAGCCTTGGAGTCGCTAAGCTCGTCGGCGCCCAGAGGCATTCGTCCGGTAAGGCGCTGAATGCCGTCGATGTTGAGACCCTGCTCGGCTATGACGGCGCTCGTCAGCGCTATATGGCGGGCCGTGATCTTGCGGCCGAGGATAGTGATGATCCAGCGGGTCTTCCCCTGTCGGTCGACCCAGCTCTGATAGTCCTCTTGCGAGATCGGGGTAAAGCGTATTTTCAGTTTGAGTTCATAGGCCATGAAGAGCAGATCCTTCATGATGTCGCCCGACACATCGCTTGTGGTCTTGAACAGGATACCAAGCGAAAGGGAGTGGTGGATGTCGGCCTGACCGATATCCAGTATCACTGCATCGTAGGAGGCGAGAATGCCGGTAAGCGACGCGGTCACTCCGGGATGGTCCTCACCGGAGATGCTGATCAGTATGAGTTCGACTGACGGATCTTTCGTTTTCACAGCGTTGGGGTTATTTTACGGGGAATGTGAATATAAACCGTGCGCCACGGCCTTTATAGGAGGTATCGACCTTAAGCTCACCGCCAAGCAATGTCGCTATCATTCGCCCTACGGGCAGACCGAGACCCACACCCTGCGAGTACTTGCTCAGCTTCTTGAAGCGTTCGAAGATCACTTCCTCCTTGCCTTCGGGTATACCCGAGCCGGTGTCAGTGACGGCAAAAGTGTAAGTCTGACCGTCTTCCGAGAGACTGCCTGAGAGGGTGATGGAGCCTTCGGTCGTAAATTTGGCCGAGTTGCTCAGCAGATTCATCAGCACCTGAGCCACGCGCTTGCCGTCGGTATCCACAAGTATATCCTTGTGTTGTGCCACTTCATTGACTACAGCCACACCTTCGGGAATGCGATCCTTGATAGTATCGATCGCCACGGTCGAGAGATCCTGGATTGAGACGGGACGCTTCTCGATCTTGAATGTACCCTTATCGTGGGAGGCCAGTTCAAGAACGTCGCCGACGAGGGTAGACAACAGCTCGGCGTTGAGCTTGACTACAGAAGCGAAGCGGTCGAGATAGCGGTGCTTGTCATCGTCGATACAGTCGACGATGAGCTGCGAGTATTCGACTATGGCATTGACAGGCGTCTGAATCTCGTTGCTGACATTGTTGATAAACTCCTCTTTCTGCTGATCGGCGCGTCTTACCTTTTCGCTTGCACGCATGAGGTCGTTCTGTGTGCGCCGCAGGGTGTCACGCTCTTCCATGAGCGCGGCATTGTCCTTTGCACGGCGCTGATTGAGCTTCTTCATGCGCCGGCTTGTGCGGTACATGAATATCATGGCCAGTACAAGAATAAGCACGACAATGAGCGCCGCGAAGAGTATGATGCGGTCGGAGCGCTTTGCACGTATCTGATTCTCCCGATCGTTGCGCATCTTGTCGACGGCAAGCTTATTGCGCTCGAGGTTGAGAGAATTCGTCTCATAGACAAATTGCAGATCAACAAATTCCTGCTGGTCGTCATAGAGATCATTATCCTCCTTAATATTATGATAGATCTCATAGGCTTCTCTAAGAGCATCCATATCATCAGTCTTACGCGCGGCTTCAATGAGATCATTGATAATACGCATACGGATACTCGTCGATACGTGGAGGTTTGGCTTGCGCAACTGTTCGAGAAGGAGAGGGACGGCCTCCTTGTACTGACCCGTACCGAGGTAATAATAGATTATCGGACGCTTATAATAATCCAGATCTTTAGTCGCGTCCTCATTCAGCATGGCCGTCTCCTGAACCTTATTATAGTAATACTCCACTTCCTGAGGAGTCAGCTCCGTATAGTTGAACAAAATACGGCGATAGGCATTATAGCGGTCATAATTATAGAGGCGGAATTCGCGTCCCTGATCCACAGCTTTTTCCTCAAGGCTGTCGAGCACAGCAAGAAGCTTCTTGTCTATGGCAATCGATTTTTTCAAATCGCCGACAGCCGTATAGCTGATGGAAGCCTGGCTCATATAGTAAGTATCAAGCATCGGGAGACGATAAGAGAGCCGGCTGATATAGGTCTCCGCATCATCGAGATATTTCGACAGCATCGCATTGCGCCCCTTGCCATCGAGGAACGAGCAGAGAGCCATCGCCACCTCAAGGCGCCGATAGACTGAAACGCCCTCCTCACTCGCCGCCATATTGATCAGATTGCGCAGGCGCTCCCTGTTGGCCGGCTCCTTAGGGTAGCGCGAAGCCTGGACGGTATTTACAATGCTTATAAACAGAGCTGTCATGCGCTGATTTGAAGACGGGCTCATCATCTCGGCTTTTTTCTGAAGCTCAAAGCGCAGCGAGTCGTCATCAAGATTCTTGATCGTCATGTGACGCAGCATATCGAGCTGCACATTCTGGTCGTCGACACGTGTGGCCATGTCGTAGAGTTCCTGCGCCACTACTTTCTTCTCATCACGCGATACAAGGTCAAATATATCATAGTAAAGACGTATGCTGTCGTCCGGAGTCTCAGCTAAAGACAATTCTACCCTCACACTATCCAAATAATGCTGGCGCAGGGGGGGAATAGCCATTAAGGAAGCTGCTGCGACTACAAAAGCTGTCAAAAGCAAAGTGATTCGTTTCATCGGTCTGTCGGAATTGATTTGAACTCCAAAATTACTAATTTTTTGCGCAAATCAGCTCTAAATCACAACTGAATTTATACCATAGGACAAATGATATATAACAAAAGGCTCCACTCATCGCGAGTGAAGCCTTTGACAGCTCCGATTACTAAATAGTAGTTAACATCATATCGGAGCCGGAAATAGAAGATACAATTATGGGTTTAAACCATCCGCATCAGTCTGCGTGGAATTTAAACGCGAGATAAAGCGATACTGCCAGTACGATCAGTTTCAGTAACGTGTTGGCAAGATAGACGACAGTAGCGCCAGTAGATGATTTGAGAGCTTTTGAGGCATTCTTCTGCGCAACGATCTCGAAAATATAGGCACATACAAAAGGAATGAGGATCAGACCGATGATGATACCAGCGATCATAGAACCGGCAGATACTGAATCTGTGTTATTCATACCCCAAAAAACGACGAGACCGATAATCGAGCCTACAGTCGTACCGGTAGCGCCTTTGGTGAACGGTGTTACCTTTTTCATAAGCTGCGGCACGACATTTTTTGCCACTACCATGCTGGCTACGACCAAAAGGCCGACAACGATCAACGCCCAGATTGCGAAGGGAAGCTTGAGCATGAATTTACACAACAGCACTGCAATAAATGCACACAGAGGGCCGGGGAACTTGTTGATAAAGCAGCCAAGAAATCCGAAGATGAATAAGATCGAGACTGCAATCCAAACTGCAATTGTCATAATAAATCTGGATTAAAAGTGATTAATAAATTGGTTTACAATATAATGAATTTATTTTGCCTGAAAGATTCCGGCGCAAAGATAAATAAATTATTTGATAATACATTCAATCCATTTCATCCATTTCAATCTTCCAGCAGCAGATTTAATCTGCTCACTTCCGACCATGTACAGGCATGCTACCGCAAAAGGCGGAGGGTTAGCGGAGTTCGGGAGGCAGAGGGATGCGGCAGATGCGGGGACGGAGGGGCTTGGGGGTGTTGAAGTAGGCGGTGGCCATCTCCATCAGCGGGCGCAGATAGGCCTTTATTCCTGAGGTCACCTCGTTGAAGCTTACCGCCAGACGGTGCCCCAGAGACATGGCACCCTGATCGGTCAGGATGCGCATGACATTGTCAATAGTCTCCGCATAGTGCTGCTTGAGCCAGAGAAGACGGCGCATATTGCC
>CAMWHE010000028.1 GCA_947173955.1 uncultured Bacteroidales bacterium | reverse complement strand
GGCTGTGCATTGGCGGATTTTTCGTGTTTCTGATTATGTTCTGCAAGATTTTTCTCGCCCCCATTCTTACGCTATTCGGCGTCGTCAACGGCAGTAGCAGCTCCTCACGCAAAAAAAGCAACCATAGATCATCAAAAATGAGTACTACGATGAAAGTCACGATCAAAGGCGTGTATCAGATGAACGGCCCCAAACCGTTCACGCGCGAAATCCTCATCTCCCCCTCCGAATCAAGCTACTATTCCCAACTGGCCGCCAGCAAGACGAAACAGGCTCAATGGATCAGCGCCAATTTCCCCGGCGCCGATACCGCCCGCGGCTTCTCAATGACTATTAATATCAAGTAATTACTTCATTAGCAAATCATCCTGTATGCACTCCGATATGAAAAATATCCGGTCAACCCTCGCAAGAATTATCGAGGCCGACAGTGGCAACGACAGGCTGAGCCGTATCTACGACGTGTATATGCTCGTCATAATTTCGCTGAGTATTATTCCGCTTATGGTGGATGATTATACCACTCCCTTTATAAGAGCGATAGCATGGATTACTGTAATGGCGTTTCTGATCGACTTCGTCACCCGCTGCTACGTGGCTCCGGTGATGAAAGAATATGAGGGAAAGCCGTTTTACCGCCGCTACCCTTTCTGCTTCATGGGACTTGTAGACTTCCTTTCGATCATGCCGGTGGCATCACTTATAAGCTATAAGTTCACACTGTTCCGTATGTTCAGGCTCATCAGGATAGTGGCATTGCTCAAATTCACCCGATATACCGATGAGGACGAGAAATTTATCGCGGTACTGAAGAAGCAGAAAAGGATTATCACAACCATATTCCTCTTTACGGCGCTTTACATATTCATCACCGCGCTTATCATGTATAACGTGGAGCCACACGTGAATCCTGAGACAGGCGAAATGACATTCGGCAATTTCTTCGACGCCCTGTATTGGTCGACCGTCACGCTCACTACCGTAGGCTACGGTGATCTGTGCCCAGTATCGGCCTACGGCAGAATCGTATCAATGATTTCCTCGGTATTCGGCATAGGACTCATAGCTTCCACTTCAAGCATACTCACGCAGGGATTCATCCAGCAAATGAACAAGGACAACTAATCATAACCATAATGAAATTCAAATTTATCCCTTTATGCGCCATTGCTGCCGCGATGCTGGCATCATGCGCCAAGAAAGCCGACAACACTGAGCTATATCAGGAAATCAAGTCGGTCGACAAGATGGTATTCGCCTCTATGGCTATCACCAAGACATCGAAAATGGAAAGCTCGGGCTGGTACACTGTGGGCAAGCGGATCGCAGTGTATTCTTACGACTCCTATATGCGAGCCTACATCGACCTATCGACACTTCAGATGGACGACCTCGTTTTCGACGATAAGAACATGACCGTAAAGGTGACCCTCCCTCCGGTGGTGACCGAGATAGCCGGGCGCGACATGGAAATGCGTAAGGAGTATGACAACATAGGGATGCTCCGGTCAGACATCGACTCCAAGGAGCGCGCCGAAATGAAGGAAAAAGCCAATGCCTCATTCAAGGCTGAGGTCGAGGAAAATCCCACTTTCAGACAGCAACTCATCGATGCCGCCCAGCGCAAAGCGCGCAAATATTTCGAGACAATCTTCGAAGCCAACGGCTACACCGCCTCTATTGATTTCAAACCATCCAAGTAAGCCCGCCACATCATGAAAGAGAATAAAAACACCAAGCTCAATCGTAAGCTCATAATTCTTGCCGCAATAGCCGCAGTAATATTGGTAGTGGCAATATACTTCTCGCTGCCATCTTACAAGAAAACCATCGAAGTAGGCAAAGGGCGTATAGCCAACATCGAGACTATGGCTCAACTGTGTGTCATCGACCTCTACAATGAGGTACCGATACTTGACACGATCAACGACAAGGTGATGTTTGCAATTCAGAAGCAGAGAGGCAGCGTTTCGTTTGACCTCGAAAATATGCACATCGACGCTGACGGCGACACCGTTAAGGTCACACTTTCACCTGAAATCATCGACATCTATGAAGCGACCGAGGATAATTCATGGGAGGTAATCGACACCAAAGCCATCGGCACGCTGGCATTACTCAAGAGCGACAAATTTACCGACGAAGAAGAAAATGCCCTGAAAGCCAACATTCGTGAAAAAACATGCAAGCAGCTCTATCACAACGGCACTATAAAGCGCGCACGCGCCGAAGCGGCTGAAAACCTCCGCTCGTTGATGGAGAAAGTTTACCGCAAGCCCGTAAAAGTCACCGACCCCACTCCCCTCGGCGCCCGATACGAGGAATATAAATAACTCCGAGCCCCGACTTCGTCACGACACATCGCCACAAAACAATAAATCTCTGATAATCCGGCGCGACAATAACACCCTGATAATCCGGCGCGACAATAACACCATAACAATCTGCCACGGCAATAACGCACTGATAATCAGTCGTAGGGACATCGCTTTGCGATGTTTCCATGAATAGCAAAACGGTAATTTCGCTGCGACGGAACGCCCCGCTCCCGGCAGCTGATAAATTGCGCCGGCACCGCCCCACTCCCTATAGCGGATTAATCGTGCCGGAGGCACGTAATTGTCTGAAACCCCGCACTTTCAGTGCGGGGAAGGGGCATCGCACAAACATCGCGTCCAGGCAGGACGCCTCGTGTGAAGAACAGTCGCGACCTTCGCTGACGATACGATGCGTCCCACCTGGACGCGATTTTGTCAGTCAGCATGGCCCCGGACTAAAGATCCGGGGTTACTTACAATTACGTGCCTCCGGCACGCTTAAAGTGGTATTATAACAGCGCTGCAATGGCATTCATACGGCAATGCAATGGAATTCCTGCGGCAACGCAATGGCATTGCACCGGCAACGCCCCGGAGGGAGTAGTCATCTTTATAGCCCCGGGTGCTCGACACCCGGGGTAGCATCAGAATAACCCCATCCAACCTCGGAGAGGTTGAACAATGCCACGAACGTGTAATTTGCGCAGTAACGGTATGGAGCGGGGGTCGCCGACCCCCGCCGCCATTGAATACATGGCGCGAATACGGAATATCACCTTTTTGCCGCTGCGGCGGAGGTCAGCGACCCCCGCCGCCATATCCGGCATAAATGTCACCCCAAGCCTTACTCCGCGTAAAGATTCTCGGCCTGCTGAGGGATGTATTTCTCAACCAGTCGGTCGATTTTCTTAATGTCAGGCTTCTCGGCAGCATAGTCAACCAATAAGCCGATGGGGTACAGATCAGGATCGGAAGCCGACTGGAAATCAGCCGCATCCTCCGAATAGTCGCCATCTTCCACAGCGTCAGCCTCGATAGCATAGTCGCTGAATGCAATCGATCGCTCGGCATCCTTGTGACGCTCTATACCCACAAGCAGCGTAGTGGGAATAATGCTCAACTGCGGGTCATCGCCCCACACACCCGGATTATCAATCACCTCAGCCACCTTAGCGGCAATAATGTCAGAGAGTTCTTTACGTGTCATAGTAATGTATTCTTTTTTTACTACTATAACATCAGAATCAAGCGAATAGTTCTTGCCTCCCGGCAATAGGCGGACGGGAATCAATTACTCCGGCTTCATAATCCGGCCACCCTCCCCGAACCGTCCATTACCTCGATTTTCGGGAAGGCGAAATGCTTCTTGCCGAGATCTTTCAGTGATGTTCCAACGGGATACACCTCCTCATCAATTACCGGAAACCGGCCACGAGTATTGGCGCATTCAAGCAAATTCCTCAGAGTATGATGTATTTCCCTGATCATTAAATGAGACTTTCGCTATTGTATTCATTAAAAATAATTCGTAAATTTGTTGCTAATCTAAAAATACCGTAATATGCTCAAGGGGTGTGTCGCGTTTTTCATAATATTTGCAATTTCCGCAGGTATCTTGGATTGGATACTTAAATCATTCGGGATAGTTATAGACATCGAGATAATTTTTATCATATTAATAGGGCTGTCGGCTGTAATTTTTTTGTTACGGTCAGCATTTGTCGGGGATAATGATAATGCTGAAAACAAAGAGGTTGAAGGCATGCATCCGCTATTAGCTGATAATGTTAGAAATACTGCTCCCAAACTGAAAGAGTATTACAAGTATTCGCTTGCTACTGCCGACCGCATAGTAGAATACGTTGACAAGGTGATGAAGGATGAAGAAATGTTTGATGTAATCAAAAACATCCGCGGTATTGAGGCCCTCGACTGTACAATTTTTGGGCGGTACAATTCTCGTGTGGTGATAATCGTTCTTTATGACCTGTGGAAATGCTACACTCAATTGAGTAATATTATGGTGGACAAGGGTTTTTCCAACCTATGCTATTCCATAGCTGTCAGCAAGTTCAATAACGAGGTAGATCTTGCAGTCATCTGCAATAATGATGTCAGGAAGTCGACACAACAGCTCGGCAGAAAAACGATGGATTTTTTGCAAAAAATCGGCGTGCTTAATCATGACGGTCCGAAAGATTTTCTGATGTATGACATACTGAATCTTCTTGGCCGCGGTACGGAAGAATATGACCGGCTGCTCCATGATACAACCGAATGTATGGCTGCTTTTCGAGGGAAAGATACAATCGACGAGAATGTCAGGGCTTTCCTGAACAGCATACTGGATGGCAACGGACTGCAGACTGAAAATACCGAACCCGAAGAGGAAAAAGGAAAAGAAATTGCTTCAGTTCACAGTAATGTCACAATGTCAAGTATCGATGAATTGAACTCCTTAATCGGTCTGGATAATGTCAAAGATCAGATAATTAAATTATCTAACTTTGTAAGTGTTCAAAAAATGAGGACTGATGCAGGACTTAGCCCTATAAAAGTTAACTGTCATTGTGTATTCACAGGAAACCCGGGAACAGGGAAGACTACAGTAGCCCGTATAATGGCCGGAATTTATAAAGAATTGGGAGTACTGGAAAAGGGGCACCTTGTCGAGACCGACCGCTCGGGGCTTGTAGCGGAATATGTGGGACAGACAGCAGTGAAAACCAATAAAGTAATTGACAGCGCGCTTGGCGGGGTGCTTTTTATCGACGAAGCCTACTCTCTGTTGTCAGGGAGTGACGGAGATTACGGGACAGAAGCATTAGCGACACTGCTCAAGAGAATTGAAGACGACCGCGAGCGCCTTGTTGTAATTCTTGCCGGATACGGATCTGAAATGAACCGTATGATTGAATCCAACCCCGGATTGAGATCGCGATTCAACCGATACTTTCACTTTCCCGATTATTCGGTCAAACAATTATGGCAGATATTCTGCAAAATGATGCATGAACATGATTTCGACATTACTCCCGAGGCAACCGAAAAGCTCATGGAAATTCTTGATTCCGAAATATCGAGTGGTGCTAAGAATTTCGGCAATGCGCGCTTCGTCAGAAATCTGTTTGAAAAAATTATTGAAAATCAGGCATCGAGAGTAATTACCGAAGAAAAGACCGATATAAATTCCCTGAGACTCATAACCGAATCAGATCTCAGGCATTTTTGACCGGCAAAACGAGCCGATTAACACATTAATCCACTTCGTAGAAGAAATACTGAACATCGGGATATAAGATGATCATTTTCTTCAGCCATGTGACCAATACGGTACAAAATGTAACTCGCTTAATACTGTATCTCCGATTTTGTTTATGAAGCAGTATCACTTGGAACATAACTATCACTATCACAAGATGGATATACATAAGCCAACGCGAATAATAACTTCTATAAGACAACTAAATCAACAGCCATTTTGTCCTATGCAAAATGGCTGTTGGTTTTGGAATATCATATAAAGTGCATGTACACAATATTTATTATGGCTCTACTATGATTAAATACGCAGTTTTCGCCGGGTCAGATTTTCGTATCAATAAATAAGCTTTTCCTGCCACTATAGGACCGTAAGTCAATGAAACATTTCCAGCCGGGCTAACAAAACGCTCCGAGGCAGTATAACTATTAATAATCATATCATTGAGACTTGCATAAAACTGTCCCGGCTCCGTATCCTTCACTTGACCGATTTTTTTCTTTGATACGAGATTAGGAGACTCCTTCGCTTCAACAAATATAAAGTCAGTATTAGAAGGGGACTCTTTGAAATGTATTTTTATTATACCCTTGTCAAGATCAGAAGCCTTGATTCTAACAGCTTTTGCCGTATCTGCGATTTCATATCTATCAGATTTAATTTCGTATTCTACAGGGCAAGCTTCTTTAAGTTGTATGAGCAGTTGATTATCATCAACTTTCACATCCTTTTCTTTAACAAACCGGGAATTCGGTATTCTGGTAATCCGATCAACTTGAGAGAACAGATATTTGCTCTTGTTCAAACCTTCAGAATCTGCCACCATGTAATATCCGCCTTCACCATTTCGGGATTTGTAAACCGTCTCTGTAATTATTCCTATCACAGACACACCATCATCATGACCTCCCTCCAGACGGTAATTATTACTTACTTGTTCGCTTAAAGGCCTATTAGAATTGAATGGAAGAATCCTACTCACTCTAATATCCTTATATGGAATAATATGTCTTACTCCATCGTCAGTAAGGATTACCATCGCTTTGGCCCGGTCTTCTACAATTTGTCCACGTATTATACTTCCGTTAATAGTTTCAATCTCATTGACGGTTCCCACCAGTGCAAGAGGATCGCGAGAAGATATTTCAATATGATCAACTTCTTTATTTTTTGAAACTCGGATTTCTCCGATACTTGTAGTAAATATACGTGCAATGCTGTCATCAACCTCCTCGATGATTACATAATCTTTATAAAATTTTCTTGCATCATCTGAATAATTTACAGAACCAAGCCAAACATACTTGTCATTATTCCGATATACAATCTTTTCGGGATGATTCTTGAACCAACGGCGCCAAGATTCCGGGACGGTTGAGAGTGGTATTAATCTTGGCTTCTCATCATTAAGATCAGTTATAGGAATAACCATTCTTGCCGAATCAATACGGAAAGTCATGGTATTTTCCTTATAATCGTCCTTCGCCCTTTGGCCAAACAAGCTTGAGCCATCTTTAAGCACAAGGGTCTCTTGCCCGAAAACGGGCAAGGATCCAAGTGCGACAAAGAATGCTGCAAAAATTGCTGATTTAAATATTGCCATATCTACTTATTTTTCACGATAAGGTAATACTTTCTGATCGTAAAGTTCCTTAAGCCAACGGGAAGGAGCGACTATCACGTCATCACCGCTTTCGTGGCCGGCGGATACGATTCCATAGAGCTGGTTACCTGAATAAACGGGCGAGCCACTTGCTCCGTGAGTAGTACTTGCCTGAATTTCAAAATTATAAGGATTGGCATTTCTACTAACTTTACCATGATAAGTAGTAGGCACATTGGTACTCGAATTGAAATGTTCATCCCAAGTGCGAGCCAAGCCATCGGGGTAACCCTTAAACTTCAGATCCACATCCTGCACAGCCGGCTTGGTAAGATGGAAATTCTTGACGTCAAAAATACCGGCATCCATAATCTTTTTAGGGGTTTCTCCGGTATTAATTTGAATGATAGCCACATCTTTATCCTTATCGCCGGACTCTCCAATTATGACTGCAGGCTGATACTCATCAAAACTGGTATAATGGCGATTAGCATATGCTATAGAAACTTGATCAGATTTTCCCGTAATCTTGGCAGGAGTGGCACGTACACGTTCAATAATATTATTAACATTCTGTAGGGCATCACCGCTCATAAATTTCGTTGCTTCCAGGATGCTTGCACCCATCTCAGTGCTTAACAGTTTTTCAAGATCCTTACGAGTCCGAATAGAAGTGGGCAACGCATTCTTTATGTACTTCTCCCATTCTTGAGTAAGTTCATCCTGTATCTTCAAGTTAGTATACATATCGAGATCCTGGTATTCTTCATGCCAAGGAGCGACTATATGACGGTTTGTCCCTATGCGTCCCTCCTCATCGATAAAGAAACCTGTTCCAAATGAAACAAACTTTTTCGAACTGAATTTGATAGGCAATTTATATGGATTCTCCGCAAGTTCCATTTCGTAGTGGTATATATTCCTAATCATCACGACTGAACTATCCGACACTTCATGATTATTAAAAATACCGGGTATAAATATACATGCCACTACTACGGCTGCAACTACTGCAATCGCAGCCGCACTCCATCCTATTATCTTTCCGATACGTCCGGATGGGAGATGCGGTTCAAGCCTGGAGGTAATATCTTCTTCTCCTACGATTACATTGTCTCCTCGCTTTATACGCACAGGCCGATCGGGTGCTATACGCTGCCCGTTGACTTTAGTGCCATTTGTACTCTTATTATCGATAAGCATTGCATGTCCGTCCTTATCGATCACCAGTGTAGCATGATAACGGCTAACCGCGCCTCCCGGTACTACCAGATCATTACGTTGATTAGAACCAATGTTAACAATTTTCCTCGCCTTATTGAATTTATTGGGCTGGGGCACTTTGTTCCAGTCAAGAGGTTCGTTGCCGAAAACGATTCGGTCGCCGCGGTGAACCTGCACTTCTTGATTCGGCTGGATCTTTGTCTTGTTGATTCCTACAAAGGTGCCATTTTTACTGTTTTTATCCTCGATAAGTATTTCACCACTGTCAAGGATAGTAATGTCTGCATGATGATTACTCGCGTACGGGCCCGGAATAACGATGTCGCAGGAAGGAGAAGTTCCGACTTTGATAAGTTTCATAGCTTTATGATTTATAAAAATTGTGATTGATTTAACACTTGGGTTTTACCTAAAAATACAATCAATGACGACCCCATTCCTGTTCTTCAGCATTTGAAACGGGGGCATCTTTCTTTGGTTGTTGGTGTTGTTGGGGGTGCTTGGCATCTTCTTTTTTATTACCTGATTTTGCGGGAGAAGATTTCCGTTCGGCCGGGAAGAAGGCATCCGCGTCAATCTGTTTCGCTTTATCTGAAGACTTAAGGCCTTCTTTGGATTTTTCTTCGCTTTCTTTTTCTGAAGCGTTTTCTGCGGTGCCGGCATTTTCTTCATTAGCAACGTCAGCCTTTGGTGCAGATGGGTCATTTATCTGCTCAGTTTTTTCGCTTTCTTTGTCGTCACTACCGCCTATCTTATCAGTAATTGCGATAACGCCCCATACTAAGAGCGCGAGCACTAACGCACCGGCTATCGCCCAGCCCAATATTCTCCACACTCTCATGGGGTCAGGCACCAGACTCCAGTCAAGATAGGAACTTCCGGCAAAAACGACGTCGTCACCTCGTTTAAGTGGGTAACGCTGACCATTTGATATGAGATTGCCTTTAACTTTTGTACCGTTAGTACCCATGCTTACTATTTCCAGTTTTCCTGTGGGATAGATGTTAAGCAACGCATGGTTACGGCTCACCATTTGGTTGTCGATGACAATGTCACAACTTGGATTGCGACCAATAGTAACTCGCTTCATTTATTTTTAGGTTTTACTTAAATTGCTTAATGTTAGTTCTTTTTTAATCTTCTTTCTGCTTAGCTGAATGCTCCTTAATCTTCTTAAGTTCCAGCTCAGCTTTCTGAAGTTGTTCTTTGAATGAGGACAAAAGATTTGTAGTCAAATCATGCACATTCTTATAAACAGGATTAAATTTTGCTTCCCAATCAACTTCTTTTCTATCATACAATTTATCTTCATTAAGAGCATCAAATAATCCTGCTTTCAAATTCTTTTTATTTTTGTAAGGTGTGAAGAGTTTTCTTTTCTCATCAGGCTCATAATCCTCTGAATATTTCATCAAGGCAGATTTAGATTCTTTTTGAAAATATATCCTAATATTATTTCTATCTTGTTTAGCTTTATCCGCATTACTTATATTACCCTTTAATTTTTCAAGCTTCACTTTTACCTCATTAAGGACGTCAACCGTAGTCTTAAGACGTTCTATTTTCTTGGCTATGGCAGTGGTATCTAAAGCGGCATCTGTTTTTTCAGTCTTTGTTGTTACGGGTACATCAGTTTTTGGTTCCGAAGTTGTTGGCTCGCTTATAGGCTCTGATTTCTGAGAGCTGACAGATGCTTCCGACTCTAATTTTAAATCTTCTTTAGTATCAGCTTCCGGATTCTCAACTACGGCTTCAATATTCTCGCCTATTTCTACGATTTCTACCGTATCCTTATCAGTCACGACACTATCAGCTTGTATTTCCTTTTCCTCATTATTATTTGCCGGTGACTTCCACAAGAATATTATCGCCGATACAATAATGATAGCGACAACACATAAAGCAATGACATGGGAACTGAGTCGAGAAAATACACTTTTCCTCTTATCATGATTAATCGTAACCTTTGAAGACTCAGCATTATCCGTTTCCAGAATATTGTGATCATGTTCGTTGACAGCAAGCAGCATAATCATACTGAAATTATCATGATGGCCACCTTTTTCAATACCCATCTCCTCAACTCTATTATTGAGTTTGCGGGCTATAGTGTCAATATCACCTTTCTGGCAGAACATTTTTACCAACTCCGGTTCAGGCATCGACCCCCATATGCCATCGGTACACAGCACGAATCTGTCGCCCGCCTCTACTGATAACGTGGCTGTATCTACTTCCACAGTATCGCCTATTCCCAATGCACGGGTTATGATGTTGGATATCGCCGACAAGCGAGCCTGCTCCTCAGTAAGAATTCCCTTACGGACCATTTTTCCAACTTCTGAGTGATCACCGGTTCGGAATACTATTTTCTTATGTCGAAGTTGATAGATTCGGCTGTCTCCAACATGTGCCACGGACGCACCTTCGTTGTTGATAAGCATTGCCGTGACTGTTGTCCCCATCCCATTTAGCTTCGGTTGCACTTTAATACATTCGCGAAGTGCTGTATTTGCAGCATTTATAGCTTCGCGTAGTATCTCAGCATTCGCTACCGGAGCAGCAGGTAAAGGAGCATGAGTGGTAGGCATGTCTGCAGGATTCTCTGAAATCTCAGCGATTTCATCAGATACTGCTTCAGGGGAATCGCCCTCTGCATTGTTTTCGACGGATACTATCGCAGGTTCCTTACTAAGAGGCCTTACCACACAACTATTCTGGACATAGTTTACGATTGCCTCTACGGCAGTGCGAGATGCGGTTTTCCCTCCTGGGCCACCACCCATGCCATCGCACACTACTACGAGGAGTCCGCGCTCTGTTTCGGAGTAGCCGCATGTATCCTGATTTTCTTTACGACCTCCTATATATGATGTCATTATGCCATAAAAAGGCAATTTTGGTCTGATAATGTCCATCGCTTATGGTATGATAGGTTTCAAAATTTGATTCTTTAACTATAAATTTGTTATGAAAATGGCCAAAACCGGCGCTTTTTCGGGGGAGTGATAGCTTCTTTTAAGGCGTTCTTCATTTCTTCCGCTGTAGGATATCGATTGTCAGGCTCCGGATCAGTAGCTCTGACGAGTACATCATATATTCTCTTCGGTAGCGCAATATGTTCAGGGAGAGCATTTTCAGAATGAAGTCTATATGATTCCTCAACAGATTTGCTGTCATACGGATTCGTATTGCAAATAAGCTTATAGATTGCCACGGCCATCTCATATAGATCAGCTCGCCCATCGACATGTGAAGATTTCCCGGGGATTATGAATTGTTCAGGAGCCGCATAACTTGGCGTACCTATCACGCCAAATTCATTATCACCAAAGCATCCCACATCCATACTACTGTTAGCAACACCAAGATCCATAAGCCTTACTGTGCTAAAGCTGTCAATCATTATGTTTGAGGGCTTGATGTCAAGGTGATGTATGTTCTGTCTGTGAAGAAATTCCAGTGCATCGAAAAGCGGCAATAACAAAGTAACAATACGTTCGGCTCGGTCATCAGCATCGTTTAAAGCTGAACTCGAATTAACGAAATCATCAATATTTTTACCTGAAACGAAACTTGAAATTACAAATAGAGGGCCTTTACCACTGCGCGATTCACAACAACCATGCATCTCTACAATATTCGGGTGGCTGAATGTAAGTGATGACTCCTCGCGTGTGCGTTTCCTGAGCCAAGGTATGGAACTGAGATGCGGATGAAGCTGCTTAACCGCAACCCGTGCTCCATTCCGGCAGTTGTAGCCAAGATAGACTTGTCCCATTCCACCTCGCCCGAGAGGTGGAATGGTACGGTCAAATACGTAGACACACCGCATTCCTGTGGAAAGATACACCAGTTTTCCGTCAACAAATATGTTATCGGTCATACGTGGGACTCGTATTTTATATTCCGAAGTCATAATCTACGGCTCAAATCTGTTATTATCAATTTCGGTCATATATCAAATCACCGGGAGTACTCCGAAGCATTCTACCCATAACGATACGGACTGTCAGTAGAGTAGCCACAAAAATTATCAGTACGGACCATAGTGTCTTCATGCTCCATAGCGACAGATAGTCGAAACTACCATCTTTCAAGACTCCAAATAATGGCAACAACTCTTGGATACACCATGTCAGCACGAGTGCCAGTATGGTAGCTGTTACTACTATAACGATAATTATAAGAGAATACACGCTTATCAAAGACTGAGAATTCATGCCAAATGCCTTAAATGTTCCCAAATTACGTTTAACCTTCTGGAAATAACTCTGGAGCATATTAATGATAAACATTATTATACATACCATTGAAAACACAATCATTGCCCAGGAAAGTATATTGGCCATCACTGACACGGCATTGAAGTTTTCCTTCGCGTTAACCTGAGACATCTCTATCTGAACATTGAAATTATCCTTCGCATAAGCCTCAAACGGTCGTATGGAATCAAGCGTACTGAAATTTACTGAAAGGAAATCGTATTCCGGCAAAGTATGGTCCGTACCTTCATAGTCAAACAGGCGTTTCACGTCAGCCTTGCCTTTAAAGGCACTCAAAATACCTTTTGATATCTGTTGGATGGCTTCAACGGGCACTGTATTGATATCTTCCACCGTCAACGTATAAATTTCTCCTGATTTCCACGTCGTTAATTGCTTATATGAATCGTGTGAGTCAGTGACAATACCAAGCGAATTTTTTAGAGAATCAGGAGCTGCCGCTATTGCAGCCTCAAAAATCTGTTCCTTATTCACACTTTCATCGGCAAAGAAAATGAGTGATTTCTGATATTCCTCTCTGTTCAAATCAAATGGATATAGTGGATCATTGTTGAATTGCTCAAAGAAATATCTGGCAGCGATCATATCCATGTTTCCCGGCAGACGTTTAACAACACCGAGAAGGGGTACGGGCGCAGCTGCAAATATCCCATCGATAAGTTCCACTCCGAGAGTATCAGCTCCCACACTCGACGAAAGATGGTCAAGATATGCAGGTACATTATCTAAAGAATATTTTAGCTTATGCAATGCATCCTCTGTAATAATGAAACCTACGGTCTGATTGCTGAGTCTGTCAAAATCCACAGCACAGCCTCCTACTACATTATCCTCGCTCAATATAGCTTCTACCAGAGCACTTTTGATATTCCCGAAAAACCGGTTCTGCAGATAATAGCTGTCTCCGGTATCTCCAATAAAAGTCAACGAGAACTGTTTATCAGCTTCCACATCACTGAAACCATAGTGATCTTGGATGTCCGGTTCTTCAATTTCCTGATGGAATCTTTCGAACTCGGAGCTTCCATATCCATTTGATATATTGACCCAATTTGTGAATGGATCATTCATTTTATAGCTTAGATAATTCATTGATCCGTTGCTGAATGCAATAGATATGAACATAGCGGACAGGACGAGGGTAAGCAACCATAGGTTTGCGTATCTGCGACCAAGTACTTCCTTACTCTCGCGCTTAATTAGTAATTGAAGATGTTCGCTTAACATAGAACTTAAATGTTATTTCTTACGTAAGAAATTCTCAAAGTCTTCTGCTGAATAGACATTTTCACCATTTGTCCATTCTTTCCGATCTACTTGAGATGGTGTGTATATACATGATGAATCAATTACTCCAAATGCAATCATCTCGTTATCATCCTCACGCGACGGCCGAGTTTCCTTTCGTATCTTTACAATCACATCTGCAAATTTCACAGCAAGGTGCATGTCATGGCTGACAATGATTGCCGAAGCCCCACCGAGATCATCAAGTTTCTCAGTGAGAATCTGCATAACACGCTCAGCGTTCTCCCCGTCAAGATTTCCGGTAGGCTCATCGCCGAAAAGTACCGTGAAATCAGGAAGAATGGCACGGGCAAACGCAAGTCGCTGCTGCTGGCCGCCTGATAGTTCGTGAGCTAATCTGTCCTCACTAACATGATTTAACCCGAGGAGATCAAGAGCCTGCCGCGTCCGTTGAAATGACTGAAAACGTGAGTAACCTTGTAACATGCGTGTGAAAGCAACATTCTCGAAAGCCGTAAAATTTCGCATCAAATTGGTGCTCTGAAAGATAAACGAATAATTTCTCAATCGGAAATCACTTAGAACACGCTCGTTTTTCTTTTCCCAAAGCCGAGGAAGGTCTGTACAATTACCATCGGCATCATAGAACAAGAATCTTGTATCATCACCCGACACAATGGTATTATTCATCATACCGAGTGTCTCAAGAATAGTACTTTTGCCGATACCTGACTCTCCGACTATGAAAATCTTTTTTCCTCGAGGGATTTCAAGGTTGTTAATTTCAAGCACGACCTTGGAGATACCCTCACGATAATTTTTATCGTAAGAGCATCTCAGGTTCTTAATATCAAATAATAGCGGTTGATTCATTTTTTTACTATATAAACCAATTCATTAAGGCAGGTCCTCTACAGGTATCCAATAAAATTTTTGGCCGTTGGGCGTCTGATAAGAGTATTTATATGAAGAACTCTTAACGCCATCTCTAAGGGCCTTATATTTACTTTTGAAAGTATTTATCAACGTAATATATTCATCAGCCGGCACAACTCTGGGATCCTGTATCTCTTTCAACGATCGGCCCTTTACCGCATCGGAAGCTTCATTGAGACCCGCAGCAAGACGCATCACCTCTTCAATGCCCATCTCATCGACTTCTTTCTCTGTTTTGTCAGGAACCATCACACGAATGAGAGCCTTTACAGCATCAACATAAGGCTTACGGTCTCCTTCGGGATTTGCATTATTATATAGATTGCCAAGTCGATTTATTAGAATCTCCAATTCCTGTGAAGACATGAATGCGACAGGTTTCCAATAGTTACGACCTTGAGCATCTTGTTTTGGAGCATAACCTGTAAATGCGATTGCCGCACCTGCATCTTTGAGGACTTTAAATGCTTTTTCACCAATTCGGCTGATAATAAATGCATCGGAAACGTTCACACCCTGACTGTTTTCATCACCTTCTATCAGAGAAACACCTGTCTCTCCATTTACGATTACATCAAGCTGCAACTGGACGCTTTCAGCAAATTTTCTAATGTTTTCTTCTATTAATACAGCAATAGATGCCGGATTAACAATTTCAACTTCTTCTTTAGGTCGACGAATAGACCCTATAAAGAACTCCGTATTGGCATTACTTTTGAAATCATATCCGTTGTCACGTGGCGAGAATTTTATCTTCACATTAGGGTTCAGCGCGTGATACTGCTTTGTAAGATTATCCTTGATAATCGATCGCATCTGTTCATTAAACAATTGGTAAGCCAATGGAGTATTACTTTCCACCTGAAATGATATAAGTTGCATATTATTAGCGACCAATCGTTTTACAATTTGTTCAGAAGTAAGGCAACGGGTATCATTAGGATCATTACCGCAATCGCCAATCACAACTATGATATTCGATTCATCCTTATTGAATCCCATAGCTGTCGGATCTGTTGCAACTTCAAGGCCTTTGAACAGTGCCTCTGCAATAGTATGATCAGATGGAGAACTTGTAGCACCGTACTTGCCTGCACTATCAAGGAATGAAAGTAGCTGAGGACTGTTTGGTTTGGAAAGGGGCACCTTTTCCGTAAGATACTCACCATCAGTATAATCGCGGTATATGACAGCGCCTACACGCAATGTGAATTTATTGGGATCGAAATATGACAAGCCAAGTTTAATCGCCTCTTTAGTAGCTGCGAAATATGGTTTCATGGAACGCGTGCCGTCTATTACAAAGATGATATTGATATGTTTGATCTTTTCGATTTGATTGATAATTGCCTGCTTCTCAGCTGGTATAGCATCTCTATCCGGGTTTATTACAGCTCGACCTGCCGTACCAAATGTAGTCATTTTATATACATTTGATTTAGCTTCATCTTGATCAAGAATTGGGAATCTGGTGCTATATGCATTCATACGGAATCGAGTCGTTGAAGTTGGTTTTGCATCATCAGGATTAATCACACCATAACGATAAAATGTGGGAGCCTCCTGTTTCATCTCAGGATCGGGATAAATAGGATATTTCTTACCATCAGGAGAATTAAAATACTCGACATCTCTAGGAGCCCAGTTTGGTTCAAGACAAGAGCGCTGATTCCAGGGCACATAGTTTCCGGGGTCGATCCAACCGTAAAGGACCTTGTTGGTATTTCCGTCCATTCGTGGCTGGTTGGCGAGCAATTTCATTCCGGTTGCCTTATCGGTTTTCATCACATAGTAAAAGGTCATATCCGTCTTTATAGATTGCTTGCCGGTTAGGAGTGACGGATTGGTAAATCTTCCACCAATTTGATTGGCAGATTTTTTCGCATCAAGGTCAGCAGCAAGAAGTGCTTTCTGGTATATTCCTTTTTCATCAGCCGGACATGACTCCCAAAGAAGAAGATTTTCCATCGGAACCCATCCTTTTGATACGGCTTTTTCACTATAGGCAGGCCAGGTAGTAAATTTCGGGTCAGAATACACGAGTGCAAAGCCGTTTTGGATCTTGGCAATAATAACACGCTCGTTAAACGAAAGCTCTCCCATTGGAGAAGATGTGTCAGGGGAGCGGTAAGTTGTATTCTTATCACGGTCACTGTATACTACCCAGTGTTTCTTTTCACGAGGTTCTTTTTTCTGCCCCCAATCACCTTTTTTATTCATATCGTCCAATTCATTTTCAAAAACGAGTTGCTTTAAGACGACGGATGGTTTGAATGCCTCAACTTTTGCAGGCAGAGTAGCATCGGCCGAGATCCTTATGAATGGAATCATCAACCATGCCACAATCAAAAGTATCTTATATATCGATTTCATAAATCAAAAAAACTATTAGAAATTTCAAACAAAATTCAATCGTATGAACCAATAAATCCGGTAGTACCGATAATTGAGTTGATATTATTTAAATTTCGATCTCCAAAGGGCTTATTTTCCTGACCTTTACATAGTCTTACATCCTCCATAGAAGGGAAAAATACGGTAAAGTTTAAATCGCGGGTGAACTGGGGACTTTTTGGATCAGTGAATCGTTCAAGGCCAAGCGAATAAAACAACGTGGCCAAAAACTTTTGATTATTATTAGTTGACCAAAAAGACGGAGTCACATAGAATTCGAAAGTCATGTCATTCACATCAAGTTCACCTAAGGATGAGAGAAAGTCGTCATTTGCAAAGAGATCTATAAATCTCTCCGCATCATATTCGCCATCCACATCATGATAGTTACGTTCAAACTCGCGCATAACTCGCTCGTAATTATCCTCATCGGTATCACCACTTTTCATATCTGCCACAATCGGGTTGCTACCCGATGACATATAGAAAATCGTACGATTATTCATGTCTTCATCATCTGCTCCAATTTTATCATGATACCTCTCAAGCTTACTCATCAGCTTCTCGACAGGAGTATCGACATCATGGGCAATATAGACCACTGTAATGTTGCGGCCGTAGGCTGTAACGACCAGCATCATTCCTATAAGTATTGTAAAGATATGCTTGAACTGCATGGTATAGTGTAATTAATGATTATTTATATGACGGGGTAAAAACGACGCATTTAACTCGTCCTAAATCATCATATTCGAGTGATACTACCTTTACCGACATGTCTTCGTCCATATCAAGACGTTCAATAAGTTTGGTCAGGCTCTTGACAGCCGATGCATTTTCCATAGTACCCTGACAGCGCACTGCACAGGGATGGGTCAACGACTGATTAGCGCTTATCTCAGAAGCCCCGGCCTTCCTATCAATCAGCGACTGCACCTGCGCAACTGTGAGCTTTGTAACAGAAGATGCTTTAGGCACCACTACGAAGCCGGCAATTATCTTAGAAATTTTACCATTTTCAAGTACCTTATTATCTCGCATAGCTTGTGCGTACACTATATAGCTACAGTCAGGATTTGATTTATCGCTAACAGGAGGAATACCTTTAAACTGACCATTGTCGCTTTTAGCTACCTCGACATCATTAATTGTAGCTAATGTATATACAATACTCGTGTTGTCAATATTTCCTCCCATCATATGGGCTTTGACATTGAGACTATAGGTTTCGGTTTTAGGATCATATTTTGGCTGATCTGTTCGCTCAAACGCTATTTCCGGAGCCATATTCTGTGCCACTGCATCCACTTCGGCCTGAGAGACTTCCTCATTAGCGGTTTCACCTTGATCTTCTACTTGGGAAATGGATTCAATGCTATCGCCTTTCGAATCACTTTTTTTGATGTATTTCACTGCGAAAACGATCAGTAGTATGAGGACTATAGAGCCTGCTGCAACAAGTAAATAGTTAATAATTTTGCTCTTACCGGCATCGATGGCAACATTATCAGACTTGCAGTTAGGACAGGTAACATACTTCGAGGTGTCACCGATAAATGATTGGCCACATGACTGGCATTTAAATTTCTTTTCCATGTTAAAATTCAGAAATATTATCTTACATTAGACTTATCAGAATTTGTATATAATACCGATCTTCAACTTAAGCGGGTTATTCTTAATTTTGCAATAGTCCATTAGAGTGTTATCAATAGTCTGTCCTGCCGCAACTGTATATTTTACGGGTATGTCTGACGGGCTTACACGTCCTGAAGGTACCGAACCAATCTCTTTGGTTTCGAACCGGCTTATCAGAGAGGCTGTATACAACAAAGCCACGTCAACAGAAAGAGCACCCACGACCTTAATTCTGACACCCGCACCGGCAATCATATCAGCACCGAATCCTTTAAATGGATTGTCGGCACGCACATTACCCAAATTCAAGGAAGTATTGCCAAAATCATTAAGCCAACTTTCATTCATCATGAGATCTTGATATTGGGGATAGACGCCGTAACTGTACACATCCGTAGAAAATTTATCAATTTTGGAACCCATGTTCAAAAACATCTTGATTCCAAGATCAGCAAATACCGACACTCTCTGATTGATACGATAATCGAAGTCCACATACAATGGAATCGTCATATAGGATAGTTTGGCCGATTGGGTAACATTTGACAATTCATAATGGCGGATATAAGTATCACCGTCCATATCAGCATTTCCGTCAGCCTCATAATTATAGTTAATGTTAGCAGCATTAAGATTGATATTGCCGGAAGAAAAACCTAATCCTGAAAATATACCAACCTTAAATTTACTTCGCGAGGGTAAAATATACCCAAAATCCACTCCAAGGCTAATATCGGTTGTGGAACTTTCAATTACCCCTGCCGCATCAATCTTATATGCATCACCCAAGCCAAATTCATAATAAGGCTTGACACGCCAACGCATAGGGTGATAAGCAAAGCTGAACTTCCGATTATCGCCTTCGCCTGAAGTAATTACCTTCATGTTCATATCATCATCAGCATATGTAAGATTAATCGGCTCATATATAAAAGCCTGTCCATATTTACTGAATCTGAGCTTCTTGCCGGAGTTAAGGACATTGAGATCCCTGGGATCATTCATGTTTACAATAAAGAAGCCGGGGGAAAGACGCGGCTTTTTACTGTCGATTGCGCCTTTCAAAGAACGGATATGGGACTCATATGTATCCTTATCCACTTCTACTATTGCTTCCATTTTATAGGGTTTGCCGTCATAATACTCCATGCTCGAAATTATTGCGCCATTAGGAGTATTATACCTGATTTCTTTATCAAAGGTAATCGGTACGATCCATTTATCGCCACCATCTGAGATCTTTCCTCCCCGGATATTGGCCAAAGATACAAAGACTCCTCGCTGGGCACGAGCAAGTTCAATATAACGGTCTAACAGCAATGAGTCTTCTTTTGCCAGTCCGGGAAGATCATTATAAATTTTGACTGAATCATTATCAAAGATATAACGGAAATTCTCTTCCGCCTCGTCATTCATAAGGCTTGAATAGTTTTCATATACCTCGATAGCACGTAAAGAATTCAGGTTGACGCGGCGCGCCTGTGAATTAGTGGGAACCTCAGACTGTGCAGGCACCCAAGGTGTCAGCAACATGAGTGCTATGATGTGGGTTTTAATGCGTTTCATGATGTGTGGCACTTACTTATTTGATGACTGCTTTCTTAGTTTTTACCATTTCTCCTGCTTCAACTATCACGATATATACATCCGGAAGGAGTTTCTCCTCGTTAAAATATACACACAGGCTATCGGTAATATTATAATGTTCATTAAACACTGTAAGTCCGGCTAAATTAGTGATTTTCACCGTTATTTCCGCGGGAGAAGATAGCTGAACTTTAAAGCCTCTCGAGTCAATATATATATCATCATTGACTTCTATATCTGAGAGACCGGAGTGGTCTCCTCGACCTATAGCCTCAAAACTTGAACCATTATAATCGTCAACAGCACCAGAAAGATGACGTCTCTGACTGGTAACTACAGCTCCATTTCTGTAATTCCATTGAGTATAAACCCAAAAATCATTTGCCGGATTATTGTATACGTCGCTGCGAATCGACAGAATCGTTCAGCACTTGCAGGCATGAATATGTCTCTGCCAGAAGCATCAGTATAACCGAATACAAATTTATAATCAGCAGCTGAGAGTTGCATATCTGTTAGTTCGGTCATGGCGATAAGGGTACATGTTGATCCATTTCCTTTACGTACGAGTTGAGACGGAGTCATCGGCCGATTGTAAACCCTCAATGTCTGTGAAGGATAAATTTGGTCGAACCAACTAGTCCCTTTCGGGCCTATATTTGTAAGTTGAAGACCAAGGGAAATCTCTGACATTGACATTTCTGTAGAAGTAATTTCAGGGGTGTAATCTATCGTTGGACCGTTTATACCAAGGTCTACACCATCCGCGCGCCATGTATACACCCACTGATCATTATATCCACCGGATGCCTTATCAGGGATGACACTGAGGGATACGGTGTTCCCGCATGTAGTATCAAGTGTAGATATTACAAAACCTTCAGGCGCTTTAATTACCGGCCACAGGCAGGTCGAGAATGGTATTACCGTGCTTGATCCTACAATACCATTGAGAGTATTAGTGGCTACAAGTTCCCAATTAAACATTTCAGCATCATCACCATAGTTAGTTTCCGTGACAACGAGTGACGGAATTCCCTCAACAAGGTACTGTCCGTTGAGTGACCATTGATATGACCATCCATTGGTGTAACCTCCTTTCTGAACAGTCGATAGTTCGGTCGTGATATGTCCATTATAATCACTTTCAAGTTCCACGCCCGGGCTGATTTCTCCTCTACTCCATCCATGTATTCTGAATACATAATCCTGAGACAGCCATATTTCATTTTCGTAACTATTAGTTACTTTAAGCGTGACAATGAACTCTTCATCATCCTCATCAGATTCGGGAACAGTATATATTACAGATGCCTGATCCGGTAAACTTGCAGACCATTCGTATTTCCACCCGTCCGGATATCCATATTTCCCCGAAACAGACAGATTTACATTATTACCATAGTACGCTTCAAAATCGGTGTTTTCCGTGGATACCACCGGTTTGGGATAAATATTTACATGATATGTATAGGAAGCTTGATAACGGATTTCTCCTTCCACACGATTTATTAACGAAAGGGTATAGACATCCGTGACAACATTGGAGCCGTCATTATTGGCCTTAAAGGCATAATTAGATAAGTCATTATTAAACGTCATTCCGTTTAACGTCCAGACTATAGACCATTCCCCTTCTTGACCTCCGAATATTTCAGCACCTATATTAAGATCGGTTCCACTTACAACTGTGATATTTTCACCTATAATGCTTGTACTCGAAGGTGCCGGCCAAATCGTATACTCATATGAAAGATTTTTAGTATACGGCTCGCCAATATTTTCAGGAGAGTTGACTACTGCTACAGATATGTTGTTAAGGATGCTCTGATCTGTATTATTAATTGCCTGAGTTGTGAAAATATTTCTTTCTTCACCCGTAACTTCTTTCCCATTAAGATACCATACATAAGACCACCGGTCAGGATCGCCACCGGTTGTATTAACTTCTGCTGTTATGTTGTCACCGGAAAGTACATTTGATAAAAGGACATTACCAAATTCTACGGATGGTTTTGGCCATACTTTGACATCAAATTCTTGGCTGAATCGAATAGATGTATCGTATAGCGCGTTAATCGCTTCGATCTCATACTTATATATCATAAGATCATCTCCTAAGTTCTCAGGGGTATCAGTGAGCGACGTGCCATTACCGTCAATTATATCCCCATTTCTGAGCCATTTAAAACTCCAACCTTCAGGATAACCATCAAGTGCCTGAATAGACATTGTCACTGAATTACCTCCAAATACCGCCAGATTATCATATTTTTCCTCGTGGCTGATATAAGGGCGGGGATACACCATGCAAGTATATGTATCAGTATATGTAAACGGTGCAGCTATTCCTTCCGGTGAGTTTGTGACAATTACTTTGACAGTCCTACGAGACCCTCCGGCTGGGGCTGAAATAGGTCTAAAATCATATGTACCATCTTCGTTCTCAGCTATTTCACCATCTACTGACCATTGATAAGTCCAAGCCGAGCCATCTCCTCCATCTACTTCAATATTAAGTGCGGCAGTCTCTTCAACAAACCAAGCATCTCTTTCAGGTTTGTTCAGGACAGCTGTAGGTGATGGCCATACTGTGACATTAAACGGTTGAGTGAAACTTCTTGAGACATTATCAAATTCATTCGTTGCTGTAACTTCATAATAGTAACTTTCCGCGCTTGATGTTGATAAAGTCAATGTCTGCTCAAGCTTATCTGAACTATTATCTATGGTTTCTCCATTTCTTGTCCAGTGATAGGTCCAACCACCGGGTTTACCTCCTACGGCTGTAATCTGGAGTATAATTTTTTCCCCGTCGAATATGGATTGTCCATTTTGCTGGGGATTATGGATACCGGGGGTAGGATAAAGCGTAAACTTATATTCATAAGTTGTCGAATACGGTAAATTAATGTCAGTCGGAGTATTGGTAACGGTAACAGACACGGTTTCAAGAGTCGGTTCTGCAGTATCATTTACAGGTATACATATGTAATTCTGGCCCTGATAAGTTTGGCCTTTGTAAGTCCAAATAAAGTTCCAATTTGCGGGATCGCCACCGTTCACATCCACACTCAAAGGAATTTCTTCAGCAGAAAACCATTCCGTCCTTTCCGGGGTAATAATGGCAGATGTTGGCGTAGGCCAGACATTGACAGGAACTTCGTTGTTTAGTGATATTGTTTCGCCGCCAACTGTATTCGTTGCCGTGAATGTAAATTTATCCGTCAACATGCCTGTCCCCGTGTTGGACAACGTACGCGACAGTGTCAAAGCCTCTGCTCCCTGCACTTCCACACTATTCTGCGACCACTGATAGCTCCAAGCTGATTGCTTGCCACCGGTGACGGACGCAGTCAGATCTACCGTTGTTCCATTGAATACGGTATTAAAACTTGAGGTCAAGGAGGAAATCTGCGGAGTAGGATATACAGTGAATACAAAGTCCTGTACAGTTACCGCTGGCTTGTCAATTCCTGCAGGGGCATCTGTTACTTCCGCTCTGATTGTATATTGAACACCCTCATTTCCGGTATTGACAGTAGTGTAATGAAGTGTTGATCCCGTGCCCAGATCTACCGGCATCGGGGAAACGATGCTCCATGAATAGGTCCTGGCTGACGGAGAGCCCCCTCTAAGATCCCAGAATAGATCAAACGTCCTGTCATTGAACCACTCGTTGATTTCAGGAACTGTCAGGGCTGCCGTGCGGGCAGGATATATCGTTAATTCAAAATCGCTCGACAATTCTTGAGAACCGGATTGAATTGTATTAACAGCCTTTACTGTAAGTTTATGTACCGCAGAAGTACTCTCATTATTTTGGGCAACGTAGCTTAAATCAGGACTATTTACACCTATCGGCTGACCGTTATCAAACCACTCATAGGTCCATCCGTCAGACCTACCTCCTGAAGTCTTTGCCTTAAAAGGTACAGTTGTTCCACTGAATACCGACGAATATGGTAGTGCTAAACTTTCAATGGATAAAGCAGGATATACCGTTACAGTATATGACATCGTCTTTTCCTGCGGAGCAGAGATTTCTGCAGGCGCATTTGTAGCAATACAGGTTATTGTTTTACTTACCGGTGTTGTCCCTGTATTAGAAAATGTGTAGTTAAACGAAGAAGCACTATTGGACATTATTCCACCATCGACCATCCATTGATAAGTCCATGCAGTTGGATCTCCCCCTTGAGTACTAATGGAGAACGCAGCGGCGTCCCCATCAAAATACTCATCAAATTCGGGGACTACCATATTGGCCATGGGCGTAGGCCAAACATTGACAGGAACTTCGTTGTTTAGTGATATTGTTTCGCCGCCAACTGTATTCGTTGCCGTGAATGTAAATTTATCCGTCAACATGCCTGTCCCCGTGTTGGACAACGTACGCGACAGTGTCAAAGCCTCTGCTCCCTGCACTTCCACACTATTCTGCGACCACTGATAGCTCCAAGCTGATTGCTTGCCACCGGTGACGGACGCAGTCAGATCTACCGTTGTTCCATTGAATACGGTATTAAAACTTGAGGTCAAGGAGGAAATCTGCGGAGTAGGATATACAGTGAATACAAAGTCCTGTACAGTTACCGCTGGCTTGTCAATTCCTGCAGGGGCATCTGTTACTTCCGCTCTGATTGTATATTGAACACCCTCATTTCCGGTATTGACAGTAGTGTAATGAAGTGTTGATCCCGTGCCCAGATCTACCGGCATCGGGGAAACGATGCTCCATGAATAGGTCCTGGCTGACGGAGAGCCCCCTTTAAGATCCCAGGATAGATCAAACGTCCTGTCATTGAACCACTCGTTGATTTCAGGAACTAAGAGATTACCCGACAGCGAAGGCCATATCGTAACGGGTAACTCCTGCACAAACTCTTTTGAGCCGGAACCGACAGAATTTTTTGCCACGAGCCTAAGCGTATGCACTTCGGGATTCAACGTGTTATTGACTGCTGAATATGATAAAATAGCCTCGCTACTCACTTGTATATCATTGTCAAACCACGAGAATGTCCATGCAGAAGGATCTCCTCCATTAGTTTTCGGTTCAAGTAATATTTCTGTTCCTGAAAAAACAGCAGAATATGGCAATGCAATACTTTCTACAGAAGGTGTCGGAAAGACATTAGCCGTAAATGAAAGGGGGAACGATGCAGGAGCTTCAATTCCATTTGGAGCATTTTCCGCCTGGCAACTGATTACGACCGAACTCATTGAATTTCCCGTATTCGACAATACTACTTTTTGTGTGGGACTATTAGATCCAATTGAGCGACCATCCACAGTCCAAGCATATGACCATGCTTGATCATCTCCACCTGAGGTAATAACTGAAAGTTCTATCTCATCCCCTGAAAAGTAACTATTTTCTTCGGGTGCTTTTAATGAAGCCGTGGGAGTGGGATAATAGTAAATTGTCGTTTCTTCAGAGCCGGAAAACGTCTGATCTCCATATGAATTTGAAACTTCAATACTATATAATGAAGAATAAGGTTCTGTTATGGAGCCGACACCAAGATTTATTATTTGTTCTTGCTCGGGTGCTATAGCTTGGGTACGAAAAATGACACCATTTTCCTTAAGAAGATATTGCCAACCGTCGGGATTTCCCCCGGTCACGGTAAATGCGATATTAAGCGCATTATCACTATATACAGCCGTAGGATGCTTGGAAAGGCCTGTAAATTTGGGAGTAGGATAAGTAATAATTGAAAATGATTTTTTCAGTACCTTAGGGGCATCAATACCATTCGGCGCATTAGTGGCCGTGATCTCAATTATACTCTGGACAGGATTATTTCCCGAATTTTCAGTAATATAGTTAAATATTTGTGAATTATTACCGGCGGCAGTACCATTAACAGTCCATAAATAGTTCCAAGATGATGGGTCACCTCCCTCCGTTGATGCCGTCAAGGTTATGGTTTCACCCGGTACATATTCTGTACGAGCCGGCACAGATAGTGATAGTGTTGGATTAGGGAACACCGTTACACCAAACGTCTGATGCTCATTCAGCCAAAGAGAAGATCCATCAGGCGCAATGTTCTTAACATCAACGTCTGGAGCCAGATTGTTAAATGACATTTTGGCAGTTGCTGTAGCCTGATTTCCATTTGAGGAATCAACATTGCTAAATGAATATTCCCATCCCTCGGGATTACCTCCTGACTGTTCAACAAGGAAAGTCATCGGTGTCTCCTCGAATACGACAGTTGATGGGGAGACTTTTAATCCACTTGACGGAATGCTATACGACATTACAGAATATCCTTTCGCCTCAACAGTCATATTTCCGGGGGCTTCACCTGCTCCATTACTTGGCACATACGTTATCAAAGCTGACGGAGCCGCATATGTACCTGCTTCATTTGGAGTCAAAATATATGGATCAAAAACCGCTGCTTGATCATGCAAAGTATACTTTATCTCAGTGCGCTGATTATCTATTACCCAAAAAGCTTCAATTATGTCTTGCACCAGAGCATTAAGTTCGACATTATATTGAACATATCCTGATCCGGCAATAAAATGTATTGTTTCCCCTATAACGGGAGCATCCTTAGATGAATGGACAGATTGAGTTATGGTTGCACTTTGCGCCCACAGCATCTGGGCTGTTACCAAGTTCATTATAAGCGCAAGTCGTCTTAAGACCCCGATTGATTTGCGTTTTCCCATATTATGATCGATATATTGTTTCTTCGTAGTTGTCATTCCTAAACAAAAGTTGTATCAATTTCTAATCAGAAAATAAATTACAACACTAAAGATGATGAGTATAGCTACTATACCACTAATCCAAGCCCATAACGGAAGACTTCCCTCCGGCTTATTTGAAGTTAAATCATCTATGAATTGAGTTGCATTACTATACCTATTACTTTGATTGGTTGCAGTAGCTTTGCGAACAATGCGTCGGAGCGACTTATCTGCAATATCATCCACAGGTAACGGGCGCTGGACTTTCTGAATCATAATTTCGGTTCTCGTGCCGCTGAACGGTAAATGCCCCACAGCTAAAGCATAGATCATTATTCCAACTGAATATAAATCCGATGACGCATTTTGCACTTCCAGTTGGCCCGATAGCACTTCCGGACTCGTGTACACCGCCTTTCCAATACTTGTACCATCCATTGTAAGAGATGGATCGGAATTGCCTCCGGAATCAATTTTCTTTGAAATACCGAAATCGATTATTTTAATTTTACCGTCAGTCGTTAACATTACATTACTCGGATCTATATCCCGATGTATATATCCTGCATCATGTATTGCTTTTAATCCTTTCAAGATATTTATGACGATATCAGTCACAAATAGATGCCGATCCAAGCGGAAACGCTGAAGCATCATCTGTGCAAATTCAAATGGCTTTCCACTTAAATCATTAGTATAACCTTTAACCAAATTAAGCAAATTGACACCGTTAAGCAGTTCACTTACTACAAAATAACGCTTTCTGTGGGTATTGCCGGTTTTAACCGTCATGGTAACAAATCCCATCATCTCTACTACATTCTCGTGGAGAATCTTTAAGTTAGCGGTTCTACGTTCTCTTGGAATAATTTGTTCACTACTCTCAATATTATCATGGAGGAATTTTATGGCGACAGGTCTTTTATCGTCAGGGTTAGAAGTATCCACTCTAACTCCACGATAAACAGTACCCATTCCACCTTTCCCGATTGGAGGAAGGTTTTTATCCACCAAATAATGATATCGCTTGTCAGTATCGTCTACTATAGTTACTATTGACATCGGTAAAAGCCTGTGAGAAAATAATCAAAAGGTATAAAAGAGTATATATTTGAACCAGCCGACAGGTTCCTGTCGGCTCGTATCAAATTATGGAAGATTACAGAATCTTTGTTCCTCCTCCGCTTAAATCTATTCCTATACCTCCGTTTACACTTATGGTTGCATTAGGATCGAACTTCCCAATTGTATCTGAAGTCGTAGAATCAAGACCGCTAAAGGGATCTTCTTCGAGTTCTTGGTCTAATTCTATGGATTTTCTTACTTTGGGCATTTTTGCAGCGGGGATAAACTCTGATGATTCCTCCAATCCGTATTTAGTAGGATCAACGAGAATAACCACACACTTATAATTCAATCCAAATGTTACTATATCCTCATTTTTGAGAGTTCTTGGTTCATAATCAAGTTCTTCATCATTAAGGATTATACCTGTTTTTGAACCTATATCCACAATGCTGGCTGCGAGCGAATTTCCTTTGCGACGCAACCGTTTGAGGTTGATATTAGCATGATGCGACGAAATGGATCGTTCGGAAAGACATATATCCATATCTGCAGCTTTACCAATTTTATTCTGACCGATATGAAGTGGCCACCATTCAGGTTCTCCGCCTCTGGATAAGGAATATAGAAATCCCACTACAGGAGTTTCTGATTCCTCACTAATATTTGATACTCCTAAAGGTTGGGGTTGTTCCACAATCTCCTGGGCAGGCTGGTGCTTTTTACTATTTAAACCAGGTACATAAGTTTCGTCCATGATATCTTATTATATAAAAATTAATACTAGTCAATTATAATTATGTATGAAATTAGTATATAGAGAGGCTCGTACGAGACTTTTTGTATCGCACGATTCTATTTTAATAAAGGGTAAGAAATTGTAAGCGAATGCTAAATAATACTTCCTTATCGGATAATATACCCTTTGCCAAGTATATCTCATACTCGGCCGAATGTAGCTATGCCCTAAATAATAGGGGGGGTAATTATCTGTATATCAGTCACTTAATGCCAAAATAAAGGTTGTAAATTGATATTTATTCACAAAAGTAGGCTTTTTTATTCGTATTCACAAATTTCCAATCAAAAAAATTGGAGATTAACTAATTATGTTCTATTTTTTCATAATAAGTAAGTCGTAAAAATTAATTTATACTAAGCCGCATGGGCAAAATTGATATT
>CAMWHE010000027.1 GCA_947173955.1 uncultured Bacteroidales bacterium | reverse complement strand
CCAACTCCGTCACTTCGATTGGCTCCTACGCTTTCTACGGATGCTCCGGACTAACCGGCAATCTGATCATCCCCAACTCCGTCACTTCGATTGGCTCCTACGCTTTCTACGGATGCTCCGGACTAACTGGCGAACTGACCATCCCCAACTCCGTTACTTCGATTGGAGGCTATGCTTTCGACGGCTGCTCCGGGCTGACTGGAACTCTGACTATCCCCAACTCCGTCACTTATATCAGCGAATACGCTTTCTACGGATGCTCCGGACTAATATCGGTAACCATCCCCAACTCCGTCAATTCTATCGGCAACTCCGCTTTCGAAGACTGCTCAGGTCTGAAAGACGTTACCATTGAGGATGGTTCCGAGACACTAAGCTTCGGAAAGGATGCCTTTAGTAACGTCCCCATTGAAAAGCTCTATTTGGGCAGATACTTTACTGGTTCTTACTACCCAGACTCAATGAATCCATTCTCTTGGCATACTTCATTATCAAATCTTACCATTGGCAACTCTGTCACGAAAATCGGCGACGACGCTTTCCGCGGATGCTCAGGTCTGAAAAATGTTATCATTGAGGATGGCTCCGGGACCCTAAGCTTCGGGGACGATGTTTTTTATAACGTTCCAATTGAAACGCTCTATTTAGGCAGAAACTTTACTTGTTCTTCCTCCAAAGCCTCAGATCGGCCATTCTATAACAAAACTTCATTATCAGATCTTACAATCGGCAACTCTGTCACTTCGATTGGCTCCTCCGCTTTCTACGGCTGCTCCGGTCTGACCGGCTCGCTGACCATCCCCAACTCCGTCACTTCGATCGGCATCGAAGCTTTCGACGGCTGCTCCGGACTGACCTCGGTAACCATCCCCAACTCCGTCACAAAAATCGGAGAGTCCGCTTTCTTTGGCTGCTCTGGACTGACAGGCTCGTTGACCATCCCAAACTCCGTTACTTCGATCGGCGGCCGCGCTTTCGAAGACTGCTCCGGACTGAAAAATGTCACCATTGAGGATGGTCCCAAAAGTCTAAGCTTCGACTGGCGTGTTTTTAATAACGTTCCGATTGAGACGCTCTATTTGGGCAGAAACTTTACTTGTTCTACTCCCACAGCCTCACATCAGCCATTCTCTTATAAAACTTCATTATCAAGTCTTACCATCGGTAACTCAGTCACTTCGATCGACTCCGAAGCTTTCCGAGACTGCTCCCGCCTGAAAGAAGTTACCATTGAGGATGGCTCCGAGACTCTAAGCTTCGGGAACGATGTTTTTTATGGTGTCCCAATTAAAACGCTATATTTAGGGAGAAACTTTACTCGTTCTCATCCTACCTACCTTGACTCAGATCGGCCATTCTATGGAAAAACTTCATTAACAAACCTTACCATCTCCAACTCTGTCACTTCAATCGGAGGAGCCGCTTTCTACGGCTGTTCCCGCCTGACCTCGGTAACCATCCCCAACTCCGTCACTTCTATCGGAGGAGCCGCTTTCTACGGCTGCTCCGGGCTGACCATGATAACCATCGGCAACTCGGTCACCACTATCAGCGATAAGGCTTTCCACGATTGCTCCGGACTGAAAGAAATAACCATCCCCAACTCCGTCTCTTCGATTGGCTCCTCCGCTTTCAATGGTTGCTCGGGGCTTACCAAAGTGATACTTGAAGATGGCGACCAGATATTAAACTTGGAATATAATTATTCCGCCGGATACAGGCATGGGCTATTTAAGGATTGTCCTTTAAAAGAACTATATCTCGGTCGAAATCTTTCTTACGAATTATTACCATTCAGTGATCAGACAAAACTAACTACTGTCACTATTGGTAATTTCGTCACTCGTATCGGCAGTTATATGTTCTATAGCTGTTCCGGGCTGACCGGATCGCTGACCATCCCCAACTCCGTCACTTCAATCGGAGAGTGCGCTTTCGAATACTGCTCCGGACTGACATCGCTAACTATCCCCAACTCCGTCACAGAAATCGGCTCCTGCGCTTTCGAAGGCTGCTCCGGACTGAAAGAAGTTACCTTTGAGGATGGTTCCGAGACTCTAAGCTTCGGAAAGCATGCCTTTGTTAACGTCCCAATGGAAACGCTCTATTTGGGCAGAAACTTTACTTGTTCTTCCTCCGACTACTCAGATCAGCCATTCTATTATAGAACTTCATTATCAACTCTGACCATCGGTTACTCCGTCACTTCAATCGGCTACAACGCTTTCTACGGCTGCTCCGGACTGAAAAAAATCACCATTGAGGATGGCTCCCAGACATTGAACTTAGGATATACTTATTCTTTCGGGGTTTATAATGGGCTATTTAATGATTGTCCCTTAAAAGAACTATATCTTGGCCGAAATCTTTCTTACAACCATTCTCCATTCAACTGTCAGACTAAACTTACTACTGTCACTATTGGGAATTCCGTCACAACTATCGGTGACTCCGCTTTCGAAGGATGCTCAGGACTGACATCGCTGACTATCCCCAACTCCGTCACGGAGATTGGCGAAAAGGCATTCCTGAATTGTACTTTTAATAAAATTATTTGTGAGGCGATTACTCCTCCCCAAATAGGTAAATTAAAGGGCGGAGCTTTCAGTGATGAGACATATAATGTTCCGCTGATTGTTCCAAATGCAAGTGTTCCGCTTTATAAAGAAGCCTTCGAATGGGAAAAGTTTACTAATATTATCGGCTATGACTCAAGCGGGATTGACGAGGTGGAAGCTGATGACTCAACGGATGGCGCTATCGCGCCCGAAGCCGATGTGGAGGTCTACAATCTCCGTGGCATGCTGATCTATCAGGGACTATGGTCGGAAGCCCGACTCTCAAAGGGATTCTATATCGTCCGCCAGGGCTATATCACCCGCAAAATTTATGTCAACGATTAATAACCTAAAAACCAAAGCGATATGAACAAAAAGTATTTTAATCTGATTTTTTCGGCACTGTTTCTCGCTGCGATCTCGCTGGCGATGACTTCGTGCGGAGACGACGATGACGACGATGTGGAAAATCCCGGCAATTCAGGCACCAAGAGCGAATTGGCAGGCAAATGGTATGTAGACGTGACCACCACGGCCTATACGACGAGCATACCCGAAGCTCAGGACTACTACAACCATGAGGAAACCGAATATGGCAACGGGGCTTACTGGGAATTTACCGACACAAAAGTGACCGTCCACGACCCCAATGACCTGGCAAACAACACATCGGTGAAGTACAGCTACAACAAGGCCAAACGCACCATCACGATAGCCGGCTCGCTGGTATATACGGTAGAGGAGCTGACGGACGACGAGATGTGTCTGAAAAATACCACCTCCAACGGTAATTTCACCACCACGACGACAATAGAGTTTACAAAAGACTGACCCTAAGGCTCTACATCCGCTCCCGGAGTACCAAATGCCTCCGAGACTCCAACCTTACGAAGAGACCCGCCTCAGAGGCGGGTCTTTTTTCTGTATTACCGGGCAGCAATTCCCGTCAGACGGCCGGGCGCTGCTTCGCAAGGGCGGAGCGGAGGGCGGCGACCATCGCGGGGGCGTCCTTGCAGCCGAGCATGTATTTGCGGCCGCTCCTGAGCGTGACGAGGAAGCAGTCGGAAGCGCGGCCATAGTAGGCGAAATAGCGGCCGAGGTCAGGCTCCGAAAACCATCCGTACCAGCCGAACCATCCGCCGCTGCCACAAAGGCGCTTTGCTGCCATCGTGGGCTGACAGAGCCGGACATCGGCGATCTCGGCGAGCGGTATCTGCTTTATGCGGAGCGAGCGGTGGATGTCGAGCGTCCTGCCGTCAAACGACAGCGAGCCGGGCATATAGTAGAGCGCCGACAAGGCCATCAGCAGAATTATACCTCCGAGCGTATAGACGGCCCACAACTGCTCATGCGCCCGGTTGAGCGCTATCAGGAATACGGCCACCATCAGCGCCGTGCAAATGAAGCTAACGGCAAAGCAGTAGCCGCTCAAAACCACTTTCTTTCTAATATCAGTCACATTTAGATTGTATTACGGGGCAAAGATACTCATTTTCCTTGTTATACCTACGCTCTGAACGCTGAATAGTCAGGGATCTTCCCGGTAAAGGTGACCAAGGCGCAACGGTATCGCATAGCCACGGAGTGGCTTTACTTTGTTAACCGCGGGTTCTTGAACCCGTGGACAGTCAACGCACTCCAACTCCTTAGCCCCGGAGGGGCTACACATTCCCTGCATCTCCATCCGCGTAATCCGCGAGAGATGTATTTACGGGGGCAGGAGGGCTAAATCTATTTATGGCGTCCGTAGGCCGGCGATTATAGCAACACTCATCTTCAATTACGATACCGGCTGAAGATTGATTATATGGAACTCACGTTATATTATTTTTTTTTCGTAACTTCGCATTTGCGATGATCACTCTGAAAAATATCAACAAAAGCTATGGGGAGCTGAAGGTTCTCTCTGACATCTCGCTGCAGGTTGATGCGGGCGAGATAGTCAGCATCGTGGGGCCTTCGGGCGCGGGAAAGACTACCCTCCTGCAGATCATGGGCTCGATAGAGAAGCCTGACTCGGGAGTAGTAGACTACGGCGGCACGGACATCTTCGCGCTTCCGGGAAAGGCACTCGCCCGATTCCGCAACGCCCGCATCGGCTTTGTATTTCAGTTTCATCAGCTGCTGCCGGAGTTCACGCTGCGGGAAAATGTCGCCCTGCCGGCCCTGATCGGGGGCACATCGCGCGCCGACGCTTTCCGCCGCGCCAACGAGCTGCTCGACTATCTCGGACTCCTGCAGCGCGCCGACCACAAACCGGCGGCCGTATCTGGCGGCGAACGCCAGAGGGCAGCCGTAGCCCGCGCACTCGTCAACAATCCCGCCGCCATCCTGGCCGACGAGCCTACGGGCAGCCTCGACTCGCACAACCGCGCGGAACTCCACAGGCTCTTCTTCGACCTGCGACGGGACTTCGGCCATACTTTCATCATCGTCACCCACGACGAGCATCTGGCGGCCGACACCGACCGCACGATCCACATGATCGACGGAAAAATCACCTCAATATCCTCAAAATGAAGCTGCGCCTGCTCCGACATATCATTTCCGCGACGCTCCTGCTGACGATGCTTGCCGGCTGCCGCGACACTGACGGGCCGGAGTCGGTGGCTCCAGCCGTCTACGATATCGTATGCCTGCGGCAGGTCTACGACAGCGGCTCGACATTCACGCTGACCAAGCCTGAGGGTGACAACGTGATCACCTACACCTGCCCGCAGCTTATCGACACGACCATAGTCAGAGTCGGCGACCGGCTGATGCTCTCCTACACTCCCGAGCCCCCTTATGAGCCATACAGATCGGGCCGCGTGACGGCGCACGGCTATTCGACCGTCTACAACGACCCGCTGCGTGGCGCCACAATCGACAGCTTCCCCGACTGGCGGAGAGATCCGGTCTATCTGCTGTCGGCATGGATGTCGGAGGACTTCCTCAACCTGCGCGCACGGCTGACATTCGACGACCGCCCGCGACGCCTATTCGTCATGGTCGACACGCTGACCATCGACCGCCCCTACCCCGCCTGCTACCTGATACATCAGCTCGACACGCCGGTCGACAATTTCGAGCGGGCCTACTACCTCTCCATCGACATGAGCGCCCTGCGCCGACTCCCCGACTGCCGCGGATTCAGACTCTTCCTGCGCGACTCCAACCTCATGCTCGACTCTCTGACTTTCGATCTCAAAAACCTAAAATATTAACTTCTAAACAAATACATCATGGACAACAAGAAACAGGAACTCAAGATAGAACTCACTCCCGAAGTTGCAGCCGGCCACTATGCCAATCTCGCCGTAATCTCCCACACTCCGGGCGAATTCTTCATCGACTTCATCAATGTAGCTCCCAATATGCCCCAGGCAAAGGTGCAGAGCCGCATCATCATGAACCCCGAAAACGCCAAGAATCTGCTGATGGCCCTGCGCGACAACATCCAGCGCTATGAGAAGAACTTCGGCGAAATCACCCGCAAGACTCCCATCAACCACGGCGGCAACGAGCTGCCCAACCCCTTCATGAACAACTAATCCGCCAAGCATGAAGCCCAACAATCTGACTGTCTACAACTCGATGTCGCGCATGAAAGAGCTGTTCAAGCCGATCCATGCCGACCGCGTCGGGATGTATGTCTGCGGCCCGACCGTCTATGGCGACGGCCACCTCGGACACGCACGCCCCGCCATCACTTTCGACATACTCTACCGCTATCTGACCCATCTGGGCTACAAGGTGCGCTACGTGCGCAACATCACCGACGTAGGCCATCTCGAGCATGACGCCGACGACGGCGAGGACAAGATAGCCAAAAAGGCACGCCTCGAACAGCTTGAGCCGATGGAAGTGGTGCAGCACTACCTCAACCGCTACCATGAAGCCATGGCTCGCCTCAACGTGCTCCCCCCGTCGATCGAGCCGCACGCCTCCGGCCACATCATCGAGCAGATAGAGTATATCAAGAAAATCATCGACGCCGGCTTCGCCTACGAGAGCGAGGGCTCCGTCTACTTCGACGTGCCGAAATACAATGCCGTCCATCACTACGGCAAGCTCTCAGGCCGCAATATCGACGAACTGCTCTCCGAGACCCGCGCCCTCGACGGACAGAGCGAAAAACACCATCCCGCCGACTTCGCCCTCTGGAAAAAGGCAGCCCCCGAACACATCATGCACTGGCCGTCGCCCTGGAGCGAAGGCTTCCCGGGATGGCACCTCGAATGCTCCACGATGGGCGAGAAATATCTCGGCGAGACATTCGACATACACGGCGGAGGCATGGATCTACGGTTTCCCCACCATGAGTGCGAGATAGCGCAGTCAGTAGCCCACAACGGCCATGAGACCGTCCACTACTGGATGCACAACAACATGATCACCATCAACGGCCAGAAGATGGGCAAGTCGCTCGGCAACTTCATCACTCTCGACGAATTCTTCACCGGCAGCCATCCGCTGCTCACCCAGGCCTACTCGCCGATGACCATCCGCTTCTTCATCCTACAGGCTCAGTACCGCAGCACGGTCGACTTCTCCAACGAGGCACTCCAGGGCTCTGAGAAGGCGCTCAAGCGCATGCTCGAAGGCTATCACCGGCTACTCGAGCTCAAGCCGTCGGAGACATCGACCATCTCGGCCGAAGTCAGCGCCCTGCGCCGGAAGTGCTACGATGCTATGGACGACGACCTCAACACTCCGATAGTCATAGCCCATCTGTTCGACGCCTGCCGCCTGATCAATCAGGTCAACGACCATAACGCCACCGCCACTCAGGCCGATATCGACGAGCTCAAGGAGCTCTTCCGGATCTTCTTCTTCGACATCATGGGAATGCGCGACGACATGGCCGCCGGCTCGGAAGCGGGCGAAGAAGCCATGAAGCCCTTCAAGGATGCCGTAGACCTGCTCCTGGAGATGCGCTCCGAAGCCAAGAAAAACAAGGAGTGGGCCACAAGCGACCTCATCCGCGACCGCCTTGCCGCCATCGGATTCCAGATCAAGGACACCAAGGACGGCTTCGAATGGACACTTAAATAAAAAATCATAAATCATCACCACAGCTATGCGTCCGCTATCCGTAGTCACGTTTTTCCTTGCCGCGTCGGCTGCCATGGGCCAGCAGCTCAGGGTCACCACAGCCGCCGATGTGACTGTGACCGTCACCGCGCTGACCGACAATATCGTCAAGGTATCTCACGTCCCGGTGGGGACTCCCGAATATCAGTCGCCGCTTGTCGTGCTGCATCAGCCTGACGCCACCACGACGACATGGCGTACCGGCGACCGCTTTCAATTCATGACTACTGACGGCGGCATGGCGCTGACCCTCGACAACCGGTCGGGAAGCGTGTCGATCATGGCCGCGCCCGACAGATTTGTCATCGACAACGGAGTCAGAGCCGTCCATGACGGAAAGACAGAGCTGTCGCTCGTCACCGCCGGCGAATGCGCCTTCTACGGAGGGGGCGAACGCGCCCACGCATTCGATCTGGCCGGCGACACCCTCGCGATGTACAACCGGCCCAACTACGGCTATTCCGCCGGCGACCCGCGCAACGACGTGATGAACATCACCATGCCGATAGCCATATCTTCCGACGGCTATGCGGTGGTATTCGATGACTACGCAGCCTCGGAGATGATTCTCGGCAACCCGATCAAATATATCTCCGAAGCCCGTACGCCCGTGACCTACTACTTCGTCGACGGCGGAGGAACTGTCGAAGGCACCGTGCGCGAGCTGACGCGCCTGACCGGGCGCCAGGCTCTCCCGCCACTCTGGACTCTCGGATACATAACATCCAGATACGGCTACCGCACACAGGACGAGACGCTTGGCGTAGTCGACACACTGCGCCGCAACGGCTATCCGATCGACGGACTGGTCCTCGACCTCTACTGGTACGGTCGCGAGGAGGATATGGGGCGTCTCGACTGGGAGCCTGACCAGTGGCCCGATCCGAAGTCTATGCTCAGCGAACTTAAGAAGCAGAATGTCAATGTCGTGGCTATCTCCCAGCCGTATGTGCTGAGCAACGGCCGCGGAGCAGCCAATTTCGACAAACTGTCCGACCGCTCGCTGCTCCTCACCGACTCGGCGGGAGCCACTCAGCCAGTCGAGATATGGGTAGGCACCGGGGGGATGTTCGACGTATCCAATCCGGCCACGCGCGCATGGATCGCCGACCGCTACAAGCGGGTTCTGCTCGACAACGGGATCACCGGCCTGTGGGGCGACCTCGGAGAGCCTGAAAAGCATCCCGAAAGCGGCCTGCACGCCAACGGACTCCCCACCCGGCTCTATCACAACCTCTACGGCAACGACTGGAGCCGCCTGGCCTCCGACGTACTCCGTGAGGCTCGTCCCGACGAGCGCCCGATGGTCATGATGCGCGGCGGTACAATCGGTCTGCAGCGCTACGACGTCTTCCCATGGTCGGGCGATGTGGCACGCTCATGGGAAGGGATGCAGGCGCAACCGCTCATCATGCTCCAGAGCGGCCTCTCCGGGCTGGGCTACATGAGCCATGACATCGGCGGTTTCGCCGTCGATCCGGAGCACCCGTCAGACCCCGAGATGTATCAGCGCTGGCTGCAGCTCGGACTCTTCTCCCCCGTGCTCCGCACACACGCCCAGTCTATGGCCGAACCATACAACTATACTGAGATCCAGCCTGCTCTGCTCGACCTCATCCGCGAACGCTACGCGTGGCTCCCTTACAACTACACACTGGCCTACGAGAATGCCTCGCAGGGGCTTCCGCTGGTGCGCCCCGTCAATTTCTACCGCTCCGACGACCGGCTCAACGACATATCCGACCAATATCTGTGGGGACGCGACATCCTTGTAGCTCCGGTCATGAAGCCTGGAGCGACCGAGCGGAGCGTAATCGTGCCTGACGGAGTCTGGTTTAATCTCAACAACCCTGCAACGGCATATACGCTCGGCGACACGGCCCATCTGGAGGCACCGCTCGACGTCATTCCCCTCATGGTTAGAGCCGGAGCATTTATCCCCAAAGCCGATAAAGTCATGTCATCGACCGCCGATTACGATGCTTCACATCTTGCCGTCGGCTATTATCCCGCTCCCGGTGTGACATCATCCTACTCGCTCTACGACGATGACCACTCTGACCCCGACGCTCTTGCAAAAGGAGCATTCACACTCCTTAATTTCGACGGCAAAGCTGAATCCGGACAGATAAGCATCGACGTCGCCCGCTCGGGAGCATATCCGGGAATGCCAGCCGGAGTCAAAATCGACTTTACAATCCATAGGGTCGATGCCGGACGTAAGACATCGGTAACCGTCAACGGCAAAAAAGTGAAATTCAAGGCCAAAGGAGACACCATCACATTCACGGCCGACGTCACTGACAGCACCGCCATACTGATAACCGGCTGCAGCGTCAAACCTATTTGACCGCCGCATCGTTATAGTAAGAGACTACACCTTATTATATATGAATGCGACCAAAGGGAACCGGCTGACACGACTCATCGACTATCTGCGCGCCAAGTGGAGCTACTGCTCCGTGGGCGTATGGCAGGACACGCGCCACCGCTGGAGCGTCAATCTGATCAAGACCGTCAACCTCTCGGTACGGTCGTTCATGGACCGCGACCTCCAGTCGCAGGCAGCCGCCATGACCTTCAAGACGGTACTCGCCATCGTGCCGGCGCTTGCCATGCTTTTCGCCATCGGGCGCGGATTCGGTATGCAGGAGATCCTGCAGTCGCAGCTCTTCACATATTTTCCGGCCCAGCGCGAGGCACTGACCACCGCCTTTCAGTTTGTCGAGTCATATCTGGCCAACACCTCCGGCGGTCTGTTCGTAGGGATCGGTGTCGCATTTCTGCTTTACACGCTCATCTCGCTGCTCGACTCGGTGGAAGGCTCATTCAACAAGATATGGGGCATCAAGCGCGGGCGCTCTTTTTTCCGAAAGATCACCGACTACACGGCCATACTGCTCATCCTCCCCATCCTGCTCCTATGCTCGAGCGGAATCACGATACTGATGTCGACCACTCTTGAGTCAGCATTGCCGTCGCGACTTGCTCCGGCCGCCGCATGGCTCGTCGAGATAGCCGGAATCGTTGTATTGTGGATATTCTATACGGGTGTCTATATGCTTGTCCCCAACACCCGCGTCAAGTTCAAGAACGCGCTTATCGCGGGCATACTCGCCGGGACAGCTTTCGCCATCCTGCAGTGGCTCTTCGTCAGCGGTCAGCTTTATGTCACCAAATACAATGCCATCTATGGCAGCGTCGCATTCCTCCCGCTCCTTCTCATATGGCTTCAGCTCGTATGGCTGATTACTCTGGCCGGCGGCGTCCTCTGCTACGCCTCACAGAGCATCTACGAATTCAGCTTCAGCGCCGACATCGCACACATAGCACTCGACTATCGCCGGAAAATCATCATCAGTGTCTATAAAGTCATCATTGACAATTTCATGGCACGTCAGAAGCCAATCGACGAGGTTAGTATAGCATCAGGCTACGGCATACCCATTTCACTCGTCACCCGCGCTGTCAATGAGCTGACCGACACGGGACTCGTCAACCGCGTGATAATCACCGACGATCAGCGGCGCCCGGCTTCTTCCGGACTCGCTCCGGCTCTCGATCCGTCGGAAATCACGCTCGGACTCGTCCTGCGGCGAATGCGCAAGAGCGGCGCATCCGATTTTATTCCTGAATTCAACCAGAATTTCGCTCCCCTTATAGCGGATATCGACTCCGTGGAGGCCTCGACATATGAGGCGGCCGACAAAATTCTCCTTAAGGACATCCCTGCCGGACAAAGCCGCTGACTCAGCGGCGCAGCAGCGGAAGGAAGATACGCCCGGCGAAAAAGACTGCGGCCATTATCGCTACAATGATTGCCGAACAGGGCACGTCGCTCAGCGTCGACAGCAGAAGCCCGGCCACACAGCACACTACAGACACTATGACCGATCCGACCATCATCCCCTTGAACCGGTGGCTGTATATCTCGGCCGTCATCTGCGGCAACGAGAAGAGCGACATCAGCAGCATAATTCCGACGAGACGGATAGTCAGCACGATGCACACAGCCACGAGCACCGTCATCGTGTAGTTGATAAACTTCACTTTCAGACCGGCCACAGCTGCATAGTCGCTGTCGAACGCACACGCCACTATCTGCTTGAAATAGGCGGCGAAAAAAGCTATAAGCACCGCCGTGAAAATTCCGAAAGCTATCAGGTCGGCCCGCGTGATGGTCAGAATATTGCCGAACAGAAATGAGTTGAGCTCAGGCACGTATCCGGGGGTCAGAAAGACGAATATCACTCCGACCGCCATACCGATAGCCCATATCACGGCTATCGCCGAATCTTCCCGGACGCGGTAGCGCGCCGACATCCATTCGACACCGACGGACGAGCCGACTGCAAAGAGCGCCGCCGTCAGTATCGGATTCACTCCCAGAAAATAGCCGAGTCCAAGACCTCCGAAGCAGGCGTGGGTGACTCCGCCCGAGATGGCCACAAGGCGGCGCGTTATTATATATGTGCCAATCATTGCCGACGCCACACTCAGTATGACAACGGCTATCAGCGCATTTCTGAAAAATTCGTATCCGAGCAATTCCATATCTGTCATTGTTTAGCGTTGCGGGCTTCGGCCACGATCATCAGCAATTCGTCCCTGACACCCGACGGCAGTGTGATGCCGCGGGCTGTCACGCTGCGCACCCATCCGGCTATCTCCTCCGGTCGCAGAGTCAGAAGCACTTCCCGAAACTCCTCGATCTCTCCGTCGTCATAGTCATTCTCGCTTCGTCCGCGAAACCTGTCAAGCTCCTCATCTTCGTAATAGACTATCTCCACATCCATGCCGGCCACGAGCGAATCCTTATCGCAGGTGATATGCATCCCGCAGCATTCCGGTTCGGCGGGCTGACCGGCGGCAGACTCTTCTTCGGGAGTCTCAGTCGGTCGGGTCAGACGGTCGTGGAGGTACAGTAGTCCTCCGCTCACGACCAATATTATTAAAAGTATCAGTGCTACTGCCATCTTTCTTCTATATTAACCTCATATCCGGCGCTGCGGAGATCGCTCCAGAAGCCGGGGTAAGACTTTCCGACCACTTCCGGATCCTCTATCTCCAGTCCGGGCGACAAAACGGCAAGCGGAGCCATTGCCATTGCCATACGGTGATCGCCATACGTGGCGATCCGCACAGGCAGCTCCTGCTCCGACCTCACGCCTGTATATATCATAGCTCCGTCACCGGCAGGCTCCACGTCAAAGCCAAGCCTGCCAAGTTCGCGGCAGAGAGCTGTCAGCCGGTCGCTCTCCTTTATCCGTAGTGCGGCGAGACCTACAAAACGGAATGGCACGTCGAGTCCGCAGCAGGTCGCCGCCAGAGTCGGCGCCAGATCAGGCGTACCGTCCAGATTGAGTTCCAGCACAGTATTATAATTACGGGCAAGGGATATCTGATAAAAATAATCGGTCAGCGCCGCGTCGCCCTGCAGCGACTCCGCCGGCATTTCCGGCAGAACAAGGCTGCGCCCCGTCAGTGCCGCTGTCTCATACCAGTAGGAGGCGGCCGTCCAGTCAGGCTCCTTCAAGCCCACCGCCGGCGCTGCAAGACATGACGGGTCAATGATAATTCTCATCCCACTCGTCTCCGGCTTTTCGATCCGGCACAGAGCGCCATAACGGCTGATCATTCCGGCCGTCATCAGTATATACGGTCTCGACACTACCGGGGGCACCACGTTGATAATCAACCGCTCACTCAACATGGGAGCTATCATCATAAGCGCGCTTACATATTGTGAGCTGACATCGCCCGGAAGCGTTACCGCGCCCCCGCTGAGCTTGCGCCCTTTGATAAGCAACGGAGGAAATCCCTCCCGGCCTGAATATTTGATATCAGCTCCGAGCCTGCGCAGTGCCTCGACCAGCGAGCCGACAGGCCGTTCACAAAGGCGATGATTTCCAATCAACCGGGTCGTAACGCCCTCAAGACACGCGAAATAGGCTGTAAGGAATCGCATCGCAGCTCCGCATCCGTCAACGTCAACACTCCGCTCAGAGCCGCTCAGAGCAAGCGCACGGCGCACTACGGCCGTGTCACCGCAGTCGGCCACATCGGCCTCCGGAGTCACGACACCCGCCAGCGCGTCAAGCATCAGCCTTCTGATGCTTATGCTTTTCGACAGCGGAAGACTTATTTCCAGCGGATCAGCCGACGGAGATACCGGGGGGAAAATGCGTGCTATCATCTCCAATCGATTAGGAAAGAGCATCAGCCAGATGGTCAAGCGCCGTCTTCAGCACCTCACGCGGACAGGCCACATTCAGGCGCATATAGCCTACGCCCTCATCGCCGAACATCGCGCCGTCATTCAGAGCCAGATGAGCCCTGTTGACAAACATCCTGACAAGCTGCTCCTGACTCAGACCGAGTCCGCGGCAGTCAAGCCACACAAGAAACGATGCTTCCGGCCTGACAATGGCGAGCTTCGGCAGGCGCTCAGCCACATACCGTTCCGTAAAGTCGATATTTTCGCTTATGTATGTCAGCGCCTCCTCGAGCCAGGGCTCGCCATGCTCATAGGCGGCCTCGGTTGCGATGGTAGCCGTAAACGTAGGCGCATCAAATTCGTTGGTTTCAAGCCAGTTGTAGAACGGCAGACGAAGCTCCGGATTCTTGATGATACACCATGAGCTGACCATCCCGGGGATATTGAAGGTCTTGCTCGGAGCGCCCAGCATCACGCCGACAGCACGCGCGTCCTCGCCTACAGCCAGAAACGGGATATGGCGACGACAGTCGAGCATCAGGTCGCCGTGGATCTCGTCGCTGACCACGATCATATCATTCTCCCTCGCTATGCGGGCCACTTCGCGCAGCGTCTCCTCGCTCCATTGCAGTCCGATCGGATTGTGAGGATTGCAGAGGATCATCATCCGCGGATGCTCCCGCCTTACGAGTTCCTCAAGTCCCTCCGTGTCCATACGGTATGAATCTGCCGTCTTGATCAGCGGATTATTGACCACTATGCGGTCATTGCCCTCGACGACACGTTTGAACGGATGATAGACAGGCGGCTGAATCACCACTTTATCTCCCGGACGGGTGAAGAAGTTGATTGCAAATCCTATCCCCTTGACTACGCCAGGTATATAGGTTATATCCTGACGACCCACCTTGAATCCGTGACGACGGTCAAGCCATGCGATTATAGAGTCCCAGTAGCCCGGCGAAGGCGACGCATACCCGAAAATGGGATGCGACATACGCTCGCGGAGCGCCTCCGTTATATCCGGACACACTGCAAAGTCCATATCCGCAATCCATAGCGGTATCAGATCCTCCGAGCCGAAGGTCTGCTGAAGATCATCATATTTGACCGCGCCACTGCCGTGACGGTCGATCACACTGTCAAAATCATACTTTCTCATAGACCGCAAAGTTACAAAAATAATCCGACATCACATTAATAATAAATCTTCCTGATAGCTTTCCCTTCCGGCGATCGCCCGGACTGTCAACAATCGCGCCTTGGCAATAACAAAATTTCAGCATTTTCCATATTTCCTTGAAAAATTGTTGCATATATCAGATTCAGACTATAACTTTGCGACTTCAATATCGCAAATTACGGCATTTCCAAGCCGACCGGCTCAGTTACCGTCATCATTAATTTACTAATCATATTACAAATTTCTAAGGTACTGCTTATGAAAAAACTTTACACTTTAGCACTCGCTGCTCTCTGCGCACTCGGCGCCTCCGCAGCAGCCCCGACATTGCACAGCCTGAATATCAGCAAGAAGCACAAAATCACTGAAACCACAAATGCGACAGCTGCAAAGCAAACATTTGTAAAAAAGATGACCAAAGTTACTCCTAAGGCTGATAACACAGTGGTTTCAATTGAAGGAACATATAGCATGGAAATCGGCGACTTCTACCTTACCCAAACACCATCTATACAGAATATTGACGTCGAAGTCGCATACGTTGATAAAACAAAAGGCGTTATTTCATTCACTGATGTCAATAAGGAATACTTCGTCACCAGTATCGGAGCAATCTATGACGAATCTGAAGGTACAATCACATTCATGCAGGTAGACCTTGGTGAAATAAACACGACCAGCGGTAAGACAATGTATTTTCAGTTTTCACCTTATATATACGTCTACGGAGAAACTGAGGAAGAAGGTGACGTAAAATTGGTTGACACTTTCGATGCCACATTCGACAATACCACAGGCACTATCGAATTCCTTTCTGACGAAGGTTACTTCGGATTCTCTTGGCCGGCATACGCAGATAATACCTATGGTGAAATAGCCGGATGGTTCGGACTTTTTGACGTATATACCGCCATTCAGTCAGAACCCGGTGCACAGCTTATCGACCTAGGTGAAGCCGAAATTGTCGAAAACATAACCTACGGAGGATTTACCGGACAACTCAACTCTACGGCATACACGACCACGATCATGAAGGATGCTGAAAAAGAGATCTATTATGTGAAAGACCCCCTGCATGCCACTTACGAAGCTATCGGCGCAGAAAAATATACCAGCCCAGAACTGATCTTTGACGCCACCGATCCCGACAATGTGCTCATCAACCTTACATCTACTGACATTGACGGCGGAGATACTGCAGGCATATACAAATACGCATGTACTGAGGTAATGAAAGACATGGTTACAGGCACATTACCCGTAACCAAAATCACACTTACTCACGAAGGCAAGAACTACACACTTACATGCCCGGATAAGTCAATGATGATGCTCGCGTCTACTTCAAAACAGCTCTATTGGTGCTCAGGCGAGACTACAATCAAATTCGTCATGGCATCCGACGGCTCAGGTGTTGACAACGTGGCTGTTGACAACGAGAACGCTCCCGTAGAATACTACAACCTCCTCGGCAACCGCGTCATCAACCCCGCCAAAGGCCAGATCATAATCAAGAAGCAGGGTACGACCGTCACCAAGCTCATCGTAAAATAACGTCCCCCACACATCCACTCCATACAGAAGGCGCGCCACCCTACCGGCGCGCCTTCTCTCATTCCCGCTACAAGAATCCGACGTGGGAGGAGATTTGCTATTCACGCAAAAATGATGTACCTTTGTATGTTTTTTAAATCCATCGTTTATGGCACCGATTGACATAATAATATTAGTCATTTTCGTAGCCGCCGCAGCCTATGGCTGGTGGCGCGGCATGATAGTCCAGATAGGCTCGCTCGCCGGCATCCTGCTCGGCATCCTGCTCTGCCGCCTGTTCGGCGACGGATTCGCCAACTTCCTTATCAACACTTTCGGCGGCGACGGCCCTGTTTCGCCCGACACACGTTATGCCACAGGCGTAGCGGCCAACGTCATCCTGTTCATCCTCGGCTTCATTGCCGCCAAGCTCGTAGCGCGCCTCATCAAGGCTGTCACCCAGGCCGTCCGTCTCTCTCTGATCGACAAGCTATGCGGCGTGATATTCTCGATATTCGAGTGGTTCCTGATTTTCAGCATACTGCTCAATATCTGGCAGGCTTTCCGCCCATCCGACCCAATCATCAGGAACTCGTCGCTCGGTAACGGCAGAGCCGCCCATGCCATCCTCAATCTCGCCCCTAACGTCCTCGGCAACGAGACGCTGAAATCTATCTTCGACTGACGCAGCCTCAACATTTCAGCGCCGGGAGCGTTTATCTATCATCATTCCGACCTAACAAAATGGATCCCGAGATATCTAAAGACACCAACTCCATAATCGACGATGTCACCAATGCCGACTATAAATACGGCTTCACGAGCGATATCGACACGGAGGTAATCCCCAAGGGACTCAGCGAGGATGTTGTCCGCCTGATTTCGCTGAAGAAAGGTGAGCCCGACTGGCTCCTCGACTTCCGGCTAAAGGCATTCCGCCACTGGCTGACACTCACTCCCCCCCGGTGGGCTCATCTCAACATCCCAGACATCGACTTCCAGGACATAAGCTACTATGCGGCACCCAAATCGAAGGAAGCCCCCAAGAGCCTTGACGAGGTGGATCCCGAGCTGCTGCGCACATTCGACCGCCTCGGTATACCTCTGGAGGAGCAGAAGCAGCTGTCGGGTATGGCTGTCGACGCCGTAATGGACTCCGTATCCGTCAAGACCACCCACCGCGCCAAGCTCGCCGAGATGGGCATCATCTTCTGTTCGTTCTCCGAGGCTGTCAGGGAGCATCCCGACCTGGTCAGGAAATACCTCGGCAGTGTCGTAAGCTACCGCGACAACTTCTATGCGGCGCTCAATTCCGCCGTATTCTCGGACGGTTCTTTCGTCTACATTCCCAAGGGAGTGCGCTGCCCGATGGAACTCTCCACCTACTTCCGCATCAACGCCACCGGGACAGGCCAGTTTGAGCGCACGCTGATAGTGGCCGACGATGATGCCTACGTCAGCTATCTCGAAGGATGCACGGCTCCGATGCGCGATGAAAATCAGCTTCACGCCGCCATCGTCGAGATCATCGTCGAGAATCACGCCGAAGTGAAATACTCCACCGTGCAGAACTGGTATGCCGGCGACGCCGAAGGGCGCGGAGGTGTCTATAATTTCGTCACCAAGCGTGGTCTCTGCCGCGGTGCCGGGGCGAAGCTGTCGTGGACACAGGTCGAGACCGGCTCCGCCATAACCTGGAAATACCCCTCATGCGTCCTTGCCGGCGAAGGTGCCCGGGGCGAATTCTATTCCGTAGCCGTCACACGCCATCGCCAGCAGGCCGACACCGGCACCAAGATGATACATCTCGCTCCCCGCACTACATCCGTCATCGTATCGAAGGGCATCTCGGCCGGACATAGCGAGAATTCCTACCGCGGACTTGTCAAGGTGGCTCCCAACGCCGCCGACTGCCGCAACTACACGCAATGCGACTCCCTCCTGCTCGGATCAAGCTGCGGCGCCCACACGTTCCCCTATGTCGACGTCATGAACGACACCGCCATCGTGGAGCACGAAGCCACTACATCCAAGATCTCCGAAGACCAGCTCTTCTACTGCAACCAGCGCGGCATCCCGACCGACGAAGCCGTCGGCCTAATCGTCAACGGCTATGCCAAAGAGGTGATGAACAAGCTCCCTATGGAGTTTGCCGTCGAGGCCCAGCGCCTGCTGCAGATCTCGCTCGAGGGCTCCATAGGATAGTCAGCCACCCTATTTCCACATAACACAACCACCAAAATCAGCCTCCCCGCCGATACAACATAACAGATAAATGAAAGAACTACTGAAAGTCACCGACCTCCATGCCTCGATAGCCGACAAGGAGATACTCAAAGGCATCAACCTGACTGTCAATCGTGGCGAAGTTCATGCCATCATGGGACCCAACGGCTCCGGTAAGTCTACACTCTCCGCCGTTCTGGCAGGCAACCCGGCTTTTACCGTCACATCCGGTTCAGCCACATTCCACGGTCTCGACCTCCTCTCCATGCCACCCGAGAACCGCTCGCACGAAGGTCTCTTTCTGTCATTCCAGTATCCCGTAGAGATCCCCGGAGTCTCGATGGTCAATTTCATGCGCGCCGCGGTCAATGCCAAGCGCAAATATTTCGGTGAGCAGCCGATGCCTGCCGCCGAGTTCCTCAAGCTCATGCGCGAAAAGCGTGCCGTCGTCGAGCTCGACAACAAGCTTGCCTCCCGATCCGTCAACGAAGGTTTCTCAGGCGGCGAGAAGAAGCGCAACGAGATTTTCCAGATGGCCGTGCTCGAGCCATGCCTCTCCATCCTCGACGAGACCGACAGCGGCCTTGACATCGACGCGCTCCGCATCGTGGCCGAAGGGGTCAACAAACTCAAGACTCCTGACAACGCCACAATCGTCATCACCCACTATCAGCGCCTGCTCGACTATATCAAGCCCGACATCGTCCACATCCTCTACAAGGGGCGCATCGTCTATACCGGAGGACCCGAACTCGCCCTCGAACTCGAGGAGAAGGGCTATGACTGGATTAAGAATCAAGTCGACAAGGAGGCCTGACAATGAGCGCGCTGACACAATACATCGACCTCTACCGGCAGAGTCGCGCCGAGATCTCGGCAGGCAGCGCCGGAGCGCTCAATGCCCTGCGCCCCGCCGCCCTCGAAGCGCTCGAAGGATGCCGGCTCCCCGACCGCTCCGACGAGGGGTTTGAAAAGACATCCATCGACGCCATGTTTGCCCCCGACTTCGGGGTCAACATCAACCGCATCGCGCTTCCCTGCGACGTCGCATCGGCATTCAAGTGCGGAGTCCCCAACGTCAGCTCCCTGCTCGCCGTGCTGGTCAACGATCGCTTCGTACCTACAGCCCCGCTGCTCAAAAATCTCCCGGATGGAGTCACCGTCATGTCGCTCGCTAAAGCCGCCGAACTATATCCTGACATCGTAAGCCGCCACTACGGCTCCGTGGCCTCGCTCAAGTCACCGGGCACGGCGCTCAACACCCTTCTGGCGCAGGACGGCGTCTTTATCCGCATCGGCCGGGGCGTCCGTCTCGACAAGCCCATACAGATCGTCACCCTGTCGTCGGCACCAGTTCCCATGCTGACAGTCAGACGTATGCTCATCATAGCCGAACCCGGTTCCGAGGCCACCATCCTCACCTGCGACCACGCCATGACGCCGGATATCCCCTCGCTTGCCTCGCAGGTAGTCGAGGTCATTGCCGGCGAAGGCGCCCGCATCGACATCTGCGACATCGAGGAGAGCGCCGCCAAGTCGTCGCGCTACTCTCAGCTCTACGCGCGCCAGGAAGCAGGCTCCGATCTCGCTATCGGCTCGATGACACTCCGCAACGGCTCGACCCGCAATGAATTCAGCGTCAACATCTGCGGCCCCCGGTGCGAGTCGCGCATCTCCGGCATGGCCATAGGCTCGGCCGCACAGCATATCGACAACTCAAGCAACATCACCCACGGCGCGCCACGCTCGCGGAGCAATCAACTCTTCAAGTATGTCCTTGACGACAAGTCGACAGGCGCATTCGAGGGAAGCATCGAGGTCACTCCCGACGCACCCTTCACCGAGGCATTCCAGACCGACCGCAACATCCTCGCGTCGCCCGACGCCCGTATGCACACCAAGCCTCAGCTGCTGATCTACAACGACGACGTCAAATGCTCCCACGGAGCCACGACCGGCCAGCTCGACGAGCAGGCTCTCTTCTATATGCGCTCCCGCGGCATACCTCTCGACGAAGCCCGCATGATGCTGATGCAGGCCTTCATGACCGAGGTAGTCGACACCATCCGTGTCGAAGCCCTCCGCGACCGCCTGCGCCACCTCGTCGAGCGCCGTCTCGCCGGCCTCGACGCCTCCTGCAGCGAATGTTCAGCAGGATGCAAGTCCGAATAACATCTTTTGCCCACTCTGACAGCTATGTACGACATTGAAAAAATAAGAGCCGACTTCCCTATTCTCGAACGCACCGTCTACGGCCACCCTCTGGTCTATCTCGACAACACAGCCACGAGCCAGACACCCCGCACCGTAGTCGACGAGATAACACGGATGTACTATACCTCCAAGGCCAACGTACATCGCGGCGTTCACGCCCTCTCCCAGGAAGCGACCTCGCTCCAGGAAGCCACGCGCGAGCGTGTACGCTCCTACATCAATGCCGCATCCACACGCGAGATAATTTTCACACGCGGCACGACCGAGAGCATCAACCTCGTGGCCTCCAGCTACGGCAATTTCCTTGAGAACGGCGACGAGATAATCCTCACCGTCATGGAGCATCATGCCAACATCGTACCCTGGCAGCTGCTCCGCCGGCACAAGCGCGTCACGCTCAAGGTCGTACCCATCAATGAGCGCGGAGAGCTCAAGATGAATGCCTTCCGCTCCATGCTCTCCGAGCGCACCAAGCTCGTCTCCGTATGCCATGTCAGCAATGTCCTCGGCACAGTCAATCCGGTCAAAGAGATCGTGGCCGAAGCGCATGCGATGGGGATTCCCGTACTCATCGACGGAGCGCAGGCCACTCCGCACATGAAGGTCGACGTGCGCGACATCGGCGCCGATTTCTACGCATTCTCGAGCCACAAGATGTACGGACCGACAGGTATCGGCATCCTCTACGGCCGCGAAAGCCTGCTCAAGCAGATGCCCCCCTATCAGGGTGGCGGCGAGATGATATCTCACGTCACTTTCGACCACACTACATTCGCCGAGCTACCATACAAGTTTGAGGCCGGCACGCCCGACTTCGTCGATATAGCGGCACTGGCACGGGCACTCGACTATATCGACAGCGTGGGAATGGACAATATCGCCGCACATGAGCATGACCTGCTCGAATACACCACGGGACGCATGATGGAGATACCCGGCATGCGCATATTCGGTACCGCTCCCGGCAAGAGCGCCGTCATCTCCTTCCTAATCGGCAATGCCCATCACTACGACACCGGGATGCTCCTTGACAAGCTCGGATTCGCCGTACGCACCGGCCACCACTGCGCGCAGCCGCTGATGGCCGCCCTCGGCATCGAAGGCACTGTCCGCGCCTCATTCGCCATGTACAACACGCGCGAGGAAGCCGACCGCTTCATCGAGGCTCTCCACCGCATCGCTCCGATGCTGGCCTGACCGGCGCCGGGGCTCTTCACCATGTTAAAATTTCCGGAGGGTCTTGCCGGATAAAAAATTATGATTTAAATTTGCCGTGCATATCGTCTGCGGAGTCCCGATATGGGGTGACGTGGCGGGTGCGGTTATCGCCCGGGCACATTCCTGTCGCGCAAGCGGCAAGCTGATTTGCTTTGGCAAAGACATATTAAGAGCGTTTATCAAGCGCTCGTTCTTGGCTTCCTGAAATGTGGCAGTTTCAAAATCTGAGTCGGGAATGAGGCAACGATAGGCGTCTTCGGGTATGATATACATATGCCTGAGTGTGTAGCGACTACACGCTCTTAGTGTCATATATCATACGGCGTGAGGCTCCGCGTTGCTCGTTCTACTCAGATGGGCACATGCCACAGCCTCAGGAAGCGGGACGAGCAGCAGATACAGACTCTCACGCTCTTTTTTTATATAACCTCTTGAATCGGGGGAGTCTACAGAGAGACAAAACCATGATTGCACATGAAACGTCTGAATTTTGGTGCTTTTTTAATTCTTTTATCCTTTATCCTATTCCCCTCTGTCCGGGCTTTCGGTTATCCTTTCTACGGCGGCTGTATCGATCTAAAGCAATACCGCGGAACCTACAAGGAACTCAATGAGGTATATTTCGATATATACCTGAACGGCTATAAGATAACTGACCTCGCAGACGCGAACATCACCGTCAACGGCGCCGTATCTTCAAGCACAATAGCCGATTACCAGGTTCAGGGAGACCAATGCAGAATAATAGTTCCGATAGACGGCAAGAGCGGAAATAAATATTCTGTTACCATCTCCCCGGGCAAAATCAAGGTCTGTAAGAACGATGCTGATCCCTCGACAGCAATCTATCTGAAAGATGCTCCCGGACTTTCTTCAAATGTCTTTGACAGAAGTACAGTACAGTATTATGTAAATGAACTTGACCAATACAATGCCGAGTTCTCATCATCGCTGAACAGAAGCATGGGTGATGTCAAGATGGTAGGAGGCACCTATGAGCTCACTTATCATGCCATCAAGGAATCGACATGGAACGATCTGACCAACTACCGGCATGATGCCGATGCGCCGACAGAAGCTAAAATCATGAGGAAAGAGACTGACGGCAGCTACACTACAGTAATGACAGGCGCATCTGTTTTTTACAAAACGAGCGTGACTGCTACATTTGACCGGATCATCACCGAACCGGGCGAGTACTATGTACTATACCCTCTTCAGGGAGTGATGAGCTACATGAACACCAGAAACGATCAGGTATCCACCGGTGCCTATCACACTTCCAACGTGCTCAAAGGTCCGTTCGTGATCTCAGAAGGAGCCACGGGAAGCCGCGTATCGACGCTGATGCTCAGCTGGGATCAGCCGGGCGAATACTTCTCCGACGCTCTCCCCGACCAGCTGAAATTAGTGGCTTCAAACGCCATTGACCTCTTCCCCGTCGAGGACGCACAGAGCAGCCTTACCATACTCAACAAAAGCACGAAAGAATCTGTCAAGCTGGACATTACCCCGACTCTGGAAAAGACTTCGGTACTGCTTGACGTCAGCGGCCAGCTTGCCAAGCCCGGTACATACACCGTCACCTATACTCCGGCGGGAGCATTCACCGGCATCAACAATGACGACTTCATTCTCAACGTACCCCTGAAGCAAACTTACTCAATGGATATCAAGGTCACAGAGCCGAAGCATCCCGAAGCTCTCGACCTATATGTAAGAAGCGGAGACGCTGATGAGTATGAGCTGGCCGAAGGTGAAAGTGTCGAGGTACATCTGTCGCATTCGGACCGCAACAGTGGCGTGACGATCTACACCCGCTGGACCGCACTCGATGAGCCCGCTCCGGCTTCCATAGCAGCAAAGGCCGTGAGCGACATACCCGAAGGATTCTCGGAGCACACCGGCGATATCACACTCGACGGGGCGGGCACGCTGGAATATTTTACCCGCGTCAGCAACACTAATTCCGCCATCAGGAAAATCAATGTGAAAGTGGCAGCCAAGCCTCAGGAAGATCCTGATGTCCCCACCGGCGTGCAGGACATCATGTCCAACCAGGCCGGCGATGACTGCTGGTACGACCTCAAAGGCAATAAGATATCTGATCCCGGCACAGGCATCTACATCCGCCGCAAAACCGACGGCACTGCCGACAAGATCCTGCGACGGTAAGCGATAACCAATCCTCTCCTGTCATTAAAGTCAGCCCGGAGCGTTTAAGTGGCTCCGGGCTGACTTCGCTATATACGACATGAGACCGTATGCCGACCGCTTCCCCCCTCCCCGCAATGTCTGACCATTAACATTTTTTTGTAGACAGGCCGGCGCTCATTTTGGCTCAAACCTTTCAGTAGTTCAGAGGATTTTGTACCTTTGTCACTTATATGGGACTATCACTGACAATTGACCAGGGAAATACGCGTACAAAAGTAGTCGTGTGGGACGGTAACACACCTGTCCGTGAAGAGGTCTACACACCTCTGACGCCCGACGCCCTGCGCCCCCTGCTGGATCAATACCCTATAGATAAGGCGATTGCATCATCTGTAGCCATTCCGGTCGATGAGGTAAGCCGATTCCTTGCCGATGAGGCCGGGATAAACCTCATAGAGCTCAGGCCCGGTATGGCCACACCGCTCAAGGTCGACTATGCCACTCCGTCCACTCTGGGTGTCGACCGTCTGGCTGCCGCGGTGGGCGCCGCCGCTCTCCATCCGGGGAAGGAGCTGCTTGTGGTCGATGCCGGCACGGCTGTCACCTACGACCGCGTCACGGCACGCGGCCACTACGTAGGCGGGAACATTGCTCCCGGCGTCGGGATGCGTCTGCGCGCGCTCAACAACTACACGGCTCGCCTGCCGCTCGTCAGCAGCCGCGGCGAAACGCGACTCTGGGGCAACACCACCGAGACTGCACTGCGCTCCGGCGCCGTCAATGGCGTCGTGGCCGAAATAGCCTACTACCGCTCGCGGCTGCCGCACGGAGCCGTCACCGTCATAACCGGAGGATGGGGCCGCGAGATCGCCTCCAAACTCGATTTCGAGACCGACTATCAGGAAGTGCTGGTCAACTGCGGCCTTAACAGCATCCTCAATTATCACCAACTCATCCTAAGCATACTAAGCCAGAATGAAAATAAATAGACTTATCCTAAGCTTTTTCGTAGCCCTGTCGACACTGACCGCGGCTGCCCAGAACAGCGTCACCTCACCCTACTCACGCTACGGCTACGGCCTGCTCAACGACAATGTGACCGCCGCGCAGCGCGGCATGGGCGGCGTGGGCTATGCGATGAACTCAGGTCGGCAGATCAATGTCATGAACCCGGCATCCTATGCGGCCATCGACACCCTGACATTCCTCTTCGACATAGGCGGCAACATACGCCAGCAGTGGAGCAACGAGACGACAGCCTCCGGAGCGGCTCTCAACGGCAAGAATCTCGGCGGCGGCCTCGACTATATCACGATGCAGTTCCCGCTGGGCAAATACATGGGCGGAAGCGCAGGCATCCTCCCCTACAGCCAGGTAGGCTATTCGTTCGGCGACAAGATCGACGGAGGCGCCAGCTCATTCGAAGGTAGCGGAGGCATCAATCAGGTATACATCGGCGTTGCCGGCCGTCCTTTCAAGGGATTCACCGTCGGTGCCAATATAGCCTATATGTTCGGCACGACGCTCAATGACACCTACGCCACCACATCGACCGGCTATCAGTCGCTCTTCGAGCGCGTATTCAAAGTGTCTGACTACAAGCTCGAATTCGGCGTGCAGTACAACTACCGAATCAACAAGGATCACAAAGTGTCGGCCGGCGTCGTATTCTCGCCCGCCAAGGCGTTCCACGGCCACACCTACGGCGTAGACTATCTGATCACCAACGGCACTGACGAAAGCCCCGACACCCTCGGCTACACATCGCTCGCAGGCAAATACTCGATGGCCGCGACGTGGGGAGCCGGCGTGAGCTATGAGTGGAACGACCGTCTCCTTGTCGAGGCCGACGCTACATATCAGCCCTGGAGCAAAGCGAAATACACTCCGCTTGACGGCTATGAGAACGAAGGTGGATTTGTCGACCGCTACAAGCTCAACGTCGGAGCCCAGTTCACACCCCGACCCCGCGGCAGCTACCTGCAGCGTATCAACTACCGCCTGGGCGCATTCGCCACACGCGACTATCTGACCGTACACGGAAATACGATCAGGGAGTACGGCGTATCGGTAGGCTTCGGGTTCCCCACCCCTCCGTCGATGACACTGCGCTCGGTGGTCAATCTCAGCATCGAATACAAGCGCCGTCAGGCTACGCCGGCTGCTCTGATCAAGGAGGACTATCTGATGGTGACGCTCGGCGTCAACTTCAATGAGATGTGGTTCTTCCAGAGCAAGATTCGCTAACAACCAACAAATTACCGCTCCACAAGCCGTTACGTCATGACGTCACGCGGACTTAAAACACTCCCTACGGCCATAGCTCTGGCAGCCACAATGATGACCGCCTGTGGCGGCAACGACCCGACAGGTCGCGACATAGGCGACTCGCGCCGCTACCCGACGATGGCCACCACGGACGTTTCCACACTCATATCGGATTCAGGATATACGCGCTACCACATCACGGCTCCACGCTGGCTGATGTTTGAGGAAGCCGACACGCCCTACTGGTCGTTCCCGGAAGGGGTCTACATGGAGCAGTTTGACGACACACTGGCTATCTGCGCCACTTTTCAGGCCGACTCGGCGACTTATCTATCGGCCCGCAAGATATGGAGGTTTGACGGGCGCGTCAATATGCTCAACTCCGACGGCGACCGCTTCGCCACGTCACAGCTGTTCTGGGATCAGAACAAGCGGCAGGTCTACTCGGACTCGTTCATGCACATCGACCGTAACAGCCGCATCATAGAAGGCTACGGCTTTGAAAGCAACGAACAGTTTACCGAGTACACGATACTCCACCCGCAGATGAGCCTGCCCGTAGAGCGCTCACCGCGTACTGCCCGCACCGACTCCACGTCTACGCCTCCCAAAGACAGCATCGCCGCCACCACCGTAACGACCGAACGCACGGACACTGCGGCTCCGAAACGCATCCCCGCGACACTCCGCCGCGACAAAGAGATAAGCGGGGAGACACCGCAAAACGTCAGAACACTCAAAAGAGAACGAATTCAAGACCCGCAATAATGGAATCCTGGCTAATAATAAGCATCATATCTCTCATTTTCTCCGCCATATTCTCAGGCGTCGAGATCGCATTCGTCACCAGCGACCGTGTACGTCTGGAGATCGACCTGCAGAAAGGGGGACTGACAAGCAAGCTGCTCAACCGCTTCTACAACAACTCGGAATTTTTCATATCGACGATTCTGGTAGGCAACAATGTGGTGCTCGTCATCTACGGTATCGGTGCCGCAAAACTGATCGAACCGTGGCTCAGCACGCATTTCGACAGTTCTTTTATAGTCCTGCTCCTGCAGACACTGATCTCTACGGGCGTCATACTCATCACCGGCGAATTCCTGCCGAAAACGATCTTCCGTATCAACCCCAACCTGTCGCTGCGCTATTTCGCGCTGCCAATATATCTGATATATCTGATACTCTACCCGATCTCGCTGCTGGCCACTTCAATATCCAAGGGGCTGATGAAGCTTTTCGGGATGCACGACACGGCTCCCCGCCCTGCCCTGCTCTCTATCGGCGACCTCAATCAGTATCTCGAACGCACGATCGACGACAACATCGACACGACAGAGGTGATAGAGAATGAGGTCAAGATATTCCACAACGCTCTGGACTTCTCCACGACGCGACTGCGCGACTGCATGACTCCCCGCAACGAGATATTCGCCGTCAATATCGACACGACCACACGCAAGGATCTCAGCGAGCTGTTCACGCGCAGCGGCCGCTCCAAAATTCTGGTCTACAGGGACGACATCGACAATGTGCTGGGCTACATCCATGTCAGCGAGCTCTTTGACCCCGACGCCGACTGGAAGGAGCATCTCAAGCCTGTGCTTTTCGCTCCGGAGACTCTGATGGCTGACAAGATGATGCGGCGCCTGCTGAGCGAGAAGCGTTCGCTCGCCATCGTCATCGACGAATTTGGCGGAACGGCCGGAATGGTGACTCTCGAGGATCTTGTAGAAGAAATCTTCGGCGACATACAGGATGAGCACGACAAGAACCGCATCACGGCGAAGGAGATAGAGCCGGGTGTCTACGAGTTTTCGGGACGTACGGAAATCGAGTATATCAATGATGTCTTCCACCTTGACATCCCGGAGAAGGATGAATATCAGACTCTCGCCGGCTATATACTCAACTCGACGGGCTCAATACCTTCGCAGGGGGATATCATCAGCCTTCCGCCGCTCACTATGGAGATTCTCAAGAAGGCGGGCGTGCGCCTCGAACTTATCCGCGTGACGGAGTCAAAAGAGGAGGAATAGGTAGAGGAAATCAGTAACGGGCTCAATGCCTGGCGCGCATCTCGCCTATCATGTGTCTTACAGCCATGACAGGATGCAGGTAGATCATGCGAGGACCTATGCAGGCCATTACCTGGCGTATGCTTTCGCGATAGGAAGGGGAATAGCAGTGGATGACGCATTTACGGCACGATGCACGGCGCTCATGGCGCGGACAGTGGTTGAGACGGTCAATGGCATAGTCAAGGAGATCCTGACAGTCAGGACAAAGGTCGCCGAGGTCGGCTGAATGGTGCTTGCGATGACAATACTCAGTGACCATTGTAGTCACGATCTTTATTTCATCATTATGTGTCATAGCAGTAGATGGTATTTGCCGGACTCGGGTCAATCAGCCGAGCGGCCGGATGTTGATGGTGATTGGTTTATATATGCTGTCTGTTTTGCAATGGCCGGCGCCACAAGTTGCTTCGATATTCAATAAAACAAAATAACGGGACGCACACGCCGCGGCCGTGCATCGTCCGTATTCTGTCGGAACTGATATTAAAACAAACGACAGCGAAAAAGGTTCGCCAAGCCGGTTATTTTTTTATAAAAAAAAGAGCCCCGCGACCGGAGGGGTCACAGAGCTCTCTGATTTATTGCGGAATAGATTATTCTGCTGCGGGGGTCTCGGCAGCGGGCAGTTCAGCGACAGGTGCTTCTGCTGCGGGTGCCTCGGCAACGGGTGCTTCAGCTGTGGTTTTCTTTTTAGCTGAGCGACGTGTGCGGCGTGTCTTAGCTTCTTTCTTCTCCTTGAGCATGTTTTCGTTGTAGTCAACGAGCTCGATGAAGCAGGTTTTAGCGTTGTCGCCAAGACGGTTGCCGGTCTTGAGGATGCGGGTGTAGCCTCCGGGGCGGTCAGCGATCTTCTGGGAGATCTCACGGAAGAGCTCGGTGACAGCTTCCTTGTTCTGGAGGTAGGAGAAGACGAGACGGCGATTGGCGGTCGAGTCTTCTTTAGCACGGTTGATAAGGGGCTCGGCGTAGACGCGGAGTGCTTTGGCCTTGGCAAGCGTGGTGAAGATGCGCTTGTGCTTGATGAGTGAAATGGTCATGTTGGCCAAGAGGGCGTCGCGGTGAGCTTTCTTACGGCTGAGGTGGTTGAATTTTTTATTGTGTCTCATCGTTGTTACTCTTTATCTAATTTATACTTGGAAATATCCATTCCGAACGAGAGGTTAAGATTGGCGAGGAGATCGTCAAGCTCTGTGAGCGATTTCTTACCGAAGTTGCGGAATTTAAGGAGGTCAGTCTTATTGAAGACCACGAGCTCGCCGAGTGTCTCGACTTCTGCGCTCTTGAGGCAGTTGAGGGCACGGACTGAGAGGTCCATATCGACGAGTTTGCTCTTGAGGAGCTGACGCATCTTGAGCACTTCTTCATCGAATTCGTCGTTGCCATCGGTTTCGGTGGTTTCGAGGGTGATCTTTTCGTCGGAGAAGAGCATGAAGTGGTAGATAAGGATCTTAGCTGCCTCTTTGAGTGCGTCTTTTGGGAGAATCGAGCCGTTGGTGGTTATTTCAATAATCAGCTTTTCGTAGTCGGTTTTCTGGTCGACGCGGAAGTTTTCAACGGTGTACTTTACATTCTTGATGGGGGTGTAGATGGAGTCGATGGCGAGAGTGTGGAGGTCGTCGGTGTTGACGGGATTCTCGTCGGC
>CAMWHE010000026.1 GCA_947173955.1 uncultured Bacteroidales bacterium | reverse complement strand
GCGCCGGCGCCGGCGCGCTTATAGGCCGCAAGATGGATCAGCAGCAGCGCGAGCTCGCAGCCCAGCTTGCCGACCAGGCCAAAGTGGAACAGACAACTGACCAAAACGGACTTCAGGCCATTAAAGTCACGTTTGACGGCGGAATCCTTTTCCCGACAAACGGAACTACACTGTCTCCGAATGCTAAGGCTGATCTGAATCAGTTCGCTATGTCACTCATTCAGCATCCCGAAACGGATGTGCAGATCTACGGTTTTACTGATAATACCGGTACAATGCAAGTGAATTCACGTGTGGCTACCGGGCGTGCGGACGCGGTCCTCTCATATCTCGTCAATGATGGCGTATCACCTACACGTCTGCGCGCGCAGGGTGTGCCGATGGCTGATTATGTAGCGTCTAATGAGACCGCAGCCGGTCGTGCCCAGAATCGTCGAGTCGAGATCTATATTACCGCCAGTCCTCAGATGATTCAGCAGGCAGAAGCCGGTACGCTCAAATAAGTACACATTACCTAATAAAAAAGATAGCCGTGGAGACAGTTCTCTCTGCGGCTTTTTTATGCCGTAACGATTTATGCAGATTCAGCCGGGAGAAGTTCTGCAATAGATTTTGTAAATTTGCGTTATTAAAAACAAAAAGAGTTTTTTATGGAACTTTTTAATTCATTGCTTTTCATGCTCAACGAGATGTCTCCATACATCTTGTTGGGCTTCCTCATAGCGGGATTGATGCACGCTTTTATCTCCCGCAAGACTCTCGCCCGCCATCTGTCGGGCAATGACTGGCGTACGGTGGTCAAGTCGGCCCTAATCGGTGTGCCGCTGCCGCTGTGTTCATGTGGAGTGTTGCCGACGGCTATTGCGATGAAGCGGAGCGGGGCTTCAAAAGGCGCCACTACCTCCTTTCTCATTGCAACGCCCCAGACCGGAGTCGACAGTATCTCCGCAACCTGGTCGCTGCTCGGGCCTGCTTTTGCAATAGTTCGTCCGCTTGCGGCATTGACTACCGCCGTCTTCGGTGGTGTTGTTGTTGGTAAAACCGATAAGGCTGCTGAGGAGGAAAGCGCATCTGAAGGAGGATATATGCTTGTCGATGACGACCGTCCTTCGGAATGGTTTGCGCGCCTGACGACTGCTCTCAGATATGGATTTGTTGATCTGGTAGGCAGTATCGGTGGCTGGCTGGTTGCCGGCCTGATTATCGCGGCATTAATCACGGTCTACGTTCCCGATGATTTTTTCGCTATATTGGGTAACCGTCCCTTGCTTTCCATGATTGCGGTGCTGATTATAGCTATACCGATGTATGTCTGTGCGACCGGGTCTATTCCGATTGCCATGTCACTGATGCTCAAAGGACTTTCGCCGGGCACGGCTCTCGTGCTTCTGATGGCGGGGCCGGCCGCCAATTTTGCCTCATTCACGCTTATATCGCGTGAGATGGGACGCAAGTCGGCAACTGTTTACCTTGCCTCGATTGTCGTCGGCGCTATGGCGTTCGGACTCGCTATCGACTATCTTGTGCCGGCCGAATGGTTTAAGCTAAAAGCTGTTTCCGCCCATTGCTGCCACTCGGCGTCCTTTTCACCTTTTGCCACCGGATGTTCTGTAATTCTAGTCGGCCTCCTCTTATATTCATTTGGGAAAAGATACTTTAAATTCAATACACCTAATCAAGTTGGAAATATGACTAAAGAATATGTTATTAAAGGAATGAATTGCGCTCATTGTCAGGCGGCTGTAGCCAAAAGTATACGCAACGTCCCCGGGGTTGAAAATGTCGATGTAAATCTTTCGACCAAGAAAGCGACCGTTACCGGTGAGCATAATCCGGAAGATATAGTCAATGCCGTTACGGAGGCCGGTTTTGAGGTCGTGGGCTGAAAATATCGCCATATTATCGGCAATATGATAAAAATGTGGTAACTTTACATCGCTATCACATTTTTTTGTTTAAGATGCAATTTAAAAGGTTTATTCTGGCGGCGATGGCCGTTATGGCTGTTGCTATCAGTGCAGAAGCCGATACTCCCGAGAGCGGTATAAAGAAATATCTGCCACGTGTTCGTGGTGCCGTACGCGCGCGTTGGGAGAATGATTTCGATATCAGCCGCAGTCGCTTTCAGTTGCGCAATGCCCGCATCATGCTTGACGGACAGATTGCTCCGACAATCGACTATTTTCTTCAGGCCGATCTATGCGATTGCGGCACGATGAAATTCCTTGACGGATGGGCGCGCATTGAGATCTTTAAGGGATTTAAGATACAGGCCGGCCAGTTCCGTGTGCCCTTCGGTGTGGATCCATTCCGTGCGCCGGGTAATTATATATTCTCCAACCGCTCGTTTATCGGTAAGCAGGTCTGCAACATCCGTGCGGTAGGCGGTAAGCTGATGTATTCTCTACCCCGAGTACCGCTTACATTCGAGGGGGGTCTCTTTAATCCGACAAGCATTTTTGATCAGATGGGATGGGTCGGCTCTTACGCTTATGCCGGCCGTGCGATTTTTAAGCCCGGCAACTGGCATATGGAAGTCGGTATCCTGTCGATGCGGCCCGCAGGTGTGCGTGTGAATCTTTTTGATGCGGCCTGCGGATGGTTCTCGTCGCGTTGGGATGTCGCAGCGGAATATATGTTTGAGCATTATACCAACGACAGCCATCGACCGACTCATGCGTATGTCCTCTGGGGTGATTACAAACTGCCGGTTAAGGTCGGCGTCTTCAATCAGCTCTCCTTTCAAGGCCGGTTCGACGGAATGACCGCTCACAGCAACGCTAAAAATATCGATGAAGGCCGTCTGCCTACCGATGATCCGTCACGTAATCGTGTGACGGTCGGAGCAACTCTCAGCTATATGCGCGGTAATCTCGGTCTGGATATCCGTGCTGATTATGAAAAATACTTCTATCATTCCGGTACGGAAATTCCTGCCGGCGCAGGTGATCGTCTTGTCATAGAGCTTGTATTCCGGTTCTGATTGCTAAAAAGACACCTGTATTTGCAGTATTGATGTGAGTAAGATTTTTATGGATGAATTTGGGCGGTCAAAAGACGAAAAATTGAGAAAAAGTTAAAAATATTTGGTGATTTCTCGGAAAATCACTTACTTTGCACTCTGTTTTGTAGCTCCTCCTGTAAAGCGTCTAAAATAGATGCAGTTAGACGTGATATGAGACTGAGATGGTGATACATAACAAACTGATAAAAATAATAGGAAACAAGATAAAGTAATAACAGCCATGTCAAAGATTTGTCAAATTACGGGCAAGAAGGCGATGACAGGTAACAATGTATCGCACTCAAAGCGTCGCACCAAACGTCGCTTCAATGTCAACCTCTTCAATAAGAAGTTCTATTGGGTTGAACAGGACACCTGGATTTCCCTCACCATCTCTGCAGCCGGCCTGCGCACAATCAACAAAATGGGCCTCGACGCAGCTATCAAGCATGCCGCCGAAAAGGGTTATTTAACTGAAATCAAATATTTAGTATTCTAAGAAGATGGCAAAGAAAGCTAAAGGAAACCGTGTACAGGTAATTCTCGAGTGCACTGAACATAAGGCAAGCGGTATGCCCGGTACTTCACGTTACATCACTACTAAAAACCGCAAGAATACCACAGAGCGTCTGGAGTTGAAAAAATACAACCCCATCCTCAAAAAAGTAACAATCCATAAGGAAATCAAATAAAAAACACTCTAAGATATGGCAAAGAAAACCGTTGCATCACTGCAGAAAGGTGAAGGACGTACCTACAGCAAGGTCATCCGTATGGTAAAGTCTCCCAAGACAGGTGCCTATGTCTTCAAGGAAGAAATGGTGCCCAACGAGGCTGTTAAGGATCTCCTTAAGTAAGTCATTTCATTCGGCTCTTTAATCAAATTTTTTGATAGTCGACTTTCTATTTAGATAAAAGAGACTGTGTCAATACCTGTTTGGCACAGTCTCTTAAGGTTTATAGGAATCAGGCGGAAGGCCAATATATAGTTATCCGCCATATTATTTCCGGCTATTTACCGATATTTATAATTCGATATGTCCGACACCCGCGATATCACCATTGATGAATACGACTACCCACTCCCCGATGAGAGGATTGCGCGCTACCCGTTGACTGAACGTGACTCATGTAAGCTGCTTGTAAGAACCTCAGATGGAGAGCTTATTGATAAGACTTTTATCGATCTGCCCGATCTCTTGCCTGCAGGATCCATGCTGGTCTACAACAATACCCGTGTCATCAATGCTCGCCTGAAATTCCGTAAGAACGGCGATGGCGCACTTATCGAGATATTTTGTCTTGAACCACATCGTCCGGTAGACTACGCCCAGTCATTCGCTTGCACAGAGAATTGCCAGTGGCTTTGCTTTGTCGGAAACGCTAAAAAGTGGAAACAGGGCAGCCTTGAGATGTCCCTTAAGATCGGCGACAAGGAAATCCTGCTTAGTGCAACTAAGGGCGAGGCTGTCGGCAATGCGCGGATTGTAAGTTTTGAATGGACGGGCGGAGTGTCTTTCTCTGAAATAATATCAGTTGCAGGCGAGATACCTATCCCTCCATATTTAAACCGGGAGACGGAGAGCAGCGATGCGAGCGACTATCAGACGGTTTTCAGCCAGATCAACGGATCGGTAGCCGCACCTACGGCCGGATTGCACTTTACCGACCGGGTTCTCGCCGCTATCGATGAGCGGGGCATCCGGCGCAGGCAGATTACCTTACACGTAGGTGCCGGTACGTTTCAGCCTGTAAAGGCTGATGCGATAGGAGAGCACGAAATGCATAGCGAGTTTATCTCTGTATCGCGGTCTCTTATCGAGCAACTGGCTGCCGAGCCGACTCCCTACGTTATTGCGGTTGGAACGACATCGGTACGTACGCTCGAAAGCCTTTACCATATAGGGTGTCTTATCAGTTGCGGGCGCTGGAGCGGGGAAGTCCCTCAGTGGTATCCCTATGAGGCGGATCATCCGGGGCTGTCGGTGGGAGAGTCGATGTCTCATATACTCAGGTGGCTGGACTCAAACGGCATAGATAAACTTGTGGCATCTACCAGAATAATCATAGCACCGGGGTATAAATATCATATTGTAAAGGGAATGATAACAAATTTCCATCAGCCCCGTTCTACTCTGCTGCTGCTTGTATCCGCCTTTATGGGCGACGAATGGCGGCGTGTGTATAGTCACGCCCTTTCGGGAGACTACCGTTTTTTAAGTTATGGTGATGCTTGTCTATTTCTTTGAAATATGCGACTGATTATTAGTATATTGCTTATCGCTCTGACGCGCTTTGCGGCAGATTGTTCAGTATATGTCTGCGGTGCATTCAATGGATGGGATCCTAAGAATCCGCTTGAGTTGCAGCCTGACTCTGAAGGCATATATTCCGGCGTGATTGATTTTTCAAACGGTACCAGCTATAAAATGTCGACCGTACGTGGAACGACAGGCAACGGATGGAACGAATTTGACAGCGGGGTGCTGACGATTGATGACGGGGTAGAGCCCACTCTTAATTCGTGGCTCCCGATTTCTGCATCTTCTAATTCTGCCAATCAGCATGCGCCGGCATCAAAGATCCTTACGCTGAAAGTCGACCTCACAGCGATGGAGCTGATGTATGATGATGGCGGCACGACTGAGGTACCATGGTCAGGGACTTTACCAGTCCTGTTTATTACGACCGATGGCCGTCAGCCGATAACCTCAAAGGAGACGTACCTGAATGCCACTTACTATCTTGATCCGATGGAGATGGACGGAGTAGAACCTATCGGATCAAAAGACAGTCAGCTGGACATGCAGATACGCGGACGTGGCAATTACACGTGGACGGGATTTGAAAAGAAGCCCTACCGCGTCAAATTCGGTAAGAAAGTAGGAATCCTCGGCATGAACAAGAGCAAACATTTCGCGCTGTTGGCGCATGCCGACGATGATCTCGGTTTTATGCGCAATACGCTTGGCTTTGCGCTCTCGCGCATGCTCGGGCTTCCCTGGACTCCGGCACAGGCTCCCGTCGAAGTAGTCATCAATGGCGATTACATAGGTCTTTACTTTCTGACGGAAACTATCCGTGTGGATTCTGATAGAGTCGATGTCATCGAGCAGGCTGATGATTCAACTCAGGATGTCGATGGCGGATGGCTCGTCGAGATAGACAACTATGACACCGACCCCCATGTCACCGTAAATGAAAATGGAGGTGCTCCGATATGGTTTACCTACAAATCGCCGGAAATACTCTCGCAGGTACAGTCCGATTACCTGCTTGATCAGATGACCGCTATTGACAATGCGGTATATGTCCGCAATAAAACTGATATCAGCAGGCTGGCTTCGCTTGTCGACATCGACATCCTTGCGAAATACTTCATAGTCCAGCAACTGATGTGTGATGAGGAGTCATTTCATGGCAGTTGCTATCTCAACCGGCAGAGAGGCTCGGCTGAAAAATGGATGTTTGGTCCGGTGTGGGATTTCGGCAATTCATTCCGTTCAGGTCGCGGCGAGTCGCCACGTTTCATTTTCTCAAATCCGGACTTCCATCAGGTGTGGATCGGTGAAATCTATAAGTTTGTGGAATTCCAATCGCGTGTAAAGGATGTGTGGACTCAGATACTTGCTACGGGTCTTGAGGATAATCTGCATGATACAATTGATTTATTCCGTGATGAAATAGCTGTGGCCGCCATGTACAGCGCCCGCCGATGGCCGCAATATGGCAATGCGGATATCTATTCTGCCGCTACGAAGGCAAAGCAGTATATTGACAATTCTATTAAGTGGCTCAAGGGCGAGTGGGGTAGTCCTGCGTCGGTCGATGAAGTCGTTGTCGGGACATCCGAAGCTAAGATTACATATTACGATATCTATGGCCGTCAGGTCATCAATCCGTCGGGAGGTATATACATCCGCCGTCAGGGCGATGAGATAATGAAAGTCGTGATGTGACTTTTCGTCCGAGTCTTAGGATTTCTTATTTTTTCTTTCTAATTTTGTAGGTGTAAGTCGCGGATGCCTGCCGGACGGGTGTAGCGATATGTGTAGAGACAATTTTTTAAGTGTAGATTATAAACTGATTATTACCATGAGACAATCAATCCTTCATTATGCGTTTGCCTTAGCTGTGCCTGCTCTGTTCATGGCTTCGTGCGGAAAAACAGTAGAACATAATCAACTGACCAAATCCGAGATAGCCGATGGCTGGGAGTTGCTTTTCAATGGCACTGACCTGACAGGATGGCGTGACTATAACGGCGATTCGCTGACTCAGCCTTGGCATGTAGTCGACGGCTGCATTCAGGCTAACGGCGATGGAAGTGATCTCTCCGGCTATATCGTTACAGACCGTACTTTCGATAATTTCATACTTGACTGGGACTGGAAACTCAGCCACGGCGGCAATTCCGGTATGCTCTATCATGTTGTCGAGGATCCTTATTTCGCAGTCCCCTACGTTACCGGTCCTGAATATCAACTTATCGACAATGAGGGTTGGGAAGAGGTAAACGCTCCGACCAAGCTCGAGGAGTGGCAGAAACTCGGTGTTGACTATGCGATGCATCTGCCCGATGCTGACTCAATGTTTGTCAATCCTCAGGGCGAATGGAACAACTCCCGCATCGTCTTTGATAACGGTCATGTCGAGCATTGGCTTAACGGACATAAGATCCTTGAATTCGAAGCATGGACTGATGACTGGTATGCACGTAAGAACAGCGGAAAGTGGGAGAATGCTCCCGAATACGGTCTTGCTAAAAGTGGTGTGATATGTCTCCAGGATCACGGATCGCCCGCATCATTCCGCAATATAAAGATAAAGGAGCTTCCCAAAAAGGAATCGGAACCGGTGGCTATTTTCAACGGTACGGATCTGACCGGATGGGAACCTTACGGCACAGAACTGTGGTATGTGACTCCTGACAGTCTCCTCGTATGCGAGAGCGGACCCGACAAGGCTTACGGATATCTTGCCACCACAGACTATTACAAAGACTTTGATCTCTCGCTTAAATTCAAGCAGCTGGCCAACGGCAATTCAGGCGTTTTCTTCCGCTCATTTGTCGAGCCTCCTGTAAAGGTACATGGCTGGCAGGTGGAAGTGGCTCCCAAAGGCAATGACACCGGTGGTGTCTACGAATCCTATGGCCGCGGATGGCTTGTGCAGATACCCGACGAAAAAGAAGAAATCCTCAAGGAGGGCGAATGGAATGACATGCGCATCCTGGTGCAGGGTGATCACGTCCAGACATGGCTTAATGGCGAGCCGATGGCCGACTTTACCGATGAGCATATCGGACGTGCCCAGGGTCGCATCGCGCTGCAGATCCATGATGGCGGCGGTATCAAGGTGCAGTGGAAGGATCTTGTCATCAAGGCACTCTAATAATTGATCTCTCTTACAACAAAATATGAAAACAAGCAGACGTAACTTCATGAAAACAGCGGGTGCGATAGCTCTTTTCAGCATCGTTCCCCGCAAGGTTCTTGGCGGACAAGGCTATATTGCCCCAAGCGACCAGCTTACAAAAGGTATTATCGGCGTAGGCGGAATCGGCCGGAGTAGTTTCCACTTCAGCAGCGACGACAGCTGTCGCCTCGTAGCGCTGTGTGACGTAGACAGCGAGCATCTTAATTCGGCGCTTGCCCTCGCCAAACAGCGTTTCGGTGAAGACCTTCAGGGTTATCACAACTACCGCGACCTCATAAGCGATCCTAACATTGACATCGTCCATATTGCGACTCCCCCCCACTGGCACGGTGTAATGGCAGTCGAAGCCGCCAACGCCGGCAAGGACGTATGGTGCGAGAAGCCTATGACACGTACTATCGGAGAAGGCAAGCGAGTTGTCGAGGCCATAAAGCGCAACAACCGCATATTCCGTCTGAACACCTGGTTCCGCTTTAAAGATACATTTTACGGACTCGGTACGACCGTCGAGCCGCTGAAAAAACTTGTCGACAGCGGTGTTCTCGGTTGGCCGCTGACCGTACGTGTATCCGGCGCTACCGGATTCGCGTGGAAATTTTTCTGGACCGGAAAGGAAAATCTCGTTCCTCAGGCAGTGCCGTCACAGCTCGACTATGACATGTGGCTCGGTCCGGCACCATACAAACCATATCATCCTCACCGTACGCACGCCACATTCCGCGGCTACTGGGACTATGACGGCGGCGGACTCGGCGACATGGGTCAGCATTATCTCGATCCCGTCCAGTATTTCCTCGGTAAAGACGAGACTTCACCGATCAAAGTTGAGATTGACGCTCCGCAGCAGCATCCGGATGCTATCGGTATCTGGCGCAAGATAACATATACTTATGACGATGGTTGCCGGATTATACTTGAAGGTGAAGGCTATGAATCCGGCAGCAAAGTGCCCTATATAGAAGGCCCGAACGGAAAGGTCTTCCAGGGATTTGAAGTGGAGCTTAACGGTAAGCCGGCACCCGACATCATGAGCATGATAGCTCAGATGCCTGACCCGGAGCCTCAGAATACCGACTTCATCAAGTGTGTGAAAAACCGTGAGCGCTTCGCCCTCAATGAGCAGAACGGTCACCGTTCCTGCAACATCGTCAATATGGGTGTGGCCGCTCTTCGTCTCAACCGCGACCTTGAGTTTGATCCCGTCAGCCAGACATTTATCAATGACGATGCTGCCAACCGACTTATAGATCAGCCGATGCGCGGCGACTACAGACTATTGTAGAACGAGTGATATCTCTCATCCCAAAATTCATTATCAAATTTGCATAAATAATATGAAACGATTTTTTATATCTCTCGGTCTATTATTGACACTTGCCGGTAATGCAGTGGCTCAGGATGCACGTCAGCGCACGCCGCAGACTATCGTGGCCGATGTGCTTGCCGAGATGCCATATACGCAGAAAGCTGATTTTGACAGCGCTATGAGCGATCTGCTCAGCACCGGATCTTTCGGTGTCACCCAGCTCGCAGGTATGCTTGTTCCCGCCGATCAGGGTCAGAACAATCGAGTGGAATATGCACTTGACGGTCTGGTGGCTTATTCATCTGCCAATGCGGATGAAGAACAACTTGCCGAGACTCGTCAGGGGCTGAAGAAAGCTATCGCATCTGCTACAGATAATGCTAACAAAGCATTTCTGATGAAACTGCTCTCGAATATAAGCCGTCCGGAGGATGCCGATGTATTTGTGTCTGCTCTTACAGACCCATATTTGTCAGAGTATGCGCTCAGCGGCCTCATCCTCACACCTGATACAGATGAACTTTCGCTCGGACTTATATCACAGGCAACACTTCCCAAGACAATTCTTGCCCGTCTGGCAGGGGCAAAACATCTGGTTGCGGCTGAGCCTGTCATGCTCGGATGGCTGAGAGATGCCGATGCGGAAACTGCGACTTCTGTCTATAAGGCTCTCGCCCTCGCAGGTACAGCCAAGTCGCTCCCCGTGCTCGCAAAAGCAGCAGCCGTAGAAAAATATGAATGGCTTCCCACCGATGCTACCGCATCTTATGTCTCATTGCTCAATCGTCTCGCCACTAATCCTGCGGATGCTAAGGCCGTAGCTAAGGATGCCGGCGCACTGATGAAGAAAGCAAAAAATATCAATGTGCGTACGGGCGCGATGACAGCTCTATTTGAAGCCGAAGGAGCAAAAGCTCTTCCGGTGCTCTTAAAAGCTATGTCTGATCCCGACCGACAGTTCCGTATGGCCGCTCTCCGCTCTTCAGAGTGCTGGAATTCAGATGACGCCGTGGTTGCTGTCGCAGCTTTGGCTAAAAAAGACAAGACACCTGATGTCGTTAAGACCGACATTATCAACTGGATTGGTGCTAACAAGTACGCATCACAGGTTGACGCTGCTCTTGCCAATCTTGATGCAGCTGATGATGAACTCGCCCAGGCGGCTTTCACTGCTGCATCACGTATCGGCGGTGAAGAAGCACTTTCTGCTCTGGTCGCTCATTTTGACAGCAAGCGAGATATTAAGGCGATGAAGGCTCTTCTGTCTTTTAATGGCGATGTCAAGGATGCTATCATGGAGGCTCTGGCAGATGATAAGTCAACCAATATGCGCGGATGCGCACTGACAGTCGCTTGTCAGCGACGCATAAAGGAGGCGGCTCCTGTCGCACTCAGTCTTCTCAATGACGAGAAGCTGTCGGAGATTGCCTATATAGCTCTTCCAGGAGTGGTCGCCCCCGACAATATCGGCACGCTATGTCAGCTACTCGAGACATCACCCGCGTCCCGTAGGGGAACTATTCAGCAGGCTCTTGTCGCTGCATTGCGCCAGCTGCCTGCCGAAGAGCAGTATGCTACACTGAGTCCCTATTTCGAGAAAAGCGCCAAGCCCGAGCTGTATTACGGCGCTCTCGCAACTACCGGTGCGCCGGAAGCTGTTGACGCTCTTCTCTCCGCTTATAAAGCACCGTCTACCGGTAAAGCCGCTTTTGAAGCTTTGCTGGAAATCGACTCTCCCAGAATGATCGACGTACTTTATAACATCGCGCTCGGCAATGATAAGAGTAATAACGGAGCGGTCCTTAAACGCTATGTCGCAATGGTCGACCGTTACGGAAAGGATAATATTGATCGTTATAACCATTACCGTCGTGGTCTTGAGGCCTCCGGTACTGACGAGACAGACAATCTGTTTATCGGCAAACTGGCTTCCACCGGTACTTACGGAGCTCTTGCCATTGCTGATGCAAGGATCGCAAATCCGGCTACCGCGGCAGTGTCTGCCGCAGCAATACGCTCAATCATGTCAAAGCATGTAGGTGAGTATCGCGGCGAGCAGGCGCGTTCTTCAATCGTAAAGGCGACCGATTACTTCAAGTCGCGCACAAATGATCCGGATGCAGGATATGCAGTTGATGACCTCAAGGGAATCCTTGAACGATTCGATGCAGATGCGGCTACTGCGGCAACTCCTTCAAGCAAGCTCACTCCGGAGGAAGAAGCTATGGGTTTTGATCTGCTTTTCGACGGTACTTCGATGGCAAAATGGACCGGTGACACGACGACCTATATCGTTAGAGACGGTTGCATAACTGTCGGTGAGGCCCGATGGGGTAACAATATCTATACTGCCGACGAATATGGCGACTTCATCTTCCGATTTGAGTTTTCGCTGGACCGTCCCGGTGTCAACAATGGTGTGGGTATCCGTACTCCGATGAACGTGGATGCCGCGTTCCATGGTATGGAGATCCAGATTCTTGACCATGACGATCCGATGTATGCCGATATTCAGCCCTATCAGGTACACGGTTCAGTCTATGGCGTTATTCCCGCCGAACGTGTCAAGTTCAAGCATGGCGAGTGGAATACAGAAGAAATCCGTGCAGAAGGCGACCATATCACTGTCACGGTCAATGGGAAGGTAATCCTTGACGGCAACATCCGTGATGCCTGCCAGGGTCATGCAGTCGGCGATCCCGGCGAGGAAGGCAATCATTACATGATAGACCACCGCAACCATCCCGGACTCTTTAACAAACGCGGCCATATCGGATTCCTCGGACATGGCGCGGGCATACGCTTCCGTAATGTCAGAGTCCTTGATCTAAACAGTAAATAAGCTTATACACATCTCTCTCTCTCAATTTGCTCCGCATAGGGGCTGCAATGGAAACTGAAAAGTGAATTCCACAGATAATACAGTCAAGCGCGAGCCGGTGTCAGTCGTCATGATTGGCGCCGGCAACCGCGCCCGAAAATATCTCGAATACATTCTCTCGACCCCCGAGCGCGTGCGTCTGGCCGGGGTTGTCGACTCCAATCCTCTCAGGCGCGAAAGCATTGCCTCCAGATGTCCCTCGTTGTCGGAAGAAAATATCTATTCGAATGTCGACGACTTCTTTGCCCGGGGGCGAATTGCCGATGCGGTCATTATCGCAACACCTGACGATTGCCACTACGCACACACGATGCAGGCGATACGGCTCGGCTATCATGTTTTGCTTGAAAAACCGATAGCCCAAACAGAGGCGGAGGCTGAAGATATAGCCCGTGCGTCACGCGATGCCGGCGTAGTGGTAAATGTATGCTATGTCCTTCATTTCCACCCCTACTTCAGGACGCTCAGAGAGTTGGCCCGCAGTGGCGAACTCGGCGAGATCGTGGCAATCAACCATTGCTCTCCTGTAGGAATAGACCGCGCGACACACGTCTATGTGCGTGGCGGCTGGGGGCAGAAATCTACTTCCGGTCCGCTATTTACCTCCAAGTGCTGTCATGACATCGACTTTCTCTTGTGGCTGACCGGCAGTCCGTGCAAGCGCATATCATCGCAAGGCTCACTCCGCTGGTTTACACCGGATAATGCCCCTATAGGGGCATCACAGCGATGTGTGGACTGTCTGGCTGAAGCTGAATGCCCCTTCTCTGCGGTAGACTTATACCGCCGCCGCAGGGAGTGGGTAAAAAACTTCGATGTGCCGGCAGGGCACACTCTTGACGACACAATTGAAACCGAACTTACCGGCGGACGCTATGGCAGGTGTGTATATCATTGTGATAATGATGTCGTTGACCGTCAGACAGTGGCTATTGAGACAGACAGCGGTGTGCTTATCAACATAAGCATGGACGTATTTACGACAGAAAGCCACCGCAAGACCCATATATCCCTGACCAAAGGCGAGATACGGGGTGATGAACACGGAATTACCGTAACGACATTCCGGCCGCGCGAAAACCGCTATATAGACTTCTCGCATACGGTAGGTGCTCCATTTCATGCCGGCGCCGACCTCGCCACTGTGGCAAACTTTATAGATGCTGTCAGAGGTATGGCAGACGAGAGTGCGACCGATATTGAAGCTGCGGTATATAGCCAGCATGTGTGCGACGCAATAGAGGAAGCCCGTCAGAAATCATAGGGCGGACTGACGTTTTCAACAATAAAGGGGAGTTATTGACAATTTTCTCAGAATAGTGTTCCACGCTGATGATATCTCAGTCAGAATGCGTTACTTTGTGCCGTGAAACATTATTATATGGGAAAAATAATAGCAATAGCAAATCAGAAAGGTGGTGTCGGGAAGACAACGACAACCATCAATCTCGCAGCTTCTCTCGCTCATGAGGGTAAGCGCGTACTTATAATAGATGCCGACCCACAGGCGAATGCGACATCCGGCTACGGTATTGATCCGCGATCGATGTCGTCATCAATATATGAATGTCTTGTCGACGATTATCCTCTTGACGGCGCGCAGACCGCTACCTGTGTTGAAGGTCTTGACCTCATCGGCTCACGTATCGACCTGGCGGGAGCGGAGCTTGAGCTTATCAACAAGCCGGAGCGCGAGCGGGTGCTTTCGCGACTGCTTGACGGAATAAAGGACAAATATGATTATATACTCATAGACTGTTCTCCGTCGCTTGGCCTGATAACGGTTAATGCACTGACAGCTGCCGACTCGGTCATCATACCTGTCCAGGCTGAATATTTTGCTCTTGAGGGCATTTCAAAGCTGCTCAACACGATCCGGATAATCAAGTCAAAACTTAATCCGTCGCTTGAGATTGAGGGATTCCTGCTGACGATGTATGACGCTCGTCTGCGTCTGGCGAATCAGATTTATGAGGAGCTTAAAGGGCATTTCTCGTCAATGGTGTTCAATACGGTTATTCCCCGCAACATCCGTCTGTCTGAGGCTCCTTCACATGGTCTGCCCGCACTGATGTATGACGCTGCTTCAAGCGGAGCAACGAGTCACTTGATGCTCGCGAAAGAGATAATTTCCAAACATAAGAAAGAAAAATAATACCGGATATGGCTATTAAAAGAAATGCATTGGGACGAGGGCTTGACTCCCTGATCTCAATGGACGATGTGCCCGCCCGCGGGTCATCAGCTATCAATGACGTTAGAATCGAGCAGATATCGCCTAACCCTGATCAGCCTCGTACTACATTTGATCCTGAAGCACTTGAGGAACTCGCTAATTCGATACGCGAGCTTGGTATCATTCAGCCGCTTTCACTGCGTAAGACCGGTCCTGACAGTTTCCAGATAATTGCCGGTGAGCGCCGCTATCGCGCAGCCCAGCTTGCCGGACTGAGTTCGGTGCCGGCATATATCCGTACGGCTTCCGATACGGAGCTGACCGAAATGGCCCTCATCGAGAATATTCAGCGCGAGGATCTGAACGCGATAGAAATAGCCCTGACATTCAAGAAACTGATAGATCAGTATCAGCTTACGCAGGAGCGTCTTTCGGAGCGTATCGGCAAAAAGCGCGCTACGATAGCCAATTTCCTCCGCCTCTTGAAATTGCCGGCTGAGGTGCAGCTCGGACTTCGTGACAAGCGTGTCGATATGGGACATGCGCGAGCTTTACTATCTATTGATGATCCCAAGGCACAGCTTCGTCTATATAATCAGATAGTAAAAGAGGGGCTGTCGGTGCGTCGTGTCGAAGAGCTTGCCAAAAGTATGCGCGATGGAGCTGCTGAGGAGCCTGCTCCAAAGAAAAAGTCAGTCGCAGTCAGAAACCACGACTATGATATGTTGCAGAATCATCTTTCAGCAGCTTTCGGTATGTCTGTCAAACTCGACTGTTCGTCCCGTGGATCCGGAAAAATCTCATTTCCGTTCAAAAATGAAGCTGAACTTGCCAAATTAATTACTATCTTTGACACTATAAAACAGCAAGAGTCGTCGCACTAAATATGAAGATAGATCGGTGTGACGTCTAATTCGTTATAAATCACCGATATGTTTTCAAGGCGCCAATTGTCATACATATATTCATCGCTGCAGCGACGCCCCGGAAAGGGAGTCATTGCGGCGCTGTTTTTGATTATAGGCTGCTTTTTTAACGTTTTTTCGCAATCTCATTCACCTGAGAATTTGTCGCCTGTATCAGTAAGTCAGTTGCCCGATTCTATCGAATTGGCCAGCCCGATACCCGAAGGTGATGCAATTTCGGTGACTCGCTTTGATTTTGACGATGGAGTCTTCATCACAGCGCCGGCCGATACGGTGAGTGTCGTGTCGGCTGATGAGGACGAATGGGTCAGGCGCGAAGTGGCGTTTGTCCCTGATCCTACCCGCGCTGTATGGCTGTCAGCTCTTTGCCCCGGATTGGGACAGGTCTACAACCGGCGTTACTGGAAATTGCCGATAGTCATCGGCGGCTATCTGGGACTGGCGTATGCCACCAATTGGAACAATACGATGCTCAAGGATTATACCCAGGCTTATGCTGATCTAACTGATAATGATCCTACGACAAAAAGCTATATGGACTTTTTCCATGGTAATGTCAAGGAAGAAAGTCTGGATAAGACCTGGCTTAACAATCTTTTGAAACAAAGGAAGAATTTCTTCCGGCGCAACCGCGACCTGTGTATAATATGCATGGTCGGCGTCTATATGCTCGCGATGGTCGATGCCTATGTAGACGCATCACTTTCACATTTTGATATTTCACCCTCACTCTCGATGGATATGAATCCCACCCTCATACCCGATGCGCGCAATATGTTGCCGTCAGTCGGACTGCAGTGGGCGTTTACGTTCTGAGGGAGTGGAGTGTACTAACGGTTTCTATTTCAGATCTATGCTTAAAAAGACTATTATATCGCTTTTTCTTTCAATTGTCGGAGTCGGCTCAGTATCGGCGCAGTCGGTTCTCAATCTCTCCGACTCGTTCCTTGACGAATCGGTTGTTCTGCCCGAGAGCTTTGAGACGGATGTCAATAAGATGATGCAAAACTGGTATCTCAACAACTATGTCGTGGCTGACGGTGTGACGCCATATACACCCGATATCGCAGCAACCGACCAGCAGGTTATCGATCGTCTGTCGAAGCTTCCTACAGTGATTGAGATGCCATATAACTCAGTGGTGCGTTCGATAGTCAATGCCTATACCCAGCGCCGGCGCGCATTGGTGCAGAATCTTCTCGGCCTTAGCCTATACTATATGCCTATTTTTGAGGAAGCCCTCGAAAAGGAGGGGCTCCCTCTTGAGTTGCGTTACCTCCCGGTGATCGAGTCGGCGCTGAATCCCGATGCGGTCTCACGCGTTGGAGCTACAGGTCTCTGGCAGTTCATGGCCAAGACAGCCAAAGGCCTGGGTATGGAGGTCAATTCGGTGGTCGACGAGCGGCGTGATCCATACAAATCGTCGGAGATGGCTGCCAAATATCTGAAAGAACTTTATAATACGTTCGGTGACTGGTCGCTTGCCATCGCTGCATACAACTGCGGACCGGGTAATATCAACAAGGCTCTCCGCCGTGCCGGTGGTGGCAAACATGACTTCTGGGATATATATCCTTACCTGCTACCTGAGACCCGCAACTATTTTCCCGGCTTCATCGCAGCCAATTATGTGATGAACTATTACAATGAGCATGGCATAGCGCCTGCGCTAGCACGTAAGCCTATTGTCACTGACTCGGTACATGTGAAGAAGAGAGTCTACTTTCAGCAGATAGCTGATGTGCTCAAAATCCCTGTATCGGAAATCCGTATCCTCAATCCGCAGTATCGAAAAGACTATATTCCGGGTGACATAAAGCCGTATCCTCTTGTGCTGCCGAGTTATCAGATATACAGCTATATAATGAGCGAGGATTCGATCCTGGCTCACGATGCTTCAACTTATGCCCGCCGGGCTGTGGTCGAACCGTCATCCACCATGTCATCCTCACATCAGGAAGGCGACTATATAGTGACTGAAACGATAAAGTATCATAAGGTCAAGAAGGGGGAGAGCATGGGTAAGATAGCCAAGAAATATGGAGTGTCTCTTGCTGCTCTTCAGAAAGCCAACGGAAAGATCAAAACGCTTAAGATCGGACAGACAATTAAAGTGCCGGTAACTCAGCGTGTCCGTCGCCCGAAGGAGCCGGAGCCCAAAGTCGAACCACAACCAGTAGCAGTTGCCGAAACGGTAGAACTTCCGGGCGATAATCAGATTGTTTCGGAGAATGATTCGCTTGCGCTTGCCGAACTTGCCGACGATTATACATCTGTCAGCGATACGGATGATAATGAAAGTCTGATATCCTACAGCCTCGATTCGGCGGATGACGATGACGACATCGCGTCGCTTAAACCGGAGGAGGAAGTGATCGAAGACACTCCAGAAGCCATAAAATCAGACGTCCCACAGCCAGCTCCGAGACCTGCCCCCGTGCAGCAGCCTGTACCGCCGGCTCCACAGCCAAAGGCACCGGCTCCGGCCTCTACTAAGCCGGCATCGACAGCCAAGCCTGCATCCAACGGGCAGTCGCCTGTGTATCATACGGTCGTAAAAGGGGAGAGTCCGGCCAAAATTGCAAAAAAATACGGTACCACGACAGAGAAAATTTTGAAGCTGAACAATCTTAAACGCAGCTCAAAAATTCATCCGGGACAAAAAATCAGAGTAAAATAATTGTAGTAACAGTATGTCAGTTAATAGAGTAATCCTTGTAGGCAATGTGGGCCGAGACCCCGAGATCAGATATGTGGAGTCACGTCCGGTTGCAACGTTCCCTTTAGCCACTACCGAACGGGCACGTCGTTCGGCATCAGGTGCTGAAATACCCGAGCGAACCGAATGGCACCGGATAGTAATGTGGGATGGAGCGGCCGAGATTGCCGAGCGATATATCACTAAAGGGGCGAAGCTATATATTGAAGGCAAGCTACGCACACGTACCTGGAACGACCAAAACGCAATAAAACATACTATAACCGAAGTCGTTGTCGATGAATTCGATATACTTCAGCGCCCTCAGGCCAAAGAGTCATAATAACCCCAAATTAAAACTATGAGTCAGAAGACAACCCAGCAGGAAGACCCTGAAATATACGCGGAGCTGGATCCGACACAACTACCAGAAAACGCATTCACCGAGTTGGCTAAGGACGAGCACTATCGTCCGCTTATGCATCCTGCGCGTGAATATCGCGAAGTGACTCCCTATTCAGTTACACTCGGCTTGATACTCGCGGTAATATTCAGTGCGGCCGCTGCCTATCTCGGCCTTAAGGTCGGTCAGGTGTTTGAGGCTGCGATACCTATTTCGATTATCGCCGTAGGTCTGTCAGGCGCTTTGCGCCGCAAGGATGCGCTTGGCGAAAATGTTATAATACAATCTATCGGCTCATGTTCCGGGGTGATAGTTGCCGGTGCTATATTTACTCTGCCTGCCCTATATATCCTGCAAGCTACCAATCAGGATATATCCGTAAACTTCCTGCAGATATTCTTGAGTTCGCTGCTTGGCGGTGTGCTCGGCATACTTTTCTTTATCCCCTTCCGTAAATATTTTGTAAAGGATATGCACGGTAAATATCCTTTCCCGGAGGCTACCGCTACCACTCAGGTTCTTGCCAGCGGGCAGGCCAAAGGCACGAAAGGTCAGGCTAAAACTCTTGTCATAGCTTCGCTTATAGGAGGCCTGTATGACTACCTGTCAGCCACATTCGGGTGGTGGGCCGAGACGATTCAGACTACGGCTTACTCATGGGGTGCGGCAATAGCGGAAAAGACCAAGATGGTGTTGAGCTGCAATACCGGAGCTGCTGTCCTCGGTCTTGGCTATATCATCGGTATAAAATATGCGTTTATTATCACAGCCGGATCTCTCTTTGTTTGGTGGGTGATAATACCTCTTATGGGAACATATGGAGCCGCGGATATTGCTGCGATGGCTCCGGAACAGATATTTACGGGTTATGCCCGTATGATCGGTATCGGCGGTATTGCTATGTCAGGTGTAATCGGTATCATCAAGTCATGGCCGATCGTAAAGCAGGCTGTCGGACTTGCCGGACGAGAATTCAAAGGCGATGGAGCTGCAGCCAAGCGCCCGATGCGTTGGCAACTTGATATTTCGATGAAGCACGTTGTCTTTTTCATCGGTCTTGCTCTGCTCGCTGTGCTGATCTTCTTTATGACGGGGGTGATAGATTGCTGGTGGCAGGCAATGATAGCCTGGGCTGTCGTAATCGTTATCAGCTTCCTTTTCACGACTGTGGCTGCCAATGCTATAGCGATTGTCGGGTCCAACCCGGTTTCCGGGATGACGCTGATGACACTGATAGTAGCCTCTGCGATATTTGTGGCAATAGGTCTTAAAGGTGATAGTGGCATTGTGGCTGCCATGGTCGTCGGCGGAGTTGTCTGTACGGCGTTATCTATGGCAGGAGGATTTGTTACCGACCTTAAAGTGGGCTACTGGCTCGGATCTACCCCAAAGAAGCAGGAGACATGGAAATTCCTCGGTACACTCGTTTCGGCCGCTACCGTTGGCGGTGTGATCCTTGTCTTGAATAAGGTATATGGCTTTACACTGACCGAAGCAACGCCTGATCCTCTCGTAGCTCCGCAGGCAAATGCCATGGCTGGTGTCATTGAGCCGCTCATGACGGGTGGAGAAACGCCCTGGATTCTGTATCTTACAGGTGTCGTACTCGCACTGTTGCTCAACTGGCTCGGTATACCGGCGCTGGCGTTCTGTCTCGGAATGTTTATACCGCTGTCGCTCAATGTTCCGCTTCTTGTCGGTGGCGCTATCGCCTGGGTTGTGGCAAAATCCGCTAAAAATAAGGAAGAGGCAGCCAAGCGGCGGGATCGCGGTACACTCATTGCTTCCGGCATGATCGCAGGCGGCGCGCTGTTCGGTGTATTCGCGGCACTTACCCGCTTTGGCGGCTTCAAATATGACAATCCTCTGTCGGAGGGTAGCGTGCAGTTGCTTGGCGTCGGAATGTATGTGCTGCTGATCGCATATCTCTGGTGGGACAGCTGCCGTGTCAAAGACCTTGACAAGTGATTTCGCCAATTCACCGCAATCTTCTCGCGTTAGCAATTCCATCGATCATCGCCAATATCACGACCCCGCTGATGGGACTCGTAGATACGGTGGTGACCGGACATCTCGGCAGTGAAGTTTTTATAGCCTCGGTAGCTGTAGCCGGAAGTCTGTTCAATCTGCTCTATTGGCCTATGGGTTTCCTTCGGATGGGGACAAGCGGCCTGACTGCGCAGGCGGTCGGACGTGCCGATATCCGGGAGCAGGCTGACAGCCTCTATCGCGGACTTGCATGTGCACTTGCTGTGGCTATCGTGATTATTGTTTTGCAGCGTCCGTTGCTGACAGTACTTCTTGAGTTCATTGGTAGCAATGAGCAGACAGACCGTTTTGTCAGGGAATATTTTTACATAGTGGCCTGGGGTGCGCCGGCCGTGCTGTCGACATATACCATGACCGGCTGGCTACTGGGAATGCAGTCTGCTAAAAAGCAGATGGCTCTTTCGATCATTATAAATGTGGTCAATATAACCATTTCGCCGTTACTGGCATTTCACTTCAACATGGGGATCCGCGGTGTGGCTTGCGGTACACTCATAGCGCAATGGGCTGGCGCTATTTGTGGAATGGTGATGTGTATGAAAATGGTTCACGGAGCTATCTCCAGGCAGACATTCTCGACAAAATCGCTATTGCGATATTTCCATGTCAACAGCGATATATTTCTTCGCACTCTGTGTCTGATAGCTGTTACGATATGGTTTACACGCGAAGGTGCGCGACAAGGAGAACTGATGCTGTCAGTCAATGCGTTGCTGATGCAATTTTTTATTTTATTCAGCTATATGACCGACGGATTTGCCTACGCTGCCGAGGCTGAGGTAGGTCGACTTACCGGCGCGGGGTCACGTGATAAATTGCGGCAATGCATCCGCATTCTGATGAAGTGGGGATTTGTGCTGGCACTGTTATTCAGCGCGACCTATTTTATTGGAGGCCGAACGTTCCTTGATTTGCTGACAGACCGCGAAAATGTTGTCGCTGCGGCTAAGGACTATCTGCCATGGGCCTGTACGGTGCCGTTGGCCGGATTCATGGCGTTCACCTGGGACGGAATATTTATCGGGGCTACGATGACCCGCCAGATGCTCGTTTCAATGCTTGTTGCGACAGGAGTGTTTTTCGGTATCTTTTTCATGATGGGTAGCCGTCTGGGCAATCACGGATTGTGGCTCGCCTTTATGACATATCTGCTGACACGAGGCCTTATTCAGTGGGCTATGTGGCGTAGAATGTCCGTAAAATCATCCCGGAGATCCACTCAGATATAGTGCTTTCAAGCTATTTTATAGAAAATTAGCAATTTTAGAAGGTTCAAAAGTCGCTACTATCGAATATTTTTTTGTAACTTTGAGACCTAAATCTCACTCATACTGTAAAATATCATGGAAAGTACCCTTGTTTTAATCAAACCGTCAGGTGTAATACGCTGTCTTATAGGAGATATTATTGCAAGATTTCAGCATAAAGGCTTGATCATAGCCGGACTTAAAATGATGCAGCTCGATGAGGCAATTCTCCATGAGCATTATGCTCATTTGGTTGACAAACCATTCTTTCCGTCGCTGCTTGTTTCGATGACACGTACTCCTGTGGTAGCGATGGTCGTGAAAGGTGTGGATGCTGTGGCTGTAGTGCGTTCCATGACCGGTGCGACAAACGGTCGTAAAGCGGCTCCCGGTACTATCCGTGGCGACTTCAGTATGAGCGGTCAGGAAAATATAGTTCATGCTTCTGACTCGGTGGAAAATGCGGATATCGAAGTACGTCGTTTCTTTAAGCCGGAAGAAGTATTTAACTATACTGACGATACTTTCAAATACCTTTATGCACCGGATGAGGTCTGAACTCACGGGAACCGGATCTTATTGCTGAAAATCACATAAACCAATGTTTTTAAAGTATCTGAATCTCTCCATATTTATAGCCGGGACCCTGTTTACTGCAGGAGCCAAGACTTATCGCGTCCCCTCGGAGCATACACAGACACATCTCGAAATGCTCGCAGCACAGGATCAGATGAGTACTCAGATCAGTGTCGAGGAGACACAGCAATTTCTTGATAACCTGTTTCAGGATGAGGAGGAACCCGAGCTCGATATCTATACCGAAGGTTGGGATTGTAAACTCGTCAATGCATATAAAGACGCGGTAGTGCCTCAGACACAGGATATCGATGTCAGCAATTATGTGATGCCCCATAACGGGTACATCACATCTCCCTACGGATACCGTAAGCGTTTCCGCAGAATGCACAAGGGTGTGGATATCAAGGTTTACGTAGGAGATACAATCCGTTCCGCATTCAACGGCAAGGTACGTCTGACCAACTATGAGCGCCGCGGTTATGGCTATTATGTGATAGTCAGACACGAGAACGGTCTCGAAACGGTCTATGGCCATCTGTCAGAATTCCTTGTTAAGCCAGACCAATATGTCAAGGCTGGCGAGCCGATAGCACTTGGTGGTAATACCGGTCATTCCACCGGTCCTCACCTCCACTTTGAGACACGTTTCATGGGCTATCCTATCAATCCTGCGGCGATATTTGACTTTGCAAATCAGACTGTTCATACGGATACATACACTTTTGACAAGAATACCTACGAAAAAGCGCGTAACTTTGATCCCGCAGCCAACACACAATATGCCAACCAGTGGAGACAGACTCATCCTCAACCCGTGCGGCAGCGTGTGTCTGCATCAAAGGGCTCGGCAGGAGCAGACTATTATACAGTAAGAAAAGGCGATAGCCTGAGTAAGATCGCATCAAGAAACGGTATAAGCCTTCAGCGGCTATGCCGGCTCAACAACCTGAAGACAACGTCAAAGATACGTATCGGTCAGCGGTTGAAATTAAGATAATAATGACTTTTATATTGACCGCGCCACGGCGCGGTCTTTTTTTCTTTAGAACATGAAGCATTTTAGAGTAGCAGCCTTAGTGCCGCGTGTCAATGTGGCGGATTGCAGTTATAATACGGCTGAGATAATCGGGATGATGGATGATGCTGCCTTTAAGGGGGTGGCTCTCGGCGTTTTCCCCGAAATGTCTGTAACGGCATATACTTGTGGTGACTTATTTCATAATGATACGCTGTTGGACGGAGCCTGTAAGGCTCTCGCACAGATAGTCAAGGCTTCCGAGCGTCACAGCGCGGTCTGGGTCGTAGGTATGCCGTTAGTGCTGTGCGGGGCTGTCTACAATTGTGCTGTTTTTGTCCAGTCAGGGCGTGTCGCCGGTGCCGTACCTAAATGTTTTGTTCCTAATTACAATGAATTTTATGAAGAGCGCTGGTGGGCTTCCGGAATAGGTGTTGATACCACTATTAAGCTACCTGGCGTCAATGAGTTTACTCTGTCATACAGACTTCTTTTTGAAACTCCCGATGGTGTAAGGATCGCAGCTGAGATATGTGAGGATCTTTGGGCACCTGTACCTCCATCTACATATGCAGCCATGGCCGGTGCGGATATTATTGTAAATCTGTCGGCAAGCAATGACCTTACGGGGAAATATGAATATTTGTTAGATCTCATCAGGCAACAGTCGGCTCGTTGTATGTCGGCATATGTGTATTCTTCGGCCGGATACGGGGAATCTTCGACAGATTTGGTCTTTGACGGTAAGGCCATTATAGCTGAGAATGGCAGTCTTCTCGAGGCTTCAGAGCGCTGGCAGCGCGATCCGCATTGTGTCATAGCTGATATTGATATTGAAAGTCTACGCCACGATAGAGTCCACCATAACACATTCAACGATTGCCGTAAAGCAGCCGGGAGGGAAAGCGATAGCTATAGTGTCGTGAAGCTCTCGTCGGTCCCGTCAATAGGCGATGGTGAGACGTTGCTTCATTATTATACACCTACACCGTTTATTCCGGCGGATACTGCTGATGTAGGCAGGCGCGCGAGTGAGATAATAAACATCCAGTGTGCCGGACTTGCACGCCGGCTGCAGTGTACGCGTACCCGGTCGGCTGTAATAGGCATATCCGGAGGTCTGGATTCAACACTCGCCCTGCTTGTAACGGTGAAGACATTCGATATGCTGGGATTGGATCGCAAGGGCGTTGTCGGAGTCACGATGCCGGGTTTCGGTACAACAGACCGCACATATAACAATGCGCTCACGATGATGAGCGCGCTCGGTATAACGATTCGTGAGATACCTATTGCTCCTGCTGTAGAACAACACTTTAAGGATATCGGTCATGATAAGACTGTTCACGATGTAACCTACGAAAATTCGCAGGCACGCGAACGCACGCAAATATTGATGGATGTAGCTAATCAGACCGGCGGTATGGTCATCGGAACTGGAGATCTGTCGGAGCTTGCTCTTGGCTGGGCTACCTATAATGGCGATCATATGTCCATGTATTCTGTCAATTGCAGTGTGCCTAAGACCCTTGTAAAGTATCTTGTAAAGTGGTTCGCCTCAAAATCAACTGACGAACAGGAGCGTAAGGCGCTGCTTGATGTGGTTGATACACCTATCAGTCCGGAACTGATACCGGCGAACCCGGACGGACAGATAAAGCAGATTACGGAGGATCTGGTAGGCCCGTATGAGTTGCATGATTTCTTCCTTTATCACATGATTCGTTTTGGTCGTTCGCCACGGTCTATCTACCGGCTTGCACGGCAGGCTTTTTCCGGTAGCTATCCTGATGATATTATTCTGAAATGGCTCAAGGAATTCTTCCGGCGGTTCTTTCAGCAGCAATTCAAGCGGTCATGTCTTCCGGATGGCCCTAAAGTTGGTAGCATCTGTCTGTCGCCCCGTGGCGACTGGCGTATGCCGTCGGATGCCTCGGCCGCTCTATGGATGGCTGAGATAGAAGAGCTCAAGTCATAGTTTCTCAGGCGAGATGTATGGCTGTGAGTGATAGAATGTGTCGCGCTTGAATATCATTACGATACAATATGATATCAGGGCTACAATTGCTACCGGTAGCAGGAATTCAAAGCCTCCGACCATCTCAGTAGTCAGGAACATTGCCATAAGCGGGGCTCGGATTATGCCGGCCATAGCTCCCGCCATTCCTATCAGAGCATAGTGTGAAACATCCAGTCCGGTCAGATGGATGGTGTTGAGTGTCAGTGCAAACATGAGACCAAGTATGCAGCCTGCGAATAGGGTAGGGGCAAAGTCTCCTGCGACACCACCGCCGTTATTAGCGGCTGACGAGCCGATGCCTTTGAATAGCAGAATTCCTCCGCATATTCCTATCAACAGCCATGGCGTATGGACAAGATGGCTCAATGCCCCACTTGCTGCCAGTGTACTGTAGTCGCCGTTGATAACCTTTGTAATTGCACCATATCCTTCTCCGTACATAGCAGGGAAGAGTAGAATCATGATACCGATGGCAAGTCCCGACGATAGATACTGCAACCATGGTGAATTGCATTTATGCAGTAGTCTTTTGGTTATACCACCGCTTTTAGTGTAGTATAGAGAATAGAGACCGCATACAACACCGAGTACTACAGCCCAGACTATGGTGTGATTATCGAATGCCCCGGGTGATATGACATTGATGTCAAGCGTGCATCCGGACAGTGCGTAGGCTGTCAGTGCGGCAACCAGTGTTGCTAAGAACACCCCTATTACGGCAACCGTAGAAAGTTCGACGCGAAGCACTTCAAGCGTGAACAGAGCTCCTCCGACCGGCGCTTTGAATATACCGGCTATACCTGCACCTGCACCACAACCTATAAGAATCATCATCAGTCGGGGAGAGAGACGAAAAATGCGTCCGAGTCCGCTACCGATTCCAGCACTGGCATAAGCTATAGGTCCTTCAGACCCTGCTGTTCCTCCCATGCCGAGTGTCAGCGAACTGGCTATCATAGAGCCGTAAATAGTCTTTGGACTCAGCCGATAGCGCTTATGATTCAGATCGTCGACAAGTTGAGCTACCCCGTTGGCTACACTGGCTTTCAGTATATAGCGGCAGAATAGTCCGGCTGCAGTTATGCCGATGACAGGTAGTACGAGGTAAATCCAGTTCCACTCCCCGGGTGTATGTCCGCCGGTAGCTAATTTCGTGACACTGCCGATCATAAGTTTCAGAAGCCATGCTGAAACACCTGCGAGGAACCCCACAACGACAGCCAGTACCAGTACAAATCCTGAATCTGTGATGTGTAATTGACGCCACGCTAAGATTCGGGCATAGCGTTTCAGGCGTTTGTAAGATGAAGCTTTGCCTTGGGACGTAACGTCTTGAATCTGTGTGGTAGGGGCGGATGTCTGGAGTTGTTGCTGTGTCATCAGGTGTCTTTTAATTAAAAACATCTGATACAACGATAAGGTTTTGATCTTCGGCAACTGAAATGTTATTGTTTTACCTTGTCCGGATTAGCGGCTATGAATGCTTTCCAGCTTGACGCGCCTTTGGGAGCTGATGGTTTTGCCGACTCATAATAGTGGCAGAGGGCAGCCGCGAGTGCATCCGTTGCGTCAAGCTGCGGTAGTAGTTTTTCACGTGGAATGTTGAGTTCGCGACGAATCATTTCCTGTACTTGCTCTTTTGACGCCGCACCATTGCCGGTTATCGACTGTTTGATTTTTCGGGGCTCATATTCGGTAATCGGAACATCGCGTGACAATGCAGCAGCCATGGCCACTCCCTGAGCTCTCCCAAGTTTGAGCATCGATTGCACGTTTTTACCGAAGAATGGCGCTTCGATAGCCAGCTCGTCAGGTAGAAACTCCTCTACAATACCGACTATACGGTCATATATGCGTTTGAGCCGGAGATAGTGGCTTTCAAGTTTGTTGAGCTGAATTACACCCATGGCTATCATTTCCGGTCGTTTTCCTTTTATTCCCAGGATGCCGTAGCCCATGACATTGGTGCCGGGGTCAACTCCAAGGATTATGCGGTCCCATTTTTTGAGGTCGGCGGCAGTCATTTGATTATCTCCATGTCTGTTGAAAAGAACATAACCCGCTCGGCACCAAGGCGTGCGGCAATGTCGTCTTTAAGTATTAAGGCTGTATCGCAATGCCATTGCTCAGACGAGGAAAGGGATTCGGAACGCATCTGAATGCAGAAATTAATTGCGGCCGGATCTATTTCAGCCAGAATTTTTGCCATGGTAATGTCCCGGAAGTGTCCGCTTCTTTCCGCAGCCGGAATATATACATTCCTCGCCCATGAGATAAAATCGTCAGCTACGCTCCGTTCGACTATAAATGTTGTATTATGAATATATTCCATCTTAATGTTTTATCTTCCTTTTGAGATCACGAAATGCAAATTTGATATGGCGGGCAATAGTCGGGATGGTGCCGTAGTAACGACACATTATATTATATCTTTCTTTAAGCGAGGCGCGATGGTTGCGTGTCGTAGTGCCTTCTTCAAGGTAATCAGCAATGACAATATCAAGATAACAGTTTTTGTCTGACGCTTTAAGGCATCTGATTGCCCAGTCGAAATCGGCTGAAAATCGATATCTCAAGTCGTATGGTGACGTGATGTCACGTCTTACAGCCATAGCCTGATGACAGACGAGCATTCCATCCTTGAAGCTTTTCATTGTCAGATGCTTCGGAGCTTTAAGATGTCGAGCTCCTACAGGTATTCTATCTGCCCCTCGGACAATTTCCGTCTGTCCGTATATGATGCCGGGGCACTGCTCGGCGGCTTTTGCCATCATGGCAAGAGTTTCGGGGGCGTGAAACGTGTCGCCGGCATTCATGAATATCACGTATTGCCCTTTTGCCATGGCGAGTCCTTTATTCATGGCATCATATATGCTATTGTCTTTTTCTGATATGACAGTCAGTTGCTGGCGCGTGTATTTTTCTACTGTAAGTAAGGTCGTGTCTACGGATTTTCCGTCTATTATCAGGTGCTCATAGTCGATACAAGTCTGCTCCGCAACGCTTTTAAGCGTTGGCTCTATTGTAGTCGCCGCGTTATATGTGACAGTTATTATTGAGAAAAGAGGCATTAGTAGTGCTTCGCTCTGATGTGACAATATGTGGATTACGAAAAGACTGCCCGCAGGGTGGCTGTAAGCTGTCCTGCGAGCAGTCGTCAGTTTCTTAGATTGTTTGCGTTCCTTCAGCCTTAAATTACTGGGGAGGAAGGATTGAGCCGGTGGGGCAAACTTCTGCGCATGAACCACATTCGATGCAGGTATCGGGATCAATGTGATAGATGTCGCCCTCAGAGATAGCCTCAACGGGGCAAACGGGCAGACAGGTGCCGCAAGCTACGCATGAGTCGGTGATAACGTAAGCCATAGTAGTTTCGTTTAATTGTTATTGTTGAAAATTATTGCAGTGCAAATATAAGTCTTTTTCAGGATTTATCGGCGCGTTGTATAAAAGATTTAGCCGAAATATTTATCCTGATCCGGATCTCTTAAGCCTTTACGCGGCTGACGTAGCTGCCTTCGCGTGTGTCTACCTCAATGAGGTCACCTTCGTTTACGAAAAGGGGTACACGTACGGTAGCGCCGGTCTCGACTGTGGCGGGCTTGAGAGTGTTGGTGGCTGTGTCACCTTTGATGCCGGGTTCGGTATAAGTGATCTTGAGGACTGTCTTGACAGGCATTTCAGCGTAAAGTACAGTCTCTGTTGAAGAGTCGCTGACTACTTCTACGATGTCGCCTTCCTTCATGAAGTCTGATCCGGTAACGAGATCTTTTGAAATAGGAATCTGTTCGAATGTCTCGTTGTTCATGAAGATGTCGTCTTCACCTTCTGTGTAGAGATACTGATAGGGGCGGCGTTCTACGCGAACGTCATCAAGCTTTTCACCGATGTTGAAGCGGCGTTCGAGTACACGGCCATCAACTACATCTTTAAGCTTTGTGCGCATGAATGTGTTGCCTTTACCGGGCTTTACATGGAGAAATTCTACGCAGAAATACAGGCGACCGTCCATGCGGATGCAGGTGCCGTTCTTAATGTCTTGAGCGTTTATCATATTATATAATAATGTGTAGTTTTCTTTTTGCGACCACAAAGTTAGCTAAATTTTATTATAAACCAAGTATTCTCGCTACCTTTGTCGTATAAATGATATAAATATGTACATCCGCCGATACCATCATCAACTGAAACCCGACTGGGATAGCTTTGTTGCATTGTCTCGTAATGGTACTTTCCTGTTCTATCGGGATTATATGGACTATCATGCGGACAGGTTCTGCGATTGTTCGTTGCTGGCTTATGATGATAAGGATCGTATTGTGGCTCTTCTTCCCGCAGCTATCGACGGGATAACCGTCATATCTCATGGCGGCCTGTCGTATGGAGGGTGGATTCTTGGTCAAAAATTACCCGATATGCTGGGGATGATGCAGCTTTGGCCTATGATGATGGATTTTTATCGTTCGCTTGGCGCAAAGGACTTGATTTATCGTCCTGTGCCATATATATATCATAAGTATCCGTCGGAGGAGGATCTCTATGCACTATATCGTAACGGTGCTTCGGTCGATCGCGTCCTGATATCCTCTGTTATTGATCTGCGTTCGCCTGTCGCTTGTTCGTCATCCGTTAAATGGCACTTTAACAAAGGCCGTCGTGAAGGAATAATGGTATCTCAGTCTGACGATCTTGAGTCTTTTTGGAGTATACTCACCGCCAGGCTTGATGAGCGGTATTCTGCTGTTCCGGTTCATACCATTGAAGAAATGCGGTTGCTGAAGTCGTTATTCCCAGACAATATTGTTTTATATGTGGCTGCGACCTCTACCGGAGATGTTCTCGGTGGAGTATTGGTGTACGTTTGTGGCGATGTGGTCAAGAGTCAATATGCAGCATCAACATCGTTTGGACGTGAGCATCACATTAATGACGTTCTGAATGTGGAGCTGATTCAGCGTTTTCGGGATGAGGGTTATCGGTATTTTGATCTCGGTACGGCTAATGAAGATGGTGGTCGGATTCTTAACGAGGGTCTTATTGGGCAAAAAATATCTTACGGAGGCAGGGGGATTGCATATATGTCCTATAGACAACCGCTCTAAGTCCTATTCTATTTGTGAAATCATGCAGTTTTTTTTGAAGTCGTAAGCCGGCATTTTCCTGATATTTCACTTTATCCGGATCGTTTATTGTGATTCTGTGCTTGAAAGTATGTTTTACGGCATATTTTTAACATTTGTTGATAATGCGGAATATCAGGT
>CAMWHE010000025.1 GCA_947173955.1 uncultured Bacteroidales bacterium | reverse complement strand
ACGTCTGGAAACCATCCACGGCTATGCAGTGGCCCTTCACGACGTTTCGGCCCCTGACGAAATCGGCAACTGGGGCGGTGGTCTCGCTGATGGTATTAGAGATGAAGAATCGGCGATTGGATTATATTATAATTTTACCGACCTTTACAACGGCTATACGAATACTCAGAAAATGATGTTAATCGCAAATGCAAATCTGTCAGAAATAGATAGAGAACGTGAGCCTGCTTATTGGGCATTTTACAAGTTGAATGACTATAATACGGCTGTGAAAGTGTCCGAATCCACCAGTCCTTGGTATCTCCCTTCCATCGGACAACTCTACGACCTGTATAAATTCTCCGGGCGACGCGAGCGCCTCTTAATGGCAGGCGGTGAGGAATTCATATTGAGTGACGTGGGGATTTTTCCTTACGAATCGACGAAATTTGACACATTCGGCGCAAAATACTGGTCATCGACTCAGCATACAAGGGACCTTGTATGGGTTTTCAGATTTCAGGGCGGAAAATTTGGAAAATCGCTCAAGCTTGGTGTGTCTATAGGTACCCGGAGCAGCCTAAGTCGTGCCCGTGCGGTTTTGACATTCTAAAAGAAATTAAATATGAACAGACTGATTTTACCATATATTTTTATCCTTTCCTGCTTTCTATGTGCGTGTCAAGATATAGATGACATTCCTACACAGGCAGGTAAAGTTGATGGAGACATAATTTCGCTCAACGTCACTGTTGCCGACATTGTTAATTCAGGCGACCCTAACTCGCGTGCGTTAGATAAAGGTATGTCCACAATTTTTGAGCCTGGCGACTCGGTCGGTCTCATCGTTCTTGACAGAAACGGCGATTTTATCTTGAATAATGCCAAGTATACTTTATCTGATAACTACAAATGGGAAATCAATAACAAGAGGCCGCCATACTACGACATCGAGATGCAAACCTTCATCGTATATTTTCCCTACGACGCGTCCGTGACTGACAAATATTGCAAGAGCATTGAAGAACTCATGGCCTTGGATACCTTCAAGCAACAGGAGGACCAAACGTCTAAAGCCGCATATAGCTTTTCCGACTTGATGGCATGGGAGTCGTCCGAAGGCCCTGTCAAGGATATTAAAGCCGAACTGCAGCATCAGCGCAACGGTATTTCGCTCGATATTACCGTCCGGTGGAAACTGCTTACTGTCGATCCCAAACTTTTGAAAGAAAATCCGTCAATAGATTACAGTAACGAAACATTAATCAATTGGGATAATTCTGATCCTGATGTCGAAGACATCAGGGAGGTAGTTACCTTTAAGATTCCCAACGAGGCTACCATTAAAGATAAGGACGGCAATCTTCTCAAGACCCATCAGGCCTATGACGGCACCTTCCGCTACATTCTCCCCGACGGATATGAGGGTGAGATAACTTATTACTACAACTATCGTGATTTTATGTACAAAGGGAAATTCGATATTCAACCCTCTAAGACCGGCACACTCTATTGCAAATACGAGACTGTAGATAAGGAAGTTTACACCTTTGACCAAGTGATTGTCGGTGATTTTTATTGTAAAAACTCCCAGAATCACGGCTTTGTCCTCCCTTGCGAGGCTACCCAATATTTGGATAATGATAACCACCGTTGCATAGGACTGGTGTTGCGCACCGACCAACATGATTTCGATGGAGATGACTCCTGGTCAGTTTTTGACTACAGTAAAACAGGTATTAATGATAGTAGTTGCCATGGTTATGTCTTGGCGCTGACCGATGTTAATAATGACCTTGACGACATGTTTGAGTGGGAATTGAATGATTTCTACCTTCCGTATGATGAAGAAAATATACGAACTCGTTTTTGGTTAAAAATAGCTCCCGAAGATTGGAGCGGGTATTACAATACTCATAAGGTTATAGATACTTGCGATGATGAAGGGTGGTACAGAAATTGGTATCCCGCTATATACGCTGCATACTATTACGGCAATCTTGCAACCGGGACATACAAAAACACTGACCCAAATACTGAAAAGGAGTTCAGTAAAACTATACTCTTCAATAACCGTGATGAGAATACGCCGAGCGGCGGAGAACAGGATGCACAGAATCCCTACGCATGGCAGCAACCTCTGCAGGCTCCTAAGAATACGTCGGGCTGGTACCTGCCGGCTAACGGCATGCTTCTCGAACTTCGGCAATATCAATCCCTTTTTGAGGAGCGCTATAAAGTAATAAAGGAGAAACTGAGTAACGATGTTCCCTATAAAGAACACATAGGCTGGGTAAGATACCACGCCTCTTGGTGCGGCTATCCCTATTACTGGTCTTCCAACGAGAGTGATTATGATGGACGAGCGTTATCACATGAATACTCCCCGCTGGACTATACTTATCCTTCCCACAGATCATACCCATACGCTGTGCGGGCAGTACTGGCCTACTGATTTATGTCGTCTGACCTCATTGTCTCTCTCAACACTCGTCCCTGTCTCGGCTTTATTAGCAAGCTCCGTACCAAGATGATTTCGCGCGTTATCATCGGATTTATTCTGATGAAAGACGGTGTGCAAGTGGAACTGATAGAGATCAGTTCACTTCATCAACAGTGATATTGCAGAAGTCCCCGGGGTGGGATTGTTACTGCCGTGCAGTGAGCCGTTCTGGTCGGCTATTGACTTGATCATGTCATAGGTGGAGCCATGCCTTGACTATGGCTTTATCTTTCGGCCATTACAAGGGTGGGATGGAGATTATCACGTCCTTGTAATGGCCGTCTTGGTGTCAATCGCGGAGCCGGAGGTATTAAGCGTGTATTGACCGTAATCGGGATAATCACTTATATTCACACGAATCATATCGTCGAGGACTTATGAAGGGTCAGTTGCAAAAGCTGGTTGAATTGTTAAAAAAACCACCTGAGTGTAAACACCCTGCTTAAACGTGAGTTCGATATAAGGTAGCGCCGGAAAGGCGCGTTATTATGGTCAACCCCACGCTTAAGCGTGAGGTAAGGAGACAACGACACACTGCGAGCGTCGAAGACGCGATATCGTGACTTATTGTATATCATGAGTTGTATAAGGCTTTCGGCCCGATGGTGCAGTTCTGTCATAATATCGCGTCTCCGACGCTCAATACGGACTGTATTACCTTTATCCCCAGGCGCAAGCACGCCTGGGGTTCACTACAATAACGCGCCTTTCCGGCGCTTGAACTAACTTAATTTTCACAACCTACTTTTTAAATTGATCCTTTATTATATGGTTGTTACCTTACAATCCGAGCACACTACTATATCGAACTCATGTTTAAGCAGGGTGTTTATACTCGGGTAGTTTTTACCACTTCAACCCGGATTTTGCATCTGACCTCTTCGTTGAATTATAAAAAATGTCCATTAGACCATTTTTTTTGGTCTAATGGACATTTTGAGTGATGAAAATACAATGATATTGCCTCTGCCATCGGGAGTAGGGCATTCCTGTCTTGTAGATTGAGAATTTGCTTTGGCAAAGGTGGCTTTTACCACATCCACAGCCCGTATTTTTCAGTGAGAGGGTGATATGTTTGGTCTCTTCGGGATCTTCGTCGACCGTATAGGTAAAAGTGATTTTAGTCCCGGAATCGGCAGTATATGTCTGAGACAGCATTATGAGTGCGTTGTTGCCGTCTATGATGCTGACATGTTTTCCATCGTGATGTGCTTCTTGAGTTCGGGAAACTCTATGGTATAGCCGGCGTTACGGCCACGAATGTGTGCTCATGATTCTGGAACAGCAGCCAGGTTGTTTACCATAGATCCGGATGCCGTTTTTGTATTCAATCTCCTTATTGTCGAATACGATCGTTGGGACGGCCATGCCGATCTTTTGTGTGTTTTCATTCTTGCTGTCAGTTGTCAACAGACTGTGCTATCTATTTCAGCAAGACAAAGGTCGGGGTTGCAAGATTATTGATTGGCTGAGGTGGGAGCGTCAAGCCGTCCTAATCACGGTGTTATCCGTGATTAGGACGACTCGGACGCGTAATCCGCCTATACCTAAAGAAATAATCAAAAAGTATTCCGGGCACTATGTTAGTTGGCTGAGAATGTAATGTCGGTAGCAGTGCTTGAGCCTGCGCTCCAGCCGTTCATATCCTGAGCGACTTCGAAGACGATAGGCTGGAGATTGGCAATCGTACCTGTAAGGGTTACATTATATGTGTAGTAATATCCCTGTTGCCAGTTAGGTGACCAATGACCCTCCATGTTGCGCGACAGAACGAGGTCGTCCTTTGTGCGGCCGGATCCCTTATACAGTTCGATGGTAAATGTAAGCTGAACATCGGAGAACTGATATGTATAGGGGATGACATAGTAGTAACTGGTTTTGGGCTTATTGTCCTGTGTCTGGGTTGAATTTGCCACTCCAAAGCCGTCGGATGTCGGGAACTCCAGCTGCATTGTAGTGTTGTCCTCCTGACGTTTTACACCGCTCCATCCTGAGGTTTTGGTAAAATTACCCATATTGCGGAAATTGATGATTTTCACATCCTTGATTACGACATCGTAATCGGATGAAAATTCGCTTGTGAACTGGGCGTCGATTTTAGTTAGGACATGTTCGAACGTGAAGGAGACATTCGGGTTAGGGTTCGGATTTGTCTCTGTTTTCGGCAGGGCTTTTATTTCCTTTGCCTGAGCATAAATAAGGTCATGGTTATGTGACGCGTCACATCGGAAATTTGATACGTGAAGCTGACGGTCGGCTCCGGTAGTATTAAGTTCAAGGCCGACAGTTCCGAATTTGTTGTCCAGAGCAACGTCCGCACAACTGTAGGCAAAGAAGCTGTAGGTTGCATCGGGAACCCAGAAACGGGTACCGCTATAAGTCCATGCCGAGCCTTGTTTTGTCACGGCGTCGCCACCGAACACCTGGATTGGGTTGGCAACCTGGTTATCTTTGGTATAGAAACCATAAACAAGGAACTTGTCGAGGTTATCAACAGTCAGGTCGCCTTTCTGAGCATCGGCGCGGCTCTGTTTGCGCACGGTATTCTCAAAACCGATGGCATTGCTCTGACTACTTACATCAACTACTTCCTCGGAAGTGCAGGCTGAGAGTGCCACGGCACCCAAAGCGAAGTAAAAGAATTGTTTCTTCATTGTTTGATTATTGTTTAAGTAATTTATTTCTATGTTATTTAGTTGATTTTTTTTATTTTTATTATGGTTCTACTTCAATCGGGAGGTCGATTATGTCATGGTTTGGCCAGTCGCTAACGTCGACATCAAAACCGGAATTGGTCTCACCGATCTGGTCTTCGATACGCAGGCCGGAGACGGTTATCACGCCACCGCGGGGCTGTTTTCTGAGCTGATCGGCGATGTCGTAGTTGAATTCGGCGGTCTTGCCGTTTTTAAGGAGAATCTCCAGATTAAGCGAGTAGGGGCGGTCGGGTGCTCCGTCGTCGGCACGGCCATAATACTCGTCGGGGAAGCCCGGTATGCCGAATGTGCGGACGTGGGCTTCACATCCGTAGGACTTGATGTCGCAGTCGTAAAGGATGATCGACGTATTGTCGGATGTCCTGCCGTCGCGGAGGTAGACTGACTCGGCCATGCCTGCGAGGGCTCCTCGCGCCAGCGAGACGTGTTCCAGACCGTATTCGAATTCGTAGCGGATCACGTAGGTGTAGACGAGCGGCTGCATCGTGACATCAAGCGAGTGATGGTCATGGACGGCAAATGCGGGGGGATTGCCGACATATGACGCGTAGAGTACATCCGGAGAATTGGTCGAACGAGCGTCGGGATGATGCTCGTTGATATAGGTCATGCCTGAGCGCGAGCGCGAGGTAGCGGTCGCACGGGCGTCGTTGAGTGACGCTATGTCGTGGAGCAGGATGTATTCGGTATCACCGTTGTAGAGCAGATAAGATTGGCCTTCTCCAAGGTCAACATTGATTTTGCCGCCTTCGGGGGTGAGATATCTTTCGCCGGAGGTTCCGTCCGGTTTGTTGATCACCATATTGACCCATTCGGGGCGTTCAGGCCGGATGTCGTCGTATTCGAAGCCATGCAGCCCGGCATCCCAGTTGGCGGAATGGTTCATGCCGTAGTCGCGCTCCCACTCATGCTCCCAGTCCAGACCGAGGGTCAGCGAGGGATAATGGTCGTAGCACAACTCAGTGCGCTGGCACGCTGTCAGTAGCGTAAACGCAAGGAGCAGGACGGCTATTGTATTATATCTGTTAATAATTTTCATTTTACCGATTATTTATTACATTGGAAGCGCCACACCAGTGACAGCTTGAGCCTGAGGGGGCCTACATAGTTGATGTTCTTGGTGAGCTGATAGAGGAAGTGGCCGTCGGCGGGGAGATACTCCTTATCGCGAAGCCGCATATAGCCGAGGCCGATGCCGGCGTCGAGTGACAGATGCTTGCCTATGGGCCACATATAGCCTACAGACAGGCCACCCATTGCCCCCTCGCCCTCATGGCCTTTGTGGCCGTCGCAGAGGTCATACTGGCCAATTCCGCCGAACAGACCGACATACATGCCATGCCAGCGTGAGCGGTCGATAACCCAATAGCGCACTTCGGGCATGATCGTCGCGAGGCGATAGACCTTGTGGGGTGTGGTCTTGGCATACCATGCTCCCTGAGCCTCAAGGGCTGCCGACCATCTGTCAGCGAACATCCATTCAAGCTCCAGATTGGGCATTAGGACTGCATAGTCGAGCAGGTTGGTCTTAAGAGCGAAGCGGCTGTCTTTCCAGGCTTTTCCCGCATCGATGGAAAGGGATGCGGCATTCGCCGTGTCAGCCGGCTCCTTGGTCGATATCGGCTCGACAGGTTCGGGTGCGGTAACTTCTTCTTCCGGAATGACTGTGTCCTCATCAGGGGCGCTTTCGGGAGCGTCCTCGTGAGTCGTGACAAGGGTCACTGCCACCGCGTTACGCAACTTTGGGAAAAGATGGGCGTACATCCAGCGATAAGGGCGGCCGCCATCGATTTCCATAAGGCTCTTCTTCCTGCCGCCGATGACTTTGCCGTCGGAGTTGAAGACCCAGACGGGCACATTGTCAATGACATCCAGAACTTTCTCTCGGGAGGGTACGTCGGGAGTCGCGGCTACAAGATCGCGCAATTCGTCCCATGCGATACCACGGGGATTCTTATAGATGAGGGTGTCGCTCACACCGGCTTTGCGGATAATCAGGGCGGCGATGTCGTCGCAACGGCGCTTTGCCAGAAGGGTGTTGGCCTTGTTGGTGCCGTCCGGAGAGGCATATGCCTCGACGATAATGCTGTCTATGCTGTTCTCGGCGACCGCTTCCTTTACTGACACTATAAAGCGATCCATGGCTTCCCTGTTTTCTCCCAGAGAGGGGTCAAAACGGTGATGTCCGACAAGGAAGTACACCCTGACAGAGTCGTTCGTGGGACCGGCGAACGATGCCAAAGCGGTGACAACCGCGAACGCAAGCGCTATTAACCTCATTCTATTATTGTTGACAATTGGTTTATAAATTCGTTACTATGTAAAATGATATAGTCTTCGGTGGTATTTCTGCGCAAATGCCATAATTCCATGAGCCCCGGCTTTTAAATCTTTTGATAATCTCTAACCCGTCGGCGCAATCATGTCACTGACCGTCGGCTGCCGTCTCACCCGGATATGGCTTTTATTCCTATGTCTATCAGCGTATTTGTCATAATGTTTAAAGGTTTATTTTGTTTTGATTGGTTTGAGATGGATTTCTCGAATATAATTATACAAATGCAAAATTAGTGAATGATTTCCTAACATTCTAATAATTATAAGAAAAAAATCAGAAATTATGTCAAAAAATCATAGCAAACAGTCTTTAACTGCGGATCTCGTTCACGTCCCGATTGAGAGTCGTGGCAGGGCGACTCCGTATTTAAAACGGACGGAGATGGTATTTTCGTGTATTTTGTATATCTTTGCTTCGATTTATCACTCACTGCCGGATGATTGATCAACGATTCGACTATTTATACCGAAAAAACAAGTTAATACCCTCTGCTCAATGAAGATAGACATGCTCTCCTCCGTAGGGCGCCGGTGTAGGAACGCACTGGCTTCCATCACTAAAGCCGGATGGCTGACAATCCTCGCACTGATTGTTGTGACCGTGTTGCTTCTATATCTGCTGAGGCGCCCCGAGGTCAAACAGGAAATTTATCCTACTGTGGAGGTTATGGCGGTTGACACGACGACTGTGAATATCTACGGAGAATATGTCGGACGTATCCGCGCCCAACAGTTTGTGGAGGTGCATGCCCGGGTTGAAGGGTATCTTGAGCGGATGCTATTCAAGGAGGGTTCATACATAGAGAAGGGGCAGACCCTGTTTATCATCGATCCGCGGCTTTATGAGGCCTACCTCAACAGGGCTAAAGCTCAGCTTAACAAGGCTAAGGCGCAGGCACAGAAAGCTTCGCGCGACCTGAAGCGTATCGAGCCCCTATATGAGCAGAATGCGGCGTCGCAGCTTGACCTTGACAATGCGATAGCGGCATTCGAGAGTGCGGACGCGGAGGTGACCGTGGCACAGGCCGACCTTGTGCAGGCGGAACTGACGCTCGGTTACACGCGGGTGGTATCACCGATATCGGGCTATATCTCGGAACGGGTGGCCGACATCGGCACACTGGTTGGGCCGTCGGCCGGCAAGTCGCTGCTGGCCACAGTCGTGAAGAGCGATACAGTCAGAATCGATTTTTCCATGACTGCGCTCGACTATCTGCGAAGCAAGGACCGAAATGTCAATCTCGGCGGTCCTGAGAACTCCGGCAAGGCGACTTCGCATGTGACCATCACGCTGGCCGACGGGTCGGAATATCCACACAAAGGCATCGTGGACTTCGCTGACCCGCAGGTCGACCCCAAGACAGGCACATTCTCTGTGCGCGCCGAGATGGAGAATCCGGAGCGTCAGCTGCTGCCGGGCGAATTTACGAAAGTAAAGGTGCTCCTCGACCTCAGGGAGCACGCTGTCATCGTCCCGGCAAAGGCTCTCATCATAGAAAAGGGCGGAACTTTCGTCTATGTAGTGCGTCCCGACAGTGTTGTTGAGAAGCGATTCATCGAGACCGGTCCGGAGACGGGCAACAATGTCATCGTCGAGCGCGGACTCGCAAAGGGTGAGCGGATCGTCAGCGAGGGTGGCCACAAGCTGACTCATGCCATGAAGGTAATCCCGGTGGTCGTGAAAGAAGAGGATACTGACGCAGAAACAGAGGACTGATATCATGAAAGAGAATTTTTTCCTCCGGCATCCGGTTTTCTCCATTGTCGTCTCTATCGTGATTCTGATAGTGGGTGTCATCGGTCTCAGGATGCTTCCCATCGACCAGTATCCGGAGATAGTGCCTCCGGTAGTGAAAATCACGGCTTCCTATCCGGGCGCTGATGCATCGACAGTGACGCAGGCCGTCGCCACACCGATCGAGCAGGAGCTCAACGGTACGCCGGGAATGCTGTATATGTCGTCGTCAAGCTCCAACTCGGGCAGTTTCTCGGCGCTTGTGACGTTTGACATCAGCACCGATCCGGAGCTTGCCGCCGTCGACATACAGAACCGTGTCAAGAAGGCGGAGGCCCGCCTGCCGGCCGAAGTGGTGCAGAACGGCATATCTGTCGTAAAGGAGACGGCCAACCGACTGATGACCATAACTATCCAGTCGGACGATCCGAAGTTTGACGAAGTGTATCTGAGCAACTATACGACACTCAATGTACTCGACCTGCTGCGAAGAATCCCCGGCGTGGGCAGCGTCTCGACCGTAGGCAGTCGCTACTACGCCATGCAGATATGGGTACAGCCCGACAAACTCGCCGATCTGGGCATTACCGTGCAGGATATCCAGAATGCGCTCAAGGATCAGAACCGCGAGTCGGCGGCCGGTACCCTCGGTCAGGCTCCGGCAAAGGATGTCGACATCACGATGCCGATCATCGCCCACGGACGCCTGTCATCGGTGTCGGAATTTGAGGAAATCGTGCTCCGCGCCAATCCCGACGGGTCGATAATCCGCATGAAAGATGTGGCCAGAGTGTCGCTCGAGGCTTCATCCTATGCCACCGAGAGCGGCATAAACGCAGCCAATGCCGCCGTACTCAACATCAATATGCTCCCCGGCGCCAACGCTATGGAGGTGGCCGAGGCTGTCAAGACAGAGATGAAAGAGATAGCCAAGGGGTTCCCGGAAGGGATGAGCTACAATATCCCCTTCGATATGACTACATATATATCGGAGTCGATCCATCATGTCTACCGCACATTCTTCGAGGCACTGCTGCTGGTGATCCTGGTGGTCTACCTGTCGCTGCAGAGCTGGCGGTCGGCTCTGATACCGGTCATTGCCGTGCCTATATCGCTGGTAGGCACATTCGGAGTGATGCTGATATTCGGATTCTCGCTCAATATGCTGACGTTGCTCGGCCTGATTCTTGCCATCGGCATTGTGGTCGACGATGCAATCGTAGTAGTGGAGAATGTCGACCGCATCATGAACGCAGAGAAGCTATCTCCGTTCGAGGCGACAGAGAAGGCGATGTCAAATCTGAGCAGTGCTCTGATAGCCATGTCACTGGTGCTTTGTGCCGTGTTTGTGCCTGTCAGCTTCCTGCCGGGCATAACGGGTCAGCTCTACCGCCAGTTTACGGTGACGATCGCCGTATCGGTCGTGATATCGACTGTCGTGGCTCTGACGCTGACACCCGTAATGTGCTCCAAGCTTCTCCGGCCGTCGACCGGGCGTAAGAAGGCGAAGCTGTTCCGGCTCATCAACTTGTGGCTTAACCGCGGCAACCGCGTCTATTCCAAAACCATCCGGCGCACACTTCGCCATCCGCGTCGTATGTATCTGGCATTTGCGCTGGCTCTGGTGTTCATCTACGTCATGAACCGGCTGCTTCCGGAGAGCTTCATGTCGCAGGAGGATCAGGGCTACTTCACCGTTGAACTTGAGCTGCCCGAGGGTGCCACTATAGAGCGCAGCCGCCGTGTCGCAGACCGTGCCATGGAGTTCCTGATGAACGATCCGGATGTGGAATATGTGCTTAACGTCACCGGCTCGTCGCCGCGTGTAGGCACCAATCAGGCTCATACCCAGCTGACCGTCATCCTCAAGCCCTGGGGCGAGAGAAAAACCGATAATATCAGCGACATCCGCGACCGCATCCGCACCGAGCTGGAGAAATATCCTGAAAGCAAGGTCTACCTGTTCACGCCGGCCATCATCCCCGGACTGGGTACATCCGGAGGATTTGAAATGGTGCTCGAGGCGCGTGGCAACACATCATACGACGAGCTGCAGAGTGCCGTCGACACTCTGATGTATTACGCTTCGAAGTCGTCGGCCATCGCCGATCTGTCGACATCTTTGCAGAGCGATATCCCGCAGCTGTTTTTCAAGGTCGACCGCGACAGAGCCAAGATGCAGGGCATCCCGGTCAGCGATATTTTCTCCACTATGAAGGCTTTCACGGGAGCCATCTACGTCAATGACTTCAATATGTTCAACCGCATCTATCGCGTCTATATCCAGGCTGAGGCACCCTACCGCACGAGCCGCGAGAATCTCAACCTCTTCTTTGTAAGAGGCTCCGGCGGCACGATGGTACCGATATCATCGCTCGGCAGCTCATATTATACTACAGGTCCCGGCACGATAGGCCGGTTCAATATGTTCAACTCCGCCGTCATATCGGGCGAGGCTGCCCACGGACACAGTACAGGCGAAGCTATGGAAGCGCTTCAGAAGGTGGTTGCCGAATACCTGCCCGACAATTTCGGCGTGGAGTGGAGCGGACTGTCATATCAGCAGAAGCATCAGAGCGGCAACACGGCCGTTGTGCTGGCTCTCGCGTTCATTTTCGTATTCCTCTTCCTTGCGGCCTTGTATGAAAGCTGGAGCGTGCCGATGGCTGTGATACTCTCGTTGCCGATAGCCGGTGTCGGAGCATATCTCGGAATATGGGTATGCGGACTGGAGAACAATGTCTATTTCCAGATCGGCCTCGTCATGCTGGTAGGTCTTGTCGCCAAAAACGCAATCCTGATTGTCGAGTTTGCCAAGGAAGAAGTCGAAAAAGGAGTCGATGCCGCCCGGGCTGCCCTGACGGCGGCAAAGCTGCGCTTCAGGCCTATAGTTATGACATCGCTCGCATTTATCCTCGGACTGCTGCCGCTCTTAATGGCATCCGGACCCGGTTCGGCTGCCCGACGTGACATCGGCACCGGGGTATTCTTCGGAATGCTAATTGCCATTACCGTCGGCATAGTCTTTGTCCCCTTCTTTTTTGTGGCGATAAATAAATTAAAGAAGAAAAAGAAATGAGTAGACACGTCATACTGTTACTGGTCTCACTGATCATCGCGGGCTGTTCGGGTGTGAAAAATCTTTCCAAACCCGAAGTCGATATCCCGGAGCAATTCTCTGTCGGGACAGCCAACGACTCGCTGTGCATAGCCGACCTCGAGTGGTGGAAGTTCTATTCCGACTCTACCTTGTGCGGTTTTATCAGGCGGACACTCGAAAATAATAAGGATCTGGCTGTTGCTGCCTCTAAAATCGAGGAACTCCGGCAACTATATGGCGTTGAGAGGGTCAATCTGATGCCTACGCTGTCAGGAAATGTCTATGCCAACGACGAGACAAACGATTATTCCGGTTCGGGTATTACACACGACCGCGAAATCGGTCTGAAAGTCTCCGTAGCATGGGAGATCAATTTGCTGGGAGCGCAGTCGTGGGCACGGAAGAAAGCCGGAAGCAACTATATGGCATCTGTCGAAGACTATCGGGCTCTGCAACTCTCTCTGATAGCCACTACAGCCGAGATCTACTACCGGATGGCCGCTCTGGAGAATGAACTCGAGATCGTCAATCATACGGTCGAGTCACGCAAGGAGTCGCTGCGTATGGCCAGGATACGCTTTGACGGCGGTCTGACCTCGGAGACAGTCTATCAGCAGGCTATGGTGGAATATTCATCGGCCGCCTCAAAGCTCCCTGATCTTAAAAAACGTCTGAATGCCACCCGCAACGCGCTGACTATGCTTATGGGACAGACCCCGCAGGACACTCTGGAAATAGAACTGCAGCAGCTGACTCCGCTTAGCGGGTCAAAACTTCCTGTCGGCGTTCCTTCCGATCTCATGCAGCGACGGCCGGATATACGCGCGGCTGAGTTGCGGCTTGCCGCCTCCCTGGCCAACGCCGGCTACCAGTATGCCGACCGCTTCCCGTCGCTTCAGCTGGGTTTTACTCCCGGATTTGAGAATAATGAGCTAAAGAAATTTTTCCAGTCGCCATTCACGTTTATCGTAGGTTCCGTGACAGGACCGATATTCGATTTTGGTAAAAAGAAGCGGAAATATGAGGCTGCCGTAGCCGTCTATGAGCAGTCCCGCAGCCAGTATGAAAAAGCGGTCATTCAGGCATTCACTGAAGTAAATACAGCTATCGAGGCCTACAAGGATGCCCGTGAATCAGCCATTCTGAAACATGAGCTTTGCATGGCGGCTGAGAAGTATATCCAGCTCGCTCAGCTGCAATACAGAGCCGGTTCGCTTAACTATATCGATGTACTCGATGCGCAACGCCGCTATTTTGACGCGCAGATCGACGTAAACAATGCTATCCGCGACGAATATCTCGCACTGATCGCCCTCTATAAAGCCCTCGGCGGCGGTTGGGTGCCCCCCGGATCACGTTGATGATACATTATAGGGAAAGAGATGACAGTTGATTTAAAAAGTCATCTCTTTCTTTATATTTCTGTGCCTGTTTTATGGAATCATGAATTTACGTGAATTATCCTGACTTTTCCATATGTATATTCCGGAGCTCAGACCGTTCCATTCTCCGTATCTGACAGCTTGTTTTATCGGTCTGCCGTGAATTGTATAGACAGTGCCGGCGGTATCCTCAGGGACTATAGTTTCGACGCCTGAAGGTGCTGAGTGTTGTGGAAAGAGTGGGAGAGAGGGGAACCAATAATTCATGATCATGTCATAATCCTTTATCTTCTCTCCGGCGGGTGAATAGCGTCGGGTGATGTAGGTCGGTGTGCCGAATTCATGATACAGAGCCATGTAAATCTCATCGGTAAGCGGATGGACTCCGATAGCGCAGCCGTATAGTTTCCAGTCGGCACCCTCTTCCTCCAGGTCGATGAAGAGGGTCTGTTTCCGGCTGTCACAATCAAATTTATAGATTTTTGTCCCTGAAAACCATCGGTTGGGTCCTCCTTTCCAATAAAGGCAGTTCTGGACTGCCGATGCTACGAAAGCATCCGGAGTCCATGCATACCAAGAGTTTGAGGGCGGGTACATTCCGTCAGGCACGATTATCACTTCATATTCAAGCGTCTCCGGATTGACCCGAACGAGATTATTGAGGAAAGCTCCGGTCCCCTGCAGGTTTTTAGCTACCGAGAGCCAGAGGAATCCGTCTTTTGACTTGACTATCGAGCCTATGCCGGCACCTTCCTGCACGATATCCATCGATATGGCCTTGATGACTTTGTCTGCGTCCGGATCAACGACGAGAAGTCCGTACTGCTGATGCGCTACGAATACTTTTCCTGCGGCAACCACCATCATGCCCGACTGACCGTGATACAGAGATCCGGTCGGATCGGTATTCGGCCGGTCATTGTCGCCTCCGGCATTCGGATTTGCCGAGCCTTCCACCTGACCTGTGACCGTGTAGCTGTCGAGATCGAATATCCATACACCGTTGCTTGTCGAGATATAACCTTTATGCTCATCGACACCGACAAAACCGCGTCCGTCACACTGTGCCCCGGACGGGTCAATAAGGCTCTGTTGATGAAGTATCTTCATCGTCTTTGCATCGGCGACGGTGATTCGTCCTCCCGTTACAGTTGCTCCGGGGTCTTTGTCCTGTTTGGCTATTAGATATAGACGGTCATGCCACAGTGCACCGTATTGGTTGGTACACCCGAGCTCCATTCCCGGATTTTCAGTCTGAATGATACGGTATTGCCAGTAGTTGCCGTCAGGATCGTCGGGAAGGAGGTAGTTGACGGTAGAGTTCTGATGTCCGTACCAGTCCTCGTTGACCCAGATTATCCCCTTGGTGTAATCCGCCTCCTGAGCGGCAATGGCTGAAGCCACTGCCGCCAAAGAGACGGTGATCACCAATATTAACTTTCTCATTATCGTATTACAATCTTGCCGGTTGCGCCGTCAGAGCCGCGCAGAATGTAAGCTCCGGCCGCCAGACCTGTACGGGCTACATAGATATCTTCGTCTACGTCAATAGTCAGCATTTTGGCTCCGTTGAGCGAGTAGAATTCAAATTCAGTTCCTGTAAATCCACGGAAGATGATGTCGCGTCCGTCGCATGAGATGCTCTTCGCATTGTCAGCTCCGGGAGTGTCTATGCCTGTATTTACATCGTCTACTTTTACCTGCATGGTCTTTGTTACCTTTCGTCCGTTTGACTCGGCAGCGAGTGTGAAGTAGCGGCTGCCGGCAGCTTTAGGACTTACGGTAAGAGTCTTGCCATCAACTTTGACTTCAGCGCATTGTGTGGCTGCAGGCGCCTTGGCATACGTCGACTGCGGCTCCTCGATGGTAAGACGTATATTCCTGTCGATGTTGTCACGGTCAGTGACGGCTTCCGAAAGATCCAATACGAGATCTTTGTCGCCGGCCTTTAGGCTGATGTCGTCAAGTGTGATTTCCACATCGTGTTTGTCGGGAAGGATCGGGAGCGACTGGAACCAATAATACGGATTAAGCTTGATCGTGTTGGTAATTTCGCCTGAAGTCCCGTCGACGAAGTGTATCCAGTGGTCACGGTATTGACCGCTGGCGGCTCCTTTACGTCCGGTCATAACAATCAATCGATTATTCCGGGGATCAAAAATGGAAGTTCCATAGTTCATCTGTTCTACTTCCTCGCCGAAACCATTGACTCCTTTGACTCCTGCCAGAGAGAAGAATGGCTCGATATCGTCGGGATTATCTGTTTTGGGATTAAAGCGATAGTAATATGTGCCTCCGCCCACTATGCTTCCGGCTCCGGTAGTGAACCACAGATTGCCTGTCGTATGGTCGCCTTTGAATGCTGTCGAGCGCCATGCACCCCAGCCGCAGGCAACCGTACCTATTTCGGACGGCATGCTTATTCTTTCGGTCTCCTCCAGTGTATCAGGATCGAGAGCAACAAACACCGAGTGTCCGTCGGTAATAGTGGCATACCATACAGTGCCATCGGATGTCTGAGTGACTCCCTGTGCATATTTGTCATCAATAGTCTTTACTACCTCGTCGGTCAGGGGGTCAATACATAGGATTCCGGTCTCCTGCATCACGGCATAGACATACTTTCCTCCATTTATTATGTCGCCCACCTGACCTGAATACAAGTCATCGCCTGTACCGCCTGCGAGATGTCCGGTTACAACAGGATTTTCTACATCGGTAATGTCGAAAACAAAGATACCGTTACTTGTCGATACATATATTTTATTAGCTGTCGCGCCGGCTACTGCGCGTCCGTCGCCCGTCTTGCCGTCGAATGTAGGACGGTCATAGTAGCCGCCGATGCGTTTCATAGTCTTGGCATCGGCTATGACCACACATCCGCCGCCGCGAAGTACGTCGCCGCCGTCGTCAGGCTGCTTTGAAACTACAATCAGTTTGTCATTCCAGATGGCACCATACTGCGAGGTACAGCCGAACGACATACCGGGATTCTCGCGCTCATAGGCCTGATAGATGATTTCATTGGCAGGAGTGATATAATTCAGGCCGCCGTTAGTGTGGCCGAACCACTCTTCGTTAAGGATGATAGTACCGTCGGTGTAGCCACCGGGAATGGGTGTGCGGTCGCTCTCGAGCACATTGACCACAAAGTCTTTCTCGTAAGCACCGTCAGCCGAAACTACATGCACTTTTGCAGGATGGTCGCCGGTCGGACGGTGGCCCGACAATTCAAAGAACTGTACGCGCGTGCCGTCGTTATCCCAGAAATTCACTTTGTAGGTAGAGCATGTCCAGTCCTCTTTTGTTGTACCATTGTCAGTCACGGTAATCGTCACATCCTTTATATCGGCATTCTCCGGAAGAACGACAGGACGTAGTCCGATAAGCTGTTTTACATAGACATTTATTACACCATCCTCTGTGCCAGGACCGAAATTGACGCTTTTGACTGGGGTCTCCAGATCGCAGTTCAGAGTGAATTCTGCAGATACGTTTTTATCATTACGAGTGTAAACCGTAACTTTTGTTGTACCCTTTTTTGTCTTGGTCTTGAGACCGGTGCTAGTTGAATACGACGCGAAAGATGCATCCTCGACGGTTGCAGATACGGCAGTATAGGTGGCATTGGCGGGGAGATAGTCATACTCCAAAGTTACTTCCTTATTGAGCCCGGATTTGACTTCCGACTGCTTCATCGTGATAGTAGTGACGGGAATCTCGGGAGCCTCTACATTAAGGGTCATGTAATTGCTCTCGTAATATCCGTAAGTGCCATAATACTGTGGGCGGTAACGGACGTAGGTCGTGCCGGTTGCGCCGGTAAATGTCGGAATCGCATTATAAGTGCCTTCAACCAATGTATAAGGCGTGATTATTATTGAGCGGTCAAGGCTGTAAGACACGTTGCTCGAGGATGCCTGCCAGTTGGTGGTCGAGCTTAGCTTACCGTCAGGTACCTGAACGAAGCAGGGGATCACCGTGCCCTTGTCGCTCAGTTTCACAGTCATTTCCTCCGGGAGCCATACGCCTTCGGCTTCCGGTTCGGGGATATAGAAGAAGTACGCACTTTCCGAAGCATCTTTCCCATCCTCCGAAAGGGTCAGGAGACGGGTAGTACCATCGGAGGCGGTCGTTTCGTCATGACTGTCAATCAGTTCAACATTGTTGATATCAGCATTGTCTATCTGTGAGTCGCCGTTGAGGTCAAAAGAAACGGTATAAATTCCATGATTATTGCTGATTTTTAAGCGTTTGTCTGCTTTTGACACCTCTTCAAATGCATCCAATGTTGAAAGACTGGCATTATCTGATTTTACGCCGTAGACAAAATTGTCGATTCTGTCCTTGACATTGAATCGCAGAACCAGCAGGTAGTTGTTGGAGCCTTCCCCCACGGTATAGCGCACTTTCGAGAGGTCCGGCACGGCAGCCGTAGCTCCTGCCATACTGAGCAGAGAGCCGGCAAGCATTAAGAATAGTTTTTTCATTTCGTAAGTATTTAATGAATTAATATTTTTTCTACACTCTGCCCCCGGCGAACTATGTAGATGCCCGGAGAGAGGGATTCGCAACTCACGCGCAGGCCTGTGAGGGTATAGTATTCCTCCGGCTCGTTTTCAGCAATCGTAATGTTATCTATCCCAGACATTTTTTTCGGCTCGCAGTAGACATACATATCCGGATTCTCCGAAGGAGGAGCCCCTTCGCCTACGCCACCCACCTTCGGGCTGTCGAACATCGTGAACGACCACCCGTCGATACATCCGTCGGAGAGCTGTCGTCCTGTAAATCCGGTGCCGCTATACATCCAGTCGGTAGCGAGTCCGGTTATCGTCCAGTAGCTCCAGTAGCCGCCATACCAGGCGGATGTCCACCATCCGTGCTTCCATCCTTCGTCGGTCATGTCCCAGCAGTCATAGTCATAGGCCGGGTAGCCGTAAGCCGGATGGTCGAGCGGGTGCTGAATGAAATGAGAGCCTGATGTCCTGGCCTTCTCCACTGCAGCCGCGCAGATCTCGGGAGTACGGTCGCCCGGAGCTTCCGATTGGCCGAAGAGGGCATTGGTGTTGTAGTAGTCGAAGTTGATAAACTCATAATCGAGAGCCTTTTCGAAATCGAAATAGATGTTTTCAAGCATCTTGTCGGCGTCACCCACTCCTATGCCGCATACCGTCGAGCCGTACTGGCCGGTAATCTGAGTAAGAAGTACAAGATTGTCAGTGTTGGAGCAGATGGCCTTGAACATATCTTCACCCGTAGGCTTCTCACCATCCGCCCAACGATAGCCCCAGACATAGACTTTGGGGTCGGAGGCTCCCCCATCGTTTGTGACAGCTAGCGCCGCACGGTTTGGTCCCTCTCCGGTCCAAGACCGGATTTTATCGAAATCAATCTGGTGAGCCGAGGCTGTGAGGACCGACATTCCGATGGTAACTGTAAGTAGAATTTTCTTCATGATTGGTTTATGGTTTTGAAAAATAAAGTTCATGGTGCAGGGATTCCCGGCAGTTTGATATGCAGATCCTGTGCCCGGCTCAGCTCGGTCGAAGTTTCGCCAAGCCATCCGCAATACTGGTTGACTCCGGTATACACGCGTACGAAGTCGGCTCCCGGCAGATCGACATGATTGCCATGTGAGTCGACAGCCCTGGATATATCGAAAGAGTTAAGGTCGGCATAATCGTTGGGATGATTGTCGACATATCCCCACGGATAGCTGTATAATACATAGTATGCACCGTATCCGCTTATATCTCTGCCGTTGGGAGCAAGGAGGGTTCCTTCAAACGACAGTGCATCCTCATCTGTCCATTTCGGGAAATAATCCTGACTGTGGAATATATTTTTAGCCATATAGCCGTTTTGTCCGGTATTATCCTCCCAAGCTATATAGTATATGTCGTCAAGGCTGTTGTCATCGTCAGCCACTACCTGTCTGTCAGGATCGGGCCGGTGATAGGTTATGCTGTAGCCGTGTCGTGTAAGCGGCGACAGGTATTCGCTGCCGGCCAGTTCATACCATTCGTCGTCAGGCAGCCCGTTGCAGTTCGAGTCATAGCTCACCATCACTATGCCCGGTTCGGCAGATCCTCCCTTCAACTCGGGCTGGAGCAGTTCATAGAAGCAGTTGCCCCATATGCGGAAGTCATATTCGCCCGGTAGATTCATTACTGTGTGATCAAATCCGAATGTGACATACCCTCCATACCCTCCGAGTGTTATCATGATGTCGTTTGTGCCCGAGATCGATTCTTCGGCTTTCTGGAGAATGGACGCGTAGCTGTCGCCGGCCTCATAGCGCGGCATCTCGTTGACAAACTGTCCGGGAGCCGGTCTGTATTCATATACTCTCGAGATGTAAGGACTGTATTCGACCTCCTCATGCATCACATTGATCTGAAGTGAGAATTCGTAAGGCGTAGCAGGATCAATAATACTGAATTCCACTTCGTAAGTTCCCTCTTCGGCGGCTATGAAGATATAGTCCTTTGAGGTACTGACTTCCATGCCGTCGACTTTCCATCTGTATTCCTTTCCGGTAAGAGCCGGATGCAGGTCAAGCTTGCTCATCCGCGGGATATAATACACTTCGTCGAGGCCGAGACTCACCATCGGAATCTCGTCGGAACATCCCGCGAAAATCATTGTGGCGATGGCTGTTATTATTGTCTTTCTCATTTTGGCAGGAATGTGATGTGAGCCGGAATATCGCCGGTGCGCACGCTCCATTTCTTACGGCCGTCGGGCGTAAAGCAGTAGAGTGTTCCTGACGATACATAATTCTTGGCATCTGTTACGAAGATGTCTCCGGTCTCCGGGTGGACTGCGATGCCGTAGGGGATAGTGATATCTTTTTCTGTCCCGTCGGTAATGAATTTGTCAGAGATGATTTCTTTTGTCCTGACGTCGATAACTCCGTAGCTGATGGTGTTGGTAGCGGTGTAATTGTTCCACTCGGTAGCGTAGTAATACATCAGGTCGCCCGAAAAGGCCATGTTGGAGCAGGCGATCGGAATTGTGTCGGTGACGATCATCTGATTGAAGCCCGGTTTCTTCTGCATGACATATAGCCGTGACGGGCGGGACTGGTAGTCGCCGCGCGAGGTTATCCACAGCTTGTCGTAGCGGTCTTTCTTCAGCCGGTGCAGGTTGATGCCGACAGGTATCTGCTGTACCTGCTTGAAGTCGATCATCTGAATGACTGATACCGTATTGTCATAGTCCGGAGCGCGATAGCCACCTGAATTGGCCACATACATATAGTCATCAATGATCTCCATCTCCTCGGGCTGATATCCTACCGGGACTTTGCGTGTGATGGCAAGTGACAGGGTGTCAACCTCATATACGGCACCTTTCGGAGCGTTCGGGTCAATGAGTACCGGTCCGACGTATGAACTTATATAGGCTTTTCCCCGGTGAAATCTTATATACCTGCAGTTGGGGATGTCAACCTGGCCGAGTCTGACTCCGCTGCGGGCGTCGAGCACTTCTACCTTATGGGAGCAGTTGACCACCACATACAGTTTGCTCCCATATATACCGATGTCATTGCCGACATCGCCGAGTTCCTTTATTACGTTCGGATTCCTTTCGGCATAGAAATTTCGTGCATAAAGCCCCGTATGATAGTCATAATAGTCAAGCGTACATTTGTTAGAGCCCATGTTGCCCTCGTTGACGAGATAGAGTCCTCTGATCTTGCTGTCGGGATGTTCGTCGCCGATGATGTCATACTCCGTAGGCACCACAAGTTCGTCATCACGACAACTTGTGGCGACCGTCAGGAGTGGCAGAAAATATAAGAAAAAATAGATGTGTTTCATATCTCTACGGTTAAGGTAAACCTGTAATTTCGCTTCGGCATCGGATAGTTGAGGATCACATCATAATCCTGGCTGAGAAGGTTGTTTATCTCGATCAGTACGCGGAGACTGACTCTGCCCAGCCGAAAGTCCTTGCTAAGCGACACGTCGGATGTGTACCAGGGCTGTGTGTAGTTATATCGGATGTTCTCCTGCTGATTGTAGCGCTCACCGACGTATATCCATGAGTAGTTCAGCCCCCATCCGCGCCAGGTCAGATTGCCTACGGCCGAGCCGGAGTGCCGTGGAATGTACGGAATCTGGTGCCGGTAGTAATTATCGGCCGGATCGGTGACGTCGATGGCCCGCTGAAAAGTATATTGCGCTCTGACAGTTACGTACAGATCTTTGTACGGATGGAGTGTCAGCAGGCCTGTCAGATCGATTCCGCGGATATCCACAAGTCCGAGATTGAGCATCGTCCAGCGGAACTGTTGCCCTTTGGGGTAGGCCACTATCTTGTCTTTTACCTTATTATAATACACATCGGCACTGAGCCGTGCTGCGCTCACCGGTGATGAGTAGGTACTGTGTTCGTAGGCAATTCCGACATTATACTGTGTGACTCTCTCCGGCGACAGTTGCGAGTTGCCCATGTCGGCGTAATACAGGTCATTGAAGGTCGGCATCCTGAACGACTGCTTATAGAAGGCTCTCAGCGAGAAATCCTTGTTGCGCAACGGATAAGAACTAATAAACACAGCCGGTGTGAAGACGCATTTGTCGCGCGGAGCTTTCTGCCCCTCGATCCTGTCGTGTATGAATGTCCCCAGAGCGCTTGCCTGCACTTTGACCCGGTCAAAGCTAAGTGCTGTGGCTGCTGACAGGAACTGCGACACCCGCGAAGGTTTCACAAAACCGTAGACATCGGCATCAAGGTCGTTCCACAGGAAGTCGTAACTCGCCGAGAGCCTCCAGAATTCAGCAATCTCATATTCATTGGCCGATGAGATATAAATCTCTTTCTGCTTATACAGGTTGTCGATTTTTACCTGTTTGTCATCGTTGTTGACATAGTGCGTTCGGTAAAAGGCATACTTCACATTGTTGAGTGTGGTCAGCCGTCCGAAATGCCCCGTATATCGCCCCTGTACGAACGAGTTGGTATCCCAGATCCTCTCTCCGCGACGCCATACATTATTGACTATGGCACCCGGCACACCGCGCTCAGAATTGTAATTATACGCTTTGAAAGTCCATGATCCTGTGCGTAGCGAGCCGTGAGTATTCAGCTCGATGCGTGTGGCGTTGATATCTCCGTTCTGGCGCACGGCGGTAGTGTCGTAGGCGAGCTCGCCGGCGGGATTGACACGCCGGTAGCGGAATTTATATTTACCACTTGAGTTTACCCACTCGGCACTTAAAGACGCCGAAACACGCTCGCTGAGTTTAAGCTCCACCAGAGCCGAGGGATTCAGCAAGTCAAAAGATCCGGTACGTATTGTGGCTCTTGCATGATAGGTCTCTCCCTCGTCGAAAAACGGTGTTCTTGTCCTCATATAGATAGTCCCGGCCGAGCCGAAATCCTTGGCCGGCTGAAGTATTTCGCTTTTCTGTCCGTTGTAGAGCGACAGCGCCTCGATATTGTCAAGCGAGAATTGTCCGAGGTCTATCTGTCCGTTCTGGGCGTTGCCGAGCTCCACCCCGTCATATACGACTCCGGTATGGTTAGTACCCATCGAACGGATGTTGACGGTCTTGATGCCTCCGACGCCTCCGTAATCTTTTACCTGAACTCCGGAAAAATATCGGAGAGCATCAGCTATGCTGTTGCTGTTCAGCCGGCGAAGTTCTTCGCCCGAGAGAGTCTGTACGGGTATTATGTCACTGTTCGGCTGGCGGGCCGTGACGTAAACGTCCTGGAGGAGGTATGTGGTATCCATTTGTTCTTCCGCTTTAGTCATACCCGGACTAAGGCAGGCGGCAACAATGGACATGATTAATTGTTTTGTCATTGTCCTTATTCTGATTACAACTAAAAAAGAAGCCCGCTGAGATACCTTGAACGGTATGTCAACGGGATATGGTTTTTTCTTATGTGTAATCAGTCAGGCCTGTATAAGAAGTCATCTGCCGACCGGGAGCGGTCAACGATAAGTCCGACCCATGATCCCGTGGGCGCTTTCTATGTTTGAAAAGGCAGGTCTTCTGACTTATCCCGGTTTGTCCGCGCCTTCCCGGCCGGTAATCGGCCAGTGGCAAGTTGCGGAAAACGGCTGCTTGATGACTGTGTCAGCAAGCGGGAATTACAGCAGCGGGTACTGTCGGGGAATCTCACCCCGTTCCCTTTTGATGCTCCTTAAAGCTTCCTCTCCAGGATAGCAGAGCAACCATTCCAGTCGCGAAATTAGCCAATTATCTCAGAATCCGAAAACAAAATATTTGTAAGGGGATGTAATTTAACAACCATTAACATTGATTTAATGGCAATTTGCTTAGGGTAGTGTGCTTTTCAATAGGGTGTTATGTGTTGACTGTGAGCTATTGGCGTGTTAATTCGATGGCTTGTTTTCCTGTCATTCGGTCGATTGTGATCTCGATAATATTGACTGTCTTAATAAATTTGTCGATCTCATCTGTCGGATCCAATCCCATGCAATACTTTTCACACAGTTTCCTGAGAGCATTCCGTTTCTCGGTTTCGGCTGCGACAAAGCGGGCGATTCCGAATACTATGACACTACGGAAATATGTCGTGAATTCTTCGGGAATGATGTCTCCCTTTTCAATGACGCACAGCGAAAGTTTGGGATTTCTCCTCAGCGCATCTATTTTGTGTCCCTGAGAGGCAGAGTGCAGATAGATCCTTTGACCGTCATATACATAATTTATCGGAACCGCGTAAGGATAATCATCATCTCCGTCGACGGCTATGGTACACTCCCTTCCTTTCCGAAGGATCCGCTCGGTCTCATCGGCCGATAATTCCTGCTTAAAACGGCGCATCTTTCTTTCCATCATCCAATTACCTTTAGTCCCACTATTGAGAGAATCAGTGTTGTTATGAAAAAAATTCGCCAGAATCCGGCCGGCTCGCTGAAAAAGAAGATACCGACCAATACGGCGCCAACGGCACCAATACCGGTCCATACGGGATAGACTGTTCCGATAGGGAGCTTCTCGGCTGCTTTGGCCATGAGAAACATACTAAGACACAGGGCAATGAAAAATCCCAGCCACCACCATAGCCTATCCTGGCCTACGGCTGCTTTTGTTTTGCCGAGACAGAAAGTAAAACTTACCTCCATAAGTCCGGCGAGGATCAGGATAATCCAGTTCATATTAAGTAAGGGTCTGTTCGAGGGCTGCGGAGATTTCCGGCGACTCCTTCCAAGACGCTGCAAAGGTAATCATTTACCGGTAATAATAAAAGGCTACATATTCATTGAATCATAGTGAAACGCTATCCTGGGCGATCCGTCATAGACGTAAATCACCCCACATTCTTTAAATCCGGAGCGTTTTATCCAGTTAAGCATTACTGTATTATCCTTATGGGTGTCTATCCGGATGTTATCAGCCAACGCTTTACAGAATTTCAGACATTCGTCGGCCACACCTTTTGTCGATCCGTCAGAGGCAAGGCGATGGATGGTGCCGTAAGGTCTGTTGTTGAGCCAACAGCCTTCGATCCGGGAATACGTCGGATCCTCTCCGATGATGAATGCGAATGTACCCGCGATTCTGTTTCCGACAGTCACAACATAGCTGTTGCCGTTGCTGATGTCTGACAGGATCAGCTTTTCCGACGGATAGTCGGGAGGCCACTGGGTCGGGTTGCCGGAGCGCTTCATGAATTCGCGTGCCGAATTGTATATGTCCATGACTCTCTGCAAGTCATCCGGAGTAGTTTTTCTTATTTCCATATTTGCTCAGATCTCTATCTACACAACGCCGACATCTTTCAGTATATTATATTTATCGGAAAACTCGCCAAATATTTGGCGAATGTCATTATATTTGTAAGTTGATATAAAGATAGAATTTGAGATGTCTGTCAAAAAATCCTGATAATTGCTGTTACGTTTTGAGGTTGTAAACGTATCTATAGTGTAAAGCAATGAAGACAGACAATCTGACATACTCGTTCATGGCTCTCCGCGACAAGCTGCACAGAAGCGCGCTGGCTTACCTCAAAGACGATGAGGATGCTCGCGATGCATTGCAGGATACATTCTTCAATATCTGGAAAAGCGGTGGCGTGGAGTCGGACAGTGAGGCCCGCAATAAGCTGTTTGCCGTTCTGAGGAATGTCTGTATTGACCGTTTGCGCCGGCCGCGTACACTTCCGCTGGCGGATGTCGACACTGAGCAGATGGGAGTTGCACCACAGCCTTATGAGGACATGGAGAAGTGCGAGTTATTACTTACTTCCGGTCTGACTGATGTTCAGAGAAGGATATACTCGCTTGTGACGCATGACGCTATGGACTATGACGAGATTGCCGCCCGTCTGGGCATGTCGGTCGAAGCTGTCAGAATGAATATGAGCCGGGCGAGAAAAAAGATACGTGACAATTATAAATTAATAAATAAATGAAAGAGCAAGACATAAATCTGACACTGCATGAACTTGAGCAACTCTGCCGTCTGTACATGGATTGCAGGCTCTCGCTTCTGGAAGAGAAGGAACTGGAGTACGTTCTGCGCCATACTGCACTGACTTCTCCGGAGATCGATGAGGTCAGGGCTCTGATGGATGTGACTGTTCCTGCGGTGTCTGCTGTCAATATTAGAAAACAGCCGAAAAGGATATGGCTATGGCTATGGCGTCCGATATCCGGCGTGGCTGCTTCAGTGGCTCTTATCGCAGGCCTGATCAGTACGTTTTCCGGCTCTTTTGACTCCGGCACCAGCCCGGAACTATATATTGCGGCTTACAGCTGCGGACATCAGTTGAATGAAGCTGAAGCGATAGTGTCGACAGAGCGGGCTATGGCGAAGGCTGACGCGTTGCTGAACTATGCGGCTCTGGCCGAACGTAACAGCCTGATGAAAGCTGAAAACATGATATCTATGACTCCTGACAATTAATACCTCACATTATGAAAAAATATATCCTACTCATAGTCCTTTCTCTGGCGTCAATCTCATTAAGCGCGAAGGCTCCCGATCTGAATGTCGAGAAGATGTTCGATGACACCTATAAATCCAATCCGAGTGTCTCGCTCATAATATCCCGCGCGCCTGACAAGTATTTCAGGGGATGTACTGTGACCAATAACGCTGCCCTCGTTAAAAAGGTGGAGCAGTTGTTTGACAAGGATCTGCCACGGGCCAGTCGATCGCAGGATCTTTCTTCCAATGGATCGCAATTCCGCTCCATGACTGTCATCAACAACGGTGAAGAGATAAATATCGGGCTGGGCTATGAGCCTGACGACGGCTGCTATCTCTTCATAAGCGGACCGCTTAACGCATTCAAATAATCCTCTAACACTACCTATATGAATACTATTTGCAGGCTGCTCTCAGGAGTGGCTCTACTCCCTGCGTCCCTTTTCGCACAGGAAGCCGCCGATTCTATCGCTGATTTATGGGAAAAAGAACTCGCGCTCAACGAAGTTGTCGTAGTCAGCCGTCGTCCTGTCGTGAAACAGCAGGAAGGTCGCCTTGTCTATCTCGTCAGAAATGATCCGTACGCCAAAGGGCTTGACGGCATGGGGCTCCTCGACCGTATTCCCCGCGTCAGTGTGACTGATGGAAATGTAAGTGTTGCCGGTAAGGGTACAGTCCGCTATATCATTGACGGCATACTGATGGAGCTTGACCCTTCGGCCATGTCGATGCGTCTCAAAAACATTCAGGCGGAGAATATAGAGAAAATCGAATTGCTGACGACTCCTCCCTCACGCTATGCCGCGGAGCCTAATGCAGTCTATATCTCCATTACGACCCGAAATGAGTCGCTCGGTACACGCGGAAGTGTCTTCGGATCTCTGAATCAGCGCGACCGTCTGCGCGAATATTTCAGCGGAAGTGTCAGCCATACGACCCGCCGGCTTGAAATGTCGCTCGACGCCTCCGTTTCCAACTATTACTCCCGCAATGACAATGATATAGAGTATCAGTTCGCCGATCATTCACGTATGTCAGCTACCCGCACCGAATCGAGCCTTTTTAATGCCGGGATCAATGCCCTGTTGAAATATAAACTTTCGTCTGCGATGAATCTTGGCTTGATAGCCAACTATGGTTATGAGTCCGCGACATCCAACGGGCTTAACACATCATCCTACGGAGATTATGCCTCGACATCGGAGTCTCACACAGCATCGCGACCCAACAATGCGCTGACTGTAACGGGATTTTATGACTGGACATTCGGCAAAAACGGTGAGATGATGGAGCTGACCTATAATAATTACCGCCGCCACAGCCCTGCGGACTCAAAGGTCGCAACTTCCTACAGTAATGACCTCGGAAACTATGCCGTAGATGAGTCCGGTGCAAGCGACTATCGGTTTCATAGCGGAAAGATCGATTTTAAGTTGCCGTATACATGGGCGCAGCTTGAGGCCGGAATCGCTTATACCGACATACTAAATTCTTCCGACAACTATATGGAATGCGCCGGCAGTCATGGTGATGCCGTCAGCTGCGAATCTGACCGGTTCGATTATAAGGAGCGGATTGCCGGCGCTTACATTACAGCCTCACGCTCTCTCGGAGGCGGATTCTGGGGTAAGGCCGGACTGAGATATGAATATACTTGGACCGAAGGAAAGCAGCTGGCAGACCTTCAGGTCAGCAAAGCCGGCTACGGCCACCTGTTCCCGACCGTGAATCTCTCATGGAACAAGGATCACGTCGGGTCATTCAATATCAGCTATTCAATGGGAATGGGGCGGCCTAACCTCTGGGAGCTGAATCCTTACAGATACTATTCCACATCGGATGAGTATGCGGCCGGCAATCCTTATCTGAAACCGACTCTCTACAACAATGCCGAGATAAATTATTACGGGCTTGGTGGACTCTATGCCGTGCTCTACACCTCGTTCGCGTCAGACGTCATCGGCTATATGCGTCGCTTTGACTCGGGCGGAACTGTCAGCACTGTCCCATATAATTGTTTTTCAACCAATAAGACAGGCCTTTACGCCAACTACCGGCGCGACATCTTCGACCGGTGGGAGATAAGGCTCGGAGGCGAGATATTCCGCTCATACACCCGTGGCAAGGAACCGGACCTGAAGTTCGATAAGATGGATTCCTGGTCAGGAAAGATCGAAGTGTCGACCAATGTCATGCTCAACCGGCAAAAGACACTGATATTCAACGCCCGGTTTACCCACTTTTTCCCGTGGCAGCAGGATATGGTCAGCTATGAATCATTTCAGCTGCTCAATCTTACCCTCCGGTATGCGTTGCTCAGCGGCCGTCTCAATCTCAGCCTTTCGGCCAATGACATTTTCGGATGGAATAAGACGAAATCCTCGGAACGCTATGACGGCTATACCATCCGCCATACATTTGACCCACATTCCGCCTATGTATTGGTCGGCGTCAGCTATCGGTTCGGCCGCGACAAAGTCAGGGGCGTCTGGCGCGACTCCAAGGAGACCCAGTCCTCACGCACAAAGTGATTAAATCCCGGATTAACGCATTTATACAAGAATACCGCCTCCGGTGGGCGGTATTCTTGCTATATATTTGTGTGGAATTATCAGGGAAGCTTTTCGACTGCTTTGTAGGCAGGGAGGCTGCCGTAGCGGGCGGCGGCGCGCAGGTAGCTGTCAGCTTTTGCCTTGTCGGCCTTGACTCCTTTGCCGTCGCGGTACATCTCGGCAAGTCGCTCATTGACGAGGGCGAGGACGGTGTGTGACAACTTGGCATTCCGGGCTATCGGCTCATAGTAAAGGATGGCGCGGGCATAGTTCTGGTTGAGGAAGTCGCCGTTATAGTTCATCGAGCCGAGATAGTAGCGAGCCCAGTCGTCGCCCTGCTCGGCGGCTTGCTCCGCAGCTTTGAGCCCCTGCAGGAAACCGTCCTTGTAGAGCGGATCGTTTTTGAATGACTGGCCGCGGTGGGCAGCCTCGATAAACGCCAGAGCGGTCTGTGCCTTCTTTTCGGCCTCGGTTGTAGGAGCGGCATGGGAGTGCCGTGGCAGATAGAGAGTCACACGTGCGGCATCCTCACCCAGATCGCCGGCGATGTAGAGCCAGAAGAATGAGTCAGGATAGTCGATCGGGCCGCCGGTCTGCGTGCGGAGATTAAATCCGTACAGCTCCTGTCCGCGGGGATAGCCTTTGAGAGCCGACTGGCGATAGTTTTCGCGCACTTTTGCAGGATCATAGGAGACCCCTTTCCCTTCGAGATACATTCCGCCGAGCGCGGCGTAGGCGAATCCGTTCTTTAGCGGTGCGGCGGCGTCAAATGACGCTTTAGCGAGGGCATAGTCGCCATGAGTATAATAGTAGAGACCCAGATACTCGTTGGCCTCGGTGTATCCGGCTTTGGCTGCCGCTTCGAGAAGCTTCACGCCGTCGGCCTGGCGGGAGGCGAATTCCGGAGCGAAAGCATAGAGCACCCCGAGCTCCGCCGTGCTGCGCAGATGGCCGTCGGCGGCTGCGATTTTCAGACACTTTTCAGCCGTTTCGGGGCTCCATGCCTTGTGGTAGAGAGCCAGTGAGACCACACTGTCGGCTGAGATCTTGCCGTGGCTGTACTGCTGACTGACAGATGCGGCGATGGCCTCGGCCTTTTGCTGTGAAGCATTGCGGCCGGTGGCTGTGGCTGAAAGTCCGGCGGCGAAGATGGTAAGGAGAAGTAAGGACTTTTTCATAGTGAGGTGGGTATTAGCATAATGTGTTTTTATCTTAAACACACGCTGCGGCGACATAGTTCATTGACGGGTGGAAATGATTGCCTGATGCGATTTATGTAGGCACGGTTTTGCTCGTCAGAGATTAATATGCTATTTTTGCAAGCGATGTATCCTCCTCATTCACCAAATACTATCTCAACACATATGAAAAAGCTGTTTTCAAAGCCTGTTATCGGCCTTATACTTTCGATACTGCCCCTCAGCGGCTCGATGCGCGCCCAGACCCTCGAGAAAATGAACTGGTTTAATGAGCCGGCCAGTTGGAATATCGAAGACGGACGCCTGACGATGTTTGTGACCCCGAAAAGCGACTACTGGCGTATATCACATTACGGATTCACCGTCGACGATGCCCCGTTCTACTATGCCGAGTATGGAGGAGAGTTTGAGGCCAAAGTCAGGATTTCAGGTGACTATAAAGTGCGCTTCGATCAGGCCGGCATGATGATCCGCATCGACCATGAAAACTACATAAAGACCGGCATTGAATTTGTCGATGGGAAATACAATCTCAGCACCGTCGTCACCCACCACACATCCGACTGGAGCGTCATTGCCCTTGATCGCCCCGTAGAGTCCGTATGGATTAAGGCTGTCAGACGGCGCGATGCAATAGAAATCTTCTATTCATTTGACGACGAACACTACGTCATGATGCGCAACGCATGGATGGAAGCCAACCGCCCCGTAAAGGTCGGCATGATGGGCGCCTGTCCCGACGGCGACGGCTTCAGCGTCACATTCTCCGACTTTACCGTCACCCACCTCCCCGACGCCGTCCGCACTGACTGGCTCCGCACCCACGCCGAGTAGTCCCAACCAACTTGGGGCGGGTAAAAACGAAAAAAGAGCTGAAATCGTCAGATTTCAGCTCTTTTGTTGTGACCCCGGAGAGCTCCGGAGTTATAATATTATAGCACTGATGATGAGCTAATTAGAGAGCCGTTGCGGACTATCCTCCACTAATCTGTCACCACACAATTTCAATGTTCTGCTCCGATTTGATACAATCGGCTACTACAAAGTTACGAATTCCCCGCCAATCCCCAAATACTTAGACTGTTAAAAATCAGTCTATTATTGAGGTCGTCTACGTAGCACATGGTTTAATTAAAGAGTTAAACTCTATATTGAAAGACAGAGATGGAGCACTAATTTATTTTAAATCATATAAGTGAACTGATTTATAATGACTTGAGAAAAGCATGTGATGTTTCTTCAATATCTATCTCAAAATTATCTTGAATATATGTCGCTAATTCCCTTAGGATTGGTTGCATATTGAGTCGTAGTTCTCTCAATTTATGGAATGCTTTTTCTGCATCATCGGACACGAAAACATCATGAGCAAGTCCATGAAACCTAACTTTGTTAGTATTAGGCTCCAATGTATAATAACTTAATCCAACAATCTCTGCTTCATGCCATAATTTGTGAAAATCAGTTATTAGTCGAAGTAGTTTAGGATCATATATTCGGAACGCTGAGCTATTAATAATTGAGTTCCACATATCAATGGAGATAAAGACTCGTTCATCAACCCATAACGGAGTGTCGGATATATACTGATCCATTAACTCAAAACTAAAATTCCCTAATAAACGATTAAGCCATTTTCTATCTTGATTCTTGCGAAAATCTGATTCTGGCAGATTCAAATTTTCCTGTTCTCGAGGTGATAGATCTTCATATCCAAAAACTGGTACTGGACCTAGAGTAGGACGGGGATGTTTTGGCACATTGTATATTTCGCGAACAAGTTCTGATACCAGAGATAAGTATTTTGTTTCATCATTGAAATCAAAGCCAATACGTCGACTAATTAGTGGGGGTAAAGAAGAATCAAATGTCCCTGAATGTATAATGGGAATTATCTTTGTTGTAGCAATATCTCGCATCAAGTCAGCATGAATAATACTTTCTTCATATGCGACACCTCCAGTCGTTGATTTAACAAACTTCTCTTTATATTTAGGAGTTCCGATAACAACTACTCTGTCCGCTATATCTAATCCTTTATTCATAAAATGGGTTAAAGAGTATCCACCAGGTAAGTATTGGTCTAGCAAGACATGTATTCTGTATTTGGCAAGATCATTTGCTAATTTTAAGACCCAAGCCTTATGATCCTCATCATCCCAAGAATAGCTAAAGAAAGCGACTTTAGCATCCGGTGGTATCGTATCAAACACGGGATCAATATTCTTTGGGCTTGGTGTTGTTACAGCAGATTTCTCATGCGAAAACTCTGTGATTGGAGGAGCTGTTTGCAGACTAGGTGATTTTTCATAGCCCAGCTTTGGGCGTGCTATTGCATTTAATCCTTCTAGTTGTATTGTCTCTTTTGGTAAAACAGCAGGAAGTGGAGAAGGAATATTGTAATGTTTGAATATCTCTGTAACCTTATTGGTGATTTCTGCAATCCCTTTTGTAGATTCTATCAGGGCTGTTAATGCCTCTGGAACTCTATAGGTATTATTAAGATCCGTAAGCCGTTTGAGAGCATATTGTGTACGAGAAAGGCCCTTTGAATCTGGTGTGACAATTCCAATATTTGGGAATTTGTAAGCATCAGCAAATCCCAACCCACTAAATAGCGCAGTTAAATTAGACCCACTCAGATAACCTGGTGCATTTGAATCTTTAAGAGCGAATACACCCGTTAAATCTGCTATTAGAGCGTCAGGATATTTATTCTGCTTCTCCATTGTTCAGTATAATTCGATCTTTTGCTTCGGAAACCTCAACTTCATTTATATCTTTACCGATTACAATTTCGAATCGCTTGAAGATGTCAAAAAACTGGTCAGGAGACCATGGCTCACGAGTCGTGAATTTTACAAATTCATTTGTATCCTTATCAAGGCATACAAATGAAACAAAGACTCCGTTCCTTTCACCGATATAGGCGGTACATCCGCGGCAAGAATATCTATTGCCGTCATATGATGAATACGAATCCATCAGAAATTTTTGAAGTGAGTTGAAATACCGGTCTGCAATATCAGCAGCGGCAGTGCCAATCACGTCATTGTATTGTACAGATGCAATCATAGTCAGTTTTCAAATTTTAAAATAAGAATTAAAAGTAATAATATTATTGGACAAGCTGAAAAAGAATCTCTCCATCTTGTGTTTTGGACTCTTATACATACATTTATCACTGTTTTAACTTGCAGCAAAGTTACGCAAAAGTCATAAGTTGACCAAAAATGTCGGTATTACCGAACCGCTTTTTTCTAATCCGACCGAAATCTAATCGTTTTCAGTCAGTTCAACCACTTTTTCGGTCGGATTTTCGACTACTGTACATTTTCTAGTCGAAATT
>CAMWHE010000024.1 GCA_947173955.1 uncultured Bacteroidales bacterium | reverse complement strand
TAGAATCAAGAGCGAACCAATCTGAACTATTCATCGCATTGCCAATTTTTTCATCAACTGACTGCGAATAACCACACATAGATATAATGCTAATAATAGCACCTAAAATGATTCTTCGTAACATATATGTTTTTGCGCTATAGTTTGTGCAAAGGTACGTATTTTCAGCGACATATCAAAGGAATACCTCGCAATCGTTTACCCGGAAGATGCAGCAGTCGCGGATTTCTTTGCCTCGGCAAAGCGCTAAAGCGATGATGCGACATTCGCCGGAGGAAAGTATTTTTACATTCCTCCAACCTCCGTAAAAATTGTATCGCAGGGAGATACAATTTCGGAGTTCAAGGATAGACGCCGTCGGAGTTCTTTCTCCGCTGCGCTACGAAAGCGGCAAGCCGATAACCACACGGAAATATCGACAGAGGCGCCGGAGTTGAGCATAGTGCGAGCGGTTGATATGTGTATCGAGCGTGCCATCAGGAGAAAACGATGTTGCGCCATTTGTCAAACTTCTCGTACATCTCAACTTTTGAGGCGAAAGATTGAGATTTTTGGAGGACTTCGCTCAGCAGCGATGCTGCTGTGATGATGAGTTCAAGTTCCGTATTGTCGAACACTGTGAGATTGAGGTAACTTTTCATATCCTTGTGATTTAGAGTGTATCTATCCATCCTTTCTTATCGATTACGCAGAAGCGTACAATGTGGCCGTCGGGGTTTACGATGTAGTCGAAGATTTCATCATTGCGCCAGCAATAGAACAAGGCAACTCGACAAGCATCTTTAAGGTCGTTGGCGTAGAACTTCCATGAGCCTCGGTTTGTGAAGCAAGTGTATTCGTTCTTCTTTCTTTCTTTTTGTGGGTTAGACTTTCGGGAGAGAGCGAAAGAGGCCGTTCATGTCCATCAGGACGATGAAGATGGCAGCATAGATAGTGAATCTTCTAATGATAATTGATAATTTATGTCATACTAATAACGGAGCCTGTGTCACATCTCAGTGGCACATGCTCTATTTTTGGAATGAGAGAGGATTTCAGGCGTTTTGCTTGAGGGACTCGACGTAGGTGTCGATGCGGACCATCTGGGCGGGGATGTCGATCTGCTGGGGGCAGTGGGGGAGACACTCGCCGCAGCCGATGCAATGCGATGCCTGGCGGAGGCGCGGGACGCTACGGTCATAGCCTACAAGGAATTCGCGCCGGGCGCGGGCATAGTCGGGGTCGGATGCCGATGCCGCTATGTTTCCTTCGTTGACGCACGTATTGTAGTGGGCGAAAATCGACGGGATGTCAAGTCCGTAGGGGCATGGCATACAATATTGGCAACGTGTGCAGGGGATCGACGGATAGGCCGACAGAAGCTCAGCCATGTGGAAAAGCATCTGCTGCTCCTCTTCAGTGCATGGATCGAGCGGAGAGTAGGTGAGGATGTTGTCCTGCAGATGCTCCATATATGTCATCCCGCTGAGAACTGTGAGAATCCCCGGATGAGTCCCGGCAAAGCGGAATGCCCATGAGGCTACGCTGTCGTCGGGGCGCTGGGTCTTTAGCGTCTGCATGATATGTTTGGGGAGCTTGGCGAGACGACCTCCGAGCAGCGGCTCCATGACGACAGCCGGTATATTACGTCGCTCGAGCTCGGTATAGAGATATTCGGAGCGTTTGCCGTTGCCGGCGGGATTGAGCCAGTCGGAATAGTTGTGCTGGATCTGCACGAAGTCCCAGTGGGCTTCACCCCGGTCGTGCATCTGCAGCAAGTAATCATAGACGGCCGGGTCGCCGTGGAATGAGAAACCGAGATTGCGTATTCGGCCTTTTTCTTTCTGTTCCTGAAGCCATTGGAGCATTCCGTTGTCGAGGAAGCGTTCGCGAAGGTCATCCATCGACGAGCCGACGGAGTGCAGCAACAGATAGTCGACATAATCAGTCTGCAACTCGCGGAGCGACTCTTCAAACATCTTCTGCGACTCTTCGCGCGAGCGCGTGGAAGGCGAGAAGTTGGAGAGCTTGGTGGCGATGAAATAGCTGTCACGGGGGTGGCGGCTGAGCGCTATGCCGGTAGCACGCTCGGAAAGGCCCTTGCAGTAGACAGGAGATGTATCGAAATAGTTGACGCCATGCTCGAGGGCGTAGTCGACGAGCTCATTGACAGCTTCCTGATCGATCTCAGAACTGTCGTCGCGGGCGCTCCCCCCCTTGACGGTCGGGAGGCGCATCATGCCGTAGCCGAGAATCGATACGGAGTCACCGCTATTATGATTCAGGCGGTAGGTCATAGAGCCGGCCGGACGGGGGGAGGATGATTTGTGGCTGTCTTCAACAGCCTCAGCAGCCCGGCGGCAACCGGTCATGAGCGATCCGGCGGCGACAACGCTTCCGGCGCCAAGACTCTTGAGGAATGATCTGCGTGTTATTTCGTTTGACTTCATGGCGTCAGAGTGTTATGTGGCGTGAGTTTCCTTCGATATACATGGCTGCGAGCGGCCGGGCGGGGCAGTAGTATTCGCACGCACCGCAACCGATGCAACGGGATGGATCCACGACAGGAACGAGTACGGATTGCGGATCAGACGGATCGAGCGGTACGCGGGTGATGGCTTCTGTGGGGCAATGACGTTCGCAGGCTGTGCAGTTATGGCCTTCGGTCACAGGAATACAGTTGTCACGGATCCATACTGCGTGTCCTACGGAGATCGTGGTCTTTTCTGCCGGTGTAATAGGCCGGATGGCTCCTGTGGGGCAGACATGGGAGCAGCGTGTACACTCCGGACGGCAGTATCCGCGCTCGAAGCTTGAGCGGGGCTGCATCAGGCTGTCGACGGATGCCGACGGGCGGAGTACCTGATTGGGACATGCCGTGATGCAGAGCTGACAGGCCGTGCAGTGGCGGCTGACATTCTTAATGCTCTCAGCTCCGGGAGGAACAATCCCGCAACTGCGAGCCGGAATCTTTTTGTCCTCGATGACAGCCAGTCCGCCATCCACTTTCTTTTTGGCCTCAAGCGCCGTCGCGGTGGCAATAACGGCTGTGGCGGTCATGAAGGAGCGCCGTCCGGCGTCAGTGCTTCCCGATTCAGCCTTTCGGGCTTTTACAGGGCGGACTGTTCCGTAGGATATCGCGTGTGTCGAGCATTTTCCTATACAGTCCATGCAGGCTACACAGCGCGAATAGTCGATCGCATGATTCTTGAAATCGATGCATCCGGCCTTGCAGTTGCGGGCGCAGAGGCCGCAGTTGACGCATTTGTCAGTGTCGATGCTGATTTTCAGAAGTGAAAAGCGGGACAGAAAGCCCAGTACAGTTCCGACGGGGCAGACCGTGTTGCACCAGGTGCGTCCGTTGCGCCAGGCGAGAGTGCCGATAAGGATGAGTGATCCCAGCGAAATGAAGAATACTGCGCCTGTCTTGAACCACACGTCGCGATGGTAGACAAGAGAGGAGTCTGTAGCGGATGCAATCAGATTATTGACATAGCGGACGGCCGGCGTGAGAATGGACGCTACCATGCGGCCATACGAGCTATATGGAGCCAAGATGCAGACTACAAGGCTTATGCCCAGAATGAATGCAAGGATGAACAATCCCAGCGATGCCCAACGCAGACATGTCTTGGCCGGCGACCATCTGTAGCGGTTGCGTCTGACCTTTTTTCCGATCAGAGCGATGCCGTCCTGCCATACGCCGAGAGGGCATATTATGGAACAGTAAAGTCGACCGAATAGAAGGGTAAGAAGGATTATCGCGGCTACAACTACAAGACTTCCGCTTAAGACGGCGGGAAAGAACTGGAGCCGCGCCATCCAGCTGAACCACGCATAAGAGGCTCCCGTGAAGTCAAGGAACAGCAGCGTGATACCGAGCAGAAAGATAGCAGCTAAGACTCTGCGTATGATTTTGAGCATCAGTAAGTATTAAATTTCAATAGTTACTTATTCGCGGGGGAGGGTTTCTGCTGACAGCTTTGCGTATGCGCGGTCGGCTTTTTCGCGAGCCAGTTCTACGGTGTCGTCAGTGGCAAGGATGACAGCCATGCGGCGGTGTCCTTTGATCTCGGGCTTGCCGAAGATTCGCATCTGGACGCCGGGCTCAGAAAGCACAGCGTCGATATTGCCGAGAAGCAGTCGGTTGGTGTCGCCTTCGACTACTACAGCGCGTGAAGCCGACGGACCGTAGAAGCGGATAGCGGGTACGGGGAGACCGAGTACGGCGCGCGCATGGAGCGCAAACTCGCTCATATCCTGAGATATCATCGTGACCATACCTGTGTCATGCGGGCGGGGAGATACTTCGCTGAATATGACTTCGTCGCCTTTAATAAACAGTTCGACGCCGAATATACCGTAGCCACCGAGTGCGTCAGTCACCTTTTTGGCTATTTCCTGAGCTTTGGCGAGTGCCACGGGGCTCATAGGCTGAGGCTGCCATGAATAACGGTAGTCACCGTTGACCTGAATATGGCCGACAGGCTCGCAGTAGGTCGTACCCGAAGAACTGCGTACGGTCAGGAGTGTGATCTCATAATCAAAATCGACGAATCCCTCGACTATGACGCGGCCGGCTCCGGCGCGTCCGCCTTCCTGAGCCTCACGCCAGGCTGCATCGATATCCTCAGCCTTTTTCACTGTGCTCTGTCCGTGACCGGATGAGCTCATGATCGGTTTGACCACGCAGGGGATGCCGATTTCCTTGATTGCCTCGTCAAATTCCTCGCGAGTGGAGGCGAAGCGGTAGGGAGAGGTCTTGACTCCGAGCTCCTCGGCAGCGAGGCGGCGGATTCCTTCGCGGTTCATAGTCAGCCACGCCGCACGCGCTGTCGGTGTGACATTGTAGCCTTCCTTTTCCAGTTCGACGAGTATGGGGGTAGCGATAGCCTCGACTTCAGGAATGATATGGTCCGGCTTTTCAAGCTCGATTACTCTGCGCAGCTCGACGGGATCAAGCATATTGAAGACGTAGCTGCGATGGGCTACCTGCATTGCAGGTGCGTCAGGATACTTGTCGCAGGCTATGACTTCAACGCCGAAGCGCTGCAGTTCGAGAGCTACTTCTTTACCTAATTCGCCGCTTCCGAGCAGCATTGCCTTGCAGGCGACGGGGGAGAGGGGTGTACCGATTGTGGTTGACATAAGTATGTTATAATGATTGGATGAAAGTTAGCTATATGATTTCCATGTTGGCGTTAAGTCGTTGGCGGACTACCTCATACATCATCACTCCGGCAGCGACGGAGACGTTGAGAGAGCCTATTTTACCGAACTGTGGTATCGCGACAAACGTATCGCACTGCCTGATGACTTCCGGATCGATGCCGACGTCTTCCGATCCCATGACAATGGCGACGGGTGTCGTGAAGTCGGCCTGCGTGTAGTTGATCTCAGCCTTTTCGGAGGCTGCCACGACCTGATATCCGTTCTCGCGAAGGAAGCGGACGGCTCCACGGATCGAGCGTTCGCGGCAGACGGGCAGATGATGGAGGGCGCCGGCTGAGGTCTTGATGGCATCACCGCCTACGCTGACGCTTCCATGCTCGGGGATGACGATGGCGTCGACTCCGGCACACTCGCAGGTACGGGCTATGGCACCGAAATTTCTTACGTCGGTAATGCCGTCGAGCACTACGATAAAGGGCAACAGACCCTCCTCATAGAGCTGAGGGACGATATGCTCCAGCTTATGGTATGTAATGGCTGAGAGCAGGGCGACCGCACCCTGATGATTCTTGCGGGTTATGCGGTTGATGCGCTCTATGGGAACGCGCTGCACGGGGATGCGTGCCTGACGGATTTTATCAATCAGTTCAGAGGCAAGCTCGCCCGAAAGATCTTTTTTAAGAAATATTTTGTCGATTTCTTTTCCGGCATCGATCGCTTCGATGATGGCGCGGAGTCCAAATATGTAGTCGGATGGTTCCATCGGTATGAGTTAGTTTTGTGGATTAAGCAGCGAACGTGCATTCTGGCGGGCGGCTTCGTCTACTTTGTCGCCGCTGAGCATGGTGGCTATCTGCTCGATGCGCTGTTCAGGGGTAAGCACGGTAATGCGTGTATTGGTTGATGTCTCGGAGTCTTCTTTGTATACTCTGAACTGTGTGGAGGCCATGGCGGCTACCTGCGGCAGGTGGGTGATGGCGATTACCTGAATATTCTCTGCAATTGACTTCATCATCCGACCCATCCGTGCGGCTATGTCGCCCGATACGCCGGTATCCACTTCGTCAAATATGATCGACGGCAGCTGCATCTTGTCGGCGATGATGGATTTCAGCGAAAGCATCAGTCGCGAAATCTCGCCACCGGAAGCAGTGCCGCCTACGGGCATCAGTGGCTGATTCTTGTTGAAGGCGAAGAGAAATTCCACGGTGTCGATACCGTCGGGGGTCAGTTCGCCCTGCGAGACAACGATCTGGCAACGCAGGTTTTTCATGCCTAACGGCAACGCACGCTCTTTCAGGGTCTCGGCAAACTGCGCGGCCACTTCCTGACGGCGTGCCGATATCCGGCGTGCGGCCTCGAGAGCTGCTTTCTTTGCCCTGCGGGCAGTGTCTTCGAGCTGATGGAGGTAGTCGTCGGAATTCTCGATGTTCAGAAGCGACGCGGCGAGGTTGTCGCGTATGGCTATCAGTTGCTCCACACTGTCGACTTTGTGCTTACGCTCCAAGTCGTAGATGTCGTTGAGTCTTTCTTCAATCTCCTGCAGCCTGGCTGGATCAGCATTGATGTCGCGGCTGACGGCGCTATATGTGTCGGCAATATCCTGAGCCTCAATTCGCAGAGCTTCGATGCGCTCCAGAAGCTGTGGTGCGTCTTCGATGAAGTCAGTAAGCTCGGCGGCGCGATTTTCTACAATCTTCAGCAGTGACAGCACCGAAGGGGTGCCTTCCGACATTGCTTCGGTCACATCTTTCAGCGCGTCAGTGACCTGAGTGAGATTGGCCATCAGCTCGCGGTCGCGTTCGAGTTCTTCCTGCTCCCCGGCTATCAGATTGAGCTCCTGAAGGCGGGTGAGCTGAAAGCGGTTGTATTCCTCATCGGCACGTCCGTTGGCAATCTCTCGTTTGGCCACTTTGTAGCGGTGAAGAGCCGCGCGATACTCATTATATAATAATGTGTATTCCGCCCGCTCTGTCGCGTTGGCGGCAATTGAGTCAATGACCTGCAGCTGATAGGGAGGGGAGGCAAGCAGCAGATTCTGATGCTGGGAGTGGAGGTCGACGAGCATCGTGGCGACCGATTGCAGAATAGTCAGGGTGACGGGTGTGTCGTTGATAAATGCCCGCGAGCGTCCCGACGGAAGGATCTCCCGACGGAGTATGCACTCGTCCGTATCCCATTCGATGTCATTCTGACGGCAGAATGCGGCCGGGGCTTCGTAGCCTGTCACTCTGAAAGTGGCTTCGATCACAGATTTGGCATCCGACTGCCGAACCGCTTTCGTATCGGCACGACCGCCGAGCAGCATCGCTAACGCCCCCAGTATGATTGATTTGCCGGCTCCTGTCTCACCGGTAATTACGTTGAATCCGGGAGCGAACGCGATATCAATACGGTCGATCAGTGCGTAATTTGATATATGAAGTGTTTCGATCATATCTCCATTATCTCTTTTGCTTGCCTGCCTTTATCGCGTCGAGCTGCTTGGTTTCCGTCGGAAAAATAGGGTAGAGCAGGTCGTAGACGTCTGTACGCTCATTGGCAGGTGCTTCGGAGTAAATATTGACGAGTTCGTCTATTTTAGAATCTTTGAACATAGAGAGGCCTACCGACATCGGGTTGGCATTATAGACAGAGGTCAGAGCCTCAAGCGACTTGGTTATATTCTGTCGTCCTTTATCCGGCGCTGTCGCCATTTCGTCGAGACCGGTACGGTGGTAGGCGTAAATCATGTCGCGCAGTCCCTGGGTCGAGGCGTCGGTATATGCGGCAAGGATGGCACTTCGGTTTTTTGAGTCTTCAAACGCTTTCCATCCAGATTCGCCCGAGGACTGACCCATCTGCACGATCATCGAAAGGCGGTCGAAGAACGGCTGTCCGCCACGGGGCGAGAATGAGTCGAAATCGATGGCGAGGAAAAGGTAGGCATAAAAGTTGAGGATGGCCGTCAGCTGACTCTCCATTGTAGTCTCGGAAAAAGTCAGCGGTTCGCCTTCCTGATAGGTAAAATCGATTTTTGTGTCTTTAAAGTTGATTAAGTTGGTGGTGTAGTTGGTGTTATAGACCGGCCGGGTCAGCTGTACCTGGAGGTCGCCTGTCATCTGGCCGTCGTTGTTCTCCTTGATAGTGAAAAACATACGGCAGTCGAGCCGTTCGGTAGCGCTCAGCTGTGCATTGGAGAATTTGGTGGTGTTCATGTATTCCGTGACAGCTTCCTGCAGAGTCTCAAATACGCTCTTGTTGGATCCGGCTATCTGGTCGGTATTGAATTCGACCTGACAGTTGAGTTCCTGAGCGGCAGTCAGTTCATGCGCGAGAGCTATCAGAATTATAAAAGTCAGTTTAGTGAATAAACGGATCATACTTAAAGATTGCGTTGATTATGTCGGCAGCGACTTCCCGTTTGGACTTGAGTGGGATGTCGGCAACTACGCCTGCAGGGGAGAGTATGGTGACTTTGTTGGTGTCGGTTCCGAAGCCCGCTCCGGCGTCCCGAAGGGAGTTGAGCACGATCAGGTCGAGATTTTTGGATGCGAGCTTTTCAGCGGCGTTGATACGTTCGTTGTCGGTCTCCAGCGCGAATCCGATGGTCAGCTGGCCGGGATGCTTTGCTGATGAAAGCGTTTTTGCGATATCCGGATTCTTGACAAGGCGCAGGGTGGGGACTTCGGAGTGTTCGCGCTTGATTTTAGTGTCGGCGCATTCGGCCGGCGCGTAGTCGGCGACAGCTGCCGCGAAAATGGCTATCGAAGCGGAGTCGAAAAGTTCCTCGCACTTTTCGAGCATTTGACGCGCGCTCTCTACCTTTACGACCTTTACGCCGGGATGGGAGGGGGTAACATCCACCGGGCCGGACACTATGGTGACATCGGCTCCGCGCGATGCGGCCGCATCGGCGAGCGCATAGCCCATCTTGCCGGTCGAGTAGTTGCCTATGAATCGTACGGGGTCAATCTTTTCGTAGGTCGGACCGGCTGTGATGAGGACGCGCTTTCCAGCGAGTTCGGTGGTGTCGCCGAAGAAACGCTCGATAACGCTGAAGATAGCTTCGGGCTCTTCCATGCGGCCTTTACCGACAAGGTGGCTCGCCAGCTCGCCGGCTGCGGGCTCGATTATGTGGTTGCCGTAGGAGGCGAGGGTCTTCAGATTGGCCGTCGTGGACGGATGGGCAAACATATCCAGATCCATTGCCGGAGCAATGAACACCGGGGCTTTAGCCGAAAGGTAGGTCGTGACAAGCATATTGTCGGCCACCCCGTGAGCCATCTTAGCTATGGTAGAGGCCGTAGCCGGAGCGATCACCATGGCATCAGCCCACAGACCTATGTCGACATGACTATGCCACTCGCCGGTATTGGCCGAGAAAAATTCGGTAATGACCGATTTGCCTGTCAGCGCGGACATCGTCACGGGGGTAATGAATTCGCGGGCGGCGGGGGTCATGACGACCTGAACCTCCGCGCCGGCCTTTACGAAAAGGCGTGCGAGGATGGCTGACTTATAGGCTGCGATGCCGCCCGTAATACCCAGTACGATATGTTTCCCTTTCAATGCTGTCATTTGCTCATTCTAAGCTTTATGCGGTCGAAAACGCGTTTGGTGTCGCCGGAAAAATCGCCCTGCTTTATCCAGCCATAGTAGCCTGGGTCTCTGCGAAGCACTTCCTCTACGGGGCGTCCCTTGTATTTGCCGAAATTGATAACCTCGACACCCTGGTCATTGTATATGATGCGTCCCTGAAGGTCGACATTGCGATTGGGGGAGGAGTATTTCGCAAGCTCCTCGATATCGTTGGGCAGATCGGAGTAGCGGTCGAGCTGCGCTTTCAGCACTTCGAGTGTGGCGCGGGTATCGGCATTGGCCGAGTGGGCGCCTTCGAGATCCTTGTTGCAGTAGAATCTGTAGGCGGCAACCAGAGTGCGCTGCTCCTTTTTGTGGAAGATTGTCTGCACGTCGATGAATTTTGCCTTTGTATAGTCGAAATCGATGTCGGCACGGTCAAACTCTTCAGCCAGGAGGGGCATATCGAAACGATTGCTGTTGAAGCCCGCGATATCGCAACCCATGAAAATCTTCGCTAACTCTTTGGCGCGCTGCTTGAAAGTCGGTTCGTTTCTGACATCATCGTCGGTAATATGATGGACGGCAGTGGCTTCAGCCGGAATGGGCATTTCGGGATTGATGCGATATGTATATTCCATCTCCTCACCGTTGGGCATCACCTTGATGATGGAGATCTCCACAATGCGGTCGTGGGTGATATTCGTACCGGTAGTCTCGAGGTCAAAAAAGACTATCGGCTTTTTGAGATTCAGTTCCATTTATCGCGGGATTAGAATTCCTGAACGGTCATCGGCATGAGGAGCATAAGGAGCTCGCTGTCGGGTGTGTTCTCTTCGGGAACGAAGACTCCGGGACGGCTCGGATCGCTGAGCTTGATGACGATATTGGGAGTTGAAAGAGTGCCGATGATTTCCACAAGATAGGGTGCGGAGAATCCGATTACCAGTTCCTGCCCGGTGAAGTCGCAGGGGAGAGTCTCGCGGGCCGAGGTACAGAAGTTGTTGTCCTGTGCTTTCATAATGATCTCGGTAGGCGTGATCTTAAATTTCACAAGGCCGTGACCGGGATCAACGAATACACCCACACGCTTGACGGCATTGAGCAGCGAGAGGCGGTCGACTGTCAGCACATACGGGTTGGCTGTGGGAATTACACGGTTGTAATCAGGGAAATTGCCTTTGATGAAGCGGCAGTTGAATGTGAAGCGGTCGGAGCGGAGAGTGGCGCTCTTGGGCTGAATGGTGATATGCACATTCTCGTCCTTGGCAAAGACGTTTTTCATGATCGTCGAGGGCTTGAGAGGAACGATGCAAGAGCATTCGACGCCGGGAGCTGTCATAGTGGTGTGATATTTTACCAGCTTACGTGTATCGGTGGCGACGAATGTGATGCCGTCGGTCTTGATATCCCAGAGGATACCCATCATCGGGGGACGAAGGTCGTCGTTCCCGACAGCAAACAGTGTGTTGTCGATTCCCTTGACGATCATTTCCACAGGAGCGTCAAATTCCACCTGCACGCCGTCAGGATTCTCTTCGGTATTCTGGGGATACTCGTTGCCGCTTACACCTACGAAATTGAATTTACCGCCGGGATATTCGATCTCGATGGCTAGGGTGTCGTCATCGATCTTGACTGTAATACCCATATCTGGGAGTTCCTTGAGCAGGTCGACAACGCGGCGGGCGTCTACGCAAAATTTGCCTGTGCCCTCTACATTCTGTACTTCGACATTGGCGGTCAGCGTATTTTCCAGATCGGATGCGGTGATAGCCAGCTGGCTTTCCGATAGGTCAAACAGGAAATTGTTGAGGATAGTCAGCGTGTTTTTTGAGTTGATCACTTTGCTGACAGCAGAAGTGGCTGAATAGAGCGCTTTGCTTGAGACGTTGAATTTCATTATGATATGTATTTAAATTTTTCTTGTTTACAGTCCACGTCGCGCAGTGCGTCGGGATATACTTCTTCAAAAAACAAAGATACGAAATCTTATTGAGACGCAATCAAGACAAAATCAAAAACTTTCATAAATCAAAAATAAATTTGGCAACATAATAAAATAACCTTAACTTTGTGGCCGAAAAACCGACTAAAGGAAAGATGCCGGAGTGGTCGATCGGGACGGTCTCGAAAACCGTTGTACCCTTACGGGTACCCAGGGTTCGAATCCCTGTCTTTCCGCGAAAGAGTAACTCCTGAGAGTTGCTCTTTGTGTATTTAAAGACGGGATGAGAGCCCCGGAGGGCCTGTTATCGCGTCAGCGCTTGCGTAGCAAGAATCCCAATCTTTCCTCGAAAGACCAACTTATAGTTCAAAACAAGCAACAGAGGAAAATTTAAAGATGTCGCAGATTGCTATCCGCGAACTTGATGAAAGTGCGGATTGTTTATATCGAAAAACAGATAGACTATGGCAAACATTTTGATGTGGATTGGTATTGCGGTAATTGTCATCGGCTGGTTGGCACTTGCCTGGCAGGCTTCAAGGAGACTGGCGGCTAAAGAAGATAGGGAGAAATATCCCCAAAAGAGAAAAACCATGCAATTACATAGGAATTGCTGTCTGCTGACAATTGCGGTCGGTATGGTCATTTTAATATCGGCACTTGTTATATAAAGTTCTGTCCCGGATTTGTACAGCGGTCTGAAAATGACTATATTTGTAGCGAAATTATACCTATATAGCATTCCTTGATAGAAGAGTGGCTCGCGAAAGGCTGCTCTTTTGCCTTAATATAAGAGGGGTAGTCATACTCCGGGTTACAATATTATTATGAGGAAAATGGAAAATATCGCAGAGAACATGTGCCGCTATTCCGATCAGGAAATAATGGAACTGGCTGCGACACGTCAGTGTCAAGCCGAAAAGGTACTTCAGGAATCAGGTATAGCGGATATCTGGCGTAAGAATGGGTGTCGTGTCAATCTTGTAGGATCGCTCCGGATGGGACTTTTGGCTTCCCATCGGGATATAGACCTTCATGTATATTCCAAGGGGATTACGGAAGCGGGCAGCTTCGCTATCGCGGCTCAGATCGCACGGCTGCCGGGTGTGACGGAACTCAAATGTATCAACGGGCTGCATACTGACGAGCACTGTGTAGCATGGCATATTTTCTACCGATATGAGGATGAGATATGGCAGTTTGATGTCATACATATTGAGGAGGGGACGGAATATGACGGGTATTTTGAAAAAATAGCTGACAGAATTTCGGAAGTTGTGACTCCGGAGCAGAAAGCATCTATTCTCAGACTTAAATTTGGGACACCTGAAGGAGCGGACTATCACGGAGTGGAATATTACGAGGCCGTAATCGCCGGTGGAGTCAACAATATGCGGGATTTTGAGGTGTGGGTAACGGAGCATCGCAAGAAGCCGATGTATTACTGGATCCCATGACATCCGTCATACAGTAGGATCATTGAAAAAAGTCGTATCTTTGTCCTGACATTTTACCCTTTATATTTGTTATACTTGGTAAGTCAAGGGATGTTTAATAAAGATATGCCTGAAATATGGAGTTGCGTGAACGCAGGATATATAAAGTGACATTGATCGGTTCGGTGGTCAATGCCGCCCTGATTGTCATAAAATTAATTGCGGGCATCGCCGGACGCAGCTCGGCCCTCGTGGCTGACGGCGTACATTCGCTGACGGATTTTATATCAGATGTCATTGTCCTGATATTCGTTAAGATAGCCGGAAAGCCAAGCGACAAGGGGCATGACTATGGTCATGGAAAATTCGAGACGCTTGCCACTCTTATTATCGGACTTATACTGCTCCTTGCCGGAGTCGGTCTGGGCGTTGAGGGAATCAGTCAGATTGTAAGGAGCCTGCGTGGCGAGGTGCTTGCCGAGCCGTCATGGATAGCTCTGGCGGTAGCGTTAGTGTCCATTCTTGTTAAGGAAATATTGTATCGATATACCGTCCGCTGGGGTAAAAAACTCGATTCGGACGCAGTGAAGGCCAATGCGTGGCATCACCGCAGCGACGCCATTTCATCGTTTGGTACGGCAGTGGGTATCGCGGGCGCAATATTCTTAGGGCAGAAGTATAGGATTCTTGACCCGATAGCGGCCGCCGTCGTCAGCGTGTTTATTGTAAAATCGGGCTATGATATTATGAAACCCTGTATCAGCGAACTGCTTGAAAGCTCGCTGCCCGACAGCCAGGTAAAGGAACTGGAGAAAATAATAATGTCGACTCCGGGGGTGAGGGGATTTCATCGTCTGCGTACGCGTAAAGTCGGTAATGCCAAGGCCATTGACCTGCACATCAAGCTCGACGGCAATCTGCGTCTTACGGAGGCTCATAATATAGCATCGGCAGTGGAGGCCGGTATAAAAAGGCGTTTCGGTAAGAACAGTATTATAAATATCCACATGGAGCCGTGGCATGAATCACGTAATACTTTGAAAAATTAGCGGAATGACTCTAAAATGTAGTATCTTTGTAACTGTTTTAGCAATAATCACTGATGTCAACTAATACGAAATATACCGGTCTGACCGACTCCCAGGTAGGGGAGAGCCGCCGGCAATATGGTACAAATGTACTGACTCCGGCCGCCAAGGAGTCATTGTTACGTAAATTTTTAGGAAAATTCAAGGATCCCCTGATTATAATTCTTCTCGTTGCCGGCACACTTTCGATAGCTATCTCATGCTATCAGTACTGGCTTATTCCGGCCGCCAAGGGTGGCCACGGAGTCAGCGTCTTTTTTGAGCCGATCGGAATTTTTGTCGCTATCCTGTTGGCAACCGGACTCTCATTTTTCTTCGAATACCGCGCTGACAAGGAGTTTAATCTGCTGAATCAGGTCAATGACGATGAGCCTGTACAGGTAGTCAGAAACGGTAATCCCACGGAGGTGCCCCGCCGGGATATCGTAGTAGGCGATTGCGTTATACTCACGACCGGCTGTGAGATACCGGCTGACGGCGATTTGCTTGAGGCTTATGACCTCAGTGTCGACGAGTCGACTCTGACCGGAGAGCCGGTCGCCGCAAAGACCACTGACGAAGCTCACTTTGACCCTGAGGCTACATTCCCCTCAAATCGCGTGCTTCGCGGTACAAAGATCATGGAGGGGCATGGGGTCATGCATGTGACAGCCGTGGGCGACTCGACCGAAAATGGTAAAGTATTCGAGGCCGCTCAGATCGACGACCATGTCAAAACGCCTCTTGATGAGCAGTTTGACCGTCTGAGCCGTCTGATAACCATTGCTTCCTACATTATCGCGGGTCTGATCATCGTAGGCAGGATCATAATGTATATGTCGGAGGTCGGGGAGTTTGACTGGATGCACTTCATATCGTATATGCTCGAAAGCCTGATGATAGCTGTGACACTGATTGTTGTGTCGGTACCTGAGGGTCTTCCTATGGCAGTGACTTTGTCGCTGGCATTCTCAATGCGGCGGATGCTGAAGACCAACAATCTCGTCAGAAAGCTTCATGCCTGCGAGACAATGGGCGCTATCACCGTGATATGCACGGACAAGACCGGCACACTGACCCAGAACCGTATGCAGGTGTATCAGACTCAGTTTTTCGGCAACCCGGGCGATGAAATCATAAATCTAAGCATTGCAGCCAATTCTACAGCACGCCTTGACTTGTCCGGAGACTCACCGAAACCTCTGGGCAACCCGACAGAGGGTGCGCTCCTGCTCTGGCTGAATGAGCGTGGTGTCGATTATGAAAAAATCCGCGAGAGTGTGAACGTTGTCGAAGAGTTGCCCTTCTCGACGGAGCGTAAATATATGGCAACCGTTGTCGCCGACAAGTCGACAGGTAAAACTTTCCTGCTTGTAAAAGGAGCCCCTGAGATTGTATTCGGACTGTGTGGCGACACATCAGGCGTTACCCGTCAGGAAATTGATGCCCAGCTGCTCATATATCAGAATCAGGCTATGCGTACGCTCGGTTTCGCGTATAAGGAACTTCAGTCTCCTGACTCCGGCTATGAGATTTCCGACGGACGCCTTAAGGCTGACGGGCTGGTGTTTATGGGGATAACGGCGATATCAGATCCTGTGCGTAAGGATGTCCCCGCTGCTGTACAGGGAGTGATCGATGCCGGTATAAAAGTCAAGATAGTCACAGGCGATACGCCGGCGACTGCCCGTGAAATCGGCCGCCAGATCGGTCTGTGGAATGATGCTGTCGATGGCGAAAAAAATATAATCACAGGAACGGAGTTCGCTGCTCTCTCAGATGAAGAGCTGAAAAACAGGGTCGAGGACTTCAAGATCATAGCTCGCGCCCGTCCGCTCGACAAGAAGCGGCTTGTAGAGGCATTGCAGGCCAACAATGAAGTCGTGGCTGTGACCGGCGACGGTACTAACGATGCTCCTGCACTCAAGGCCGCCCATGTCGGGCTCTCGATGGGCGACGGTACTTCGGTGGCAAAGGAAGCCTCGGACATAACTATCGTTGACAACTCGTTCACGTCGATAGGGCGCGCCGTAATGTGGGGCCGTTCCCTCTACCGCAACATCCAGCGCTTTATCCTGTTCCAGATGACAGTCAACGTCGTGGCTTGTCTTATCGTGCTGTGCGGCGCCTTTATGGGTACGGAGTCGCCTTTGACTGTGACTCAGATGCTGTGGGTCAACCTTATTATGGATACTTTCGCCGCAATGGCTCTCGCATCGCTGCCTCCCAGCGAATCAGTGATGAAGGACAAGCCGCGCTCGCGCGAGTCATTCATTATCGACCGTGCGATGTGGAAGTCAATTCTGTCGGTCGGCCTGATGTTCTTCATGGTTCTCTTGGCTATCCTGTATTACTTCCATCATACCGATCTGACTTCGCTGACTCAGTTCGGACGCCTTGAGTGGCTGCCGTCCAAGGATCTTTCTGTCCCCGAACTGTCGCTCTTCTTCTCGATATTCGTATTCCTTCAGTTCTGGAATCTTTTTAATGCCCGCGCCTTTGCTACCGGCAAATCGATATTCCGGTTGAATGAGAGCATCGGGTTTGAGCTGATAACCGGAATTATACTCATAGGTCAGATTCTGATCGTAAGTGTAGGCGGGCAGTTCTTCGGCGTAGAGCCACTTTTTGTCGCTGACTGGCTTATAATCATAGGCGCTACTTCCGTAGTGATGTGGGTCGGGGAGCTTTTCCGCGTGATGTCGAGATAAACAAGCAGACTATTTAGACAAAAAGCGAAGTGAAGCAACGTCCTCACTTCGCTTTTTTGTTCTATTTTAGATTTTATATCGTATCAATTCCGCGCAACCGGTGTGGACTTCATTGATCAGTTCTCGACATCTATCTTCTGAAAGTTTGATTTTCGTGCCGACAGCGATGAAATCAGCGAGCCGTGGTAGACCTGTGCCGTTGACCGAGGTAGCATGTTCTCCGTTATATCCCTCTGTGCAAAGGGTAAGGTCGTAGGCAGGAGCAAGCCGCCATCTCCAGGATTTAGAGTCATTATCTCTTCTTACATAGAAACTGAAATTCTTGCAATGGTCATCTTTATTGTCTGTCAGGTAATTGAATAGCATCCGGCGGTACATTTGCTCTACGTCTTCACGGTTTCGGGTGATGTAGCCGGTCAATGCGAGCAGATTTGAATAATCTAAAAATGGCTCACGTAGCGAAACTCCAAGTAGTCCGCCGGCTGTAGCCGTATGGACTCTATTCCCGTTCTTGTCTATGTCAAACCGTCGTGACGCGAAGTAGCGACCATTGATGAGTTTAAAGTCCGGCACGATTATCCCACATTTCCTTGCAATTTCGTTATAGCGTGCTTCTTGAATACCCATGTCTTTCGGGTCGTACGTGTGACGGAATTTGACAAGCCAGTGTCCTGTTTCATCTGAAAATACAGCTTTCGGTCGCGCGCCGCCGCTATTTCCGCTATTATAAAGGAGCAATCCGGCATCGTTATCCTGCTGTTCTCTAAGGACTTCAAGTGCAATCTCCTGAAGATGGTCGAAATCAGTTACGGTCTTCTCGCGGGTAAAAATTACCGGAGGGGAATATGTTAAGGCTCCCATTCCGTTGTCGCCTACCAATGCCAGTCTATCCAAAGATGATAAACTTGAATCGTCTATTCCATTATGACGCAATGCTTTCTGAAGAAGATAGCGACCATAACCATCAGGCAGACTATCTTCAAAGATTCCAAAATTTCCGTTAAATGGTTGCGCTTTAGCGATGAAGACTCCGGCCTTTAACGGTAGTTCAAGCGGAGAAATACTGAATCCGTCTGCGATCCACGATTTATCGTATTCAAAGACGTTGAGACGATTGTCGGGAGTGAGAGACAGGGTACCAACCGGCTGTCTATGAAACATTACACTGATTTTTTCAGACTTTTTCATGCCTTCTTTCTTTTAGAGTAAGCCCTCTTATCATTGCTTTTATGACGGATTAGTTCAAGCTCTTCCATCGTGTCAAATTTAGGGGTAGAAAACAGATTCTTTATATCGGATGTATATTGCAAGGCCATAGCAAGTTTGACAAGTGACTCGAAGGCAATGTGCCCTTTCTGCTCGAAGCGCGCTATTGTAGCCAAAGGTACTCTCGACATTTCTGCAACGTGCTGACGGGTAATATTCTTTTCAACTCTACGCTTACGAAAATCCTCTGCAACTTGCATCATTATATCATCAGGATTATCGAGTGTGTAACTGTCTAAAACTGATAAGATGTTATTACTATCTATAGATATATTCATAATACTGCTAATATTGTATCACAAATATAGCTATTATCCCCGACATTACCAAATATACTGCGAGTCCGGTCGTGTTGCATGGCAAGATAAAATGTCGTATCTTTGCGTAGTATGCTGTCAATAGATAAATCTCAGATTCACCAGATGCCGGTAGCAAAATTCCCCGGCAAAATATATATAATCGACAATGCTGCCGATGCGCGGTCAGCGGCCGCTTACCTTATGCGTCAGCCGGCTCTTGGATTTGACACGGAGACCCGACCTACATTCCGCAAGGGAGAGACCCATGATGTGGCGCTCGTCCAGTTGTCTACAATCGACGAATGTTTCCTCTTCAGAGTCAATATGACAGGCTTCTGCGAGCCTCTCAGAAAGCTGATGGAGAGCCCTGATGTGCTCAAAATCGGACTTTCCACCAAGGACGATTTCCACGGATTGTCGCGTCTCGCTCCGTTTGTGCCTGCCGGAATTGTGGAGCTACAGCATTTTGTCGGGAAGTATGATATCACGGATCTGTCTCTTCAGAAAGTTTATGCCATAGTCTTTGGCGAGCATATTACGAAAGGCCAGCGACTTACCAACTGGGAAGCTCCGTCACTTTCACCCGCTCAGCAGGCGTATGCCTCGCTTGATGCATGGGCGTGCCTGCGCATATATCGTCATCTTTCCGAAGGTCTTTTTGATCCGTCACGTTCCCCATTCATCAAAGAGCAATGAAGAAGTCGACTCTATTGCCTCTGCTGCTGACGGTATATCTTTTCATCATGGCTGCATGGGGATATCACTTCTGGGCGGACGGGACTTACTCTTCGCTGAGGTACTTCGGCGTAATAGGAGTCACTCTTGTCATTATCATTCTGTTGCATTTTCATCTGAAAAGACATCCGCGTCGTAATAGCCATCCTGACAATTAATAGATTAACTATAATTTATAATGAGAAAACTGACATTAGCCCTTGCCGGCACATTAACAATATCTGTCGCCATGATATCGTGTAAATCAAAGAATACTATCGAATATCCGGCTGCCCCTGCCGACGAAACTGTCGACACATATTTTGACCTGACGGTGGCCGATCCGTACCGCCCGCTTGAAGACGATACGGCCGAAGTCACGAAAGCATGGGTCGAAGCTGAAAACAAAGTTACGCAAGACTATCTTGCCCGTATACCTTACCGCCAGAAACTTCGTGACCGCCTCGAGTCGCTATACAATTTTCCACGTCAGGGATTGCCATGGAAGGCTGCTGACGGCCGCTACTATCATTACTACAATGATGGCTTGAAAAATCAGTCGGTGCTTATGCGTAGCGACTCGATCGATGGAGAATACACACCTTTCCTTGACCCGAACGCGCTCAGTACTGACGGTACAGTTGCCTTGACCGGCGTCAGCTTCTCCAACGATAGCAAATACATGGCCTACACGATCTCCCGCAGTGGTAGCGACTGGGTGGAAATCTACGTAATGGATACAGCTACCGGAGAACTGCTTGACGACCATATCGAGTGGGCGAAATTCACCTCGGCAGCCTGGAAAGGCGACGGATTCTATTACAGCGCCTATGAGCGTCCCGGCGAGGGCAAGGAATTCTCTAACGCCAACGAGAATCACCGCATCTACTATCATAAGCTCGGGACGCCTCAAAGTGCTGATCAGCTCGCATACGGCGATCCGGAACATCCGCTTCATTTCCACAGTGCATGGGTTCCCGATACGGAGGATTATCTGTTCGTGATGGGTGGCGGCGACGGATTCGGCGAGTCGGTAATGTTCAAGAATTTAAAGATGCCCGGGTCTGACTGGGTAGTGATGGAGCCTTCGCAGGATCTTGAAATCAATATTATCGACATAATCGGTAAAGATATCTATTTCACTACGACCGAGGGAGCCCCTCATCGCCGGCTGATGAAAGCCTCGCTTGATCACCCGACAAAGGAAAACTGGGTGGAGGTTGTGCCTGAATCAGAGGGAGTGCTGACTTCAGCGGAGCTCGCATCTGACAAGTTTATACTTGTCTACGAGAAAGATGCCGCAAATCAGGCCTACGTCTACGATCTAAATGGAAAGCAGATCTGTGAGATTGAGTTGCCGGCATTCTCATCAGTAGCATTTTCAACCTCAAAGAAATCTGATGATGTGTTCTATTCGGCCACCTCGATGTGCCTGCCTCCGACTATCTACACATATGACCTTGCCGCCAATAAGTCGGAGAGCTATCTGACTACGGATATCAACGGATTCAACCCCGACGACTATGTGACCGAGCAGGTGTTCTATCCCTCCGCCGACGGGACAATGATACCCATGTCGCTGACCTACAAGAAAGGACTTGAGCGTGACGGCAAGAATCCCGTCTACCTCTATGGCTATGGTGGCTTCAACATCTCGCTGAATCCTGCTTTTTCCTCCAATCGAGTCCTCTGGCTTGAAAACGGCGGAATCTATGCTGAGGCAAATCTGCGCGGAGGAGGTGAGTACGGTGAGGAATGGCATCATGCCGGAACGAAGATGAACAAGCTAAATGTGTTCAATGATTTTATTGCTGCCGCTGAATATCTCATCGGACAGGGATGGACGTCCCCCGAACATATCGCAATCTCAGGCGGCAGCAATGGCGGTCTTCTTGTCGGTGCTACCGTAAATATGCGTCCCGAGCTCTTCAAGGTCGCAATTCCCCGTGTTGGCGTGATGGACATGATGCGCTACCATCTGTTTACTATCGGTTGGAACTGGGCGAGTGACTACGGCCGTTCCGATGATTCAAAAGAGATGGCAGAATATCTCTACAGCTATTCGCCGCTTCACAATATCAAGAATGACGGCACACCGTATCCGGCCATAATGGTTACGACCGCAGACCATGACGACCGTGTGGTGCCCGCACACTCTTTCAAGTATGCCGCCGCTCTCCAGGCTGCCGATACAGGTGATGCACCCAAGCTGATCCGTATCGACTCCAAAGCCGGCCATGGCGCAGGCAAGCCTGTCAGCAAGATCCTCGATGAACAGGCTGATATGTATTCATTCATTTTCTATAACCTCGGAATTGAACCCGTTATCCCGGAATAAACTGATTGCAGCGATAGCTGTATCGTTAGCGCTCTCAAGCTGTTTCACAGGTGTCGAAAGTACGCCGAAGATCACGTCTAAGGATGTCAGGAAACGCAATGCTGTCGAGAGTGCCGAGATGCAGTATGCTTCCGGACTGGTGACTCAGCCACCGCGTGACTGGACTTCGGGTAAGGAATTTGTTGTCACCGACAGTCGCATATCCTATGCACTGACTCCGGTCGAGAGGGCGATGAGTGTTATCCCCGGAGAGCGGCTTGTGTTTCAGTATGCGGAGGAAGTCCCGTCGATGACCGATGTGGATGATACCGACTTCGTATTTCTGTCGCAGGCCGGCGACACACTCCGCTATCGTGTGGACGCGCCTGTTAAGGAGATAGAACTTCGTGACCGGCTTGAAGTACCGTTTACAATCGAGCAGTCGCTTGTCGATTCCGCTCAGGCGCTCCTCGCCGGCAATGAATACTGGATCACCACACCAGTCTGGTTTGATGAGACCGGCGAAAATATAGTAGGACGGCAGCTCGTTAAGGTTCATATTGACTCGGTGACACCGGGCAATACGGTCTATCCGCTTTCAGTCTGTTTTACGGATGAGCGTGGTCAGCATTCCCGCGTCTTTATGTCAGCCGGAACAGGCCCGAGGGCGACGCGAAATTTCGATACACTCTTCACTCTGACAGATCCACGCTCAAAATATAAGGATATTTCGCCGGAAACATGGGACTACATAACCCGATGCGCGGTACGCAAGGACATGACCAGAGAGGAGTGCCGTTTGGCAGTCGGCAGTCCCAATGAAGTCTTTTACGGCCACTACATAGAGAGGTGGAATTATGACAACGGGCGATATCTTATTTTTGATGACGATCATCTGCGTAGCTTCCGATTCTGAATGAAACTGACATTTCTTGGCACCGGGACATCGACAGGCATCCCCGTATTAGGCTGTGATTGCGAAGTCTGCAGATCGGGCGATGCGCGCGACCGCCGGTTGCGTTGTTCTTCGCTGATAACGACGCGCGAAGGGAAAAACATACTGATTGACTGCGGGCCGGATGTTCGTGCGCAGCTTTTACGCCACAATGTCCGGTCGATTGACGCTGTACTTATAACTCACAGTCATTATGACCATGTCGGCGGCCTCGATGATCTGCGTACTTTATCTTATGCCAGACCTGTCGACATATTTTGTACTGAAGATGTTGCGGCGGATATCCGCAGGCTGATGCCTTATTGCTTCAGCGGAAGCAATTATCCCAATATACCCAAACTGCAGTTGCAGATTATCAAGCCTTATAAATCTTTCAAGGCCGGAGGAATCGTTTTCGAGCCTCTTACGGTCATTCACGGTAAGCTACCGATTGTGGGCTTCCGATTCGGGAAGGCAGCGTATATTACGGATGCGTCATTAGTTCCGCAATCGACAATTGATGGGCTGTATGGGCTTGATGTGTTGATTCTTAATGTCTTACGCGTCAGATCAAATCCTACGCACATGAACCTTGAAGAGGCGTTGGGTGTTATAGAGTCAGTAAGTCCCCGACACACTTACCTGATACACATGAGCCATCAGATGGGACTCCATTCAGAGGCCTCGCTCAGGCTGCCACCCGGTGTCGATTTCGCCTATGACAATCTGATACTCAGTATTGACGGTTAGCGGGTCGCAGATAAAGAGAATAAATGAAAAACACACAAAGATATGATTAAAGTAACTTACCTCGACCACAGCGGATTTGCTGTCACTACACCTACCGCAATTTTAATATTCGACTACTACAAGGATCCCTCGAAAAGTCTCTATAAAATATTGGAGGATAATCCGGATTTACCGGTGATTTTCTTTGTCTCACATCATCACTATGACCACTTTAACCGCGATATATTTAATCTCGCGCAGAATCATAAGCGGGCGTATGTGCTGAGCAACGATATCAACTCAAAAGTAGTCCACAACGACCTCGCTATCGCATGGATGAGTCCCGGCGACGAAGTCTCTCAGCTTCCCGGTGCGATATCCGTTAAGGCTTACGGATCTACTGATATAGGCGACAGTTATCTTGTGACACTCCCTGACGGGCGTACGATATTCCATGCCGGCGATTTCAACTACTGGCATTGGGAGGATGAGAACACAGAGGCTCAGGTCCGTCGTGCGTATCAGAAATTTACCCATATAATGACCGGACTGATGGCAGATGTCAAGGAGTTGGATCTCGCTTTCTTCCCGGTTGATCCGCGCATGGGTGGCGACTTCTCGGCGGGAGCACGCCTTTTCCTCGAGAATATTGACGTGAAGTACTTCATACCTATGCACTTCTGGGGAGAATACCGTTCGGCGTGCGATTTCCCGAATTATACACCTGACAACACGGAGAGCTTCTGTCTCCATGTGCCCGGCGAATCGGTCGAGCTTACCCCGAGTCTCGCTTTCAGATCATAGCGTCTAAGGCTGTAAATGCAACGGCAGGCAGTGGGTCATGTATTTTATGGCCTCACTTACCGGCAGAAGTGTGCGGTTGTCATTCGGTATGAGGTTGACGGGCTCTTCGTTTAGGAGAGTCATGACATAGTGTTTCCCGGATTCCGACTTAAGAAGCACAAACTGAATGTTGGCGGCCATTGGCACGACATAGAAGTCTTTCCAGTGCTGGCGTACGGTGTCAAAGTAGTTGGTCATGTAGTAGCATCCGGGTATATGTAGCTGCGACAATAGCGGCATGAGGGTTTCCGCGTGGCCGAAGCGTAGATTTGCGGTGACATTGTTCTTACCCTCGGCTGCTCTTTGTAACGATTCTATGATGTCGAGAACCAGTGGCGATGTGATGTCTGCCGGAACAGTCGACAGTGTGGTGGCTGTTCTTACAAGATACTGCCGCAGGTTGAAGCAAGACCACAGGGCATTATATTCGTCAAGCGTAAAATAGTAGGAGGGATCGACCGGACGCCCCATGGCGCTCATTCCGGCGAGCACATAGTATTCGCACAGGGCAAGCTGGCGCCAGTCTTCCGGGAACGGATATGCGGCTCCGAGCACACGCTTGAGAGGCTCGGCCGGGATGAAAGTCTCGATATAGGAGTCATACACCGGTTTCTGTGCGTCTTCTTTACGCCATTCGATATATTCGGTATCAGTGTCAAAAGGTCTGAGTAATGGCGAGTTGACGCGTCCGGCATTTGTCGTGATCTCGATATTGTTGTTGAGGCGGTCAAGCTGGTGGGTAAATTCATACATACTCATCACGCATCTGGGAGCATAGCTTGAAATAGCGGAAATACGTGTGTCTCTGAACAGATTGGGGAAGTTAAGAAACATCCTTGATGCTATGTCGCGCTGCTCCGATTTACCCAAAGAGTCGAGGGCGCCCCAGTTGTTATGTGAAAGCTCTATGACGTCATTGCAGAGTTTAAGCAGCCGATGGCCGGCGGTGGTGATGGTGCCCAGCGAGTCGGCGCGCATCAGGGTCTCCTTCATCGTCATTGTGTATTTTGGAGAGGCTGGAAAGCGCGCGCCGTGCCGCCCTACATGGTCAATATAGACAGCTGTCAGGGAGTCGGGCAGTGTCAGCTGTTCGCGCGCAGGATAGGGCATCAGGCTTCCGGCGCATTGTGCCCATGAATAGCGTGTCGCGGTCGGATCGGCGGCCGGAGAGGTAAGTATAGAGGCTGCCGCCAGAGTTAAAAGTATGGTTATACGTTTAAACATATGAGAATTAAAAGTATCTTTGCAAAGATAATAAAAAGCTTTATGACCGATACTGAAATTAGCGAAATAATTGCCAAGGATGACCTGTCGGAAGCCAGATCAGCCATAGCGCGAGCGTTGGCTGTGAATCCGGATGATGATGGCGCATACTACTGCCTCGGACGTGTGTTGTGGAAATTCGACAGGCGACCGGAAGCGCTTTCGGCTTTTACCGCCGCTGTCAGACTTAATCCCGACAGTCCGGCACGTCATGCGCTGGAGATGGGCCGCGATGTCTTCGATTTCTTCAATCCTGATTTGTTGAATCCCTGATATCTGTCGGTCAGCTGATTCTTGACAGGTCGATAGGGCGCGGGAAAAGATTCTCCAGCTCGTTGGCGATACCCCGGTGTTCCGGCAGTTGAAGGGCGGAGTCAATGTCAAGAAGATCCTCGGCTGCATCGCGCGCCAGCTGTACGATGTCGCCGTCGGATGACAGGCTGGCTATCTTCAGATCGATGGCTATGCCGCTCTGCATCGTGCCTTCAAGGTCGCCCGGACCGCGCATCTTCAGGTCGGCTTCGGCTATAAGGAATCCGTCGGTAGTAGTTGTCATCAGTTCCAGACGCTTGCGTGTTATGCCGGAAATCTGCGGTTTCGACATCAGGACACAATAGCTGCGGTCTCCGCCGCGACCTACGCGTCCGCGCAACTGGTGTAGCTGCGACAGTCCGAACCGTTCGGCGTTTTCTATGACCATCACGGTGGCGTTCGGCACATTAACACCGACCTCAATTACGGTTGTCGCTACAAGGATATCCGCCTGATGCGATGCGAACAGTTCCATCTGATAGTCCTTTTCGGCCGGCTTCATCTTGCCGTGTACGTAGGCGATCCGATAGGAAGGAAAATTGTCCTTGATATTCTGATAGCCGTATTCGAGAGCCCGGAGGTCAAGTTTCTCGTTCTCTTTGATCAGCGGATATACTATATATACCTGCCGCCCCTCCTTGAGCTGCCGGCCGATAGCGCGGTATACATCCATCCGGGCGGCGTCGTAGCGGAGCAGGGTGGTGATAGGCTTTCGCCCCGGGGGCAGCTCGTCGATCACTGATACGTCAAGGTCACCGTATACCGTCATAGCAAGCGTGCGCGGGATTGGCGTCGCTGTCATGACCAGCATATGAGGAGGTGTGGTATTCTTCTGCCACAGCCGCGACCTCTGCATGACACCGAAGCGATGCTGTTCGTCGATGACCACGAATCCAAGATTATTAAACTGTACGGTGTCTTCGATTACCGCATGCGTTCCTATAAGTATGTGGAGCGTGCCGTCGCGGAGCTGACTGTGGATCGTGTCCCGCTCCTTTTTGCGTGTGGAGCCGGTCAGCAATTTTACATTTACTCCGATAGGAGCTACGAGTCTGGAGATTGTCTCATAGTGCTGTGCCGCCAGAATTTCAGTGGGCGCCATCATGCAGGCCTGTGTGCCGTTGTCAAGAGCGATAAGCATGGTCAGAAGTGCGACAAGGGTCTTTCCCGATCCCACATCGCCCTGAAGCAGGCGGTTCATCTGGTGTCCGGAGCCCATATCATTCCGTATCTCTTTTATGACCCGCTTCTGGGCTCCAGTCAGCTCAAACGGAAGGCATTCGCTATAGAACTGATTGAAAAACCGGCCGATGCGGGCGAAGTGAAATCCTTTCAGAGCTTTATTGCGCTTGGCGCTGTAGCGCTGGATGTTGAGCTGCAGATAGAAGAGCTCTTCGAATTTCAGTCGGTAGCGTGCCTGCCGGAGAGCGTCGGCATCGGTGGGGTTATGTATCTGGCTGATTGCAGTCTGCAGAGGCATCAGCTTATATCTGTCGATAATGGCCGGGGGCAGCGGGTCGGTAATCCTGCGGTGTGCGGCGAGTGCTGTCTGAATGTAGGAGTGAAACAACCTCGATGAGAATCCGGCATTTCTCAACTTATCGGTCAGCGGATAGACGCCGCGCAATCCTTGCATAGCGCCGACAGCAGTCGTCGTGTCGACTTCCGGATGCACCATGCTCCAGCGTCCCTTGAATTGTTCCGGCTTGCCGAAGATGACATATTCCTGTCCGACCTGATACATTTCGCGCAGTTTGCGGATGCGATTGAACCATACCACTTCAATTGTCCCTGTCCCGTCGGAGAAAAGTGCCACAAGCCGTGTCTTGGCTCCTTCGCCCGCCACATTCATCGTGACGAAGCGACCTTTTAGCTGTATCATGGGCATTTCCCCGGTGATATCCGTCACCTTATAGATTGATGACCGGTCGAGATAGTGAGTCGGGAAGTGATGCAGCAGATCATACAGGGTCTTGAGCCCCAGCTGCTTGTCAAGAAGCTCTGCCCGCTTGGGACCAATTCCCTTCAGATATGTCAGTTCGAAGCGTCTGAGCGAGTTCATGGGCGTCGGGTCACAATAAGGATTCAAGCCGGGCGATGTCGCCGGGACTGGTGATTTTGCTCAGTGCCGGGGTGACTTCGACGAGAGTCGTTTCCGGCATTCCTGCTGCGGCCATGACGGATGCGTCGTCAGTAAATGACGGATCATAGGGGAGCCGGTAAGCTTTCTTGAGATCCGCGAGACGGAAAGCCTGAGGAGTAGCGACTGCACGGAATTTTGTCCTGTCAACGGCAATCGATACACCTTCATTATTGATATATCGCAGCGAGTCGGAGACAGGCATCACGGGGACAACCGACGTCTCAGGCTCTACCGCGGCTGTTATGGCCTCTGCAGTTACCCTGTCAAGAAGCGGACGCGCCGCGTCGTGGATGAGCACAATGGCGTCAGGATCGTCGTCATCAATCGAGGCAAGCGCGTTTCTGACTGATTCCCAGCGGGAGGCACCTCCTGCTACCAGTTTCGTCGGCTCACAGCGATATTCGGCCGACAGTTCGAGCCAGAACTCCCGCATTGATTCGCTTATGACTGTGATGATTTCAGCCGTTGGGAGAGCCTTACGAGCTCTCTCTATGGTGTGGCAAAGCACCGGTCGACCGTCAAGCAGGCAGTATTGCTTCGGCAGATCCGAGCCAAAGCGGCTGCCGGATCCTCCGGCTACTATTACAAAATATATTTTTCGGCTTTCCATAATTCTTATTCAAAGTTACTCACAGATGATTAACAATAGAGTTGTATTTTGATAAATTAACAATGCGATGCTTAAATTATGCACATCTGCGCTTCTACCTTTGTCATATAAAAAAATAAGAAGCTATGAAAGGAAACATGAATATCGAGGATACGATTTTTGCTACTATCCGCAAAGCGGGTATGACTGTAGGACGTCACACTCTCTCCGGGTTTGATTCAGTCGGCGCAGTGCTCAGGGAGGTGTGCGGAATGCATCAGGGTGTCCGCGGTCTCGTGACTATCGAGCTGCGCAACGGTACGCTCGGCTGGTCGGAACAGCTTAATCTGCGCCTGTGAGTTAATCTAATACATGAAAAAAGAAAAAGGGGATGCCCCGGCTGTAAGCCGGGTTATGTCGACCCGATACTTTCGCTCCGCGGGAGAGCGAGTTGTCGGAGTCGGCTCGTCATTTATCTGAGCTTACAGTTGCCTGCAAGCTTTAGCAGTCTACCCCCCGGCAATGGACGAGCAGCCCTTAGATGCCGGTATACTTGACCTTGCAACCCATAAGACGTGCGGCGCGATATGTCGCCATACCGCCCGGTGGGCTCTTACCCCGCCTTTTCACCCTTACCGCTCCGCAGGAGCGCGGAGGGCGGTCGTTTTCTGTCACGTTGTCTCTACCCGTCAGGATAGCTTCCCGTTAGGAAATATGGTGCTCTGTGTTGCCCGGACTTTCCTCAAACGCCTCTCGGGCGCCAGCGACGAGCCGCCGGGACTCCCTTTTGTGGTAGCAAAGTTATGCATTTTCTTCCGTTCCGGCAATATAGTAGCCTTGCCAAAATATTAATTTCTATCTCACCTCGTTGACTGGTCTTTTTTTCTTGAAACTTGTTCCGGCCTTATACATTCTGGTAAATTGTGCTACTTTAGCTTGCTGTATGAGGCGTTTTATTAATACATTCTGTGGATGTGCCTCCAATATACTGTCAATACGCTCTCTTTGACGGATTCCTCTATTATCAAGTATAGTGTAGCTATCAAGATCCCGTATCCATTTTTCGGTCTCGGGATCTAAATCATTTAAGGGATGATTAAAATGATTAAGTGCCGGATATAGATGCGTTTCCAAAAAATTAAACGGGCTTAATTTGCAGGCGAGATAGATCTGGGCTGCTACATACAGACTTAAAGAATCTAAATCAATATTGTCTCTGTTTCTATAATACCAGTCCACTAAGAAATTAACCCCACTTCCTTTAAATGCTATAGTGAAATTAGGTATAAATTTACCTATAACATTCTCGATATAAGATATTTCTGCCAAAGTTTTCATCAATATGGCTATTGAATCATCTGCCGGGAGTCTATATTCTCCCGGGAGTCCATAAATGCCACGCGTCTCGTAGGCGCTTTTAAACCCCTCGACCATTCTGTCTAATGACTCGATATCCCTTATATCCAGACATGTCTTTAACTGATAATCATCGATCAAGTCATAGATGAAGTACCAGTCCTTATGATGAATATCTTCCGGATAATCCCAATCAAAAAAGCTAATCTGACATACCGAAACGAGAGAAACGCAGCTATAGAACAATAAAGCAATTATTTTCTTCATAGGGAGTAAAGCTAAAAAACGGTAAAAAAACTTATACGGGAGTTCCATAGTATTATGATAGGAATAATGGTCTCTATCACGAATTTACTATAAAAATTAGATTTTGCGCCAAAATTCCACAAATTTTTCTCATAAAAAACTCAAACAGGTGGCACCCAATTAATATAGTGCGACTATCCAAAAGCGCCAATTATTACCATAGAATATATATCCCTTACAAAGAAATAAAGAGAATCTTACTCTTTATAAATTCCCCAAAGACCATAATAGCGAGATTCCAGGGAATCAAGCTTTTGATTATTTCTTATAAATTCACTATATGGTATTTGTTCCATCAACTTTTTTAATGCGTTTTTTGAGGTCTCGGGTAAATCTCGCCAATCTCTATCGATGAAATCCATTTTCCATGTACCGTCGTTGTCTAAAAACATCTTCCTTAATCCCTCATCCTTAATACTGTCATTCCAATTTTCAAACATCGCGGAGGTAATAGCGTCATTACATTCCCGACTTCTCAAAAAATCAAAATATTCCTGCTGCCAATTTATCCATTTTTTCAAGCTATCTTCTTCTAATAAATGTCGATTACGTGTATACCATTGAATTATTGAATCCACAGCAGTTATTTCATACCCCTCCCAATTAAATCCGGGATCTACAAAAGATCCGTCAACGCCGGTTAGAATGCCAAGTATATGGAGCATATCTGCTTCACTCTTACTAAAAAACATGTAACTGGTACTTCCATTTTTAAATTGCCTGGTCATCGCATTGTGACGCTTGTCATTAATGCTTGAAACAGTTGACTCAATACCAATACTGTCTGACGGTTCACAAGCAGAAGCTTGTGAACACATCATTAATAATGAACTATATAATAGTATTTTATAAATACTCATTGATTCTGCACTTTTATAACATTGTTAATTGGGTTGGCGGCGCAGTAGAGGTAGGGGTTGTAGCCGGGATAGTCCCAGGCTTTTGGGTCGGGGCGGGAGAAGAGGCCGGTGGTGGGGAACTGCAGGCATGCGTCGAAGTCGTAGAAGTCAAGGCCGCCGCGGGTGTCGAATTCCTTGCCGGAGTATTTGTATCGGTTGACGGCAGCGCCTGTCGAGGTGGCCATAGGCAGACCATAAGGGTAGTAATCGGTCTGCTGTATGACCTGGTTACCTTTCATCACGGCGCGCCAACCAATAAAACTCATGTTTATGGGTATACGATCGAACACTTAGTTCCAACTAACAGCGTGTTATTTTTTTCAACGCCGAATCCATAATTTCCTCCCCAAATTAGCAACTCAGGATATTCCCTGGTTATTACAAATCCGGATTCTATGTCGATAAATTGAGTCTCATTTGCCTCCCGCTTTACGTTCCACTTTGATACATACGTTATATCGTTATTTTCTCCATTTACAACGTCTGAAATTATTCGATATATTTTTTGAGGGTCAGTATCAGTATAGTTTTCTGTCTTCAAGTCAAATATTGTGTATTCGTCCCGAGTCTTTAAATATACAGTCTTATAAACCTCGTCTGTGGAATACATCTGGCAAAACTCTAAGATTGTATCATTCCGGATAAATCGGTCATATCTTCGGGGCCAGCTTTCAGACATCGTTAAGTAATACCTGTTCTTATTCATATCAAATTCTGCCCGTGAATGCCAATATTCGCCCGTGTTATTGAGAATCAAAGAGTCTCTTTCAGGCAATTTATAATCTACAATTACCTTATTACCTTTTTGAGTTACTGTAATACACGAATCATTATCACAAGGTTCTATTCCTTGCATTGTAAACAGGTCGAAGTATCTGTATCTTTCAATTTTAAGAGTGTCATTTTCTTCGGTTTGGCACTCGGTCGTCTCTTTAGTATAACGCTCATTGGCAATTCTGCCACACGAACTGCACACCACTGACAAAATTGTCGTTATCAATGCGATAACTATTGTTTCCATGAATTCCATATATCAGAAAATCTAAATTTAAATCCATTATCCCATGATAGTCCCTTAGTTTTATGTATAGCCACATTGTATATGGTCACGGGACGTTGACCCACACCTGACATCTTAAAGTCATTTCCTTTATTTACTCCATATATTGGTGTCGGTAGAGGTTGTTTATAAGACAACCCGTTACCTCCATCATAGGCATAACGGGATGGAATATTATTATTTGATCCTATAACAGTACTTTGAGTTTGTTTTGAGAAGCTTTTTAAAAGGGCATCTCCTTCAGCATTTGCTCCAGCTCGACAAGCGATAATAACAACATTGGTTGCAGCAAGCCCTTCTTTTAAGGCTGAAACATCAGTCAGTGCATTAACCATATCTTCACCTATAAAAAATGCACCATCATTTCCATGTGAATTTAGAGTAAAAATATCGGTAGAAGATCCTGATTCTGCAAAATCATTTAGGGCAGTCGCAAAATCTTCAATATTATCAACAAGCATTATTGGCATCCCTGCCTCTTGAGCTGCTTTATAGGTATTTTCTAGAGCGTGGCTACCTTCAGCTTCATCAAGTTTTTTGTAGTTGGATGGAAATACAGCAATCACCTTATATTCTTCTCCCTCCTTAATATTTTCAAAGGCATACTCCCCGGTGGGGTCAATGAGCATTATCGGATTTGCGTTGCAATATAGGTAAGTGTTGACACCGGGATTATCGCCCGCGAGTGGGTCGGGGCGGGAGAAGAGGCCGACGGCGGGGAGCTGCAGGCGGGCGTCAAAGTCGTAGAAGTCAAGGCCGCCGCGGGTCTCGAACTCTTTGCCGCTGTATTTATAACGTGATACGCTGCCGGGAGCGGATGCTTTGGGCAGGCCGTATGGGTAGTAGTCAATGTGGTCGATTATATAACTGTTCCGCGCTACAGCACGGATATTCCCCTGATAGTCTGTAAGGTTGACATTATCCCATCCGTCAGCGCGGAAGTACCCCCACGGCAGGTTGACGCGGTCAACTGTCAGTCTGGCATCTTTGCCCGAACCCTTGACAAATTCGATCGGGCCAACATAGTAGCGTGTATCGGTAATTGAGGTCGTATAACTGTGTACCATATAAGCCGTCCTAAGTTTTTTGCCTATTTACATTATTATTGGTATGATTTCTACATAATCAATTGGTGTCCCAAATATGTATGCCGGCTTCCATTTATTCATTGCTTTGCTTTCCATCTTATGCATTACATATGACTCAAGTCTATTCATTAGAGATTCTTCTGAACGGTCTTTACCGTTTATGCTTAAAACTTTAGGGATACCATCTTTTGTGATTAATACTTTAATAGATAGTCTGGTTATAAATTCATCTGCTTTAGTGGTATCCATTTTAACATCCCTATCATCATGCCATAAATCTCTTAAAAATTCACTATTCCCAGATCCATATTGTGCAGGGACGAATTCTATTTCTTGAAGATCAACATCAGTATCCGATTCTTTTACTACAGAAAATAGACATATCGTTAACCCCCAAAATATTAATGAACTAAACAGCGCTTTCATATTCATATCATATAATCAAGTTATCCGGTTAATGGCCAAGATAGAGACCCGAAAACGCGCGGGAACACTCATAAGCTACATATATAAGTGATGAAGACCGGAATAATGCTCTCTGTCGCAAATATACTTCGCGAAGGGAGCTCTTTCCAAATATTTCAGTCTCTTTTTGGGAAAAACATATAATCCGCGAAATCGTACCTTCCATGAAGTTTAAGCGGGCCGCTTTCGGAGCGTAGCTCGGAAAGAATCCGAGAGAAATAAAATCCGGGCGCCCGCAGCCCCCTTCAAATTATCTTATGCAAGAAATAACTCATATCTTAAGGTTTCAACATATCAGCATTGCTATCGTTAATCCAAAGACCTCTGTGGAAATGAATAAAATGCGACAACTTCTCATCGATAATCTGAAGGTCGATAGCTTTACAATCAGGGTTAGTATTTATGAAGCTATCGATCAACGCTTTTTCCCTATTGCTTAACGATTCCATCCAAGAAGACGAGGTGAAATTAAATAAAGAAACTTCCGGCAATCGAGGTGCAATATCATTCAATTCCCGAAAAGTGTGGAATGAATCCGTGACAAATTCTGTAATATATAACGCTCCGACTAACCTTTTCAGTGTTGCCAAGTCAATTTTATCCTTATTTACCGAGTACCAGTCGTATAACTTTTCAAATTTTTCACCATAAAAATAAGAATGAGCTACAATCCCGATATCATAATCCGCCAAAAGCGAAATTCCATATATGATATATGCCGGAAAGTAATTCCTCCTTATAAGTATCATAGGTCCGTTATTGAAAAAAACTCGATGAGAATTAGTACGGAAATCATCTATGATCGAATCCAATTTGTCAATATTTGTAATTCTATCGAGTTTATCGGGAATCGTATCAGGGATAAGTGAGTCAATAATATTATCCCACTCTTTATCATAAATGTCAGAAGGATATACCCATCTCGTATTGGGTGTGGTTGCCCCAAAACAGACTAAAATTGACCATAATAATATTAATAACGACTTCCTTTTCATATTATTCGACTAACTTTACAGACGTGATATTACCTTTACTGTCATATTCTATCCTGATAGTCCCGGTACGATAGTTCAAACCACTCACTTCAAAATGTACATCCATCTTTCCGGACTTATCGGGGTTATCCTCCATCCATCTTTCCGCACCTATGTTCATTCCCCTGTCTTTACCTTCAACATTGGCAGCCTTTTTATGCGCATCTATGACGTCAAGACCGTCTACTTGAATATGGAATTGTTCAATGGTTTCATGTACAAGCAAATCATTACTTGTAATTTCATTATCGTTACCGACCGCTTCAATATCCTTTATATCAATGGTTGCTTTGGCTGCATCTCCAATAATTACGTCGGAACCGTCATCTACATTTATAGTTGTAGTTTTCTCTGAATCAATAGCCGATTTCAGGGCTAATAATTTAGTATTTTTGGGATCTCTACTTAGGTCATTATTTAAGGTTAATTGCAGACAATTATTTTTATCCATAGAGAATACTCCTTGCTTCGTTTGTTCTTGTTGGAATACCGCAATTACCCTTTTCAAACGATTCTCACTACCAATAAATTTTACAACTTCGCCAGTCGGGTCGACGAGCATGATTGGGTTGGCGGCGCAGTAGAGGTAGGGGTTGAGTCCGGGC
>CAMWHE010000023.1 GCA_947173955.1 uncultured Bacteroidales bacterium | reverse complement strand
CATTTTCAGACTATGCAATCTTTACGCCTAAACACAGCCTTTTTACTATGCGCCATAAAAAGGGGTCAGTTGCAAGCGTGGGGTAAGGAGACAACGACACACTGCGAGCGTCGAAGACGCGATATCGTGACTTATTGGCCTAATGGACATTTTGAGTGATGAAATGGGCTCTAAAAATCACTAATGGACATTTCGGGTGATATTCTACATATTTAGTAGTGCCTACACAAATATTCATCAATAAGCTTCTTCCTGTTTTCTTTACTTAATCCGCTGTGTACCCGCAGCTTTGTTTTGATATCAGAAAATATCCCTTCCAGGCCATTGTTTGTATTAGGCAGTCCAATATTAGGATAATCATAGAAAGTCCATAAAAGAGTCATATTACGTTTTACGCTGAGATATGCGCTGCGTAATCTCGGACGCATATATGGTGGTGTTTTCTTTTTGAGACGTTTGTCATATACCCGCTCATTGACGGTCTCCTTATTGCGTTCATACCACTGGTTAAAAGCTCCGACAAAACTCTCCTTATCCATTCTGGTGATATTATTAACAAGGGACAGAAGTTCCTTTGACGCATCCAGATCAGGATCCTGTGTCAGATAATGTCTGACGGTAAGAATCTGATGAAACTGGCATAGCTGAACCGGTATTGGCCGTAACGCTTGTGCCAGGCCACGCATCCCGTCAATGACCGCGCCATATATTTTGAACCCGTTATCTCTCAGCCAGTCAACGCCCTCCATATAGGATGCGACAGTCTCATGATTTACATATTTCCTCCATAGGATCTTCTTTCTCAGAGCATCCTTTATAACCATAAGACCAAATCCACGACCCCAATAGGTCGTATCCATCTGAATGATGATATGCTTGTCTTTGGAGATTTTCTGCATATAACGCATACCCTTCAGATCTCTACGGATGGTTTTCTCACTGACACCATATCTTACGGCCAGCTGCACTACTGTTTGCTTGCCCTCGATGTAATCCGTAATCACCTGTGATTTATTCCTTCGTTCGCCACCGGAAAAACGACGTCCGCATTCCTTGCACTTATACAACTGTTTTCGGCCTCTTACTCCGTTACGGACGACTTCAGATGACCCACAGAAAAAGCATTTTTTTACCCATATCAATGATAATCTTTGCAAAGATATAAAAATCAACTCATTGCAGAGATTTCATCACTCAAAATGTCCATTAGGCCGACTTATTGTATATCATGAGTAGTCTAAGACTGTTCGACCCGATGGTGCAGTTCTGTCATAATATCGCGTCTCCGACGCTCAATACGGATTGTTTTACCCTTATCCCCAGGCGCAAGCACGCCTGAGGTTTACCACAATAACGCGCCTTTCCGGCGCTTGAACTCAAATTATTTTCACAACCATCACCTTTTTACATTGATCCCGAATTAAGGGGGATGGTAGCGAGAGGATGGCAGTATATCGATTTCCAAGTAAGTGACAGAAAATTAATCCGAAAGATATGGAGCGTCTGTCAGTATAAAAAAAGGAAGCAGGGGCGCCGCGTGGCGCCCCTGCCGGTATGGGTGATGTAGATTGTCGGTGGAATTAGCGAACGAGCACTTTGATGGCTTTTGAGCCCTGGCGCATGATGTAGAGGCCGGGGGTGGGGTTGTCGACGCGTACGCCCTGGAGGTTGTAGTAGACTGCGGGAGCGTTGTCGCCGTCAACGCCGATGCTGTCAACGCCTGATGCTTCTGCGGTGTAGACTTCGATGGCGTTGATCTGCTGTGTGCCGGTGTACTCAAATGTCACTGATTTAGCGCCTGCGACGCCTTCAGCGGGTGTCCATGTGCCGGTCTCCTTGTCCCAGTTGCCTTCGGCGGGAGCGACTACCTTGTTGTAGCTTGTGCTGCCGTTGTTGTAGGTGATGACAATCTTGGCGATGAGGAGTTTGGCATTGTCGGAGCTGATGGTGGTGGTGCCACCGTTGTAGACGCGGAGCTGTACTTTGCCATTGTTCTGGTAGTAGAGGCGTGCGTCGGTCGAGCCTTTGGTGCTGGTCACGGTGATGTCGCCGTCGGTAAACTTGACATCGGTCACGTTGGCATAGAATCCGTTGGTGCCGTCAGCTTCGAGGGTGCTGTCGTCCTTATCGGCGGGATAAGCGGGCGAGAGCGATGCGGGGCTTGCGAAGTTGAATGTGGCGTCGGCGGGAGCTTTGAGGGTATATGTGGCTTCAGCTACTTCAGAGTCGTCGCAGCCTTCCTTGACGGCGATGGCCTTGATGGTCACGGCTTCGGTGATTTCTACGGCAGTCTCATAGAGTGTCGATGCAGCGGTGGGCTCGGAGCCGTCGACGGTGTAATAGATAGAAGCGCCTTCGGTAGATGTGTAGATGTTGACGCGGGTACCTGCGAGTACTTCACCGCCTTCGGGGTTGAAAGTGGGAGTTGCCACGGTCTCTTTGCCCTGGGCGTTGGTGATGGATACGGGGGCAATCTGGTAGGTGGTGTTGTAGATGCTTACGAAGCCTGTGACGGTCAGATCTGTACCTTCGGGTACGCTGATACCGAGAGAGTTATAGCCTGCGATGGTGTTGCCGGCTTCGTCGGCGATGGTGAAGTTCTTGCCATTGACGCCGGAAACGGTGACGCCTTCAAGCACGATATAGGCGCTGAGGCCTTCGGCATTGGCATCCTCAACGGTGGTTGCCACGGGCTCGACTTCGGTGCCGTCGGTAGGATCCCCTACGGAAGCGGCAGCTACGCTTACGAGTTCGGGCAGTCCGTTCTGATTCTTATATTTGCCAGTGATGCCGGCGGGGAGCACGATGCCGTTTTCCAGACCGGACTTGCCGAGGTTGGAGTAGATGAGGAGGTTGTTGGTGCCGTCGGTCACATAGTTGTACTGACCCTCGGAGTAGATTACGGTCACGGGGAAGTCGAGTGTGAATTCTCCCTCGGTAGTGTTGCCGCTTTCAACTGCGGTATTGGCATCGAGGAGCGCCTTGATTGAGGCTACCTTGGTGGCTTCGGGGAGTTCGGGTTCGGGGAGCTCGATGGGGTCGCCTTCGACGGTGTAGACCTCGATAGTGTTGATCTGGATATTGCCGCCGATTTTGAATGTGAGCTGGCGGAGGTCGCCGGTCCAGGTGTGGTTAGCGGGTGTCCATGTTCCTTCGCCTTTTTCTACTTCAATTTTGTCTACGTTGGTGTTGCTTGTGAATCCGAACACGATCTTGGCGAGGTGGATGGTGGGCTCGTCGGTGGTAAATGTCATAGTGGCGCCGTTGTAGACACGGAGCTGAGTGTCGCTTGTGCGATAGTAGATTTTGGCATCGGTAGATGTGCCTTTGGTGCTTACGACACTGACATGCTTGTCAGTGAACTTGATGTCGGAGACAATCGCAGACTTGTTAGAGCCGTCGGCGGCGAGGCCTTCGCTATCGAAATCAGCGGGATATTTGGGATCGAGAGTTTCGGGCTTGGTGAAGTTGAATGTAGCGTCGGCGGGAACCTTGATAGTGTAGGCAGCTTCGGCTACTTCGGAGTCGTTGAAACCGTCCTTGAGGGCGATAGCCTTGATGGTCAGGGCTTCCTTGATTTCCACGGGAGCCTCATAGAGAGTGGAAGCAGAGGTGGGAGCTGTGCCGTCGAGGGTGTAATAGATTGAAGCGCCCTCGGTAGTGGTTGCGATGGTGACGGTAGTGCCGGCCTCAACTTCGCCTGCTGCGGGGTTGAAAGTGGGAGCAGCCACGGTCTCTTTGCCGTCGGCACCGGTGATTGAGATGGGAGATATCTGATATTTGTTGAAGTAGCTTACGATACCTACGATTGTGAGGTTTTCACTCTCGGGGATGCTGATGTGGAATGTGTTGTAGCCTGCTACGGTATTGGCTCCTTCGGAGATTGAGAAATTCCCTTTGGTGTCAAGACCTGAGATGGTTACGCCTTCGAGTTTTACATAGGCGCTGATGCCCTTTTCTGTGACGTTGGCTACGGTAGCCTCAGCGGGCTCGACGGGGGTGCCGTCGGTCAGAGCGCCGATGCTTTCAGCAACTACATCGGTCAGTTCGGGGAGGCCGTTGTAGACGGTCATTTTGCCCTTAAGGCCTTCGGGGATCACTTTGCCGTTTTCGAGGCCTTCAATGCCGAGGTCGCCGTAGATGAGGAGGTTGTCGGTGCCGTCGGTGACGTAGGTATTTATACCATGAGCGTAGGTTACGGTCATGGGGAAGTCGAGCTCAAATTCATCGGTCTTCTCTCTGTTGGCAAGACCTTTGGCAACATCCAGGAGCGCCTTGATAGAAGTCACTTTGCTGTCGACGGGATCATCGGGCACGATGGGATCCGGGTCGACGGGAGTCTCGCCACCACCTTCAGTCACGTATGTGAAGGACTGGAACTGAGCATTTTTATTATTTGTTACCTTGATTGTACAGATTTCCTTTGAATTCTGTAAGTTAGCAGGGATTTCAAAGGTGAAATCGGCATCTTGTTTATCAAGTTTCTTGTCAGTAGCAACAGCTGTGGAACCTACAGTAACGGATACAGTAACAGCAGTGGATGCTTGAGCACCTGTCTTCACAATGAAAGCTGAAGTTCCTTCGGGAAGAGCGAAAGAAATGGTACCAGCATTTTTGTTAGCCATTACGTAGTCGCCATAGTATTTGCAATCTGCAAATGTATACTCGATACCAGATGCTTCCGATGTGAATACACCTGACAGATCGGCACCGCCTTTTTCCGGAAGCTCAGGGAATGAGGGAGACCAGGTTGTGCCCTGGGCAAAACTTTCTACGATGTTGGCCTTACCAACCATGACACATATAAGTGCCACAAGAGTGAGTAAAAGTTTTTTCATAAAAATTATTGATAATTAGTGATTGATTCAGATGGTGCAAAGATACTATTTTTTTGTTATCTTTGCACTGATAATGCATCCAATATGCTTGACTTTACAAAAATAGTCCGCCCTTACTTCCGGCGCTTCGACAGGCAGATGCTCCGCGCGGCCTCCGACCCGGAGAAATCGCAGCGCGAAACGCTCGCGTCGCTCCTTAGCGAAGGCTCCCGCACCGACTGGGGGCGCCGCTACGGATTTGCCCCCGGGCTCAGCTACGAGCAGTGGCGCGAGCGGTGTCCGATGGTCGACTATGAAGCTATCCGTCAGGATGTCATGCGCATGGTAAGCGGCGAGGCCGACGTGCTGTGGCCCGGAGTCACGCGCCGCTATGCCCAGTCGAGCGGCACATCGGGGGGCAAGAGCAAATATATCCCCATCACGCGGCGCGGGCTCGCCTCATCCCACTATCGCGGCGGGACGGACGTCGTGGCGCGATACCTGTCGCTCTACCCCGACTCGAGGCTGATGAGCGGCCGCGCGCTGATACTCGGCGGCTCTATGGCGACACAGCTCCCCCATCCCCCCGGCGTCAAGGCGGGCGACCTCTCGGCCCACCTGATAGAGTGCATCAATCCGCTGGCGGGGCTGCTCCGCGTCCCCGGCAAGGATGTGGCGCTGATGGAGGACTGGCATGAGAAGCTGCCGCGGCTTGTGGCCGACGTGGCCCGACGCGATGTCACCAACCTGTCGGGCGTGCCGTCGTGGATGCTGACCGTGCTAAAGGAAGTGTTGAAGCTGACGGGTGCCTCGACGATATCCGAGGTATGGCCCCGGCTGGAGGTCTTCTTCCACGGCGGAATAGCTTTCGGCCCCTACCGCGAGGAGTACCGCCGCATCATAGGCACGGAGTCGATGCGATATCTCGAGACCTACAACGCGTCGGAGGGATTTTTCGGCGTGCAGCTTGATCCGTCGTCGCCGGCCATGCTCCTGCTGATGGATGTCGATACATTCTACGAACTGATACCTCTCGGCGGCTCGCCCGAGGATGCCATCCCGGCCTGGGAGGCCAAGCCGGGCAAGGTCTATGAGCTTGTAATCACGTCATCCAACGGCCTGTGGCGCTATCGTATCGGCGACACGATACACATACATTCGACCGCTCCGCTGACATTCACGATAGCGGGACGCACACAGCAGTATATCAACGCCTTCGGCGAGGAGCTGATGGTGCATAACGCGGAGGCCGCCTTCGCCCGCGCCTGCGCCGCTACGGGAGCTTCCGCCGCCAACTTCACGGCAGCTCCCGTATACCCCACCCCCTCGACACGCGGCCGCCACGAATGGCTCATCGAGTGGACCACTCCGCCGGCCGACGCGGAAGCGTTCGCCGAAGCACTCGACCGCGCCCTGCGCGACGAGAATTCCGACTATGACGCCAAGCGCTCGGGAGGGATATTCCTCGACAGGCTGACCATCATCCCGCTGGCGCCCGGCACATTCGACCGCTGGCTGGCCTCGACCGGCAAGCTCGGCGGACAGCGCAAGGTGCCCCGTCTCTGCCCCGACCGCAGATATATCGATCCAATCAAATCATTCGCAACAGAATAAACGATCATAATGAAACTCCGCAAACTCATCCTGTCAGCAGGCATGGCTCTCGCCGCACTCGGCGCCGGAGCCGTCCAGCCACGCTATATATTCTACTTCATAGGCGACGGCATGGGGCCGGGCCATGTGATGGCCGCCCAGACCTTCAACCGCGTGGCTCTCGGCAATCAGGATCCGCTGCTGATGATGCAGCTGCCGATCGGGGGCGTCATAACCACATATTCGGCATCCAGCACCGTTACCGACTCGGCCGCAGCGGGTACAGCGCTCGCCACCGGGTCGAAGACCCGCAACGGGATGCTCGGCATGAACGCCGACACTGTGGCCGTCACCTCGATAGCCGAGCAGCTCCACAACGACGGCTGGGGCGTGGGACTGGTGACCACCGTGGCTCCCGACGACGCCACCCCCGGCGCATTCTACGCCCATGTGCCGGCCCGGCGCATGACCTATGAGATAGGACGTCAGGCCGCCGAGAGCGGATATGAGTTCATCGCCGGCTCATTCTGGCGCGGAAGCCTCGACAAGAAGGGGAATCCGACCGACCTTATCGACTATTTCCGCACATTCCCCGATCTCGACCTCGTCAGCACCACCGACTCGGCGCGCGCATCGCAGGCGCGGCGCATCATCCTGACTTCGGCCACTCCGTTCAATGACTCCAACGTAGGCTTCACCATCGACTCCATCCCCGGAGCGCTGTCGCTGCCTGACATGACCGAAGCGTGTCTCGGGCATCTGCAGAGAGTCAGCCCCGACCGCTTCTTCATGATGGTCGAGGGGGGCAATATCGACCATGTAGGCCACGGCAACGATGCCGGGACGGTAGTCATCGAGACCCTCAACTTCGACAAGGCGCTTCGCCACGCCTATGACTTCTACCTCGCACACCCCGACGAGACTCTCATCATAGTGACAGCCGACCATGAGACAGGAGGTCTGTCGGTCGGCAACCGCCATGTAGGCTATCAGTCGTTCACTCCCTATATTCTCCACCAGAAGATGTCGAAGGAGCAGTTCTCACGCGAAGTCAAGCAGATGCTGACTGCCACCGAGGCTCCGTCGTGGGATGACTTCAAGGCGCGTGTGACCGAGGCCACCGGCCTCTGGGGTCCTGTCCCCGTCAGCGAGGCTCAGGAGCAGTCTATACGCGACCTCTTTGACGCCACATTCAACCGCCGCGACCGGATAGCTGACGAAAAGACCCTCTATGCTTCCTACAACGCGCTGGCCACGGAGGTATGGCGTATACTCAACGACATACAGGGCTTCGGCTGGACCACCTCAGGCCACAGCGGCAACCCGGTACCCGTCTATGCCATCGGCGCCGGCCTTGAAGAGCTCGGCACCTGGGGCGACAATACCTCGATAGCTCCCCTGCTCTTCCGCCTGACAGGATATTCCGACAACGAATCAAAGCAATAACAGATGTCACCACACGAGACACCCCAGACCGAGAAATGGACCGAGATAGAACATCTCCCCGAGTGGGACGAAGAGTTCTATTATGTCTATACAGCCAAGAAATACGGCAAGTGGCTAATGCTCAAGACGCTCCGGCCGGAGTATCGCGACAAGGCGGAGTATCAGGCGATGATCGACAAGGAATTCGACGTCAGATACAATCTGGCTCATCCGCATATCGTGATGATCAATGACTATGAGGATGTGCCAGGGCTCGGCCGCTGCATCATCACCGACGATATCTACGGCGACTCGCTCCGCAAGCTTGTCGACAGCTCGCGCGTCACCGACACCACGATCTACAAGCTGACGCACGACCTCATCGACGCTCTGGAGTATATCCAGACCAACCACATCGTACACCATCCGATCCGCCCCGAGACCATAATATTCACTGAAAACATCGGTAATCTCAAACTGATCGACGTGGGTTTCGACCAGAAAAACAGTCTGTCGCCCGACGCGACGGCCGACGATATATTCAATTTCGGTCTGATCCTGACCGAAGCTCTGAAGGCCAACCCGAAATATCCCGATGCCGCCCGCCTGCGCAAGGTGGCCGCCCGCTGTCTGAGCCCCGAGCCGTCAGGCCGCTTCCGCGACATAAGCGCCCTGAAAATGGCCATCGACGGGCGCGCCAAGATAGCCACGACAGTGCTGGCTGCGGTGTTCATCGTAGTCATGGTAGGCATTCTCGCATGGCTTGTGGGCAAAGGATAACCCCCCTATGAATCAAAACAACTAACAACGTTCCGCAATAATGTCAGTAATCGTAACACCCGTTCCGGCACGCCGGTCGGAGCTGCGCAAAGCAGTCAAATTTGGAATCGACCTGTATAAAAACAATGAATTCTATGTGCCGCCGCTCGTCATGGACGAAGTCGACACGCTGATGCCTGATAAAAACCCGGCCTATGACTTCTGCGAGGCTCAGACATTCGTGGCGCGCCGCGACGGCAAGATAGTAGGGCGCATCACGGCCATCATCAACCGGGTGGTCAACGAGCGTACCGGCAGCAAGGACCTGCGCTTCGGATTCGTCGACTTCATCGACGACAAAGAGGTGGTCGACGCCCTTTTCGAGGCAGCCGCCGAGTGGGGGCGCGAGCGTGGCATGACATCATTTGTCGGGCCGCTCGGATTCACCGACATGGACTGCGAGGGAATGCTCATCGAAGGGTACGGCGAGCTGAGCACGATGGCCACTATCTACAATTATCCCTACTATCCGGAGCATATAGAGCGCATGGGATTCAAGAAGGATATCGACTGGGTGGAGTATCTGATGACTGTCCCCGACGCCATCCCCGAGAAGCATCTGCGCATAGCCGAGATAGTCAAGAAGAAATATAATCTCCATGTTGCCGACCTCAAGACCAAGAAAGAGCTCAAGGAGCGCTACGGCAAGGCCATATTCGACCTGATCAACCGCACCTACGACAAGCTCTACGGCTACTCGCCCATCACTCCGCGCCAGGTCGACCACTATATCAAGGTCTATCTCGGGCTGCTCAAGCCTCAGAATATCTGCCTCATAGTCGATGCTGACGACAATGTGGTCGGTGTCGGTATCTCCATTCCGTCATTCTCGCGCGCTCTCCAGCGCAACCGCGGGCGTCTCTTCCCCTTCGGCTGGATACCGATGCTGCGGCCTCTGAGCGGCAAGAGCGACATCGTCGACCTGCTTCTGGTTGGCATCGATCTGGAATATCAGAGCAAGGGGGTCAACGCCCTGCTCTTCACGGAACTGATACCGCGCTTCCAGAAGATAGGCTACCACTACGCCGAGAGCCATCCGGAGATGGAGTCGAACTCCAATGTGCAGAAGCAGTGGGAATACTTCGAGCGCCGCCAGCACAAGCGCCGCCGCTGCTACCGCAAGCCTCTCTAATCCCTTGACAGGTGGACACACTCCGGTTTGCCTCCAGCATAGTCGATGCCATGGGTGTCGAGCCTACGCGCCAGCAGCTCACCCTTGCGGCGGCTCTGGCACGCTACTGCTCGCCGGAGACACCGCAGGACTCCGTATTCATACTCAACGGATATGCCGGCACGGGCAAGACGACCGTGATCGGCGCGCTCGTCAAGGCGCTCCCGGACGTGGGGCTCAAGGCCGTGCTGCTCGCTCCGACAGGGCGCGCCGCCAAGGTGCTCGCCGCTCATGCGGCCCATTCGGCCTCGACCATCCACCGGCGCATCTACCGCCACGCGGCTCCCGGCTCGCCCGGCTCAGCCGCCGGACTCTACCGCATAGGCATAGCCGAAAACCGGTCATCCAACACCGTCTTCATAGTCGACGAGGCCTCAATGATAGCCGACGACCCTGAAGGGAGCCTGCTGACCGATCTGCTCCACTACGTCTTCACCGGCACCAACTGCCGGCTCATCCTCTCGGGCGACACTGCCCAGCTCCCCCCTCCCGGCTCCGACTTCTCGCCGGCGATGGCGTCAGAGACTTTCCGCCGCATTGGGCTTCACGTCATGCGCGCCACGATGACCGCCACCGTGCGTCAGGCCGCCACGTCGGGCATACTCTACAACGCCACCCTGCTGCGCCGTAATCTGCAGGAGACCCCCATCCCGCTGCCGAGGCTGCGTCAGCGTCCGTTCGCCGACGTCAGCGCCATCACCTCGGAAGACCTTCTCGACGCTCTCTCAAGCGCCTACAGCGAACACGGGACGATCGGGACGCTGCTGATCACCCGCTCCAACAGCCGCGCCGTCAAATTCAATCTCGCCATACGCTCCCAGATCCTTGACTACGAGACGGAGCTGGCGCCCGGCGAGCCGCTGATGATAGCCAAGAACAACTACTACTGGACGCGCCAGGTCAAGGGGATGGACTTCATCGCCAACGGCGACACGGCCATCGTGGAGAGAATCTACGGCACGGAGATGCGCGGCGACGTCACATTTGCCGACGTGGCTCTCCGCTTTCCCGACCATGACATCACGATCGACACCAAGATACTCCTGTCGTCGCTCTACTGCGAGGCTCCGGCGCTGACACCCCGCGTCGCCGACGACCTGCTCCACGCTGTCACGGACTATCCTCCCGGTTCGGTCAATCCGGGGCCCGTGCCGGTCGTCGACCTGCGCAACGATACCTACTACAACGCCCTGCAGGTCAAGTATGCCTACGCCGTCACCTGCCACAAGGCGCAGGGCGGACAGTGGCAGTCGGTCTTCGTCGATATGGCGGCTCTGCAGCCTGACGCCCTGACGTCGCTCGACTTCTACCGCTGGCTCTACACCGCCACGACCCGCGCCGTCGACCGGCTGACCTACATATCCCCGCCGGAGCAGATCATCGACTGACCGCTCCCGGCGATTTTGCCGTGTCGGTATGAATGTGTAACTTTGCAAAAATATTTAATTCATCCGCTATGCAACTCAGCCCCCTTACAGCCATCTCACCCGTCGATGGCCGCTACCGCTCAAAATGTGAGCCTCTCGACCGTTATTTCTCGGAATATGCTCTGATACGCTATCGCGTCAAAGTCGAGGTAGAATACTTTATCGCCCTGGCTCAGATACCTCTTCCTGCTCTCGCCGCCATCCCGGCCGAGACGCTCGAGAAGCTGCGCGACATCTACCGCGACTTCTCGCTCGACGACGCCCTCCGTGTCAAGGAGATCGAGGGGGTGACCAATCACGACGTCAAGGCCGTGGAGTATCTGCTCAAAGAGAAATTCGATGCGCTCGGACTCGCTCCCTATAAGGAATACATACATTTCGGCCTTACATCGCAGGATATCAACAACACCTCAGTACCGATGTCGATAGCCGACGCCATAAGGGAGGTGTATCGTCCGCTGCTCGTCGAGCTCATAGAGACCCTCGAGGCCAAGGCTGAGGAATGGGCCGAGATACCGATGCTCGCCAAGACCCACGGCCAGCCGGCGTCACCAACCCGCCTGGGTAAGGAAATAAAGGTGTTCTCCTACCGCCTGCGCCAGCAGCTCGAGCTTCTGGACGCCGTGCCCGTAAGCGGCAAATTCGGCGGTGCGACGGGCAATTTCAACGCCCACAGCGTAGCCTTCCCGGCAATAGACTGGAAGGGGTTCGCCGCCCGCTTTCTTTCCGACCATCTCGGCATCCGGCGCGAGGAATATACCACGCAGATCTCCAACTATGACAACCTGGCAGCCCTCTTTGACGCCATGCGCCGCATCAACACCATCATCCTCGACCTTGACCGCGACTTCTGGATGTATATCTCCATGGAGTATTTCAAGCAGCGCATCAAAGCCGGCGAGGTAGGGTCATCGGCGATGCCCCACAAGGTCAACCCCATCGACTTCGAAAATTCGGAAGGCAATCTCGGCGTAGCCAACGCCCTGCTCGGCCATCTGGCCTCGAAGCTCCCCGTATCGCGCCTGCAGAGAGACCTGACCGATTCCACCGTACTTCGCAATGTAGGCGTGCCGATGGCGCATATGCTGATCGCCCTGCACAGCACCCTCAAAGGACTCAATAAGCTGATACTCAATCAGGCCGCCATCGCCGCCGACCTGGACTCGATGTGGAATGTCGTGGCCGAGGGAATTCAGACCATCCTGCGCCGCGAAGGCTATCCGAAGCCCTACGAGACCCTCAAGGAGCTAACGCGCGTCAACACGACCGTCACAGCCGAGAGCATCGCCGCCTTCATCGATACCCTCAACGTCAGCGACGCCGTCAAGGCCGAACTCAAGGCCATCACCCCCTCCAACTACACCGGCCGCTGAACCCTCTCCGGCAGATATACCAAAACATGATGTAAGACACTAAATTACATCAGCTCCGTACATATAGCTGATCTGACACACGTCCGGGGGATGATCCCAATAATGCATCCTCCGGGCGCTTACTTATGTCGAACTCACGTTAATCAGGATTGAAAATATCGCAATTTATCGCAATTTATCCAAATTTGCGATAAATGAATGTGTAACAATCACCTTTTCAGGTGATTGCTTGTTTCTGTTTGGAGTTAGCGCCCGGTGAGGATGGTCTTGATATCGTTTAGCTTGTTGAGGGCGGCCATGGGGGTGAGGTTGTTGATGTCGGTGCCGAGGATTTCGTCTCTGACCTGGGCGAGTACGGGGTCGTCGAGCTGGAAGAATGAGAGCTGCACACCGGCGGGGGCTTCGATCGAGGCCATGTCGGGGGCAGGGGCAAGGCCTTGGGTATTGCCACGCTCGGCGGATGTCTCAAGATGGCGTAGGACTTCGCCTGCGCGCTCTACGATAACGCGGGGCATACCGGCGAGCTTGGCTACGTGGATGCCGAAGGAGTGTTCTGACCCTCCGGGCTGGAGTTTTCTGAGGAAGACGACTTTGCCGTTGATTTCCTTGACGGAGACGTTGTAGTTGACTACGCGGCTGAAGGTGCGCTCCATCTCGTTGAGCTCATGATAGTGGGTGGCGAAGAGGGTCTTGGGTTTCTCTTTGCTCTGGTGGATGTATTCCACTATGGCCCAGGCTATGGAGATGCCGTCGTAGGTGGATGTTCCGCGGCCGAGCTCGTCGAAGAGGATGAGGCTGCGGCGGCTCATGTTGTTGAGGATGGAGGCGGCTTCGTTCATCTCGACCATGAATGTGGATTCGCCCAACGATATGTTGTCGCTGGCGCCCACGCGGGTGAATATTTTGTCGACGATGCCGATGCGGGCGCTCTCGGCAGCGACGAAGCTGCCCATCTGTGCCATCAGGACGTTGAGGGCCGTGGAGCGCAGGAGGGCTGATTTACCGGACATATTGGGGCCGGTGATCATCATTATCTGTGAGCTGTCGTTGTCGAGGTGTACGCTGTTGGTGACGTAGGTCTCGGAGGGGGGCAGTTCTTTCTCGATGACGGGGTGGCGTCCTTCGGTGATGTCGATGGAGAGGGAGTCGTCGACTACGGGGCGGTTGTAGCGGTTTTCGAGCGCTACGCGTGTCAGGCCGACAAGGCAGTCGAGGCGTGCTATCATGGCTGCGTCGACCTGGATGGCGGGGATGAAGGCTGCGACGGCGGCCACAAGGTCGTTATAGAGGCGGGTCTCGATGATTTCGATCCGTTCCTGCGCGCCAAGGATTTTTTCTTCGTAGTCTTTGAGTTCCTGGGTGATATAGCGCTCGGCGTTGACGAGGGTCTGCTTGCGGATCCACTCCGGGGGGACTTTGTCCTTATGGGTGTTGGTGACTTCGATGTAGTAGCCGAATACGTTGTTGAAGCCTATCTTGAGGCTGGGAATACCTGTGGCTTCGATCTCACGCTGCTGGAGGCGCAGGAGGTAGTCTTTGCCCTGATAGGCGATGTCGCGCAGCTCGTCGAGTTCGGGGTCGACTCCGCGGGCTATGACTGTTCCGCGTCCGAGGGCGGAGGGGGCGTCGTCGACTATCTCACGGCCGATGCGCTCGCGGATGGTGGGGCACGGGTTGATCTGCTCGCCGATGGCTACAAGGGGGGGCAGGCTGCCTGCCAGGCTTATGTTTTTGATTGGATCAAGGGCTTCGAGGGCACGGCGCATCTGAACGAGCTCGCGGGGGGTGACGCGGCCGACAGCTACCTTGGAGATGAGTCGTTCGAGGTCGCCGACCTGTTCGAGGAGCTCTCGGAGGGTATCGCGTGAGTCAGAGTTGCGGAAGAAGTGTTCGACGATGTCAAGGCGGTCGTTGATGGCCTTGACATCCTTCAGGGGGAAGAGCATCCAGCGGCGCAGCAGGCGGGCTCCCATGGGGCTCACGGTGCGGTCTATGACGTCGAGCAGGCTCTTGCCTTCGTCGCCGATGGATCGGAGCAGCTCGAGATTGCGTACGGTGAATTTGTCGAGTCGGACGTAGCTCTCCTCCTCGATGCGCTGCAGGCGTGTGATGTGGCCTGTCATCGTGTGGCGTGTGATGTCGAGGTAGTGGAGGATGGCTCCTGAGGCTATGATGGCAAGGGGCATGTCGCCCAGACCGAATCCTTTCAGGCTGCCGGTCTCAAACTGCTTGAGCAGGCGCTCCCGGGCTGTAGGCTCGGTGAATATCCAGTCGTCGAGGTCGAATGAGAGGTAGCGGCCGTTGAATGTGTCTTCAAGCATGGGGCGCTTGCCGCGTTCGACGAGCACTTCCTTGGGGCTGAAGTTGCCGAGGAGTTTGTCGATATAGTCGGCGGGTCCCTGTGCTGTCAGGAATTCACCGGTCGAGATGTCGAGGAATGCAATTCCTATCTCGTTTTTACCGAAATGGAGTGCTGCCAGGAAGTTGTTCTCGCGGTGGTCGAGGATGTTGTCGTTGATGGATACGCCGGGGGTGACGAGTTCGGTGATGCCGCGCTTGACAAGGCCTTTGACGAGCTTGGGGTCTTCGAGCTGCTCGCAGATGGCGACACGCTTTCCGGCGCGGACGAGCTTGGGAAGGTAGGAGTCGAGCGCATGGTGGGGGAAGCCCGCGAGCTCTACGCTCTGTGCGGCGCCGTTGGCGCGGCGTGTCAGGGTTATGCCCAGGATCTCGCTGGCGGTGATGGCATCGTCGCAGAAGGTCTCGTAGAAGTCGCCCACGCGGAAAAGCAGCACCGCGTCGGGGTGCTTTGCTTTCATCTCGAAGTATTGTTTCATCAGGGGCGTCTCTACTACCTTCTTTGCCATATTATTATGTAGTTAAAGGGGTTGTGGTGTAAGTGGTGATTATTTGCTGAGCTGCATCAGGCGGCTGAGGTATTTGCCGATTATGTCGAATTCGATGTTGACCTTTGAGCCGGGGCGTATGTCGGAGAAGTTGGTGTGCTCGAAAGTGTAGGGGATGATGGCTACACGGAATGAGTCGGGCTCGGAGTCGCAGACGGTAAGACTGACGCCGTTGACTGTGACGGAACCTTTCTCGACTGTCACATAGCCCTTGGCTATGAGTTCGGGGTCGACTTTGTATGTGAACTTGAAGTAGCGGCTTCCGTCGACCTCCTCGATGTCGGTGCAGAGGGCTGTGCAGTCGACGTGTCCCTGCACGATGTGGCCGTCAAGGCGTCCGTTCATGAGCATGGAGCGCTCCAGGTTGACGCGGTCGCCGGGCTGGAGGTCGCCGAGATTGGAGCGGTCGAGGGTCTCCTGGATGGCGGTTACGGTATAGGTATTGTCGGGGTTGAGGCTGACTACTGTCAGGCAGACGCCGTTGTGGGCTACCGACTGGTCGATCCTGAGCTCACCGGTGAATGAGCATTCTACCGTGAGGTCGATGTTGCCGCCGCGACGCTCTATCTTTCTGATGACAGCCGCTTCTTCTACTATTCCTGAAAACATATTGAGCTGGATATATGTGTTAAAAAGAATGGGAGACCGCCCCGCTGAGGAGTGGTCTCCGGATTGTTAAGGGGTTGGGAGTCGTCGGGGAGGGGGTTATTCTTCCTCGTCTTCCTTCATGTTGTGGAATACGTTCTGGACGTCTTCGTCCTCTTCGAGCTTTTCAAGGAGCTTGTCGAGGGTGGCACGCTGTTCGGCGGTGACTTCCTTGAGGTCGTTGGGGATACGGACGAATTCGGATGAGATGATTTCGAAGCCGTTGTCCTCGAGGTATTTCTGGATGTTGGAATAGTCTTCGAATCCGCCGTAGAGGGCTATGAGTTCGTTGCCTTCCTCGTCTTCGTCGTCGATTACTTCGTCGACACCGTAGTCGATGAGTTCAAGTTCGAGATCTTCGAGTGAGATGCCGTCCTTGGGCTTGATCTTGAAGACGCTCTTATGGTCGAAGAGGAATGTCAGTGAGCCCTGTGTGCCGAGGGATCCGCCGTGCTTGGTGAAGTATGAGCGGACATTGGCGACGGTGCGGGTGTTATTGTCGGTAGCGGCTTCGACGAAGATGGCGATGCCGAAGGGTCCGTATCCTTCGTAGGTGATTTCCTTGTAGTCGCCGGCGTCTTTGTCGGTAGCTTTCTTGATGGCACGTTCTACGGTGTCTTTGGGCATGTTGGCAGCCTTGGCGTTCTGCATCAGAGCGCGGAGACGGGGATTGGTGTCGGGGTCGGGACCGCCGGCTTTGGCCGCGATAGTGATTTCCTTACCGATGCGGGTAAATGTGCGTGACATGTTTCCCCAGCGTTTGAGTTTTCTTGCTTTGCGGTATTCAAAAGCTCTTCCCATATTGGTCTGTTTGAGATATGTTTATGTTATATGTTGTTGTCGATGTGAGATGTCAGCGGAGCTCGGCGTTGAGCTGGCGTGTGAGGTTCTGGATGATACGCGACATGGTGGCGTCGATGGCCTTGTCTTGCAGTGTCTTCTCGTCGTCCTGGAGTGTGATGGAGATGGCGTATGACTTCTTGCCTTCGGGGAGCTTGTCGCCCTCGTAGACGTCGAAGAGGCAAATGTCCTTGAGCAGGCGCTTCTCGGAGTCGCGTACGATCTGCTCTACCTGCTGGAATGTGACTGTCTTGTCGAGCAGCAGGGCGAGGTCGCGGGTGACGGGCATCGTCTTGGGCAGGGGGGTGAAGCTGATCTTCTTCTTTAGGGCGAGCTTGAGGATGGCGTCCCAGTCGAGTTCGGCGAAGAGTACGGGCTGCTTGATGCCCATCTGCTTGAGCAGGGATTTGGCGAGGAGACCCATCGTGCCGAGCTGCTTGCCTGAGCGGGTGGTGATGGCCAGGGCGGCTGCATAGATATTGCCTGCGGGGAGGGTCTGGAGCTGAAGCTCGCGGGGGGAGACTCCGAGACGTGCGAGGATGTTGGCGACAGTGGCCTTGAGGTCGAAGAATGTGACTTCCTCGGCGGCGTGGTTCCACGCGGCTGTGCGGCTGTTGCCCGTCATCCACAGGGCGAGGCGTGCTCCTTCGCTGTAGGGTGCGAGGGGTTTCTCGGGGTTGAGTCCGGCATCGGGGTTGAAGCGGTAGACATTGCCGAATTCATACATCATCAGGTCGGATGTCTTGCGGTTGATGTTGTGCTCGATCGACTCGAGGCCTCCGTAGAGGAGGGTGCGGCGCATCACGCTGAGGTCCTGGCTGAGGGGGTTGAGCAGGCGAACGCAGTTGTCAAGCGGCCATGTGGCGTTGTCGGCATAGTAGCGTTCGGCTGTCAGGGAGTTGTTGAGTATCTCGTTGAATCCGCAGGCTGTGAGCTGCTCGCTGATGAGCCGGCGGAGGGAGTCGGATGAGTCGGTTACAGTCTTGTAGGAGAGGGTGGAGTGTACGCGGTCGGAGATCTCGACGTTGTTGTAGCCGTAGATGCGGAGGATGTCTTCGACAACGTCGCAGGGGCGCTGCACGTCGACGCGATAGGTCGGGACGAGCAGGCGGAGTGTGTCGTCGCCGTCGCGGCCGGCTATCTCGATTTCGAGGGAGCGGATGATGGCGTCGATGGTCTCATGGGGTATCTGCTTGCCGATAAGGGAGTCGGTGTAGCTGTAGCTGAGGTCGACGGGGTAGGGTGCTACGGGAGCAGGGTAGATGTCGACGGGCTCACCGCAGATCTCTCCGCCGGCTATCTCCTTGACGAGCAGGGCGGCGAGTTTGAGGGCATACATGACGCCGTTGGGGTCTACGCCGCGCTCGAAGCGGAATGACGAGTCGCTCGAGATACCGTGGCGGCGTGCTGTCTTGCGCACGGATGTGGGGTTGAAGCAGGCGCTTTCGAGGAAGATGTCGGTTGTGGCTTCGGTGACGCCTGATTCAAGGCCTCCCATGACGCCGGCTATGCACATGGGCTCGCGGGTGTTGCAGATCATCAGGTCGCGGGAGTCGAGTTTGTGCTCGACACCGTCGAGGGTGGTGAAGGTTGCACCTTCGACAGCATTCTTGACGATGATCTTCTCGCCGGTGACTTTGGCGAGGTCGAAGCAGTGCATCGGCTGGCAGAAGGAGTGAAGGATATAGTTGGTGATGTCGACGAGGTTGTTGTGGGGGTTGAGTCCGATGGCTGTCAGGCGGTCTTTGAGCCACTGGGGACTCTCGGCTACCTTGACGCCGCGGATGGTGACGCCGGCATAGCGTGTGCATGAGTCGGTGGCCTCGACCTCGACTGTGACGGCTCCGTCGGGACGGTCGGCGTGGAATGCCCCGACAGAGGGGCGGCGGAGCGCGGCGGGTGTGGCGTGGGTGTCGAGCCATGCCTTGAGGTCGCGAGCCACGCCGTAGTGGGATGCTGCGTCGATGCGGTTGGGGGTCAGGTCGACTTCAAGCATATAGTCGCTGCGGAGGTTGTAATAGTCGGCGGCGGGTGTGCCGGGCGCGACTTCGTCGGTGATGACGATGATGCCGTCGTGGGAGTGGCCGACGCCGATCTCGTCTTCGGCACAGATCATGCCCATCGACTCGACGCCGCGTATTTTTGACTTCTTGATCTGGAATTCTTTGTCGCCGTCATAGAGTGTCGTGCCGACAGTGGCGACGATGACGGTCTGTCCGGCGGCTACGTTAGGAGCTCCGCAGACTATCTGCTCGATGTGCCCCCCGCCGAGGTCGACGGTCGTGATGTGAAGGTGGTCGCTGTTGGGGTGTTCGTCGCATGTGAGGACTTTTCCGACCACGATGCCGCGCAGCCCACCGCGGATGCTTTCGACTTCTTCTACCGAGCCTGTTTCAAGGCCGACAGATGTCAGCACTTCAGCGAGTTGGTCGGGGGTAAGATCGAAGTCGATGTATTGTTTGAGCCAGTTGTAGGATATATTCATAACAAGTCGATGACGATATGAGTGTTGTATCGTGCAAAGGTAGTAAATTTTTTCTAATTCGGAAATAGTGTAAGTGGGGTGTCCGGGCGTAATTTTTGGCCCGGATATTGATTTTTTACGTGTTGTCGGCGGGTGAGCTGACTCAGCCCCGGCGGGCGGAGCGTAGGATGGCGCGGACGCGTGCGTTGAGCTCGCGGAGGGAGAAGGGCTTGATGATGTAGTCGTCGGCGCCGGCATTGAGGGCTTCGACAAGTATCTCGCATTTGCTGGCCTTGCTGAGCACGAGCAGGGGGATGGCTGCGCAGGAGACTGTCTGGCGGATGTTTTCGATGGTATGGATGCCGGTGGTGGTGTCTTCGGGGAAGTCCATCAGTATGAGTTCGTAGTGGCTGAGGTTGGACCGGATGGCATCGGGTAGGGAACTGATGCAGTCGACATGATACCCCTCACGCTCGAACGACGAGCGTATCTGTACCTGGTCGTCAGGGTCGGAACTGGCTATCAGTATGTGACCTGCGGCAGTGTCGGTATGTGAGGCGGTAAACATCAGTCAGGTTTGCTTCGGGCATTAAATGCAAAGCAAATATCCTAAGATTGTGTCATTGTACCAAGCCGACTACTGTATTGTATTGAGGTTGTCACACGATTTTAGCGCGTGTTACAAATGGTTGACGCTCTGTCACGCTCTTGTCTTGGATTTGCGAGCGTTTTGTATTTCGAGTATGTAAATCAGAGCGATATAGGTCAGAATGAGGACTGTACCTATCGCGAGGTCGGGGATGAGGGTGCCGGGCTTGATGAGGTCGCCCAGGAGCCAGAGCCCTATGCCGGCGGCGGCGTAGAGGGCGAGACGGCCTAAGCGGTAGGGGACGGGGAATTTCTTCTGGCCGATGATGTAGCTGGCTATCATCATGGCGGAGTAGCAAGCGAGTGCGGCCCATGCGCAGCCCATATAGCCGATGCGGGGTACGAGGGCAACATTTAGGGAGACTGTGATGCAGAGGCCGCCGATCGAGAACCATGAGCCCCATGAGGTGCGGTCGGTCAGCTTATACCATATCGAGAGGTTGAAGAATATGCCGAAGAAGAGCTCGGCGAGCATTATGACGGGGACTACCTTTAGACCCTGGAAGTAGGTGGGGGAGATGATGTAGCGTATGACGGGCAGGAACTCCATCACGCCGAGGAATATCAGGAATCCGAAGGCTACGAACCAGGTCATGACCGTCGAGTAGGTCTGCATCTTGTCGCCGCCTGCCTCGCGGTTTTTGGCGAATACGAACGGCTCGTAGGCGAAGCGGAAGGCCTGAAGGAACATGACCATAATGACGGCTACCTTATAGCAGGCGCCGTAGATGCCGAGGTCGCTCATGGCCTGCTGTTTGTCGGACTCGAGGATGGGGAGGAGTATTTTGTCGACGGTCTGATTCATTATGCCGGCGAGGCCGAGGACGAGCAGCGGCAGCGAGTAGCGGAGCATCTCGCCCAGCAGGGTGCGGTTGAAGCGCCATCGCAGGCCGCTGAGCTCGGGGATGAGCAGCAGGAGGGTTGCGATGGAGCAGATGACATTGGCGAGGAAGATGTAGCCGATACCGAATGTGGGGTCGTAGAACCAGCTGATCAGTCCGGGAGCCGTACGCCACAGCCAGGGGCATACGATGATGAAGAAGATGTTGAGCAGGATATTGAGGCCTATGCCTATGAGCTTGAGAGCGGCGAAGCGATAGGGGCGCTTGCGGTAGCGGAGGTAGGCGAAGGGTATGGATGTGAACGCGTCGGCGGCTACGGCGATGGCCATCATGCGGATATACTCGGGATGGTGGCCGTAGTCGAGCAGCAGGGACAGCGACGGGGCTGCCATCCATGCGCCGATGGCGAAGATCACGGATGTGGAGCCGATAGTGAGCAGTGATGTGGTATAGACTTCCTGCGGATTCTCCCACCGCTCATGATTGGTGAAGCGGAAGAAGCCTGTCTCCATCCCGTAGGTCAGGATAATGAGGGCTACGGCCACATAGGAATAGAGGTTGGTGACGATGCCGTATTCGCCTGTCTGAGTGAATACGTAGGTGTACATCGGGACGAGCAGCCAGTTGAGCAGCCTGCCGACGATGCTTGAGATGCCGTAGACGGCGGTATCCTTGAGGAGCGATTTCAGTCCTGCCATTTCTCGGGGGAGGGATGTGGGGTTGATCAGATGTCGAAAAGTCCGCCGCCGGAGCCGGTATTGCGTCCGAGATGCTGATAGGCCAGATCGGTGACTTCGCGCCCGCGGGGCGTGCGCTTGATGAATCCTTCCTTGATGAGGAAGGGCTCGTAGACCTCCTCGATCGTGCCGGGATCCTCGCCAAGTGCGGTGGCTATCGTGGAGATGCCTACGGGGCCACCACGGAATTTGGTTATGATGGTGGTCAGAATCTTATTGTCGATTTCATCAAGGCCGTAGCGGTCGATGTTGAGGGCTTCGAGGCCGAAGCGGGCTATCTCGGGATCGATTGTGCCGTCGCCTTTTACCTGGGCGAAGTCGCGGACGCGGCGTAGCAGGGCGTTGGCGATACGTGGCGTCCCGCGTGAGCGCATGGCTATCTCATGGGCGGCCTCCCCGGTGATCTTCACGCCGAGCAGCCGCGCCGAGCGGGCTATGATCCGCTCGAGGACTTCATGGTCGTAGTATTCAAGGTGGCAGTTGATGCCGAAGCGTGCGCGCAGCGGGGATGTCAGCAGGCCGCTTCGGGTTGTGGCGCCGATGAGGGTGAAGGGGGAGAGTGTCAGCTGTACGCTGCGCGCTCCGGGTCCTTTGTCGATCATGATGTCGATGCGGTAGTCCTCCATGGCGGAGTAGAGATACTCCTCGACCACGGGGCTGAGACGGTGGATTTCGTCGATGAACAGGACGTCATTCTCCTCAAGCGATGTCAGTATGCCGGCAAGGTCGCCGGGCTTGTCGAGGACAGGACCCGATGTCACCTTGAAACCTACGCCGAGCTCGTTGGCTATGATGTTGGACAGGGTGGTCTTGCCCAGGCCGGGAGGCCCGTGGAGCAGGAGATGGTCGAGCGCCTCGCCGCGCATGCGTGCGGCGGCAACGAATATCCTGAGGTTTTCGACGATCTTTTCCTGTCCGGAGAAAGCGTCGAAGCCTGTCGGACGCAACGCGCGCTCAAAGTCGCCGTCGCGGTCGCGTCCCTGTGTGCGTATGTCGAAGTCTTCTTCCAATTAGGGTGGGTGGGAGTTAGAGATACTTGTCGCCGTATTTTTCCTTGACGTCGTTGACCATCAGCTTAATACGCTGCTCCTCGCTCTTGGGGCAGATGAGTAGCACGTCGCCCGAGTCGGCTATGATATAGTCCTGAAGTCCGTCGACGACTACAAGCTTCTCGCCCGGGACGGCGAAGATATTGCCCTTGGATGAGTAGGCGAGCACGCGGCAGTTCTGGGTGACATTACCGTCGCGGTTGCGCGGGGAGTTGTCGTAGAGGGTGCTCCATGTGCCGAGGTCGTTCCAGCCGAAGTCGACGCATTCTACATATACATTGTCGGCCTTCTCCATGACGGCGTAGTCGATCGAGATGGAGAGGCAGGCGGGGAAGTTGGTGTGGATGAACTCGTTCTCGGCCGGGGTGGCGAAGAGTTTCTGTCCGGCATCGAATATGCGGGTTATGTCGGATGCATAGCGCTCCAGAGCCTCCTTGATAGTCTTGGCTTTCCACAGGAACATACCTGAGTTCCAGAAGAATTCGCCTGACTCGACGAATACCTCGGCGAGGGCTCTGTCGGGCTTTTCGGTGAATGTCTTGACCTTGTTGACGCCGGGCTCCACTTCCTTGCCTATCTGGATATAGCCGTAGCCGGTCTCGGGGCGGGTGGGGCGGATACCGAGTGTCAGCAGGGCGTCGTGGGACTCGATGAACTCGAATCCGTGGAGTATGCTCTTCTCAAACTCGCGTTCGCGGGTGATAAGATGGTCGCTCGGGGTGACGAGGATGGAGGCCTCGGGGTCGCGCGCCAGGATGTGATAGGCAGCCCATGCCACGCAGGGAGCGGTGTTGCGGCGCACAGGCTCCTGAAGGATCTGCCCCGGAGCCAGCTCGGGGAGCTGTTCGGCGACGAGAGCCGCATACTGGGCATTGGTTACGACGATAATGTTGGCCGGATTTACTACGGGAACTATGCGGTCATAGGTCATCTGGAGCAGAGAGCGGCCTGTGCCGAAGAAGTCGATAAACTGTTTGGGCTTGTCCTGACGGCTGTAGGGCCAGAAGCGGCTGCCGATGCCGCCGCACATTATGACGCAATATCTGTGAGGGTTGATCATTGTGGTAGGGTCTCAAAATTTATGGAGGTAAATTTACGCATAATTTCCGAAACCGCAAATCCGCCCCCGCATTTCCGTCTGTAAAAAACTAACCGTATTTTAGTCGGCGGTCAGGTTTTGCGGCGGTCTGCCAGAGCTGAAGCTATTGCGCCGAGCAGCAGGAAGCCGGAGAGGACAAAGCCCGCGGAGGATTTCAATCCGGCTGCCATCGTGAAAAGGTTGCAGATGGCTATGGAATAGGCAAAGCTGCTGTCTTTCACTATTTTGTCAAGAATACTAGTCTCCACGATCTTTTCAGGGCGGCGCATACACACCCCGGCTCTGACGGCAGCTCCCGCGAGAGTCAGACCACCGACCGCGGCGGCGATATACAGGATGGTCTTATTGAATAAGTAGCCGGCGGTGATGAACGGGAGTGTGGCGCCGGCAATCTCCATCATGTTGATCAGATAGGTGTCCTTGAATAGGGAGAAGTTCATTTTGCAAAGTTTTATAGGTTCAAAGATAAGTGTTTTAGCCGCACGAAGACGGGTCAGACAGTTAAAAAGCTCCGTATAGTTTTAATAAAAGTTAAAATTGGGCGGTTTTTGGGGGTTAGGAGCCAAGGGAGGTGTATCGGGCGGATATTTCTTTATAAATTTGCCCCCCGAATTTTCTACACATTAATATATAGGAGGGCTTCCGCAGCCTCTATATTCCATAATACCGCAACGCAATGGCACCAAATTTAGTAATAGTGGAGTCGCCGGCCAAGGCTAAGACGATAGAAAAGTTTTTAGGACCTGACTATAAGGTCATGTCGAGCTACGGCCATATCCGCGACCTGAAAAAGAAGAATTTTTCGATAGATGTCGAACATGATTTCGCGCCGATCTATGAGATACCTGACGATAAGAAAAGCCTTGTCAGTGAGCTGAAGAAGGCTGCCAAGGGGGCGCAGATGGTGTGGCTCGCATCCGATGAAGACCGCGAGGGAGAGGCTATAGCGTGGCATCTCTACGAGGTGCTGGGACTGAAGCCGGAGACGACGCGCCGCATTGTCTTCCATGAGATCACGAAAGCGGCTATCCTCCATGCTATCGAGAATCCGCGCACGATCGACCGCGCGCTCGTCGACGCGCAGCAGGCTCGCCGCGTGCTTGACCGTATAGTAGGCTTCGAGCTCTCGCCGGTGCTGTGGAAGAAGATCAAGCCGGCTCTCTCGGCCGGTCGCGTCCAGTCGGTGGCCGTAAGGCTGATCGTGGAGCGCGAGCAGGAGATCAAGAATTTCGTTCCCGAGGAATATTACCGCGTGTCGGCCGATTTCCGCGACAGTGCCGGAAATCCGCTCCGCACGGAGCTTTCCCATCGCCTGCACCGCCGCGAGGAGGTCGAGGAGCTGTTCCGCCGCAGCGAGGGCGCCCGCTGGACAGTGGGCGAGATCCAGGTCAAGCCGGTCAAGAAGTCGCCCGCGCCACCGTTCACGACCTCCACACTCCAGCAGGAGGCTGCCCGCAAGCTCGGCTTCACCGTAGGCCAGACTATGATGGTGGCGCAGCGCCTGTATGAGAACGGTCACATCACTTATATGCGTACCGACTCGCTCAATCTCTCATCGCTGGCTATCGGCACTATAAAGGAGGAGATCGAGACCAATATCGGCGCTGAATATCTGCATATCCGCAAGTATCACACGTCGTCCAAGGGTGCCCAGGAGGCTCACGAGGCTATTCGCCCGACATATATATCGAAGCACGACATCCCGGGTACACCTCAGGAGAAGAAGCTCTACAATCTGATCTGGAAGCGCACTATCGCATCGCAGATGGCTGACGCCCGGATCGAGAAGACGACCATCGACATCACGCCCGACCATGACGTGGACCGCTTCGTGGCTACAGGCGAGGTCATCAAGTTTGACGGCTTCCTGAAGGTATACATCGAGGGACGCGACGATGAGCACGACGACGAGTCGCTGCAGTCGCTCCTTCCCGGTGTGACTGCAGGCGATGCTGTAGAGCTGGTCGAAGTGGCGGCGCAGCAGCGCTATACGCAGCATCCGCCGCGCTACACTGAGGCGTCGCTCGTCAAGAAGATGGAGGAGCTCGGCATCGGCCGCCCGTCGACTTATGCCCCGACTATCCAGACCATCCAGCAGCGCGAATATGTGGAGAAGGGTGATCGCCCCGGCACGGAGCGCACTGTCGAGACGCTGACGCTGCTTCCCGGCGACAAGATTGTCAGCACGGAGCGCACGGAACTGACCGGCGTGGAGAAAGGGAAGCTGATACCGACCGACATAGGCATGGTAGTCAATGACTTCCTGACGGAATACTTCCCGAATATCCTTGACTATAACTTCACGGCGAGCGTCGAAGAGCGTTTCGACGACATAGCCGAAGGAAAGATAGGCTGGACGGGCGAGATTGCCGATTTCTACAATATGTTCCACCCGGCCGTGGACGCGGCGATCAATATGCGTCTGGAGCACAAGGTTGGCGAGCGCCTGCTCGGCCTCGACCCGGCTACGGGCAAGCCTGTGTCGGTCAAGATTGGCCGCTTCGGTCCGCTTGTACAGCTCGGCGAGGGCGACAGTGACGAGAAACCTCAGTTTGCCTCGCTGCTGAAGGGGCAGTCGGTAGCGACCATCACGCTTGAAGAGGCTCTGCGTCTCTTCGACTTCCCGCGCCATCTGGGCGAGTACGAAGGGAAAGATATCTCCGTAGCCATCGGCCGCTTCGGACCCTACATCAAGCATGACGGCAAGTTTGTCTCCATCCCCAAGAGCCTCGCGCCTACCACCATCACTCTTGAGGAAGCCATCGGGCTCATCGACAGCAAGCGCGATGCCGACAGCCAGAAGCACGTCAAGACTTTCGCCGAGGATCCGGATATGCAGCTGCTGCGCGGCCCCTACGGCATCTACATATCCTATAAGAAGCACAATTACAAGATACCCAAGAGCGTCACCGCGCCCGAGACGCTGACCTTCGAGGAGTGTCGCGAGATAGTCGACAAGGCTCCGGCCGCCCGTCCGCGCCGTGCCGCCACCAAAAAGAAGTAAGCCATGCCACGTCCGCTGAAAGCCAAGCCGGGAGCCGAACGCCGCGCGTTTGCCCCGGATGTCATAGAGACTTATACAGTGAAAGAGCCGGGACGCCTGCTCGACTTCCTGATAACATCGATGCCGATGCGCAAGCGCACGTCGGTCAAGGAGCTGCTCAAACACAACAGCATCAAGGTCGGTGAGGAAGTCACCACGCAGTTTGACCGCGAGCTGCAGCCGGGCGACGTCGTGGCTGTCAACCTGACCCGCGAGTGGCCCCGCTTCTACAACCGCCGCCTCCAGATGGTCTACGCTGACGATGATATCATTGTCGTCAACAAGGGCTACGGCCTGCTCTCGATGGGCAATGACAAAGTGAAGGACGGTACCGCCTACTCGATACTCAAGGAGTATGTCAAGTGGGAGAATCCGCGTAACAAGATTTTCATCGTCCACCGTCTCGACCGCGACACGTCGGGGCTGATGATGTTCGCCCGCAACCCCGAGGCCAAGGAGGGTATGCAGCACAACTGGAACAATATGGTGCTCGATCGCCGCTATCTGGCCGTAGTGGAAGGGAATGTGGAGCAGGACGAGGGGGTCATTAAGTCTTATCTGATCGAAAATACCCGCTACGAAGTCTATTCTACACAGGATCCGCAACTCGGCGGTCAGCTCGCCGTGACCCGCTATCGTGTGCTCAAGCGTGGCAACGGCTACACGCTGATGGAGGTGTCGCTCGACACCGGGCGCAAGAATCAGATCCGCGTCCACATGAAAGATCTGGGTCATCCGATCGCCGGCGACCGCAAGTATGGCGCCAAATCGAGCCCGATCCACCGCCTGGCGCTACATGCCCAGACGCTGCGCTTCATCCATCCCGTCACGCGCCGCGAAATGAATTTTACGACTCCTGTCCCGGCTGCATTTGCCTCGATGGTGAGATAGCCGGCCGACTTACAGGTACGACATCAAGCGAGCCGCTGTCATCCCGACAGCGGCTCGCTTAATAAACCAATCATTATCACATTTTCTGTAATATAAACATCCGGAGATGTGAAAAGGTTTGGTAATGTTGCAAAAATATTTCAAAATAATTTCATTTATGTTTTTAGCTACTCGCTATATGTGCCGTTAATCAATGGTTTAGGCTCTGTTTGCCCCGGCAGAAGTATCAATGCTTGTACAGCCGCAGGCGCACTGATTTCGTAGCTGAAGCTACCGTCCGGCATACGCTCCCATGCTGATTCTATCCGTCCGCCGGGGGTGTCGAGCCACCCTGACGCATGGGTGATTGAGCCGGTAGGATCGGGTCGGGGTGCTATCGTGTATGAGCCGTCGAAGTTGCGGTCGATGCCGAGGGTGCGGGTGATCAGCCATCGGCCTACAGAGCCGAAGGAGTAGTGATTGAATGAGTTCATGCCGTTGTTGGAGCCGAAGCCGTCGGTATGCGTGTAGGAGTCAAGGCGCTCCCAGATTGTCGTGGCGCCCTGCGTGACGGGGTAGAGCCATCCGGGATACTCCCTGTTGGTAAGCTGCTTGTAGGCGAGGTCATCGCGGCCGATGAGCGACAGGGCATCCGAAATCCATGCTGTGGCTACAAATCCGGTAGAGAGGGCATATGGCGGCCGTTCCGTGCCGTCGGGAGCGGGGCGGGGAGTCGTGACGGTGCTGACAAAGTTTTCGCGGAACTGCGGCGAGTCATAGACGCCGAGCGCCAGAGGGATAGCGTAGGAGGCTTGCGTATCGACATACTGTCCGCGCCGTGCGGGGTCGAAGGCTGAGTGGCGGGTGCGCTCTGTCAGCGGGTTGACATATGTGATGGCGAAGTGCTTCCGGCGCCGTTCGGCGAGGGAGGCGTAGCGGCGGGTGTCGTCATCGTGGCCGAGCAGGTCGGCGGCGCGGCTCATGAGGTCGAGGTCGTGTATAAGGTAGCACTCCCAGAGCAGGGATTTGTCGTCGGCGTCGTAGTCGGGACTGAGCCAGTCGCCGAGGTCGCCCCACTCGCGATGCTGTATGATGACGTCGGTGACAGGGTCGATGTAGTCGCTGAAAATGTAGTCGATATATTTCCGCATGGCCGGGTAGTGTTCAGCCAGAGTAGCCGTGTCGCCGTAGGCGTCGAAGAGGGCGAGAGGCACTGTTATTCCGGCACTTCCCCACAGGAACCCTCCGAAACCGAAGCCTGTCGGAGCGATGTCAGGGAAGCGGCCGTCGGGTGTCTGGCAGTCGCGTACGGAGCGCAGATACTGGCGAAGCAGGGGTGAGACATCGGCCAGCCGCGTGGCTGTCGGCGCGAAGACCGAGATATCGCCCATCCATCCCAGGCGCTCATTACGCTGAGGGCAGTCGGTCGGTATGGATATAAAGTTGCTGAGCGAAGATCGGAGGATGTTGTCCCACAGCTGATTGACAAGTGTGTCGGAGCAGCTGAAGCCGGCGTTGAAGCGATGGATGGAGCTCAGTCGGATGGCGCGGACGCTGTCAGTGGGCAACGGCCGGTCGACACCTGTCAGCTCGATATAGCGGAAGCCGTGGAAGGTCGATTTGGGCGAGAATCGCTCGCCACCTGTCAGGCCTTGGGCGCGGTAGATGTCGTGGCTCTCGGCGGCGCGGAGGTTTTCGGTCATCAGCATTCCCGCATTCGGGGCATACCGCTCCATGTCGGGATAGAGCACCTCGGCAAACCGCAGGCTTACCTCTTGACCTTCAGAAAGCTGACCGAATCCGACGAGCGGGACGCCTGCGAGATTGACGCCCATATCGTAGATGTAGACCCCCGGGCGGGGCTCCGAGACACTGACGGCTGTCAGAGTGTCGAAGGGGAGTACGCGGTCGCCGAACGAGGGGACGAATTCCGGGTCATAGCCCGGCGCATCGACTTCGGATGCGGGTCTCCATGTCTGAATGGCGCGCCGCTGCGGGTCGGCCACCTCACCGAGGAAGAAACTGCCGCCCAGAAGCGGTCCGTCGGTCGACACTTCCCAGTCGCGCGTGTTGGTCGGCAGGCTGAATTTCGTGCCGTCGGTAAAGTCTATGTCGAGCGATCCGATAAATGACTGCCGGTCACCGAAGAAATTCCAGTTTTCTTCTACGTAAGTCGCCGGGCCGCTCCACCACCCCTCGGCGAGCTGCACTTCAATCTCATTGTCGGCACCCGGCCGGAGCAGCGGCGTCACGTCTATGGTGTGATAGAGCTGCGTGCGGTCATATTGCGTCGAGCCGGGGAGGAAATAGTCGGGAGCAACGGGCAGCCCGTTGATGTCGGCTGTATAGATGCCGCGGGCGGTGGCTGTCAGTGTCGCCGAGGCTATCTCCTTACCCACCGGCAGAGCGAAACGGGCGCGCAGCATCGGCATCGGACGCACCGGCAGGGGGATGTCCGCCGAGGCGGTCAGTGGCTCGCTGAGGGCAAAGAGCGGTGCTCCGGGAGCACGGTAATTGTTGACGGTCAGACTCTCCACTATCGGACTACCCGCCAGCGCCACAGCCATGTCGCCCACCACGGGGAGCGCCGTATCGTCGCCACCACGGTACTTGGGGCGGACTCGGACGTGGCCTATATGCCGGCCGTTGAATGCGATGTCAGTGTGACCTGACCGAGAGTGGAGCGAGAGATGGTTTGTCCCCGCTGTGTCGACAGCAACCTGCCATTCTTTCAGTATCTTTCCATCTCCTTCTGACTCCAGATAGCCTGTGCGGCTGACGGTCAGCGAGCCGCTACCGGTCAGGGTGACTGTGACATGAGCCGCATCGGGGTCAGCGACCTGGCCTGAGAGATGGAAGGCCGGGTCGGCGAGGCGCGGATCGTGGCGACCGTAGAGGATTGACACCGTGTCGCGCGGGCCTATTGAGATGTCGCTTTCGATAGCGAACACCGAGAGCCGCTGCGGATAGAGCGGCAATTCATCAGCCGGAGCGCCTATCCACCGGGCGTCGCCTGGGAATCCGGCCATGGCTGCAAGCGCCGTAAGCGTGGCCATCGGAGCAAGAATCAGTCGGAGTAAATGCATAATATGTCTGGTTTTGTCTACAAATATAGCGATTAGAGCTGACAGAAAAAGCGATGTGATGGAAAACAAATTGCCTCAACATAAAAAAGTCGCTATCTTTGCATATGATGAGCGCGAAATAATTAAATCGATATGGGAAAACTGCCTGAAGAATTCAAGGACATGGTAGCCGGACTGGCTGCCGCAGAGCCGCGTGTAGCCGGGCTGACCGAGGCGCTTGAAGAGAGCGAGCCGGCGGTGTCGGTGAGGATCAATCCCGGGAAAAGCGCTCCTGCGATAGCCGACGGAGCTGAAGCCGTAGGGTGGTGGTCCGGAGGGCATTATCTTGAACGTCGCCCGGCGTTTACGCTCGATGTGGCCATGCATCAGGGGCGATATTATGTGCAGGACGCGTCGTCGATGTTTATCGCCCATATAATCAGCCAACTGACCCGCGGAATGGGGCCGCTTGCCTATCTCGACGCCTGTGCGTCGCCCGGCGGCAAGACCACGGCAGCCATCGATGCCCTCCCTGAGGGATCGCTGGTCGTGGCCAACGAGTTTGACTATCGACGCGCAGAGATCTTGCGCGAGAATGTGACCAAATGGGGCTATCCGGGAGTCGTGGTCAGCCGCGGCGACACGGTGCGTTTCCGCAAGCTTGCCGGTACGTTCGACATCATAGCTGCCGACGTCCCCTGCTCCGGCGAGGGGATGATGCGCAAAGATGAGGCGGCTGTGGCTCAGTGGAGCCGCGGACTCATAGCCGAGTGCGCCGCCCGTCAGCGCGAGATCGTCGATAATCTCTGGGGTGCCCTTAAGCCTGGAGGCTACCTGATCTACAGCACCTGCACATTCAATCGCGACGAGAATGAAGCGATAGTAGAATACCTTATAGACAGATATGGCGCTGAGAGCGTGGCGCTTGACGGCGTCACCGAAGCGTTTCCCGAGATTCTGCCGGCCATCGGGTCGGAGATCGCCGCCTTCCGGTTTATGCCCCACCGCACGCGCGGTGAGGGGCTCTTTATGGCCGTGGTCAGGAAGCTGGGCGACCTCCGCGAGGGAGCGCCGTCTGAGCGTAAAAAAAGCGGCAAAGGCGGGGTCAAGAGTCAGGTCAAGCTGCCGCAGTGGTGGCCTGCGGGACTTGACCCGATAGTGAACGGCGATGCACTCTATGGCGTGGAGCCCCGGTGGCGCGACCTGTACGAACAGCTCATCAGGCGCCTCGACGTCATCATGCCAGGAGTGGAAGTGGCTGTGATAAAAGGGCGCGACCTCATTCCAGCACAGGGCGTGGCCATGCTGCGCGGCGACCGCATACCCCCCGAAGTGGAGCGCGTGGAGGTTGACGAGCCCACGGCTCTGACCTATCTGCGCCGCGAGGCCATTACTCTCAGAGAGAGCGCCGGGCGCGGCTACCTGCTGCTGACCCATCAGGGCTCGCCCCTTGGCTGGGTCAAAAACCTCGGCAACCGTAGCAACAACCTCTATCCCCCCGCCTGGCGCATCCGCCACTTATGAGAGGTAATTGATTAGTGTGTAGTACATTAGTTATTTACACTCCGGAAAAGTGATAAAAGTATCAGTTTTCCGGAATAGGAGATTGTAACACGCTTATACTAAGATGTATAATTAACCCAAGTTTGAGATAAACCGGAAGATATATGACCTGCCGTATACGTCGGTCTTCGGCCTCGGCACGGTTATGAGTAAATCAATATCCTGCCGGACATCTGCCGGACATTCGCCACTTCTGAGGTAGTTTAAGGCATTATTTTTTGTAGATTCAAAAATATTTTGTATGTTTGACCCGAATTAATGTGCATTAATTCGAGACATTGTTAACAAGAGGCGTTATGTCTTCTGCTTGAGTGAACGAAGCGTAGGAAACTTATTTCACAATAGACAAGAGAAGGTCATAATTGTCTCCACGTCATACGGCGTGGAGCTGTTATTTCCACATCTGTCTATATAGGTTTTCCTACCACCTGTTCACTAAGGCGTGGCATAGCAGTCCACGCCTCTTTTATTTTATCCGGTCTCCAAGGGCTGCAAGACAAAATATTAATTAATGAAAAGATTTTTACTTTTTATCGTTCTGCTATTGTCAATTGTGGTAGGCAGAGCTGAAACATGGACTCCTGTAGGTCAGGTACAATGGACAGAAGGTGCTCTTACAGGAAAACAATATGTATGGGGTGGTATAAAGCGAGATTTACATCAAACCTGGAGTACTATTATTGAAAGATCTGATTCAAGATCTGGAGTATTCAGAATGCAGCCATATGCCAATGATGTGTTGAGATCTGTAACAAGTTCGGTTTTAGGCAGTGAAAATGTGTATGTATATCTCCACATTGAAAATCCTGAACAAGTTTATCTGGATTATTATATTAGACCAGCATACATATCGGGTAATGTACGACATTATTTTCATGTTTGGCAAAAATGTCCTGAAAATGGATTTGACAGCAAATATTATGGAAAGATAATAGACAATGCTATAGTTTTTCCAGTTGGCTCATTTTTAATGGATGACCTTACCGATGGTTCCAATAAAACAAAACCAAGTTCATTAGCTAGTTCATCACGTTTTGAGCATGTTATAGAATTTCCTAATGGAATTCCTGATTATACGCCGACTCCAGAAACTTGGGTTAAAATCGGTCAAGGATATTGGGTAGACCCTTTTTGGTATTGGACGTCAAATGATAGTCCAGTAGAAAAAAATATTGAAATCGAAAAATCCGTGCAACACCCCGATAGATATCGCACAAAGGTATTTAATGATGCTGAATATATTTCTATAAACGTCGGAGATCCGAATAAGGTATACATTTCGCCTTATTCTCATGAGAATTCTACCGGTACAATAATGACCGTAACACAAAACTGTGCAGAGAATGGGATGAGTGGCTCAAAATATGGTACTTTAAGCAGTGGAAAAATTACAATTCCAGGCGACTGTTTTGTATCATCTTCCACTTCGGGGAATTATGCTACTTGCAGTAGTAGTAGGAAATGTGAAATAACTTTTCCTGAAGGTTTTGATAATCCGTTAGCCGAAGACAATGGAGTATTTATGGGTATAATTGGCTTTAACGATGAAATTAACCGTAAACCTCTATCTCTGCTTAGTGAATCTACCAAAGGTGATTTTACTTCATTTGTAAATGAATTGCAAATGGGTAACGCGACTCTTTTGTATTAAATTGATTTTCACTCTAAATGATTGTCGTGATATAAATGGTGATATACTTGATGTTGAACAAAATGGAATTGATCAATGGCAATATATTCCTTCGCGTGATATATGGAACCACAATGTTGAAAATGCAAAGGCAGACGATATTGATATACAAAATATTAAATCTTCAGTTGCTATAATGTTTGCGCTGGACTGCTCTACTTCGCTCGGTGATTTATTCCCGTTAGTTCAATCAACTGCCAATTCATTTATAGATCGTTTGGCTGGAGGTGACGGTGGAGCTGGTATAGACAGGATTGTTATTGATTCTAATATTTCAATTGACATAAGTGATCCAGATGTCGAAATTTATAATCTTCAAGGCATAAGGGTTTTAAATCTAATAAAGGGAATATATATATGTCGTAAAGGGAATATTGTAAAGAAGATTTTTATAAAATAGAGTTCTAGTATTTAATAAAAAGAGGTTGTCTAATCACAAATTAGGCAGTCTCTTTTTTGTGTAAAAACTAGCGGGATTTAATCGTCGTTCATCTTTATGTATGGGCGCTAGCTGATTATATACCAAAGAGTTTTTTATAGCTCTAGTGAATTATCTTTCATAAGAAAATCGTATATACTGATCGTCGTAATGCCGCTATTGTCGCGTTCTACAAGTATCGGATTTCCTACAACTATAATTTTCTTAAACGAATCGGTAACATTACGTAGTGAATTTTCTTCCTGACGAACTTTTTCCTCGTTATTCATTCGGTAAGCTGACTGGATGTAATAACGCTTATTTCCTTTATTGCATATAAAGTCAATCTCATAACTTATACGTTTTCGATTGCCTTCCTTATCCCGAATTATTGTGGGAACGATTCCCACGTCAACGTTGAAACCACGAACACGTAACTCATTGTATATTATGTTTTCCATCATATGAGCCTTTTCAAGCTGACGGAAATTTAGACGGGCATTTCTAAGCCCCATATCAACGAAATAATATTTATAAGGCGTATCGATATACTTTTTACCTTTAACATCATAGCGCTGCACCTTTTCCACAAGGAATGAATCGCAAATGTAATCGAGATATGCCTTAATAGTCTTGTCGCTAAGTTTAACTTTCTTTTCGCTGACGAAAGTGTTGGCCAGTTTTGTGGGATTGGTTAATCCTCCAATGCCAGAAGATATAATATCAATCAGAATTTCAAGTTCCTCGTCATTTTTAACGTTATATCGCTCCTTAATATCGGTAATATAGGTTTCTGCAAATAGGGCTTTTAAATATTCACTCTTTCTTTCTTCGGATGAATATTCAAGCACCTGCGGTAAGCCACCATAAGTCATGAATTCTTCAAACGATAATTCCACTGACTTGTCGCTCATAGACATATACTCCCGAAAGTTAAGAGGAAACACCTTGATTTCTTCACCTCGCCCTCTGAATGTAGTTATAACATCTTTCGATAAGAAGCGAGCGTTACTACCGGTCACATAAACATCGGCATTTTCAATTTTAAGATAACTATTCAGTACATCCTCAAATTCCTCAACAAGCTGTATCTCGTCAATAAGGATGTAATACATCTTATCGTCAACCATTTTAGAGTCAATATGCTCCAAAAGATTATCCGGGTCTCGGAGAAATTTATTACGTCTATCCTCCAAGTCAATCTTGATTATATGCTTTTCATCAATCCCATGCTCCTTTAACCAATCGCTAAAGAGATTGAACAATAAATATGACTTACCGCTCCGGCGAACACCTGTAACGATTTTAATCATGCCGTTATGACGGCTGTCAATTATCTTATTTAGGTATATGTTTCGTTCTATTTTCATGTTGTCAATTACGAAAAAATGATACTTGACACACTTTTCCGGAATGCAAAATTAGAATTTATATATGATACTACCAAATTATGCCGTTTTTTCCACTCTAATAAGGCGCATCCGCCACCTCTGATCTCTGAATCGGGATGGGTAGACATCAAGCGAGCCGCTGTCATCCCGACAGCGGCTCGCTTAATAAACCAATCAT
>CAMWHE010000022.1 GCA_947173955.1 uncultured Bacteroidales bacterium | reverse complement strand
TCGGATGCGTCAGTTGTGTATAAGACAAAGTGCGTAGCTTTGGAGCAGCTGTGCGGCTGTGACGGTCGCAGGGGCATCGTGCGGCACGGGAATCGACGGGGCGAATCTGATACCGAAATGGTCGGCGAGGGCCCGGGCGGCCATAAGCGATGCGCGCGCTTTCCCTTCGGCTGAGTAGCCGGCGATATGCGGTGTGGCGTAGGCTGCGTTGTCCAGCAGGTCGAGGTTGATATCGGGTTCTCCTTCCCAGCAGTCGATGACTACGGAGCCGACTTTACCGGCATCGATGGCGTCGAGCAGTGCCGTGGTATCGGTGATCGGGCCGCGGGCTGAGTTGATGATTATAGGCTGACGCTCCAGAGAACTGAAAAATGAGCTGTCGGCCAGATGGTGGGTGGCGTATGGTCCGGTGAGGGTGTGCGGTGTGTGAAATGTTATGATGTCGGCCCGGCGGGCTATCTCGCCGAGGGATACAAACCTGTCGCATCCTTCAGCTTCCTCGCGGGGAGGGTCGCAGAGGAGCAGGCGAAAGCCTAAGCCGCGAGCCCAGCGCTCCACGATCGAGCCTACATGGCCGACGCCTACGATGCCGAGTGTAAGTTCTTCCGGTCGTCTGTCGCCGATAAGGCGCAGCGCGGATGCAAGCACATACTGGGCGACGGCAGGCGCGTTGCATCCCGGAGCGCTCGCTACGGTTATCCCGCGGGAGGCGCAATAGGGGAAGTCGATGTGATCGGTGCCGATTGTCGCGGTGGCTATAAACCGGCATCGCGAGCCGTCAAGCAGCCGGGCGTCGCATCGGGTGCGCGTGCGGGTTATCAGTGCGTCGGCCTCGCGCATAGTTTCGGCCGTGATATCTGTCGGAGCGAGCCTGATGAGTTCGACCGAGTCGCCAAGCAGTTCGGTCAGGAAGGGTATGTTGGCGTCAGCGATGACGCGGGGTTTCATGCTGCGGGCGTCTGTGCGGCTGGTAGTGTAATCCATAGATTCCATAAATATAGTCCCCAGAAAATAGCTGTCACGATGGCTATGCCGATCCAGCTGCGGTCGGTGTGGCGGGTGACGAAGAAGAGTGTCACCTGATATCCGGCAAGGACGATGAGCAGCGGGATATAGACGGTCAGATTGTTGATATCCATGATCAGCAGCAGAAGTGTCGCGAGAAACAGAAGGGTGAGAAATCCGTTGGTGGCGCGTGTGAATGCGTTGTAGCGCAATAGTTTATACAGGTTGCCGCCCATCGCTATAAGTCCGAACAGGACTATTACGGCAACGCCTGCCAGCATCTCCGGCTCGACCAGCAGGCGGGAAAATATGTCACCGGAAAACTCTACGGAGGGGAGGGGCAGCCTGTCAATCGGGCAGAGCCCGAATCCTACGGCTATCCATGCCGGCGTCACTATGCCGAGTAAGGCGGCAATGGCTACCCTCAGGCTGAAAATACGCATCTGCACGCATCCGATCAGGATGACCGGCAGATAGAACAGCGCCTGCGGGACAATGAAGGCGGAGGCCGTGGTCAGGGTAAATATCAGGTAGACGGTGCGGGTAGGGGTCAGTTCGCCGTATGTCGCGAATAGCAGATAGCTTCCGATGAGCAGCACTCCAGGCAGCATCCATGCGGCCCATATCGTGGTGGCTACCCAGGGTATGGCGGCCGCCATCGCCACAGTGACGGTGGCTCCGAGCGAGCTCTCGCTCCGCATGATGTTGAATTGTTTGTTGATGAGCCGCAGCAGGCTGATGACAGCTACGGTGGCGGCTAACGCGCAACCTGCCCCCCCCCATCCTCCGATAGCGGGTGTCACCCCCTCGGGAGTCTGATTGGCTCCGAGGTAGTATCCGCCGGCGATCAGCAGCAGTCCGACCAGACTGAGCAGGCGTCCGCCCGGTCGGGAATGCAAGAAGTCGGTTATGGCGCGAGCAGTCATAGTCGGGTAGTGATCCGGGAAGCAGTCGGTTTATGCGTTTTCGAGATCCATCAGGTCGCGGCCTATGTCGCGGCGGAAGTATTTGCCGTCGAAATCTACGGCCGACACTGCCTTAAAGCTGTTTTCAAGCGCTTCGGCGATAGAGTTTCCGTAGGAGCTGGCGGCAATGACGCGGCCGCCGGAAGTGACGAGCGATCCGTCGTCAAGACGCTTGGTGCCTGCGTGGAACAGTATCGAGTCTGACACTTTGTCGAGTCCTGTGACAGTCTTTCCTTTGGGGTAGGAGCCGGGGTAGCCGCCCGATACCATCATTACGGTCACAGCCGTGCGCGGATCATGGATCAGCGGCAGGTCGCCGAGCGAGCCTTGCGCGGCCGCCTTCATCAGCTCCACAAGGTCGGAGCCGATGCGGAGCATCACGGCCTCGGTCTCCGGGTCGCCCATGCGCACGTTATATTCGATTACCATCGGCTCGCCTCCCACGTTGATGAGACCCAGGAAGATGAATCCGCGATAGGTGATTCCGTCGGCAATCAGGCCGCGGATTGTCGGCTCGATGATCCGCTCGGTCACCTTCTTCATGAAAGCTTCGTCGGCGAACGGTACGGGGCTTACAGCGCCCATGCCGCCGGTATTGAGTCCGGTGTCACCCTCGCCGATGCGCTTGTAGTCCTTTGCCACAGGCAGAACGCGATAGCCTCCATTGCCGTCGGTCAGGACGAAGACAGAACATTCGATTCCCGACAGGAACTCTTCGATGACGACGGTGGCCGATGCTCCGCCGAACATTCCGTCGAGCATCTCGCGGAGCGACTTTTTGGCCTCGTCGAGCGAGTCGATGATCAGCACGCCTTTTCCGGCTGCGAGTCCGTCGGCCTTGAGAACGTAGGGAGGAGTCAGGGTCTCGAGAAACTTGTAGCCATCCTCGATGGTAGCTGCGGTAAAGCTGCGGTAGCGTGCCGTCGGGATGCCATGGCGTGTCATGAAGTCCTTGGCGAAGTCCTTGCTCCCTTCGAGGGCGGCGCCGGCCTTGGAAGGGCCGACCACGAGCACGGGCTTACTCTCGAAATAGTCGTATATGCCGGCAACGAGCGGGTCTTCATTGCCCACGACTATCATGTCGATGGCATTGTCGGCTACAAATCTGTCGATTGCCTTGAAATCGGTGGGGCTGATGGCTACGTTGACGCCGTAAGCGTCTGTTCCGCCGTTGCCCGGGGCTATATATAGTTTGTCGGTCAGAGGGCTTTGTGACATTTTCCACGCGAGAGCAGATTCGCGACCGCCGGAGCCTAAAAGGAGTATATTCATAAGGATGGTTGAGGGGGATATGGGGGTTGGTAATTAGTCATTTTTCTTTTTCCAGCCACGGCGCGGGCGCATCAGAGGTCCTTCTGCCGGTGGAAGCGACGGAGTCTTACCCTGCAGCATCGAGAGAGCCATGGGATTGCGGCGGGCGAAGAGCGGGTTTTCGCTTTCTGTAGCCTCGGGGCGCTCGTCGGAGTCGCGTCGGTGAGTGAAGGGCTTGCGTTCGGCAAACGGCTTGCGGTCGCTGAACGGGCGGTCGTCGCGGCGCCTGAAGTCCTTGCGTTCGCCCTTGTCGGCGGAGCGTCCGTCTTTACCTCCGAATCCCTTGCGACGTGCGTCACGCTTCCACTCGGTGTCGGTCAGGCGACGGCCGCGGGCTGTCTTGCCCGGTTCCGGCTGCTCGTCGCCGCGATGCAGTTTCTTGCCCTGGGCGCGGAAGCTCTTGTAGTCGCCTTCAAATATGATGTATTCGCGGAGCTCACATTCGAGCGCTCCGTTGAGCAATGGAATCTTTGCCGACGGGGAGAGGTGGATGGCATTGAACAGTTCGATGTTGCTCGATATGATCCATGCATGATAGCCTGTGAATACATTCTTAAGCTTGTTGCCGATAAGCTCGTAGAGGCCTTCCATGTCGGCCACGCTGATACGCTCGCCATAGGGGGGATTGGTGACGATCACACCGTCAGCAGGAGCTGCCGTCCACTGCGACAGCGGCTTGAGCTGCAGGTCGATATAGCGGGCCAGACCGGCGCTTTTGACATTCTCCGTAGCGATGGCCAGCGCTTTGGGCGACATATCGGCGCCTATGATGGGGCAGGAGGGGGTGCGCTCCCCGGAGTCGTCATTATAGATCGAGTCGTAGAGGTCGCGGTCGAAGTCAGGCCACTGCTCGAAGGCGAAGCCCTTGCGGTAGATGCCCGGATTGATGTTGGCTGCGATGAGAGCGGCCTCGATCAGGAATGTGCCGGAGCCGCACATCGGGTCGATGAAGGGCTTGTCGCCACGCCATCCGCTCATCAGTATGATGCCGGCGGCAAGCACCTCGTTGATGGGCGCTTCGGTCTGGGCCACACGCCAGCCGCGGCGGTGGAGCGACTCGCCCGACGAATCGAGCGACAGAGTCACGCGGTCGCCGGCGATATGGACGTTGATCATCACATCAGCATCCTGGAGGCGCACGCCGGGGCGTTTTCCCTCGCCGAGACGGTCGGTGAACCAGTCGACGATAGCGTCCTTGACGCGATAGGTCACGAAGCGCGAGTGGGTAAATTCGTCGCTGTAGGTCACGGTGTCGATGGCAAATGTCTTGTCGGGCGACAGTATCGAGCCCCAGTCATATTCTTTCGTCATCTGATAGAGCGTGTCGGGGTCGGTCGCGATGAATTTATATATGGGCTTGAGGATGCGCAGGGCTGTGCGGCAGCAAAGGTTGGCCTTGTAGAGCATGGCCAGGTCGCCTTCGAAAGATACCATGCGCTTGCCGGGCTCGACATTGAGCGCTCCGAGGTTGCGAAGCTCTTCGGCGAGGACTTCCTCGAGTCCGCTGAAGGTCTTGGCTACCATTTCAAATTGCTGTGACATAAAGATGTATTTTGTGTAGATGTTATCTGTGATTGTTGGCCGCCGACTGCTGGACGAGGCGCTCTCCGGGGGCGACATCGCGGGTGACCCACAGGTTGCCGCCTATGACGGCATCATCGCCGACGGTGATGCGTCCCAGAAGTGTCGAGTTGGAGTAGACGGTGACATTGTCGCCCAGGATGGGGTGGCGCGGCTCTCCCTTGATGATATTGCCGCTCTCGTCCTTGGCGAAGCTGCGTGCTCCTAACGTGACGCCCTGATAGAGGCGGCAGTGATGGCCTATGATGGCAGTGGCGCCCACGACTATGCCCGTGCCGTGGTCGATCATGAAGCTATGGCCTATAGTGGCGGCGGGGTGTATGTCGATGCCGGTCTCCGAGTGGGCCTGCTCGGAGATCAGGCGCGGGATTACGGGGACGCCGAGCTCAAGGAGCCGGTGGGCGATGCGGTAGTTGGCTATGGCCTTGACCCCGGGGTAGCAGATGATGATCTCGGCTTCGGAGTCGGCAGCGGGGTCGCCTGCATAGATGGCCGCTACGTCGGTCATCAGCGTCCCGCGGATTGCGGTCAGCGAGCCTATGAAGCTGTCGGCTATCATGGAACTCTTGTGGCGCAGGGCCGACAGTTCGCCTGCGGTCACATTGTCGACCAGATAGCAGAGGGCGGCCGTGACCTGCCTCTCGAGCTTCTCGCGCAGCTCGTCGAGAGCCACGCCTATGCGGAAATACAGGTTTTCGTGGTTGACGTCGGCCGGGCCGAAGAAGCCCGGAAAGAGGATCGACCGGCAGAGGTCGACAATCTCCCTCACCTCGTCCTGCGACAGCAGCGGAGCATGGTGGCGGCGCGGCATGGCGCACGGAGGCTCCGACAAGCCGTCGAGAGCAGCCTGCATGGAGTTAGCGCCGTAGTTATCAATGCCTTCCATAAGCATCAATTTGTTGATGAAAATATTGTTGTGCAAAGATAGTGAAAAGTACAGACATTTCGGCATGGGGCGACCCATGTTTTGCAGTAAATTTTATCGCTCCGCCGTGACAGCTCCGCACATGCAAAAAAGCGCCGTTTAACATTTTGTAATGACATTATTATATTAATACCGAAAAAATTGCGTATCTTTGCGCGAATTTTGACGTTACAAGATATAATAACAATCACATTTTTATGAATCCAATCAAAAAAACCATCGCGCTGCCCGACGGCCGTGAGATCACTCTCGAGACCGGCAAATTAGCCAAGCAAGCCGATGGAGCGGTAGAACTCCGCATGGGCAACACCATGCTTCTCGCCACTGTCTGCTCCGCCAAAGAAGCCGGCGAAGGGGTTGACTTCATGCCTCTGACAGTCGAGTACAAAGAAAAATTTTCATCCAACGGACGTTTCCCCGGCGGCTTCACCCGTCGCGAAGGCCGTGCCAGCGACTACGAAATCCTGACCTCGCGTCTGGTCGACCGTGCGCTCCGTCCCCTCTTCCCCGACAATTATCATGCCGACACCATCGTCCAGGTCACCATGTACTCGGCCGATGGCGAGGACATGCCCGATGCACTCGCCGGCCTTGCTGCCTCTGCTGCAATGGCTGTCAGCGATATACCTTTCAACGGCCCGATCTCCGAAGTGCGTGTGGCACGCGTTGACGGCCAGTTTGTCATCAACCCCACCTTCGAGCAGTGCGAGCGTGCCGACATGGAGCTCATGGTAGGCGCCACCTACGACAATATCATGATGGTCGAAGGCGAAATGAACGAAGTCAGCGAAGCTGATCTCCTCGAAGCCCTCCGTGTGGCTCACGAGGCCATCAAGGTGCAGTGTCAGGCTCAGCTTGAGCTTGCCGAGGCAGCCGGTGCCACCGTAAAGCGCGAATACTGCCACGAAGTCAATGACGAAGAGCTCCGCAAGGACGTCCACGACAAATGCTATGACAAAGCTTACGCCATCGCCAAGGCCGGCTCAGCCGACAAGCACTGGCGTCAGGAATCATTCGATGCAATCTGTCAGGAATATATCGACTCCCTTCCCGAAGAGGAGCGCGACGAAAAGACTCCCCTTGTCAAGCGCTACTACCATGACGTGGAGAAAGAGGCCATGCGCCGTTGCGTCCTTGATGAAGGCGTGCGTCTCGACGGCCGCAAGACCAATGAGATCCGCCCCATCTGGTGCGAGACCGACTATATCCCCGGCCCTCACGGATCAGCCGTCTTCACCCGCGGCGAGACCCAGAGCCTTGCTACCGTCACACTCGGCACCAAGCTCGACGAGAAGATCCTCGACGACGTGCTCAATCAGGGTCGCGAGCGCTTCCTCCTTCACTACAACTTCCCTCCCTTCTCGACAGGCGAAGCACGCGCACCCCGCGGCGTAGGCCGTCGCGAAGTGGGTCACGGCAACCTCGCCCACCGCGCCCTCAAGCGTATGTTCCCCGATGACTTCCCCTATGTATGCCGTATTGTCAGCGATATCCTCGAGTCTAACGGCTCGTCGTCGATGGCTACAGTCTGCGCAGGCACACTCTCGCTTCTCGACGCCGGTGTCAAGATGAAACGCCCCGTCAGCGGTATCGCCATGGGTCTCATCTCCGACGGTGAGAAATATGCAGTCCTCTCCGATATCCTCGGCGACGAAGACCATCTCGGCGACATGGACTTCAAGGTGACCGGCACACGCAACGGTATCACCGCCACCCAGATGGATATCAAGGTCGACGGTCTCAGCTACGAGATCCTCGAGCGCGCCCTCAATCAGGCACGCGAAGGCCGCCTGCATATTCTCGACATTATCGAGCAGACCATACCCGCACCCCGCGAAGACTATAAGCCCCACGTTCCGCGCATCGTCACAATGCTCATACCCAAGGAGCTTATCGGTGCTGTTATCGGCCCGGGCGGAAAAGTCATCCAGGGCATCCAGGAAGCCAGTGGCGCCACCGTCTCCATCGACGAAATCGACGAAGGCGGCTACATCGAAGTGGCAGCTGCCAACAAGGCATCTATCGACAAGGCTATGGAGATGATCAACGCCATCGTGCAGCTCCCCGAAGAGGGTAAAGTCTACACCGGCAAGGTGCGCTCCATCCTCGACTTCGGTGCATTCGTTGAATTCATGCCCGGCCGCGACGGCCTTCTCCACATCTCCGAGATCTCATGGGAACGCCTTGAGAACATGGAGGCATCCGGCCTTAAGGAAGGCGACACCGTAGAGGTGAAACTCATCGAGATCGATAAGAAGACAGGCAAATACCGCCTCTCGATGCGTGCCCTCCAGCCCAAGCCCGAAGGCTACGTCGAGCCCCAGCGCCGCGAGCGCCCGCCCCGCCGTGATGGCGACCGTCCTCGCCGCGACGGCGATCGTCCCCGTCGTGAAGGCGGACGTCGCGAAGGTGGCGACCGTCGCGATGGCGGAGAGCGTCAGCCCCGCCGCGAGTCAACTCCCGAAGAATAATCGCTCCGAATTACAGACTATAATGAAGAGGGTATCTCAAGGCTAACTGCCGGAGATACCCTCTCTTTTTATTAGCTATTTTTACAAAAGTATTAAAATTTTCACCAAAAATAGGTGTATATGTAAATTTTTAGCTTTGATGTGGTTGCAAATTGTAATAAAATTTCTACATTTGCAGATGTTTTGATGATTTCCAATACAAGGAAGGGCATTAAGTACAATTCTAAGCTATTTTTTCCAATAAGATCATATTTTACATTATCCATTTTTTATAAACCAATGAAAAAATCATTATCACACTTTGCCGGATTGTTTCTGGCAGTGGGTGGTCTGCTCTATCCGGCTACCGCTCTTGCCGTAACGGAGACCGCCAATTACACAGAGACATTCGACGGCATCACGGATGCTTCCGCTGCCGACTTCGCCCCTGAATACTGGCTACATAATGTAGACCGCGGATCCGCCTCGCTGACCGACGTATGGTATACGGCTCAAAGCAGCGGAGGCCATGACGGCGGCGCTTATATCTCTGTTTCTGATCAATGCAATCGTTATTTATACTATGATTGCCTCGTTACACCTCCGGTGAAAGGTGAGGTGTCCTTTTGGGTAAAGGGTAATAGAGTGAATGTCTTCAAGATGACCTTTGACGGAGTCAAAATCACCAAAGGAAGCGAAATCGCTCTCCCGGCTGATTTTGCCATAAGCGATACCGAGTGGCAGAAGGTGACATTAGACGTAGCCGATTATACCCGTCTCGGCATCGTTTTCCGCAGCGGCGCCAATGCTCTCGACGACTTCGCAGCCGCCTATGCCGACCTGGATCCTATTGTGTTCACAACCTTATCCGATATAACCTGTGATGAAGCTCCGGTAGCCGATGTCAATGGCGATGCCACTATCAATGTGTCGATTACCTTTAACAATAAGGGTACAGCCGATGTCGACCTCACGGACGTGACATTCACATTCGGAAAAACCAATTACTACGGTGACAACCTTACGTCAGAAATCGTGACTCTCCCATCAAATGAAGGCGTGGTTGCCCCCGGCGAATCGAAAAAACTTACATTCGCGGTGCCGTATAAATTGTCCGACCCCTCTGTGACAGAGAGCAACTTCTACTTCGGTGTCCGTAACAGTCTGAACGGTGCGACAGCTAAGGTCGGCAGCGTGAAAGTTCTCTCTATTGTCGGAATCTTCGAACTCTATAACGGCACAACCAAAGTAACTGCAGGAGGATATGTTGAGGGCGACTACCATACAGACGCCTACACTCTGACTCTCGGCGGCAGCAATACCGGCCAGAGCGATATCACGATTACCGATATCGAGATGGACGGCACTCTCGATGGGGCAGTAACCACAGTGGCTCTCCCCATTACCCTCGCCAAAGGTGCTAACAAGGAAGATATTGCTTTCACCTTTGACGCCACTCTCGGCGCCAAGACAGGCAATGTCACCCTTACTTATTCCGATGGGATCAGCACCGATCGCACCTTCACATTCGCACTCGGCGGCGCTACCGTGGCTCAGGATGGCTGGATCGAGGACTTCCAGACCCAGAATGGTTCCGATGAATATGCAATGCCCAAAGGCTGGAGAGTAGAAAATGGTTCTTTCCGTCGTAACTCATATGCCAGCTACGACTCGCGCTATCGGGCAAACAGTGCAAGCAGTGGCGAATCGACCCTCGTCACTTCGCTTATGAAGATCGAGAAAGGCGGACAGCTCTCGCTTATGGGTGGACGCCAGAGCGTCAGCGACTCACACGACAAGGTGCTTGTAATATATCTGTCGAAAGACCGCGAGACATGGACGGAACTCGGCGGTGTCGTAGCCAAGTTAGGCACGGGACGTACCCCGTTCAATACATTCGAGGCTCCCGCTACTGCAAATGATATGCGCTGGTATTCTTTCAGCTTCAAGAATGTAGAGACAGGCAACTATTACATCAAATTTGTGGCCCATCCGTTCAGCCTTGACAATATCTTCGGCGTGACACCTGTTGATCCTGACCACGACTTTATTCTCGAATCAATCTCAGCTCCCGCTTCCGGCGAAGTCAACAAACTGCTGACAGCCAAAGTAGAGATATCCAATATGCTCGGTAGCAGCGACGGCGACTATGTGGTGACCCTCTTTGAAGGCGAAACAGCAGTTGCCCAGGCTGAAGGCGTCGCCATCGATGCCTACGGCAAAACAACTGTCGAGCTCAGCTATATGCCCCGCACCGCCGGCGAAGCTGCCCTCCATGCCGAGGTAGAAGTTGGCGACGGCGAAAAGACACTCAAATCGTCGGAAGTTACCGTAAACGTGGCTGAAGAGGAATGTGTCGGCAAGGCAGAACAGTCAATTGATAAATATGAGACACTCTTTGTTCAGTACAAATTCCAGAAAATTCAATTCTATGTTCCTGCCGATCAGATTTCTTTCCCTGTCAACAAAGAAATTAAAGAACTTGAATTCTCAGTCTACAATTCTTCGACATATCAAAATCTTGAGATGCCTTACACACTCTGGATTGAGGAAGTAGATGAAGTGACACCTTTCTCCGATACGGAAAAAGAAAATTTCGTTCTGCCGGATGAATCTACCGCCACCATAGGGAGCTACACCCTCGCTTTTGGAGAATCAGCCGCCGATGCTCCTGCCAAATGTATAATTCCTCTTGCCACGCCGATGGTCTATAATGGCAAAGCGCTGAAAATCACTATTGATATAACCGCTTCTGCTTCGCACTGGAGTTTCTATATCGGACATCACAATTATGATACTAATATGTTGCGTAAATTTGAGATGAGCTATGAAGGTGGTACCTATCCCGGTGCAAATCTCAGCAAATCAGCTCCCGCCGTGCATCTCCGCTACGCTCTCGAGCCGTCGACCGTATCCGGCCGCATCGTCAAGAACAAAGCGGCTCAGGCCGGCCTGAAGGTCGTTCTGACCGAGCGTCCTGAATCCGGTCCTGCTAAAGCTAAGGCACAGGTATCTGCCGATGCTGCCAAGGTGGCATATACAGGCGTGACCGACAGCGACGGCCGCTTCACTATCCCCGTCGTGAAGAATGAACGCGCTTACCAGCTCTCCGTGGAATCTGCCGACGGCAATTATGTACACCCCACACTTGTTCATCCTAACACTCCGTTAGAACTCAACGACGTGGACATCACTCCCGTACCTACCGGAATCGATGCCGTGGAAGACAGCGGCGTGATGATCACCGTCAGCGGCTCATCCGTGAAAGTCGACGGAGCTGATGCTGTCGTGTTCAACACCAACGGCACTCAGGTAGGCGAAGCCCGCGACGGTGAGGCTCTCGACCTCTCCGCAGGCATCTACATCGTGCGCATCAACGGAACATCTGAAGCACACAAGATACTGATCCGATAAACAATTATTCTGATAATATATGAACATACGCAAGGTATTAATACTATCTGCGGCACTTACATATGGAGTGATGGCTTCGGCCTTCACTCCTGACTTTGTGCCGGAGCAGTCTCACCGCTCCCTGAAGGACGACGGCCGAGACTCGCTGGCTACCTATGTGGCCAATATCAAGAAAATGGTGCGCCCGCTTTCAGCCACACCGCGCGCTGCTGCCGGGAGCTACACTCCTGCATCAGGCATCTCCCGAGCCGGTGATGACGGGCTGATCTATGGCGGCGTGATCTATGCCGACACCTGGTCGGCAACCCGCACGCCGTTCGGCATCTATTCCGCCACGACGACGGCGCCTGTCGAGGTGGCAAGCCATTACCTCGGTGAAATGTTTACCGTGCAGGGTGGCGGCTTCTACACCGAGGGCAAATACTATTTCATCAACTATGAGATCCAGACATTCGACGGCGAAGAGTATGTCTACACTACGCTCTATCAGTGTCAGACCGAGCCGTTCAAATATGAGAAATCGTATAGCGTGAGCATGGGTCACATAGCCCGCGACATGACTTTCGACCCCATCGAGCTCAAGGTCTACGGCATCTTCTCTGTCGGAAATCTCGAGGCCAACTATGTCATCGGACGCATGAATCTCGATCCGGCCAACAATGATTTCGCCATAACCGATCTGATATTCCTTGACGAGAAGACCAATCAGGTGGCGATAGCTGCCGACGCCAAGGGAAATGTCTTCACCATAGGCGTCGACGGCAATCTGTATAAGCTTGACAAGCAGGCACGCCGCCTTGACCTGATCGGATCGACCGGGGTAAAGAAGATCGACATCCAGTATCCTCAGTCGGCCACAATTGACCTGATGACAGGCAAATTCTATTGGGCTGCACTGTTCACTGACGGATCATCGGCGCTCTACACCGTCGATACGGCTACCGGCAAGGCGACCAAAGTCGGCAATTTCCCCGACAACGAGGAATTCGTAGGCCTGTATGCACCCGAAAATGTAGCCGACGGCGCTCCTCAGGCCGTTGAAGAGCTCTTCCCGCTGTTCGAGGAGGGCTCTCTGAGCGGTCTGGTGGCATTCGATGCGCCCAAACTCTCAATGGGCGGCCAGACCCTCTCGGGCAATCTCGACTATGTGATGAGCATCGACGGCGAAGAGAAATTCACCGGTCAGGTGCGCGCCGGCAAGCGCAATGAGGAGGTCGAGATGACGCTCCCGGCGAACGGCTGGTACACATTCTCCGTCTACACCTCCAACGCTGCAGGCCGTAGCGTATCGAAGTCGCTGCGCACATTCGTGGGTAACGATGCTCCTGTGGCATGTCCGACCCCGAAAGCTGTCAACGAGGACCGCGGTGGCGACATCAGCGTATCATGGGGTATGCCCCGCAAGGGTATCAACGGCGGATATGTCGACACGCTGAAGATTACGTACGACATTGTCCGTATGCCCGACAATACGGCGGTGGCTACTGATATCACCGAGACAAAATTCTCCGACAAAGTGACCAACCCCGACCTGCACGCCTACTACTATATAATCACTCCCAAGCATCAGGGTATAGCCGGCACACCGGCCGCCACCAACAAGGTGATCGTAGGCCATATCGCGCAGGTGCCGTATGTCGAGAACTTCGATACCGAAGTTGACTTCAGCACCTACACCGTGCAGCATCTCGGCGAGGGCGCTTTAGGAGCCAACTCCACCGGCACATGGAACTATACCGGCTACCGCGGAGGCGTGGCACAGTGCAGTCCGACCGACGGATATGCCAAGAACGACTGGCTCTTCACGCCTCCCATCCATCTGGAGCCCACCCGCACCTATAATCTCACCTATAAGGCTATGAGCCAGGGCAATTCCATCGTGCCGAGCTTCATAGAATATATGGAAGTCAAAATGGGCGACGCTCCCGAGGCAGCCAAAATGAACACCATGCTTGTGGAGAACCAGGCCATACTGAGCCAGTACGGCTATTTCAAGGACTATCAGGCTACCATCCATGTATCCGAAGCGGGAGAATACTATATCGGCTTCCACGCCACGACTCCCGGTGCCGACCTGATGTGGATGCTCAACATCGACGATGTGGAGATCACTCCCGGAGCCGAGACCAACGGGCCCGCGCGCGTGTCCGATCTTAATGTGACCGCTCTGCCAAAGGGAGGGCTCGGTGCCGTAATAACATTCGGCGCACCTTCGCGCACAGTCAGCAACAAGGAGCTGCAGTCGCTGGATAAGATTGAGATTACACGCGGCGACGCTGTCATCCACACATTTGACAGCCCGACTCCCGGTGCCGAACTGACCTACACTGACAATGAGGCTGTCCAGGGTGTCAACCGCTACACTGTAGTGGCTTACGCTGACGGCAACAAGGGTCTGACCGACACACGCAGCGTATTCGTAGGCTTCGACCTGCCCGGCGAGCCTCAGAATGTCGTTCTGCGCGATGTCGACGGCACACCTACCGTCACATGGGAGAAGCCCTCTGATGTAGGTCCCGAAGGCCATTACGTCGATCCCGATGCTCTGACTTATACTGTCGTGCGCTATTTCGGCGCCCGCGACCAGGTTGTCGTAGCCAAGGATATCAAGGAACTCACATTTGCCGATACGGAGCTCTCGCGTCCCGATCAGGCTCCCGTGACCTACATTGTGACCGCCACAAACCATATCGGTACGGGCGAGCCCGCCTACTCCAACTCCGTATTTGCCGGCGACGGTCTCAGCGAACTTCCCCTTCGCGAAAGCTTCCCGCAGTGCTACTCCACCTCGACACTCGCCTACCTGAGCCGCAGCGAAGGAGCCGCATGGGGAGTGCTTGCTTCGGAGTCGACGCTCGGTGTGGCTCCCTACGACAATGACGGAGGTATGGCAGTCTTCTATCTTGAAGACAATACAAATATCCCCGAGGAAGGCTACAGCAGCATGCTCTATACCGATCGTTTCTCTCTTAAGGATGTCACCAAACCGGGTGTCACATTCTATATTTATTTCACCCCCGGCACTTACAATGAGATACAGCTGACCGTCAACCCCGAGTCAAAGGGATGGATCGAGCAGGAATCTTTCTATGCCGGCGAGGCAAGCGAATCAGGCTGGGGGCCGGTGTCGGTATCGCTCGACGAGTATGCCGACTGCAAGTTCATCCAGATCGGTTTCCGCGGCATTGCCCGCGACAATGGCTACATCTTCATCGACAACATCCTCTTTGACGATATGCTGGAACACAATCTGCAGCTCGTGTCGATCGACGCTCCCACCATCGTCGAGACAGGACAGACTGTCGAGGTGGAGACCGTAATCACCAACCGCGGACTCAACGATGCCGAAAACTACCGCATCGCATTCTATCGCAATGATGCTGTCTTTGCCGAAGTGGCCGGTCCGCGTCTCGCTCCCGGTATGTCAGCCATTGTCAAGACTGACTTCAAGGCCGGTGTGGACTGCGAGCAGCAGAATGATATCCGTGCCGAGATCGTCTACGCTCCCGACTGCAAGGATTCGGACAATGTATCGGACGTGCTGTCTGTATTCGTCGATCTTCCCCGCCTGGCCTATGTCACCGATATCAACGGCACGATGGCAGCCGACGGCACCGTCGAACTCAACTGGAGCGCTCCCGACCCCGCTACCGCCCAGCCCGAGCCTGTGACTGACGGATTCGATACATACGAATCATTTGCCATCTCCGGCTTCGGCCCGTGGACCGTAGTCGACGGCGACAAGCAGCCCACATGGGGCATCTCAAGCGGCGTATCGGGTCAGATTCTCAGCTATCCCCACGCCGGCGAAGCCATGGCATGGCAGGTGTTCAATCCTGTCAAGGCCGGACTTTCCGTCGACTACAATCCCGCTCAGGATCCGTCAGGCACCATGCTGCCCGACTGGCGTCCCCGCTCCGGATCACAGATGCTCGGCTCCTTCTCTGCCAAATCAGGTGCCTGCGACGACTGGCTGATCTCCCCCGAACTCTCCGGCAGCCTGCAGCTCATCAAGTTCTATGCGCGCAGCATCCTCAACATCTATCCCGAGAGCTTTGAGCTACTTTTGTCAGATTCAGGCAATGCTCCCGAAGACTTCGAGTCAGTGGGGCTCTACACCGTCGGTATGACATGGAAATCGATTGCATATGTAGTGCCTGAAGGTACGCGTTATATGGCTATCCGAGGCATCTCCCGAGGCCAGTTCGCCCTGATGATTGACGATGTGACCTATGCGGCTGCCGGATCAGAACCGGTTGCGGCTACCCTCAAAGGCTACAACGTCTATGTCGACGGCACTAAGGTAACACCTTCCCCCGTCGCCTCCACTGCCTATACCTTTAAGTCCGACAAGTCCGCCCGCCGCTACGGCGTCACGGCCGTCTACGACTGCGGCGAGTCGCGAATGTCGGCTCCGCTGGTGCTCGGCACGGCAGGTGTCGGTGAAGTCACGGCCACACCGGCTCTTAATGTCGCCGCTGACAAGGGTGTGATCACGCTTTCCGGCGTAGCAAAAAAATGCGGAATAGTCACCACTGCCGGCACACAGATCTGGGCAGGAAGTGTTGACGGCGTGGAACGCGTTTCCGCTCTTCCCGGCGTATATATCGTCTATGGAGATTTTGCTCCCGTCAAGGTTATTGTAAAATAACCGGTCAGATACATTTAAACAGAACTGCACCCCGGAAGTCCATCATTTGACTTCCGGGGTGCATCTTTATTGTCTGAAGTCAGGCTTCGACGAGCACGCGTGCGCGCCCTTCGCTGAAGTCGCCTGCCTGTTTGAATTTTGTCTTGAAAGCATAGGTGCCTTTGGCGGTGATGTAGCCCCACTTGCCGCTCCGGGTCTGCTTGACTTTCGCAAGTCCTTCGCGGAAGGGACCGGCCTCGCAGTATTTAGGATCTATTACCATGATGCCCTCCCGGTTGGCGTAGCCGTAAAGGTCGCCGGCCAGCGTGGGCGTGAGGGCGTCGTCGTCGGCCCACCGTTCGGGGTGTAGTGTCTCCGGAGCGTCGCCGACCTTAGTGCCTGTGCGGTCGATGTAGATCCACCTGTCGCCTTGCATGACGCGGGCGAGCCCTTCATGGAAATCGTCGGCTTTATCAAATTGCGGTTCGATGACATATCGGCCTTCCTGGTCGATGAAACCCCATTTGTCGTCGTCCATCACGCGGGCGAGCCCCTCGACAAAGTCGCCGGCCGCCTGAAATTGAGGTTCGATTATGATCTTGCCGTCGCGGTCGATGAAGCCGCGGCGCCAGTCAACTTTTACCATTGCGAGCCCTTCATGGAAGTCGCCCGCACCGTCATATCCCGGCTCCACCACCATCTCTCCGCTCAGGTCGATGAAGCCCCAGTATAAAGTCTTGCTCATAGCTTTTCAGTTTGGTTAGTCATACATATATTATATATAATGACTGCCGGGGCTGAAAAGTTTATGTACGGCTCTTAAGGAAGTTCTCGATCAGCGGCAGGCATTCATCTGCTGTCCTGCAGCCGAGGCAGAGAGTCTCTACCGGGCAGATGCCGGTGCCTTCCCGGTTGATGATGTTAGGTACGCGCTTGCCGCAGATCACGGTGACTCCTCCGGTGTGGAGCATCTCAAGCGCCGGATCGCTTATCACCCCTGCATATACCTGGCTGACGCCGCCGATCACCATCAGCGCGGCTGCACCTTTGCCCACTATCTTGTCGGCCACCAGAGCGCCGCGAAGCTTTCCGGGACTACTCGTCAGCAGTTCATACAGGTCGGCCACGCCGCGTCTGTGGCAGAGAGTCAGCTCTCCGGCGCCCCAGATGGCGCATGAGCATCCTTCCTTCTCAAGTATTTCAGTCAATTCCGCTATGTTCATGATGCAAATTTAAGAAAATTATTTAAAATGGTTAAATAAACGGATGTTTAAATAGTTTAACGTAAATTAACAAATGGGGGGTAATTTGTGACCTTTTACTTATCTTTGTGGCTCCTCTGATGGCCAAAAAGTCTACATTATAGATTTCTTACCGGTCATTATCACAGTATCGCTTACCAATACAAGGTGCAATTAAAAAAAGAGTCCATACCAGTCATTATGCGAAAAGGTATTATTATAGGTATTCTCACGATCTTCTCCTTTTTGGGTCTTCAGGCTCAGAATCCGGTCGATTCCGCCAGAATCTACTTCCGGATAGGGCATCGCTATTTTGAACCGAAACTTGAAGACAACGCCGCTCAGATGAGTAAATTTGTCGATATGGTAAAACGTGCCGACGCGGCCGACGACATCCATCGCATCGTGGTGCGCGCCTATGCTTCTCCCGACGGAAGCAATGAGGCCAACGAGCGCCTGACCGGCTATCGCTGCGACGAGATTACCGGCTATATAGTCAGGGAGACAGGTATCGCTCCCGACCTGCTTAAGGCGCTCCCGGGCGGAATAGCCTGGGACGAGCTGCTACGGCTTGTGGAGCAGACACCCGGTGTCCCTGCACGAGAGAAGGTGATCGACGTATTGAAGAACACCCCCGTGTGGGTATTCGATGCCGACGGGCGCGTCATCGGTGGCCGCAAGCAGAGTCTGATGGACATAGGAGGTGGCCGCCCTTACCGATGGATGTATGACAATCTGTTTCCGAAGTTGCGCAGCGCCGTAGCTGTGTCGCTTTTCCTCAAGTCGGACATCAAGGCTGCTATCGAAGCCGCCGCGTCCGCGGCCCGTGCAGCCGCCAATGCCGCCCGTGCGGCCTCATCGGCAGCTGACGCTGCCGCCGAAGCTTCCGATGTGGCATCCGCTGTCGCCAGGGAATATGCCGAAGCGGTCAGAGCCGCCGAGGAAGCGGCAGCGCGTGCTGCCCGTGCAGCCGCCGATGCCCATAATGCCGCCGAAATGGCTCGCGCCGCAGCCGCTGAAGCTGAAGCTGCCGCCCGTGAGGCAGAAAGCGCTGAAGAGGTGGCGCAGGCACAGGCCAAAGCCACTGAAGCGCGGAATGCCAAGGTCGCTGCCGAGAAGGCACGTGACGCCGCTCTCGCTGCACAGGCTGAGGCAGAAGCTGCCCGCGAGGCAGCCGAAGCCATCGCCCGTCAGGCCGGATATAAGGCGGCTGAGGGAACGACCGAAGCCGCCGACAGCGTGACGGCTCCTGTGGCCGTCGTCCCGCCGAGCCATCGGTTTGCCCTCAAGACCAATCTCCTCTATGACGCGCTCCTGATGCCCAACGTCGAGTTTGAATGGCTAATCACTCCCACATGGTCGGTAGCCCTGGAGGGAAACGTGGCGTGGTGGAAGAATGACCCTCGCCACCAGTATTATCAGATACTGATGATATCGCCCGAAGCGCGCTATCATATCAATCCCAAGGCTCCGTGGCACGGAATGTATGTCGGCGCCTTCGCCGGGGGCGGCAAGTATGACCTTGAAAACAAAAAGACCGGCTACAGCGGCGAGGCCGGGATGGCCGGCCTATCGTTCGGCTATATGTGGCCGATCACCCGATGCCTCTCCCTCGAGGCGGGCATCGGTCTGGGATATATGTACACCCGCTACAAGGAGTATGTGCCGCATGACGACCACTACCTGTATCAGCGCACGAAGAGCATGAACTATTTCGGCCCGCTGAAGCTCAAGTTTTCATTCGTGTGGCGGTTCAGTGACACCGCAAAAGGCCGCAGATAATATTTGACAGAGACTATGAAACTTACCGACATACTTACATTCAGCACGGTCTGCCTGATGGCCTGCACGATGTCGTCGTGCAGAAAGGATTTGTGCTATAATCACTTCCGCACGGCATCCGTCAGCCTCGAATGGGAACATGAGTGGGAGCGTGACTACGGCATGAGCCACTCGTCCAACTGGGATGAGGCTCTCCACGGCTTCGGCTACGAGTCGCTCCGCCCCGGGCGCCCGGACTGGGTGACGATGGTCACATATACCGCCGACGACAATCCCCGCGAGGATTTCCTTTCGGCCGACGGCGGCGACATCAATGTAGGCGATCCCACTCAGCAGACCTACCTTTTCTATAACAACGACACCGAGTATATAGTCTTCTCCGACATAGCGTCGCTCACTGACGCCCGCGCCACCTCCTCGTCGCGCTCGCGCACGAGTCTGGCATATATCAAGGAGATGTATCCCGCGCTCCGCTCGTCCAATCCGCCCGATGTGCTCTATGCGGCTTATGTAAGGGAGGCTCCGCAGATAGGTCTGCATGAAGCCCGGCCACTCCCCGTCAGGATGCAGCCGCTGGTCTATACCTACGTCATCCGCTATGAGTTCGAACATGGTCTCGAGCATGTCGCGCTCGCACGCGGCGCCATCGCCGGCATGGCCGAGTCGGTCTATCTGCGCAACGGCGTGACATCCGAGGAGTCGACCATCGTGCTCTTCGACTGCGACCTCAAGAGCTACGGCGCCGAGACCCATGTCCGCACGTTCGGGGTGCCCGGATTCCCTGACGAATACTACGGCCGCTCGGCCCTCTCCCGCTCCGACCGCCCCTATACGCTCAATCTCGAGGTGCGGCTCAAGAACGGCAAGACCTATGAGTTCAACTATGACATAGCCGACCAGATAGCCATGCAGCCGCGTGGCGGCGTCATACGCATCACCGGCATACGCATCGAGGACGACCAGAACCTCAGCGACTCAGGCTTCGAAGTCGACGTCAGCGACTGGGGCGAGCATGAGGATATCGACCTCCCTGTCGGAGTAATGCGATAAGTAGATTCTGATACCATAAAAACTCAAAGAAATACAAATAGAAACATTTAAAATTATTTATTAACCCAATCCTTAACAAAACAATGAAGAAAACGATGTTTTTCCTCGCTGCAGGTGCCATGGCACTGACAGCTTGTACCGAGTCTGAGATACTCGAAGAGGGTGTACAGAGCAACGCGATCGGCTTCCAGAACATGGTAAGCAAAGAATCACGCGCACTCACCAAAGAGAGTCTCAACAAATTCTATGTCAGCGGTTACTACACCAAGAACACCAATGCAGTCAATGTATTCAGCGACGAACTTGTGACTCTTGCCGACGGCACATGGGGATATACCAACACCCGTTACTGGGTTCCTGAGGGCACATACTATTTTTACGCCTACAGCTGTGAAAACGGTGCGCTTAAAAATGGCTCTACCTCTATGGATCTGAGTGGTGACGCTACCACAGTGGCCCAGCGCGCCCTTAATCTGGAAGAATACATCTGTAACGACCAGTATCAGGAGGACCTCATTTTTGCAAGCAACGAAGGTATCGTCGCTAAGGAAAAGGCTGTCGGCAATGCAAAAGTGGCATTTACGTTCAAGCATATCCTTTCTAAGGTTAATGCCGTATTTGACAGTGAATTCGCTCCCGGCTATGACATCAAGGTCAGCAATGTCAGAATAACCAACATCTACGATAAGGCCAATTATAATCCTTATGGCTCACCTGTCTGGGGAAGCACTGTAAGAACAAAGGCCGAGTCAGAGTCAAATCCCGGCACGCTCGTTCGCCTGGCTGTGCCCGAAGCCAATATCGCTTCAGCTGCTGATCCGAACGTTGAAACATCTGAGGAATTAAAGGTTACCACCGGTTCTGCTTTTGTCATTCCTAACGCATACGGATCGGCAAATGTCAAGATGAGATTCCATATCGAGGTTATCGACCATGACACAAACCAGACTGTACTCGAACGCGATATGGTAGGTTCATGGAAGCCTAACTGGGTAGCCGGCACAAGCTATACCTACAACATCACAATCAGCGGTGATGTGGCCGACCTCGAACCGATCGTGTTTGAAACTCAGGAGAACATGAATGTTGACGACTGGACAACCGGTAACACCGGCTCGGTTGAAATGAACTTCTCTGCCAACTAAGTAAATTTGTATATCGGCAAAGGGAGGGTGCGCCGCAAGCACCCTTACCGCGCACCTTCCCTTTGCTTTCTTATCCTCTCTTTGCAGGAGAAAGCCCCGCACAGGGCGCAACCAATCATTTTTTCACAGCAATATGTACGCAAAACTCACATATTCTCTCTTAATCGCGGCTGCCGCCGGACTGACTGCATGCACGTCAGACGCTGACGGCATCGGCTCTGCGGCCGACGGCTTTGAGGTGCGCTTCATCGCTGATGCGCGCTCGCGTGCCGTAGTCGAAAGCGGCTCTACTGTCAAAAACACACCCTTCGCCGTCTATGGCGAATTCGTATCCACGGAGGATGCGACCGCAACTCCCGTTCAGCTGTTCAAAGGCACTCAGGTGACCTATACGGACGGCTCATGGAAATATAATAACCCCCAATACTGGTTTCCCGCGATGACCTACTCCTTCATCGCGCTCCATCCCGCCGCTGATCCGGCCGGACTCACCAACAAGGAATACTCCGACAATCAACTGTCGTTCATATACTCTCTACCCTCCGACTATCATGACGCAACCGACCTCCTCGCCGCCACTCACCGCCGCCGCTACACGTCGGGCGCGACAACCCCTGTCGCTTTCAATCTGGGACACATCCTCTCGCGCCTGAACTTCGCCGTCAATATCAGCCCGGTCGCCGCAGGAGCAGGCAATTCTGTCGTGATCGAGGGATTTGCGCTGAGAAAGGTCAGCACATCGGCCACATACACTATCTCTCCCTCGCCGATCACTTACGGCGATCAGACCGAAGACGCAGCCGGAGGGTGGATCGAACACTCAGATCCCGCTGAAAATGCGCAGCCGCTGTTTGACCTCACGTTCGACACCCCGATACTGCTTTCCGCCGGCGACCGTCATGAGTTCTTCCCCATCACAGGCTCGGAAGCGCTTCTGGCCATACCTCAGATGCTCACGCCCGACGTCGTCATCGAACTGACCTATCACCGTGTGCTCAACGGTATAGAGCAGCCGCGGCAGATCGTCTACGGTAATCTCTACCCGATGGCAGTCACCGCCCACGGAGGCCGTTGGACCCCGGGACAGAGCTATACCTACACCTTCACCCTCGGTGGCGAAGAATACATAATATTCAATCCCCCCACCGTCCAGGACTGGAACGAATCCGAAGGTGCGAGCTATATCATAACCGACTGATCATTACCGATATATTATTCTACTGCTGAATATGAAAAAATTTATAAGACATATAGCTTCCGTGCTTCCGCTCCTCGCGCTCCTCGCGGCGTGTGAAGAGTCGGACGTCAGGATGCCCGCTCCCTCGGCTGCCGACTACATCGTCTTCGGCCGGCCCGAGATAAATCTCGACGCTACAGTCGGAGATTTTGCAGGAAAACCATCTTCGCGCGCCACCCTCGCCACTTCGGTCGACGAGTTTACCGTATGGGGCTACTGCGTGCCCGATAATGTATCCGGTGGCGGTAAAAATGAGGCCGGAGCTCTCATCGACTGGAATGACAAGTCGAAATTCTTCACCAACACTACAAAAAACGGCGGTGCCGACCTTGACAATCTTGCCAACGTGACCGTCAGGCCCTCCGACAACAATTACAACTTCGGACAGCTCACATCATGGAATACCAGAACCGATGCCCTCTATTCCTTCATAGGAGCCGCCGGTAACGCCACATTCTCCATGGAGCGCTCTTCGGCAGCGACAAGCGGCGGTCATGGTCCCCGTCTGACCGTCACTCTCCCGACTGCGGGAAATGCCGTCACCACGCCTCTGGTACGCGCTGACCAGCCCGATGTGCTTGTCGCGGCAAAGTTCGACCATAAGAAGAGCAACGGCACTGTCGTCATGTCGTTCATGCACATCATGACCGGTCTGCGGTTCAAGTTCCACAATCATTCGAGCAAAGACTTGATTATTAAAAGTATGACTTTCCGTGGCCAGTTCCATAAGCAGGCCGTGATCGACTTTACGACCGATGATCCGGTGATCACCGTTCCGACTGGCGCGACCAACAACAGGTATTCCGGCACATTCACCATCATAGAGAACACCCCTTCCGCATGGCAGACCATCACGCACGGGTCTGAGGACTTCGCCGGAGGCGACACCCCGGCTATCCTGCTGTTGCTTCCCAATCCCGACGGCACTACCGACAAGGATGGCAAATATGTGCTCGGCAGCAACAAGTCGATCGACATCACCTATCGCTTTGCCGACGATCCGGCCGACCGTGCCGACCGCACGTTTACGACTCCCGACGATTTCGTGCTCAACTATCTGCCACAGCCCAACACACTCCATACAGCCCACTTCAATTTCATCGGCGACAACTTCGTGCTGACATTCCAGGCCGACGAGGTGAAGAACTGGGAGAACGGCTCCGACAATAAATTCACAATCATGTAATCCCTTTCAGGCAATCCATAACAATGACATTTACGCTAAAATCCACAATAAAATATCTGGCCATGGGGCTCTTCGCCGCGACCATATCCTGTTCTGAAGAGCCGGATCTGTCCGGACAGAACGACGACTCCTCCGTGGCGCCCTGCGTGACATTCCGCTGTTCCGATATGCTTGAGGTCTACAAAGGCGCCGACAACCCCGCTTCGCGTGCCGGAGGTCCCAAGTCGCCCAAGGAGAAGCAGATCAACACGATCCACGTATTCTTTTTCGACTATGACAGCGGCGAGCTGCTGCAGTCCAATCCGCAGAACTTCTCCTCCTATCAGAAACTGAATCTCGCGTCACCCGGCAATCAGGCTTTCATAACCATACCTACCGGCACGGGCGCCGACCTCTTCGCTCAGGACTATTCCAAAGTGCGCATCGTGGCCATCGCCAATATCGATGCCACGGATGACGCCGCTTCTCCCGAAGCAGATGAGAATTCGTTCCGCACGCAGTACAGCTCCAACGGATGCATCTGCATCAACGGCCGCACGGAATCCGACGATAACCCGGTGCTGGAAATAGCCAACTATGCCGACCTTCAGAAATGGGTCTACTATCCGCCGATCCGCATGAGCGATGACGGCACCTACGGCGACATATCCCAGCTGCCCGCCGCCGGTATGCCGATGATAGGCGAGAGTTCCGGCGCAGTCAACCTTACCGCCAAGCCTGCCAGTCCTATAGTGGTCAATATGCGGGCACTGATGGCGAAGGTCAACGTGTCGGTCGAGCTTGATCCGGAGCAGTTCACCTCCGACCTGCCTACGCTGACGATTACCGAATACGGTGTGATGAATATGCCTGTCGCCGTCCCCTTTGTAGAGCCGAAGGGAGGTCTGCGCCAGGGCAAAAGCTGGACACAGCCCGACGTCACGGATCTTGCCGCCGAGAACGGCTATTTCGAGACATATGATGTCACCCGTCAGCCTATGTTCCACAAAGGCGATCCGGGCGACTGGCAGCACAATTCATGCTCGGCCGAAGCTCACGAATTCACTACTGCGATCGATCCCGTCACCATCAACAAGGATGCACCTCCCGTCACATTCTCTTATTATACTTACGAGAATGTCAATATGCCCAATTTCAGCGCTCAGCGTGCCAGCGCTTCCGGCGCAGACAAGCCGGCCTTCACTGCTGGCAACTATACGGTGGCCGCCACGGGTGAGACAATCGGATTTACTCCAAATTATCCCGACGGAATCTCCGAGTCTGACCATCAGCGCTGGAAACCTACGCTCGCCTACGAGCACCGCGCATCAGCCCTCATACTCAAGGGTTCTTACACCACCCACCAGGGGCTGACATATCAGGCGCAGTTCACCATCTATCTCGGCCGCGACACCGATATCGACTTTCAGGTACGCCGCAACTACCGTTATGACAATAATATCATAATCAAAGGTCTGGAGTATGTGCGCAACTCAACCGACGATGTCTATACATTCGACGGACGTGTCAACCTGAAGTATGACAACCCTCTCTACCTCGCCGTGGTCAATGAGCGCCATGTCGACGCTCACGCATCTGCTCTCCCGATGGACGTGTGGCTGATGAACTATGAGGACTTCACTCCCGAACCGGATAACTACTATACCGACGTCACAGTAACCATCCCCGAGACCTGCTCCGAGCCGGGCGTCAATCCGCGCGACTGGGTGCAGATGGTGATGATTCCCCGCGAGGAGATGCAGGAGAAATCGCAGGCTCTTGGCGCTCACGAAGGCCGGTTTGTGGCAGGTGCCGGTGCCGAAAAGTATTTCTACACCTATCTTATTGACGATATCAAAGCCAAGAAGGTGCTGACTCCCAACGAAGGGGGCGCCTACGAAGGCCATTCGCCGGAGGCTCAGTGCGGCCATGAAGTCACGATCAGCTGTACACCTGCGGTCAACAACTCCCGCTCCCGCGTCTACTTCTATATCGACGAGAATGTCGGCAATTTAGGCGATGGCAGCGACCGCTCGGTTGATGTCGAAGTCAAATATCACGCCTATCTCCGCAATCCCGACGGAACCCGCTCGGATGAAGTGACCTACACCCGCTATCTGACCATCGAGCAGCGCGGCCTCCTCCGCGTGCCCGGCAGCCACCCCGGTGGTAGCGGAAGTGTCCCTGAAACATATATAGAATATTACGAAGAATATCTTGATCATAGCGATCCGCTCGAAGAACATGAGTCAGGCGAGGTCTACAAAGAAGGCTTGTCATGGGGTCTGGAAAACGTCAACGTTTTCCGACGTGGAACGACTAATAGAGACGGGTTTAACAATGGGAATGACGATAGTGACCAGGTTTATACGAAAAGCTCTGCTTTTGCTATGATGCGTTGGGTATTCAATAGAAGCGGAGTCGAGCCTCTGGGTCATCTCTTTAGCTTGACTCAGGACGACAAGCCGGCATCGGCATTCCACTATTGTCTCGGAAAGAATAAACGAAAATATGACGGATCAGCAGATATTGCTACTTCCGGTACGCGTGGATGGTATATGCCCGGTATTCGTGAGCTGGAGACGGCAATAGTCCAGTATTATACAATTTTTGACGACTTTCAGGGTAAAAAGTACTGGTCAGCAGCTTGTGGAGAACCGGAATCTAAAGTACTGATTTGGTCTCACGATTATACCCATGCCCGTGCGACCAAAGTGGAAATATCCGATAACGAGGATGGAACGCAGTCTACGGATTATATGGAAAGCTCATATGGAAAAGACGGTTATGAGCTCCGCGTAAATGAGCATCGAATCCGCGCATTCTACAGTAAGAACTAATGACCGAATAAGCACACACACCCTTGTTTGCGATAGCCTGCCACGCCTTTAGTGGTCGATGGCAGGTAAAAAAGGAGGCAGTCTCGCGTGTAGCGATGCTGCCTCTGTCTTTCTCTGTAATTCGGAAAAGGTAGTTGTGAAAACGATGCGGTTCAAGCGCCGGAAAGCGCGATATTATGGTAAAGGATAGCAGCTATGTCACCCTCGCATTAAGAGGTTACTAGGTGTCTTTCAGACACGTTTCTTGGCTGTCGCAGTTCCGGGTACATGTCGCTGCGCTCCATGTGCCCGGCTATTTATCTTATATGGCTTTCAGCCATACTAATCCCGTCGTTTCTCGGGGACAACTCGGCTGAAGCTATCGGCGTTGTTGTAAAGATGTGGGATGGCTGGAAGCCATCACCGTGAGTAGCCGGGAACATTGAGCGCCCCTCGGCGCGAAATGTGCCCGGTAGGGGAGATGATAGCGTTGAGTGTCTGAAGGACACCTCGTTACTTCAACCGGGTTTTGCATCTGATCCGGTCTTTTGCTGTTAAACAAAAGAGAAGAGGCGGCAATGCCTGAGCATTGCTGCCTCCTCCTATTATGCATAAAATAAAGTCAGAAATTATTCAGCCTTAGCTTCTTCTTTCTGGCAATCGGCTGCGGTGCATTCGCCGTCTTTAGCGCACTCTTCTTTGGTGCATTCTTCACCTTCCTTGCAGCAGGTTTCAGTGCCTTCGCAAAGTGAGTCAGTGCATTCCTTGTTTTCGCAAGCGGGAGTTTCAACAACTTCTTTGTTTTCAGTTGCAGGAGCTTCTTCAGTTGCTTTAGCTTCCTTGCTGCCGCAAGAAGCGAGACCGAGAGCAGCTACGAGAGCTACAGAATAAAGTACTTTTTTCATCTTTGTTGTGATTAATTGGTTAGTGTTGTTTCGATTTGGTTGCAAAGGTAGCTATTTGTCTATAATCCGCAAACTATTTTTTACAAAAAATTACGTTATATAAGACATTTACTGAAATTTGCGCTTTCAGAAGGCCGTTTTGACGGCGTCTGTCGGTCAGAATTCCGTAAAGGCAAGCGGAAGCAGCGATGTGACCGAGGGGAGAATGAGCACCTTGTCGGCTGCCGCAAGCAATACTCTGACCGGAGCGCCTGCGAGGGTCTCATATTCAAGGAGTGCCTGCCGGCAGGCTCCGCAGGGGGCTGTGGCGTCGGACGTAAACTCCCCGTCGGTGCCTCGGGCGGCTATGGCTATGGCTCGGAATCGGGCGTCGGGATAGCGGGCTCCGGCATAGTAGCAGGCCGAGCGCTCGGCGCAGGTGCCGGAAGGGTAGGCTACATTCTCCTGATTGGATCCTTCGATGATCTCGCCGTTGTCGAGCAGTATGGCTGCCCCGACGCAGTAGTGGCTGTAGGGCGCGTAGCTGCGGTAGGTGGCCTGGCGTGCGAGATCGACGAGCCGGCGGTCGGTTGAGTCGAGTTCGTCGTATGTGGCTTCGGTAATTGTGGTGGTGAGGGTCAGTGTCTTCATGGCAGGAAGTGTTATGGTGTGATATTCAGATGATCAGAACGGGTAACCCACTGAGAAGTGGAACGATGCGTCGCGGCTCCAGCGCGGGTGAGTGAGTGGCCACGGTTCCTGGTTGACAGCCGGATTGTGGGCTTTCATGCCCAGATCAAGGCGGAGCAGGAAGTAGGTGAAATCGACACGGATGCCGGCTCCGTAGGCGAGGGCGATCTGCCGGTAGAATTTGTCCCATTTGAATACGCCTTCGGGCTGAGTCTCATAGTCGCGTATGGTCCATATATTGCCGGCGTCGACGAAGAGTGCCCCCTCGAGGCGCCAGAAGAGCTTGGCGCGGTATTCCATGCTCATGAACAGGGATATGTCGCCGCACTGATTGATGAAGTCGGTTACGGAGTTGCGCGAGTCGTAGGCTCCGGGGCCGAGTGTGCGCACGCTCCATCCTCTGACGCCGTTGGCGCCTCCGGCATAGAATCGCTTCTCAAACGGCACCATCGACGAGTTGCCGTACGGGAAGGCTATCCCGGCATCGGCGTGGAGCGCCAGCGAGGTGCGGGTATTGAAGAAATGGTTGTATGTGTAGGAAGCCGACCCTTTGAGATACTGGGCATACTGGATGCCGAATATCTTGTAGGCGCCCTCATGGCGCTTCATGTCGGTGGCTTTGGAGATGAGGTAGAGGAGGTTGCCCGCCATCTCGGCCTGTAGCCGGAGCGTGTAGATGTCGCGTTGGGGCGCGTTGTGGCGACCGGGCATCGGTGCGGCTGCGGCGCGGTTGGTCTTGTAGAATGAGTAGCCCATCCGCATGATGAAGTGGTCCTCATAGCTATAGCGGAGCAGGGGATTGGTAGGAGCGATAGTGTTGATGAAGTCGATGGTGCTTTTGGGCAGGTAGACGAAGTTGATGTCTATAAGGTCGAATGTGCGCCGCTGCGTGTTGGAGCGGTTGGCCCATTTGTATTTCATGCCTGCTCCGGCTATGATGCGGGTGTATTCAGGGCGCTCCTGATGATTGAATGACACGTTGAATTCCGTCGACGCCTTGACTTTCTGGCGGTAGCTGCGCCGCAGGATCGGGGCTTCGAATTTAGGGAACGTGATGCTGACATCGGCGCCTATCTCGGTGAAGTGGTCGTTGATAAGCCCTTCGAGATTGCCTGATAGCGATTCGTATGAGCCGTGGATCTTTGCCGTCAGGAGCTCGGAGTGCTTGGCGAGATTGTGGTGCTGATAGGTCAGTCCGGCTCCTACGCCGAGATCTCCCTCGGAGTTGGTGCCTTCGAGCTGCAGCTGGAGTGTCTGGGTGCGTGTGCGCGACATCCCGATTTCGACATTGAGCCGCTCCATCCCGTCCGGAGCTGTCCCGGCTTCCGTGAAGTTGATGCTGATGAATTTCAGTATGCCGAGCTGCGACAGACCTTCGTAGGTGCGGTCAACATTGGCTGCCGAGTAGATGTCGCCGGGATTGAGGAAGCACTTCTCGATGAGTATCGACGGGCGGATGTAGCGGTCGTTGGCGTAGATTATGTAGTAGCCCTTTGATCTGACCGTGTCGCGCGGCTGTCTGGCCGGAGCTTCGGCTGCCGTGTTGAAATAGACGTCGTTGATGACATATCGCTGATGGGCCGACGTGGCTGAGGTGTCGCCGGGTGACGTGGCGGGAGAGCGGAGTACCATCTCGAGGTCGACGGCGGCGCTGCCGGCTGCCGTGTCGGCTACGAAAGTGATGTAGTCGCGCGTGAAGCTGTAGTAGCCGTTGTTGCGCAGCAGGGTGGTTAGGCGCTGTCGTTCGCGGTCGAGGTTGTCGCGGTCGAAGAATCCCCCGGGCACGAGCGTTATGGATGCCGAGTCGGCCAGAACGATGCGCTGCACGGCCGTATCTGCTATCGAGTAGTTGACAGAGCGCAGCATGTGCGGCTCTCCCGCTTTGATCACATACTCTACCTTGGCTTTCCGCTTCCGGTCGTCGAGTATGGTGTCGACTCTCACGGTGGCATGAGTGTATCCCTTGTTGACCATCGCGAGCTGAAGCTGATGGGCCGACTGGTCGGTCAGCGACCGGCTGTAGATGACGGGTGGGGCGCCGAGCCGGCGTATCCATCGGTTATACCACTTGGTGGTGTCGCGTCCCGACATGTTGTAGACTCCGAGCTGCAGCTTGGCGAAGCCGAGCACTTTGGTGTTGGGATGCTGTCGCAGATAGCTGTCGAGCGACGACGGCTGTACATCATCGGCGTCCTCCACACGTATTGTCGCCTTGTCAAGCAGATAGCTTCCGGCAGGGACATGGCGCGACGCGCTGCATCCTGTCAGCAGGATGGCGACTGTCACGGCGAGCCATAGGTAGAGGGGCGAATGCTTCATAAAGTGCAAAGATACAAAAATCCCACTGCTACACGCCGGTAGCCGCGGGATTTTTTGAGTTTTGGGACAGGGTGGAGCTGTTTGTTATCGCAGATTGTCGGTGGCGAGGGCTACGATCTGGGGTACGGTCAGATTGCACTGCTCGGCCACAAGGCGCGGATTGTAGCGGTTGGGAAATGCTTTGGGCAGACCCAGGTTGACTACCTTGACAGGTGCCTGACCGAGATAGGAGGCTACTTTCTGGCCGAATCCGCCGTCAGTGATGCCGTCTTCGGCGGTGATGACGATATCATAGTCGCCGAGCGTGTCGAGTGTCTCCTTGTCGAGCGTCGAGAGCTGGCGTGGATTGATCAGCGTGGCATTGATTCCCTGTTTGGCGAGCTCGTCGGCTGCTTCGGCCATCAGCGGGAAGAATGTCCCGGCGCCGATCAGCGCCACACGGCTTCCCTGGCGCACGACATCGTAGCGAGCATTCGTGTAGTCAGCGAGCAGATGTGCGTCCGGACGCGATACTACGGCGCCGGAGGGTACGCGGACGACTGACGGAACGGCGGAACGTAGGGTAGCCCATTCGAGCATGTCGACGAACTCTTCCTTACAGGTCGGGGCGAGAACCTCCAGCCCGGGGACATTGGCGAGCAGGGAGATGTCAAAGAAGCCCAGGTGAGTCTCATCGGTCAGACCGTAGAGACCGCCGTAGAAGACTACGAATGCGGCAGGCTGACGGTTGAGGGCTATGTCCTGGCTGAACTGGTCGTAGGCTCTCTGGAGGAATGTGCTGGCGAGTCCTACCACGGGTCGCGCGCCTCCTTTGGCCAGACCGGAAGCCACGTCGACGGCTGCCTGCTCAGCGATGCCTACGTCGACAAACTGCCGCCCTGCCTGGCGGCGCTTCTCGGGCGTGAAGCCCAGGACGCCCGGAGTGCCGGCCGTGATGGCTACCACGCGGCTGTCGGCGGCGATGTGGCGCAGAGTCTCGTTAGAGAATATGTCGGAATAGTCCTCCGAGTCGTCGGCATAAGTGGCGTCGCCGGTTTTGGGGTCGAACGGCCCCGAGTAGTGGAACTGCTCCTTGTGGGCTTCGGCCACGGGGAGACCCATGCCCTTCTCCGTGTTGATGTGGACTACGACTGGATAGTCGATATCCTTGACCGAGCGGAACATCTCGATCAGCGAGGGGATGTCGTTGCCGTTGTGAACATACCGGTAGGCATACCCCATCGAGCGGAACAGGTTGGGCTCGGCCTCCCCCTTGCTGTTGCGCAGCAGGCGCAGGTCGGCGTAGATTCCGCCGTGATTTTCGGCTATGCTCATATCGTTGTCGTTGACTATGACGATGAAATTCGAGCCCAGGGTAGCTCCGTAGTCGAGCCCCTCGAAAGCCACACCGCCGCTGAGCGATCCGTCGCCGATCACGGCCACCACGTTGTGGCGCTCACCCTTGAGGTCGCGCGCTTTAGCCAGACCGGCAGCCAGGGCTACAGCCGATGAGGTGTGTCCAATAGAAAAGAGGTCATACTCGCTTTCCGACGGGTTGGTGTAGCCTGTGACGTCGCCGTAATGCTCCTCCTCGGTGAAGGCGTCCATTCGGCCGGTCAGCATCTTGTGGGGGTAGGTCTGGTGTGAAACGTCGAAGACTATCTTGTCTTCCGGCGTGTTGAATACATAGTGCAGGGCGATTATTGCATCGACCATGCCCAGGTTGGGCCCTACGTGACCGCCGCGCTTCGACAGCTTGGTGATCAGAGCCTGACGGAGTTCTTTGGCGAGCTGCTTGAGCTGGTCGGCCGACAGCGTGCGCAGGTCGGCCGGCGATTTGATTTCTTCAAGATTGATATCTGTTGTCATGGTGTTATATGTTTTTTTTGTTTTTTTTCGCGGTATATACATGATAAATAACGCATTCAGAGGCCACAATGTTGACCCGGCGGGGAACAATTCGCCCCTGTCCGGCGTTTTCATCATGCAGATATCACACAAATATAATTAAAGAATCCGAATTACAACGAAAATATGAACAAGACAGTAGAACAGACCCTCCTCGACCGCCGCAGCATCCGCCGCTATGAGCGCGAGGCTATCCCCGAAGCCGACCTTGACTTTATCCGCGAAGCTATCCGCAATACCCCCACAAGCTACAACGGTCAGCAGTTTTCAGTAATCGAGATCGCCGATCAGACGCTCAAGGAGCAGCTTGCCGAACTAGTCAGACAGAAGCAGTTCAAGACCTCCAACCGTGTATTCGTCTTTCTCAGCGACTTCAACAAGATATCCGTCGCAGCCCGGGCCAAGGGGCTGGAGATGCCACCGTTCAATGATACGGCCGACGGCCTGATAGTCGGCACGGTCGATGCCGCTCTCGCCATGATGAGCGCCATAGCCGCAGCCGAATCTCATGGTCTCGGCACATGCCCCATCGGCTATGCCCGCACGGTCGATCCCGCCGCCATATCGGAGTTGCTGGGTCTGCCGCAGGGTGTTTATCTCGTGTGCGCCCTCGCTGTCGGCGTGCCGCGCGAAGTGCCGCAGATGAAGCCCAAACAGCCCCGCGAACTGGTGATCTTCCGTGAAAAATATGGGGTCGACAATATGGCGGAGCGCCTGCTCGACTATGACCGCACCATACGCGAATATCATCTCCATCGCGAGACCAACGCCTCCGATGCCGACTGGATCAGTGAGATGCTCGGCTACTACCGCGAGGGGATGGACTATCAGATGCTCGACGCCCTCCACAAGCGCGGCTATGCCCTAAAGAAATAAAAAAGAATTTAGTTAGTTCAGCCCAACCGCGCCGAATCGGGCGAGGGATGGGTTAGTCTTCCGGATACTTGAGGTAGTATTCGTCGAGGACGGGACAGATGTTGAAATAGAAGTCCTGTGTTTTGCCGTGTTCGTCAGTCACTTCGATACAGTCGTAGTAAGGCTCGATGAATGTGGGACGCAGGCTTTGCACATTCTTGCCGATATTGACTATCGTGGCCTCGTCGCGCGGATAGATGACATACCACGCCGACGTGGTGTCAGCGCCCGTGCCGGTCGAGACTATCGCCTGCAGAAGGTGATTGAGACGATACTGCCAGATGTCGGCTTCATTATATTTCTGCTTGGAGCGTAGGGCGTAGATGAGGAAATTGATCTGAGCCAGATCGAAAGGAGTGTCGAGAAGTGCGAGCTGAGTGTATTTCATCAGCGTGTCGCGCTCGGCGCGCGTGTGCGAAGCCTTGTGGGTCAGGGGGTTGATGATGTCGGCATAAGCGTTGCGGCGATACGGATTATAGTCCTCCTGAAACATCGTGCCGAAATAGAGATAGCGGTAGTCCTCCAGAGTCATCGTCGTGTCGACCCGTTCAAACGCCGCCATCAGCGAGTCATAGAAAAATTCCGATCTCGGATCGTTGACCTCGGCGCGCACCTTCTCCAGGTCGATCCCCTTGGGCATCGACCCGCGCTTCGGCGCCTTGGCCGAAGTCATGATGACCATAGCCGTCAGAGCCGTAAGCATATAGAGGGTAAATTTCTTCATAGTCAGTTGCGCAGAAAGTCATGCAGCTTAGTGTGCCGTTTGGCAAAGTTAAGAAATCTCCCCGACAAAACCGCCCCCTCCCCGACAATAAATGTTAATACTCCGATCCGGTACGACTAATTGGTCTAATTAGTCGCATTATACGGTTGAGAAGTCCGCATATCTCAAATCTTTTATATCGATTTACACTATTACCACAGGCTTTCAATCCGGTTGTTCACTATAACGCATACTACATGGTCTTTCTTCTGCCGAATTCACGACAGTTATTGTACTATAATTATAAAAATATTAATTTTGTAGTGTTGACCGCATTGCAGAAGCCCATGGGGGATATGCGGCGGGCAGCGGACATAATTAAACAGAGCGTTACTTGGCGCTATATTCTTGACAGTTTGAAATCTCGCAAATTTCTTAGAATAAGTCGGGGATACAGCAACGGTAGTCGCCACATGGGTATGAATTATAGTCTTGAAATACTGTATATGGTATTTTAAGCTGTCATTCATATATACGTGGGCTTCTGCACGTTGCCGTCCAACTTATTCGGGCAATGCGAGAGCCTCAAACTGTGGGATGGCAACGAGACAGACTCCCACGTTCTTTGTTTTATCTTACTGTCTCATAGGGGAGTTAAGAGACATGATATTTATATGAAAAAGCTTAGTTATTTTATTCTGCTATTATGTGCAGTATTCAGTGTGTCATGTTCTAAAGATGAGCCTGAAATCAGCCAAAAGCCTGGTGAGGAACAACCTTCTCAGCCGGATGAAGATCAAAACAAACCATCTGATGATATTTTGAATATTACAATAAATGAAGACGGCACCACATCCAATGGTCAACCATATAGAAATATTAGCGATACTGAATTTTGGCTCAACTACATTAGGTATCAAGTCGTAGGAGGACATATTTCAGTTGTAGAGGCTGACTATCAAGAAATAGGGCTCACTCTTAATGGAGAAGTTATCATTCCAGAATCAATAAATTTAAAAGGGAATAAATACTATGTAAGAGAGATCGGACCTAGTGCATTTGATAATTGTCAAAGCATAGAAAGCTGCTATTTGCCGGAATCGCTAAATCAAATCAATCGATGTGCATTTAAAAATTGTACTAATCTAACCACAATTAAATATCCAAAAAAAATTGATGAAATATATGAATCAGCTTTTAAACAGTCCGGTATCAGAAGCTTTGAATGTTCGTCAGTCAACATAATTCGCTCAGAATGTTTTGCTTCTTGTGAAAATTTGGGACAGGTCGTTATTCATAGTGCTGATTCAATTGGTCAAAGTTGTTTTGCCTCTTGCGAAAATCTGCAACATGTTACTTTTAATAATACCAATACATTAAAGTTAGGAGGAAGTCTTTTTGAGGGATGCATAAACCTTCACGAATTAGAATTAAATAATGTGGTCGTATATGGTTTTGCGTTTTATGGATGTGATAAGTTAAACCTGAAACTTAATAACGCCGTATTAAAATATTCCAGTCTAAATTCTAAAGCCTCATCAATTCATATTAAAAATTCAGTCATAGGAACTAGAGCAGCATCCATATATTATCCGGATATTTCAAAAAAAATCAGTATAACAAGTAGTACCATCAAGCCTGACGCATTTAATGAAGTGTTTATAGACACTATTATACTTGATAATATACAATTACAAAGTAACATATTTAAAAATTGCAGAATTAGGTCAATCTCCATATTAGGTTTTGAAACTGTACCCGAGTCCTTAATTTATCAGTATGATAAAGATTATCCTTCAAGGTACCAACTATTTAATGTAAAAATCTCCGGTGTAAAGAGCTTAACTCTCCCATTCGCAACCCCACCCATAATTAAAAATCTTTTTATAGATAATGTGAAGGAGTTTATTTATAATAAAAATACGTATCAAGCAGTTGATAACCTATACGTTCCGGATACTATCTCACAAGAGACCTTGGATATTTATAAGAGTTATGAGTTTAAGCGTAGCATTGGTTATAAGAATTTAAACGTCGTACCCTTAGGAGAATACATTAGTCTATTTGATCAATTTACGGAAGGTCTTTAATATGACTCAGCTTATATTCCCCAATATTACCATTTCAACGGAAACTATAATAGCTCAATACATACCTCATGATTATTTCTTAGAATTTCTTACATCCGGGAAATACTATATCAGTAGAAAACATGAGTTTTCAGATATTAGAGAGAAAAATTTGCCTTTTGCGTCTATGATAGTCCCAACTGAAGCACAAGGAGACAATTACCGTCCGATTGACTGGGTATTAGTCCAAAAGAATGAGCTAAAGCGTCAGGAGTTAGCCGAACAATATACGCAAAATGCCAATAATCTCGGTGTTTCATGTTGGACAAAATATGATGGCGAAGATATATTCATGTGGAAGGAGTATGCAAAGAAATACGGTGTCTGCGTCCTTTCTACAATTGAAAAATTTCTTTCTGAATTTTCTTCCACGGAGATTAAAATTCATTGTGTTCCGATAAAATATAAAGGTTATAATTTTTCTTGCGATTTAATAGAGTGTCTTCAGCGGAAAGAGAATTGTTATAGAAATGAGCGCGAAATCAGATTTTATTTTTATTAGTGTCCGCTAAAAATATTTTCGGGGCAAAAAAATTAGGTCTGATTCCAT
>CAMWHE010000021.1 GCA_947173955.1 uncultured Bacteroidales bacterium | reverse complement strand
TGGTTATACCAAGACGGCAACCACGGTGTCCAAGCATGGGATTTAATTCTTCAAGGCTGTCAACCTTAGCCTTAACCTCGGCAAGAGTGATACCCATCTCGTCAGCGAGTTCTTTCTGGGTAGCAGTCTGATGAGGTACGAACTCATGCAAGGGGGGATCGAGAAGACGGATAGTTACGCCGAAGCCATCCATTGCTTCAAAGATACCTTCAAAGTCGCCTCTTTGCATTGGGAGAAGTTTCTTAAGAGCTTCTCTGCGGCCGGCTTCGTCGGCAGCAAGAATCATTTCGCGTACAGCCTTGATACGATCACCTTCGAAGAACATGTGTTCTGTGCGGCAGAGACCGATACCCTGTGCGCCGAAATGGCGAGCCTGCTTTGCATCGCGGGGAGTATCGGCATTGGTGCGGACGAGAGTCTTTGTGAATTTAGCTGCAAGATTCATGATAGCGCCGAAATCGCCGTCAAGCTCGGGCTCAACTGTGGGCACCTGTCCGTCGTAAACTTCACCGGTAGAACCGTTCAGAGAAATCCAGTCACCTTCATGATAGAGCTTACCGCCCATTTCAACGGTCTTCTTTTCATAGTCAACCTTGATTTCGCCTGCGCCTGATACACAGCATTTACCCATACCACGGGCAACAACGGCAGCGTGAGATGTCATACCGCCACGCATCGTGAGTATACCCTGGGCAACTGCCATACCACGAAGGTCTTCGGGTGATGTCTCAATACGAACGAGAACAACTTTCTTTTTCTTCTCAGCCCATGCTTCTGCTTCGTCAGCGAAGAATACGATCTGACCGGTAGCTGCACCGGGAGAAGCGGGGAGACCCTTAGCTGCTACTTTCGCACGCTTAAGAGCTGCTTTGTCAAATACGGGGTGGAGGAGTTCGTCGAGTTTCTGGGGCTCCATGCGGAGTAGGGTAGTCTTCTCGTCGATCTCGCCTGCACGGAGGAGATCCATGGCGATTTTCACCATAGCGGCACCTGTACGCTTACCGTTACGGGTCTGGAGCATCCAGAGTTTGCCGTCCTGGATGGTGAACTCCATGTCCTGCATATCCTTGTAATAATCTTCAAGGCGATGTGCGATAGCGATAAGTTCGGCTGCACATGTGGGCATGGATTCTTCGAGTGAAGGATACTTTGTGGCACGCTCTTCTTCGGTGATACCCTGAAGAGCAGCCCAACGACGTGAGCCTTCTACTGTAATCTGCTGAGGAGTGCGGATACCGGCTACGACGTCTTCACCCTGTGCGTTGATAAGATACTCACCGTTGAAGATGTTTTCGCCTGTAGCGGCGTCACGGCTGAATGCGACACCGGTAGCGGAGTTGTTGCCCATGTTGCCATATACCATAGCCTGAACATTAACGGCAGTACCCCATTCCTCGGGGATCTGATTCATTCTGCGATAGATGATAGCGCGCTCGTTCATCCAGCTGTCAAACACCGCGCAAATACCGCCCCAGAGCTGTTCCCACGCGCTGTCGGGGAAATCATTACCTGTATATTCCTTAACGGCAGCCTTGAAGAGCTTAACAAGCTTCTGAAGATCTTCTACATCAAGTTCGGTATCAAGCTTAACGCCCTTTTCTTCTTTAACTTTCTCCATGATAGCCTCAAACGGATCGATATCGGTCTTGTTTTTGGGCTTCATGCCGAGAACTACGTCGCCATACATCTGGACGAAACGACGATAGCTGTCCCATGCGAAACGGGGATTGCCACTCTTCTCGGCGAGAGAAGCTACAGTGGCGTCATTCATACCGAGGTTGAGGACTGTATCCATCATACCGGGCATTGAGGCACGGGCACCGGAACGTACAGAAACGAGAAGAGGATTTGACGGGTCGTTGAATTTCTTGCCAGTCAGCGACTCAACATGAGCGATAGCCTTTTCGACATCGCCTTTAATGCGTTTTACGACTTCTTCTTTGCCATACTGAGTATACTCGTTGCAGACATCGGTTGTGATAGTAAAACCGGGAGGCACGGGCATACCCAGAAGGTTCATTTCTGCGAGGTTGGCACCTTTGCCGCCAAGTTCGTTGCGCATCTTGGCATTGCCTTCGGCTTTACCGTCGCCAAATGTATAAACTCTTTTCATATTTTATAAGATTAATATTGGTGATAATTTTCTCTGACGACAAAGATACATCTTTATAGCCAAAAATAAAAGCTACAACAGGTTATTTTTATTACCGATATTATCATTTTTGGACGTATTTGTCAAGTCAGCATAACAGCGTCGGTTATATGCTTCCACCGCTTGCCTATATAAATATTAATAGGTAATTTTGCGAAAACTTATAAATTCAAGATTTTGGCACGCAAACGTAAAGAATTACCTATATTAGAGAATGTAACCATCACCGGCATTGCAGCCGAAGGCAACAGCATTGCACGGGTAGATGATATGGTCGTATTTATCCCATATGGAGCCCCAGGTGATGTAGTCAATATAAAACTCGACAAAAAGAAGAAATCATATGCTGAAGGCCACATTGACACAATGATTTCTCCTTCGCCGGATCGCGTGACACCCATGTGCGAGCATTTCGGTTCGTGCGGAGGATGCCGCTGGCAGCATATTCCGTACACGATGCAGGTCAAATGCAAACAGACTCAAGTCGAGGATGCTTTAAATCGAATTGCAAAAATTGAACTGCCACCTGTATCTGAAATATTATCTTCCGATAATATATTCAATTACCGCAACAAGATGGAATACACCTTCTCCAACCGACGCTGGCTCACTTTTGACCAGATAAGGAGTGGGGCGGAATTTCCTCCGTATGCGGCAGGATTTCATATAGCAGGGGCTTTCGACAAAGTACTCAATATAGATAAATGTCATCTTCAGGACGATCTGGGAAATCAGATCAGGAACTTTGTACGTGAGTATGCAGTCGAGCATAACCTGTCATTTTATGACTTGAGAGAGAACAAAGGCTTGCTCCGCACATTGATGATCAGAATAGCCTCAACGGGCGAGGTTATGGTCGTAATGGTATTTGGAGAGGACAATCCTGAGGCAATTCATAATGTAATGGATGCGATAAGGTCGCGTTTCCCACAGATCACATCCCTCCTATATGTAATAAACCTGAAAGTCAACGATACCATTGCCGATCAGGAAATCTTAAAACACTCCGGCAAAGATTATATTGAGGAAGAGATGGAAGGTCTGAAATTCAGAATCGGACCGAAATCCTTCTATCAGACAAATTCACTCCAGGCTTATAAACTCTATTCAGTCGCCCGCGACTTTGCTGACCTATCGGGGGATGAACTTGTATATGATCTATATACCGGCACAGGTACCATCGCCAATTTTGTCGCCCGTCAGTGCAAAAAGGTTATAGGAATAGAATACGTTGAAGATGCGATTAAAGACGCCTGGATAAACTCTGAAGTCAACGGCCTGGACAATACAGAATTCTTTGCCGGAGACATGAAGGATGTCCTGACAGAAGAATTCATCGAACGTCATGGACGTCCCGACGTCATGATCGTCGATCCGCCACGTGCCGGTATGCATGAGGATGTCGTCAATGTCATTCTGAATGCGTCGCCCAAGCGTATAGTTTATGTAAGTTGTAATCCCGCGACACAAGCAAGGGATCTGGCTCTATTGGACTGTAAGTATAAAGTTGATGCCGTTCAGCCGGTAGATATGTTTCCACATACACATCATGTGGAAAATGTCGTAAAGCTTACTATTCGGGAATAGTCATTGTCCTTACCAGTTCCGAATTATAGTAGCGAGGATCTTCCGAAATCTCTTTCCCTATGAATGCCGGGATAGATGTCAGAACAGTAACTTCAGATGGCAGTTCGACTTCAGCTACGATCAGCCCCTCCAAAGAACTGTGGAAGACATCTACTTCCCAATTAAGGCCGTCAGACGGGACAACATAGCGGGTCTTGCTGATAAATTTTCCATCAGTAAAAGTCTGTAGAAGTTCACGTGCATCTGTAACCGGTATTTCATATTCCCACTCGCCTCTGACGAATCCGACAGTTCGACTCTTGATGGTAAGGAAAGCCTTTTGTCCGGCAATCCGCACTCTCACAGTAGAATCAGCGTCGGTAGATATATACCCCTGAGCCAGCTCAATTTTTCTGACTGCAAGAGTCTTAAAGGACATATCTTTGACTAAAAACTTTCTTTCAATTTCTTTTCCCATAAAACAAAGATATACATTTTTGAGAAAATATGTCAACATAAATAAGATATTGGCGCTATGCATCATGTTTGTGAGCGCTGTCACTATCTATGCTCAGCACTCTCATATTATCGTAATCCGTGATTCTGAGACAGGCAAACCTATTGAAAATGCGCTTGTAACTATTAGTGGCAATAAGTCCGGAAATTTAACTGACAGTAATGGCATTGCCAAAATAGACATTTCCAAGCGCTCAAATAAGGTTCGTGTCAGTATGATGGGTTATGACCCACAGTCATTGACAATTTCAGCAGACAATGACTCCACGGTAATAAATCTCAAACTCGTAGGGATTGCACTCGATGAAGTCGAGGTCAGTAAAAAGCGTGAGCACTATTCAAAACGGAACAACCCGGCTGTAGAGCTGATGGAGATGGTAAGAGAGCATTCTGTCGACAGCGATCCGGAAAACTACGACTACCTGAACTACGACGTTTACGAAAAAATTTCGCTCGCTCTAACGCGCGACAAGGTTATCAAAAATAAGAATCAATACGGAAATCTAAGCTTCTTAAACGAATACGTGGATTCGTCTGTCTTCCCGGACATACCGATTCTAAACATCTCGTTAAAAGAAAAAATTGCTTCAAGATTTTTCCGACGCTCTCCACGGACAAAAAAGGAATATGTCGATGGAATACGTCGAATCGGTGTCGACGATATTATCGATCAGGCATCAATGCAAATCCTACTGGACGATCTTTTGAACGAGATCGATATTTATAGCAACGATATCGCAGTTCTTCGCAATAGATTTGTCAGTCCATTATCGCGGATCGGAGCGGATTTTTATAAATACTATATCACAGATACTGTCATTGTCGATGGCTTTGAATGTACGGAACTGAGTTTTGTTCCACGCGTCGCCGAAACATACGGATTTACAGGGAAAATGTATGTTATTAATGATTCCACATACTTTATAAATAAAATCGGATTATCGCTTCCTCAGCATATTAATATCAATTTTATTGAAAAATTCAATCTCATTCAAACATTTGCACGCGACAGTCTTGGGCGAAGAAAGCTCCTTAATGATGATCTTGCCGTAATATTCTCTGTCATCCCCGGTACACAGGGTATTTATGCCCGGCGAAATTCCCTCTATTATAATTACAATAACAGGCCTACGGATAATACAGCAATTTTCTCTACCTTAGCACCTACGACTACGTCACCGACAGCCCTTCAGAATGGTAAAGACTACTGGATTGAAAATCGGCCAATACCCCTTTCAGATGCTGAGGGGAAACTGGAAGATATGATTGATCGGTTGAGAAGCAACAAGACGTACCACATTATGGAAACAGCCTTGAAAATTATAGTCAACGGGTATATTCCGACAGCTTTTCCAGACAACAGGAGCAAATTCGACATCGGGCCCTGGAATACCCTGATCAGCGGAAATGATATTGAGGGTGTGCGCCTCCGTCTGGGTGGAATTACTACCTCCGCATTGAATCAGCGATGGTTTGCAAACGCATACATCGCATACGGGACAAAAGATCGCAAGGCAAAATATGGTGCCGAGATCGAGTATTCATTCCATGACAAACAAAATCACGCTAAAGAATTTCCGATCAACTCATTAAGTATTTCAAACGAATATGATGTCGACAAGATCGGACAGCATTATTTATTTACAAGCGCGGATAATTTTGTATTGTCATTGACGCGGATTAGGAATCAATTGATGACATATAAAAATACGACAAAACTACAATATACCCTTGAACTTGAGAATAATTTCTCAATAGCAGCATCCATTGAACGCGTGCGGCAACACGAAGGTCCCTATCTGCCTTTTATCACCTGTACCGGTGTACATAACAAGTACTTTGATATTAGTTCTTTTACCCTACAACTACGATATGCTCCCGGAGAAAAATTTTATCAGGCAAAAAGGGAGCGTATTCCAATCAGTCGCGACACGCCGATCTTTACACTTACACACAGATACGGACCGGACGGTGTCCTCGGCAACACCTTCGGTGTAAACAAGACAGACGTTAGCATTCAAAAGCGCTTTTGGCTTTCGGCTTTCGGCTACTTAGACATGATTGTGAAGGGAGGACATATCTGGAATCGTGTGCCATATCCATTATTATTGATGCCTAATTCAAACTTATCATACACGATTCAACCCGAAAGTTTCTCAATGATGAATCCGATGGAATTTATCAACGATACCGACGTATCGTTATTCCTGACATACTGGGCTAATGGCACAATACTTAACCGCATACCTTTAATCAAAAAATTGAAACTTAGAGAAGTGTTCTCCTTCAGAGGATACTGGGGTCATTTAAGCAGTAGAAATATACCATCGACCGACAACAATCTCTACCTTTTCCCTGCAGATGCAACAGCCACACCGATGCACGGAAAACCTTATATGGAGGTAAGTGCCGGCTTGGATAATATATTCAAACTTTTCAGGGTAGATTATGTATGGCGACTCAACTATCTTGATCTCCCGGGTATAAGCAGAGGGGGATTTAGAGTCGCTTTACACTTAGCATTATAACCTGAATTTTTATATCTCAAAAAGATATATTTTTCAAAAATTTTAAGCCGGAAATTAACAAAAAAATGTAACTTTGTATCGTTTAGGCTATTACAAAAACCACATCCACGCGTAATATCTTATAAATCAACAACATATCGATTAAAGAGCCATGATGAAACGATTTATAACATCAATGTTAGGATCACTTGCCGCAATATGGATTTCGGCAATTCTCCTTTTTTCGCTCTTTATACTGTTCATTAGTGCAATATTCTCAGAATCGTTCCTAAAAAGAATTGCTCAGATAAATTTACAGGATAACTCGATCCTTCGCATCGAGTTGGCGGGGAAAATAGAAGAACGACAGGTCGATGCTCCCATTCTCAACAAAGTCTTAGGCGTTGGTACTGATTCGCATGGACTAGACCAGATTATTACATCAATAGAGCTTGCCTCGACTGATTCCCGAATAAAGGGGATATTCCTTGACTGCAGCGAATGCAATGCAGGGATGGCTACTCTCGATTATATTCGCGAATCGCTGTTACGTTTTAAAGATTCCGGGAAATGGATAATAGCCTATGGTGACAACATATCTCAGGGCGATTACTTCGTAGCATCGGCCGCCGATATCATAGTTCTTAATCCAGTAGGAATATTGGATATACACGGATTGTCTGCGACTACAATGTACTTTAAAGGGCTTCTGGATAAATTGGGAGTCGAGATGCAAGTGATCAAGGTCGGGACTTATAAAAGTGCCGTTGAGCCATTCCTGCTTTCTGCGCCCTCCGAGCCAAGCCGCCGTCAGCAACAGCAATTTCTCGGAACTATGTGGAATGATATTGTGACAAAGATATCCTCAACACGCGGTATCTCGTCTGCAGAATTGGCATCATGTGCAGATAGCCTCATTTTGACTTCTGCTCCTGAGACCTATGTTTCAGCGGGACTGATTGATAGCCTTCAGTATCGTAATGAGTTGGAAAATATGCTCAAATCCAAATCCGGACTCAAAAAGTCAGATGATCTGCGTTTAATTACGCCCGCTGAATATTGTTTAGCCGTAGATGCGCCACATTCGGCCAAAAGTCAGAATCGGATTGCGGTACTATACGCATATGGCGATATTATTGATGACGGCGACGGAGGCATTGTGGCGACAGAAATCGTACCTCAAATTTTTTCTCTTGTAAATGAGGAGGAAATTGATGGACTTGTACTCAGAGTAAATTCCGGTGGTGGAAGTGCATTCGCCTCTGAGCAGATCTGGGAGGCTCTTGAACAATTCAAAGCAACCGGACGCCCCTTCTATGTGTCAATGGGCGATTATGCCGCATCCGGCGGATATTATATCTCCTGTGGGGCTGATAAAATCTATGCTGATGCACTCACACTTACCGGCTCAATAGGAATATTCGGAGTAATTCCTTGTGCAAAAGATCTCATGAACGAACATCTTGGTATAACTACCGCTACAATATCTACGAATCCTGCCGGTCAGCTACCTAATATCTCAGCGCCATTGACGCCTTTCCAGAAAGCTAAATTTCAACAGGCGGTCAATCGTGGCTACGAGACATTTGTAGCCCGATGCGCTGAAGGGCGTAATATGCCTGTCGACTCAATAAAACAGATCGCCGAGGGTAGAGTTTGGGATGCCCTGACAGCACAACAAATTGGACTTATCGACAAAATCGGATCTCTCAAAGACGCAATCAGTGCAATGGCTGCCAATCTGAATTTCCGAAGTGACTACATGATTGTAGAATATCCGGATAACAACATCAATAAGTTTAATCCATTCACGCTGTTCAAGAATAAACTCAGCACTGATATAATTAACGAAGAACTTGGAGATAGTTACTGGATCTACGAAAATTTGAAGTCACTCAGGCAACTTTCTCCGATACAGTGTAGAATGGAAGATTTAATCGTCAAATAAAGATAGTTAATGGCTCGCAATAAATTAATAGAAACGCTCATACTGCTCCCCATGTCCAAAATATATGGGATGATTACCGCTGTGCGCAATTCTATGTTTAACTGCGGACTTTTGAAGCAGCGTTCGTTTGATGTTCCGGTAATTGTAGTTGGGAATATCGCTGTAGGAGGCTCCGGAAAGACTCCACATACAGAATACATAATTGACAAACTTAAGAACACGTACAATCTCGGAGTACTCAGCAGAGGGTATAAGCGCAAGACACGCGGATTCATTATGGCTGATGACAGTTCGACACCTTTAACAATAGGCGACGAGCCATTCCAGATATATAAGAAGTTTGGTGACGAAGTGACGGTTGCAGTCTGTGAAGACCGATGCAAAGGCATCGAAAAAATGCTTGAGGCAAATCCGGACATAAACTTAATTGTTCTTGACGACGCATTCCAGCACCGATATGTAAAACCGGCTGTATCAATCGTATTGACTGAATTCAATCGTCCGATATTTACAGATGCAATGTTACCGTATGGACGCCTGAGAGAGTCGCCACGCGCCGTCTATCGGGCAGATATGGTTATCGTGACCAAATGTCCGAAATCACTAAAACCGGTTGAGTACAGAATCTTCAAGAATCATCTGGCACTATATCCTTATCAGAAGCTCTACTTTTCGCGCTTCAGTTACGGCAACCTGAAGCCGGTTTTTCCTGAGGCGACCAATAAAGTGCCTTATCTGGAATATCTTTCGGAACAGGATCGCATTCTGGTCGTAGCCGGAATTGCCAATCCGCGTCCTTTTGTCAAATATATCAAGAGCTTTAAGCCACTGGTCAAAGTCAATGTATTCTCTGACCATCATAATTTTTCCAAGAAAGATATCTCCCTTATATGCAAGCGTTTCAGGGAAATCAAAGCTACTCATAAGTTTATAGTGACTACAGAAAAAGATGCCGTTCGACTCGCCAATAATGCACATTTCCCCGACGAACTGAAAAAATATGTCTACTATCTCCCGATAAACGTATCTTTCGACAGCGAAAGCGGAGACAAATTCATCGCAGATCTCAATAAACTTATTATCCAGAGCCGTAAAACTTGTTGAAGACTGTTCCATGGCTTCAAACTTATGGATATCTGTCATTGTTACAATAGAAAACTTTTAATCATCATTACCAAACTATGTTAGAAAAAATAAATCAGACTGCAGCTTATATTCAATCTAAAGTTGCTGATATGCCTAAAACCGCCATAATTCTCGGAACAGGATTAGGAGCCCTTGTAGATCATATCGAAGACAAACAGTATCTACCGTACTCGGAGATTCCCAATTTCCCTGTTTCTACTGTCGAGGGTCACAGCGGTAATCTCATATTCGGTTGTCTGGGAGGCAAGCGAGTAATGGCAATGCAGGGTCGCTTCCACTATTACGAAGGCTACGATATGAAACAGGTAACTTTCCCGGTAAGGGTGATGAAAGCTCTTGGTGTTGAGACGCTGTTTGTCTCAAATGCAGCCGGTGGCATGAATAAAGAATTTGTCGTAGGCGATGTGATGATTATCACCGACCACATCAATCTCTTTCCAGAAAATCCGCTCCGTGGAAAGAACTATAATGAATTAGGACCTCGTTTCCCGGCCATGACCGAACCATATTCTAAGAAATTCATCTCACTTGCCGATGAGATAGCAAAAGAAAAAAATATACGTGTAATGCACGGTGTATATGTCGGCACTCCCGGTCCTACATTCGAGACACCTGCAGAATATGAATATTTCCGTATAATTGGTGGAGATGCAGTCGGAATGTCAACCGTTCCTGAAGTTATTGTGGCCAATCACGCCGGAATGAAAGTATTCGGTGTTTCCGTTATTACCGATCTTGGCGGTAAAGACATTACTGAAGTTCCCTCTCACGAAGAAGTCCAGAAAGCAGCTGAAACAGCTCAGCCCAAAATGATGGAAATAATCCGTCAGATGGTAGCGCGCCTCTAATAATTTTCCAATCAATTTGACTATGGAAAGCAAAGCTACCGAAATAGCTTCTCTGGGTGAATTTGGTCTGATAGATCATCTCACTAAAGACATTCAGCTACGCAACTCGTCCACTCTAAAAGGAGTGGGCGATGATTGCGCTGTCATGGAATATAAGGACTCGGAAGTATTGGTCAGCTCAGATTTACTTGTCGAAGGAATACATTTTGACCTGACATATGTACCGCTTAAGCATTTAGGATATAAATCTGTCGTGGTAAATCTATCCGACATATATGCTATGAACGGTACTCCCAGACAGATTACTGTCTCTTTAGCCATCTCGAAGCGATTTACAGTCGAACATATGGAAGAACTCTATGCCGGCATGAAACTCGCCTGTGAAATATATGGAGTCGATCTCGTTGGCGGAGACACAACATCCTCACGTTCCGGACTGATAATCAGCATTACTGCGATAGGTGATGCGCCTAAAGAAAAAATTGCATATCGCGATGGAGCGAAAGATATGGATTTGATCTGTGTATCAGGCGATCTCGGTGCCGCATATATGGGACTTCAGTTATTGGAGAGAGAAAAGGTCGCATCACAGGGACATCCTGATTTTGTGCCCGACTTCGGAGGAAAAGAATATCTCGTCGAACGTCAGCTCAAACCGGAAGCCAGAAAAGACATTATTGCCATTCTTGCGGAAAATGGTATTGTACCGACATCTATGATGGATATTTCCGATGGTCTTTCTTCTGAACTTTTGCACATATGTCATCAAAGCAAAGTCGGCTGCCGTGTATATGAAGACCGAATCCCCATTGACTATCAGACGGCAATAATGGCTGAGGAACTGAATATGAATCTTGTCACAGCCGCTCTAAACGGAGGCGAAGACTATGAGCTTCTATTTACCGTTCCGTTACATCTGCATGACAAAGTCAAAGACCTGAAAGGTATCTCTGTTATCGGTCATATTACCAATGAAAACCTCGGATGTGCACTCATAACCCGTGATGGAGTTGAAATACCACTGAAAGCACAAGGTTGGAATCCGCTATCATAGTGATAACGGATTCCAACCTTACAGTGGATTAATAAAATATCTTCTACGATTAATCTATGTAACGTCGATTAAGATCGGCGAATGCATCAATACGCCGATCCCGCAGAAACGGCCACCATCGGCGTACTGATTCGGTGCGCTTACCGTCGACTTCGATAATTGCAGTAGCTTCATCTTTATCAGATGCTTTGTAAAGGAATTCTCCCTGAGGTCCTACGATAAAACTTGTCCCCCAGAATTGTATTCCGCCCGTCACACCAGATGGATCAGGTTCATAACCGACACGATTTACCGTAATAACAGGAAGGCCATTAGCAACGGCGTGTCCTCTTTGTACTGTAATCCACGCTTCGCGTTGACGAGTTTTTTCCTCATCAGTATCTGTTGATTCCCATCCTATGGCTGTGGGGTAGATCAATATTTCTGCACCGGCGAGAGCCATCAGTCTGGCTGCCTCTGGATACCACTGATCCCAACAAACGAGGACTCCTAATTTACCTAATGACGTCTCGATAGGAGTAAAACCTAAATCTCCAGGAGTAAAGTAGAACTTTTCATAATAAGCTGGATCATCCGGGATATGCATTTTTCTATATTTTCCGACAATCGCACCATCATTATCAAAAACAAGAGCTGTATTATGGTATAATCCTGGCGCCCGACGTTCAAAAAGAGATGTGACTAACACTACATGATTTTTCCGAGCTACCTCTGAATATAAGTCAGTTACCTCAGATGGGATGTCTACTGCAAGATCGAAAGCATCCGGTATCTCCGTCTGGCAGAAATATAACGAATCATGCAGTTCTTGATTGACGATTAGTTCCGCGCCATCTTTAGCGAGCTTTTCGATTTTTTCAATCAGACGCCTGCGATTATCAGCAATATCCGAGGTATTATGCTGTTGAATTATTCCAACTCTTATATTATCTTTTTTCATATTAGAATTACATTTTTAGGGATCTGCATTGTCACACAATGAAGCGAGCCATGCTGCTTTATAAGGGCGTTACAGTCGACTGTTATGACTTCACGCTCTGGAAACGCTATCTTCAACATCTGCTCTGCCAGAAAATCCTTTGCCGGCTGATTATATACCGGCAGTAAAACTGTATGTGGGGTAATCAGAAAATTAGCATATGTTGCAGGTAACCGGTTCCCATCTTCATCATATATTGCATCAGGCAGAGGAAGTCCGATCAAATTGTATGGATTCCCTTCAGAAGTAACCATTTGCTTTAAATCAGCTTCCATCAGCGACAATTCTTTGTAGTGCTCATCTGATTCATCATCGCACTTAACATAAATAATAGTGTCATCCGATGCTAACCGGGCAAGCGTATCAATATGACTGTCAGTATCATCACCGGCAAGATAGCCATGATTGAGCCATAATACCTTTCTGGCACCTAAAGATTTTGAAAGATAGTCCGTAATATCGTCTTTTGACATATTACCATTACGATTAAGCGAGAGCAAGCATTCAGATGTCGTAAGGATAGTTCCCTTGCCATCACTTTCAATTGAGCCTCCTTCAAGTACAAAGCCCAAATGATTCTCATACTTCCCGGACAAGAGCGACCGAGAAAACATCTTATGAGTGATAAGGTTATCCTTATCGGACGCAAACTTCAATCCCCAGCCGTTGAATTTAAAATCGCAAAGGACAGGGATACCGTCTTCTTCGCAAGTAATTACACCAAAATCACGCGCCCAGGTATCATTATTATCAATTTCCACATATATAACATTATCTGTGGAAATCGCATCGCAATACTTACGCGATAATTCTATATCAGGGGTAATAATGACGACCCGGAGCTTACTGTCAATTAATGCTCTTACTATATTTGTATAGGTCTGCGTGACCTCCTCAAGAATATAGTTCCAGTCAGTAAACTTATGCGGCCATGCTAAAAGCACTGCGTCATAATCTTCCCATTCGGCCGGTAATCTTCGCTGAGTCATGAACTTCGTAAAATTATTCGTCATAATCTCTTAACTGATCCCAGACATCATTTTGAGAATCAATATAATCTTCACAGAACTCACGGAATCCGTGTCGCTCGGAAACACCGACCGAAGCACACCACTCACTATACGAATTCTGTAAATCCGCATCCTCGGCAAGGAGTCTCTTAAACTCAGCCTCAGCAATATCAATACTTAGAGATTGCTCAATAAGTTGGGTAAAGAAATGAGTTATATCATCCATTTATAAACTATTTTCCACAAAAATAATACTTGATTGGATATTACAGTTTTTTTTGCGGTTATAATAAGTTAAAAAATGTGCTATTTTGATATTATTAAAATTATGATTGCTGAAATATATGTAATTTTGCTATCAATAATGATATAATATTAAGTAGTATGTTTTCAAAAGACACATATATCCAGCGCAGGCGGGAACTAAAAAATAGAGTAGGGCATGGCCTTATCCTGCTGTTAGGCAACGACTATGTCGGAAGGAACTATGCAGACAATGAATATAACTTCCGTCAGGACTCATCATTCTTATATTATTTTGGTCTTCCGTACGAAGGACTGAACGCAATCATCGACATTGACAATGATACCGAAATCATATTCGGCGATGAGTTGACAATAGATCACATTGTATGGATGGGGCAACAACCGACTCTGCATGAAAAAGCAGCGCGAATCGGCGTAACCAATACTCGTCCGACAAAAGCTCTTCAAGACTATATTTCTTCAGCTCAGAAAAAAGGGCAAACGATACATTACCTACCCACATATCGTGCCGAGCATAAACTTAAACTTAAGGAGTTACTTAATATCCGCCCGGGGGACGAGAAACCTTCTGTTGACCTGATTCGTGCAATAGTTGATATGCGCAATCATAAGACTGCTGAGGAAATTGAAGAAATAGAAAAGGCCTGCAACGTGACAGCCGATATGCATATTGCCGCAATGCGCGCTGTTGCTCCCGGAAAGTATGAATATGAGATCAAAAGTGCGCTCGAAACCATCGCATTCTCTAATGATTGCGATCTTTCTTTTACTACCATAGCAACTATCAACGGACAGACACTCCATAATCACAACTACTCTAATATAATCAAACCGGGTGATATGGTATTGATAGATGCCGGTGCAGAGACTCGCATGGGATACGCCGGAGATATGTCCTCGACAATCTGTGCAGGCAAGACTTTCAGTAGTCGTCAAAAAGATGTCTATGACATTCAGGTTGCTGCACATAAAGCCGCAGTAAATGCCTTGAAACCCGGTGTACCCTTTGTCGACGTATACGAACTGGCAGCCACTGAAATTTGCAGCGGCCTTAAGGATCTCGGACTAATGTCAGGTGATCCTAAGGAAGCTGTAGCAGCCGGAGCGCATGCTATGTTTTTCCAGACAGGTCTCGGCCACATGATGGGACTTGACGTTCATGACATGGAAAACCTTGGAGAAATATGGGTCGGTTATGACGGTAAACCGAAAAGCACACAATTCGGCAGAAAATCTCTCAGACTTGCCCGCCCGCTTGAACCGGGATTCGTTCTGACAATAGAGCCTGGGGTTTACTTTATTCCTGAACTAATAGATCTATGGAAGGCAGAAGGTAAATTCAAAGAATTCATCAACTATGCCAAACTTGAAGAATACCGCGACTTTGGCGGCATACGCAATGAGGAAGACTATCTGATTACTGAAAATGGAGCTCGCCGTCTTGGTAAGAAAATTCCTCTCACGACCGACGAAGTTGAAGAGATCCGGAGATCATAAATCCAACCTATTAACGTAGTTTAAGTGGGATGTGTTATATTTATGCACATCCCGCTTGTTAAATTTGTGGCATAAAAGTAATAACAAAAAATATTTGTGCCATGAGTAAGACATTTGTAATCAGCGACGATGTAATAAATACCATCAACTCCCTCCCCGAAGAAGATCGAATCGCTATGTCCGCTGCCATAGCAGGAGAAATGATATGCGGAAGAAATATAGAAAGCAATCTGAACTCAATGCAACGTATAATTCTTTCCATCATTCGTGCGTCAGTAAAGAGATCTACCGATGCATATATGGCTTCAGGAGTAGCAGTCTGAAAAGTCAATTCAATATCTGAAAATAAGAAAAGCGATGAGCCATTAAATTGACTCACCGCTTTTTGAATATTATATTTGCTTATAGGAGAGACGTCGATCGACGGATAAATTCGGTTAGCTCTTTTCCTTTAAGCAATCCGTTTCCAAGCAATGCAAGATCAATAAGTTGCTTGACAACCGGATTCTTTTCAGCATACCCTTTAATAAGAGTTGTCTCATTATCTCTGGCTGACTTGACATCTGACTCCAATTTGGATAGCTCTGTCTGCTGAGCCTCATCCGGCTTGCCATCCTTAAAAGAGGAGCGGAGTGCAGTAATTGCAGTATTACCGGAACTAATCTCAGACTGGAACTTCTCAACTTCAGATTTAAGTGCGGAAGAAGCCTCATCTCCGATACGCTTAATCAGAGGACTGTCCGTATTTACAACAACACTGTAACTATCGGGCAACTGACCATAGAAATTCATACCCGGCTGTAAGGCGGCCATATCCTTCATTCGGCGCATATACTCGTTCTGAGTAATCTCCAGAGGATCTGAATTTTCGCCAGTCGCTTCATACGTCACAATATAATTGGCATCACTTCCGGATGGTAACTGCGACTGAAACATCTCTGTAAGAATAACTCTGGTCACATCCGAAATATCACTTACCGGCTTATCTGTCTTAGATATGAGATTGCTGATTACATCGCTGTCCACTCGAACAAATCTTGACTTCTCAATTTTCTGCTCAAGCAAAGCTATGAAATGATTGTCAAGCTGACCGTCCATAACCAAAGCACTATATCCACGACGCGTTGCATTGTCAATGAATTTATATTGGGCCGTAACATCAGTAGTATACAGGTAAACTACATTGCCTTCTTTATCGGTCTGCTCAGGTTCGATAAGTGTACGGTATTCATCAAGTGTATAATACTTGGAATCCGTATCTTTAAGCAGAACAAACTTCATGGCAGCCTCACAGAATTTCTCATCGGTAAGCATACCGTATTCAATAAAGATTTTTATGTCGTCCCACTTAGATTCATACTCCTTACGGTCTGACTTAAAGAGACTGTCAAGACGGGAAGCCACTTTCTTTGTGATGTATCCCGAAATCTTCTTGACCGCTGAGTCAGCCTGCAGATATGAGCGGGATACATTCAACGGTATATCGGGCGAATCAATGACACCTTGCAGAAGCATCATAAATTCCGGAACAACACCTTCAACAGAATCTGTCACAAAAACCTGATTGCTATAAAGCTGAATTCGGTTCTTTGGTATCTCAAAATTATTCTTGATTTTCGGAAAATAAAGGATACCAGTCAGAGTAAATGGATAGTCAACATTAAGGTGTATCCAGAACATCGGATCCTCATTACCAGGATACAGCTCATGATAGAATTTAAGATAATCCTCATCTGACAACTCCGAAGGCTTACGTGTCCATAGAGGCTCAGTCGCATTGACGACATTATCTTTATCCGTATCTACATATTTTCCGTCTTTCCATTCCTGAATCTTACCGCTTATAACCGGAACAGGAAGAAAACGGCAATACTTCTTCAACAGTGCATTTATACGGGACTGATCCAAAAATTCTTTATCTTCATCATCGATATAAAGAATTATATCAGTACCTCTCTCACTCTTTTCAATTTCCTCCATTTCAAACTCAGGAGAACCGTCGCAAACCCATTTGACCGCTTTTGAGCCATCCTTATAGCTCAAAGAACGGATTTCCACTTTCTTAGCAACCATAAAAGCAGAGTAGAATCCCAGACCGAAATGACCAATTATAGAGTTAGCCGTATCCTTGTATTTCTCTAGGAATTCCTCCGCACCTGAAAAAGCGATCTGATTGATGTATTTGTCAATATCGTCAGCTGTCATTCCAATACCATGATCGCTGACTGTCAGTGTACCGGCACTCTTGTCAATACTAACACGCACGTCCATATTACCGAGTTCTCCGTTAAACTCACCAAAAGCTGCAAGAGTCTTCAGTTTCTGAGTAGCATCCACTGCATTTGAGACAAGCTCACGCAGAAAAATCTCATGATCACTGTAAAGAAATTTCTTGATAACAGGGAAAATATTTTCGGTAGTAACCCCGATTGTTCCTTTTTTCTGTTCCATAATAGATATATTTGATTTATTGTTTGCATTTATACCTATAACAATCTGCAAAAAAAATGCCACTTTAAGAAAGTGACATTTTAAATCAAATTAAGTTAAAAATAATATCGGAAATCTATTATTCGTATCTGCAACTGCCAAATTGTCAGTTTAGGACTGGGGATTCTCCGAATCATCCGGATGAACTATACCCGTGAAGATTTTACCTGATTCAGAGTCATAGTCAACACTTATTTCATCACCCGGCTTCAGTGTGGTGTCAATGATAAGCTCTGCAAGCGTATCTTCAAGATATTTCTGAATCGCACGTTTAAGAGGGCGGGCACCATACTGGGCATCGTAGCCTTTTTCTGCGATAAAGTCGCGCGCCGCATCGCTTATGCGGATGTGATAATCCATCGCCTTAAGCCGCTTGTAGAAGCCGGCTAATTCGACATCAATAATTTTCGAAATAGCTTCCTTATCAAGCGGTTCAAACATTATGATATCATCAATTCTATTAAGGAATTCAGGAGCAAATGCCTTATTGAGAGCCTTCTGAAGTACGCCATGCGAATATTCCTTATCAACAGCTCGCGTACTGAATCCGACTCCGCTACCGAAATCCTTAAGCTGACGAGTACCTATGTTTGATGTCATGATTATAAGTGTATTCTTAAAATCAATTTTCCGCCCGAGACTATCAGTCAGACGTCCTTCATCCATGACCTGAAGCAAAAGGTTGAACACATCCGGATGTGCTTTCTCAATTTCATCAAGCAAAACAACAGAGTAGGGACGGCGACGGACTTTCTCTGTAAGTTGACCACCTTCCTCATATCCGACATATCCGGGAGGAGCTCCTACAAGACGTGACACAGTGAATTTCTCCATATACTCACTCATGTCTATGCGAATGAGCGTATCTGCTGAATCAAACAGATATTCTGCCAGTTTCTTGGCAAGATGAGTCTTACCCACTCCTGTCGGTCCAAGGAACATAAAAGTACCTATAGGTTTATTCGGATCCTTAAGACCCGCACGGTTTCTGCGGATTGCCTTAACAATCTTTTCAATTGCAGGATCCTGACCTATAATCTGAGACTTAAGGGTAGGAGCCATCTCATTGAGTCGCTTACCTTCTGCCTGCGCTATACGCTGAACCGGCACACCTGTCATCATAGCGACTACTTCAGCGACTTTATCCTCGTCAACCGTAACGCGATTATCGTTCAGATCAGCTTCCCACTTGGCTTTAGCTGCATCAAGTGTCTCTTTCAGCTTTGCAGCCTTGTCCCTGAAAGTTGCGGCACTCTCAAAGTTCTGGGCTCTCGCTGCTTTCAACTTAGCCTCATTGGCCTTACGGACTTCCTCTTCAAGCCGTTCTATTTCTTCAGGAACAACAATGTTGGATATATGCACTCGTGATCCTGCTTCGTCCAATGCATCAATAGCCTTATCCGGAAAATTTCGATCACTCATATACCGATCAGTAAGAGTCACACAGGCTTTTAATGCAACATCAGTGTAATTTACGTTATGATGGGTCTCATATTTGTCTTTTACATTCTTAAGAATGATCAGCGTTTCATCGGCTGATGTCGGTTCAACCATAACCTTTTGGAAACGGCGCTCCAGAGCGCCATCCTTTTCAATATTTTTGCGATATTCATCAAGAGTGGTTGCGCCAATACACTGGATCTCACCACGTGCCAATGCCGGCTTCAGAAGATTGGCCGCATCCATTGATCCTGATGGGTTTCCCGCACCGACAATAGTATGAAGTTCATCAATAAATAAGATGATATTCGGATTCTTAGACAATTCGTTGAGAATAGCCTTTATTCGCTCCTCAAACTGACCACGGAACTTGGTTCCTGCCACCAGTGATGCCATATCAAGAGATACGACCCGTTTATCAAATAAAATCCTGGAAACTTTTCTCTGAACAATTCTCAATGCGAGACCCTCAACAATTGCAGATTTACCCACACCGGGTTCGCCGATAAGTACTGGATTGTTTTTTTTACGGCGGCTTAAGATCTGAGCCAGACGCTCAATCTCTACCTCTCGGCCAATTACAGGGTCAAGGCGCCCCTCCTCGGCAGCAAGTGTCATGTCATTGCCGTACTTGTCAAGAACAGGTGTGTCTCCCGAAGAGCCCGACTTACCTGAGACCGGCTTAGACGGAGCAGAGTAGGGGGTATCGCGCTCCTCTTCGACATCGTCGTCTTCATCGCTATCTGAGGGCGCCTCATTACTGATTCCGGAAGTTGAGTTACCGTTAGACACCTTGTTATACAATGTTTCGTAGTCAATCCCTGCCTGTCGGAAAGGACGCATAAAATCCATGGACTGCACTTCTGAATTATGGAATAACGCAAGTAACAAGTGTTCCGTATCAACGACGTCACTTTTAAGCATACGAGCCTCAAGAACACTTAATTTTATCAATCGGTTGACTATTTCACTCAATTCAATCTCGCCGGAAACCAGCGTACCCGGATTATACAGTGAATCATCCAGCTGCTGACGTAATGCAGAAACTGAAGACGAAGATGTACAACGGTCAATAAGTGATAAGACACGTCCGCCTGATTCTGATAACAGCGCAAGAAGAAGATGAGCCGGAGTCAGTACGGAATTATTATGTCTGACAGCCTCCTGGCGGCTTTTTTCAAGAGATTCCTTAAGATTATCGGAATAAATTACATTCATTTATATAGCCTTTCAATTTAATGTGTGCAAATATATAACGTATATAGAGCAATTTTTGTGCCAACCGACACTAAAAAATCTTTAACAAAGGCGAAATTTCACATAAACGACATCTATTAAATCTGCTTTGACCGTGTTGTGTCTACGGCATTTTACCATACCACAATTTTCAAATAAAAATTATATAAATATGGAAAAATTTCATTACCTTTGTATGATAATTGACATTCGGATTTGCGCCACTTAAAGCATATCAGAATTCGCAAAACTAACAAGCAATAACAATGATTGGAGAAGATCGCATTCTAAAGATCAATATTGAAAAAGAAATGAAGACTGCCTACATCGACTATTCGATGTCGGTAATCGTATCACGTGCCTTACCTGACGTTCGCGACGGTCTAAAACCCGTACACCGACGCGTACTTTTTGGCATGAATGAGATGGGAAATACATCATCACATCCTCACAAAAAATCAGCCAACTGCGTCGGCGAGGTCATGGGTAAATACCATCCGCACGGCGACTCATCAATATATGGAACTGTTGTCAGAATGGCACAGCCATGGTCGCTCAGGTACACGCTCGTTGACGGCCACGGCAACTTTGGCTCTGTCGATGGCGACGGTCCTGCAGCAATGCGTTATACAGAAGTCCGCCTCGAAAAAATAGGCGAAGAAATGCTGGCAGACATCGACGCTGATACCGTAGACTTCCAGCCCAACTACGACAACTCCCGTCAGGAGCCGGTCGTACTGCCCAACAGATTCCCCAATCTGCTTGTTAACGGCGCATCAGGTATCGCAGTCGGTATGGCCACAAATATGCCGCCTCACAACCTGACCGAATCCATTGATGCATGCGTTGCTCTCATAGACAACCCGGATCTGACTGTACAGGATCTGATGAAGATCATTCCCGCGCCCGACTTCCCCACAGGCGGTACCATTTATGGCTACTCGGGCGTAAAAGATGCATATGAGACCGGCCGTGGCAGTATCAACATCCGCGCGAAAGCTGAGATCGTACAGGAAAAAGATCACGAAGAAATCATCGTAACCGAAATTCCCTATGGTGTCAACAAGGCTAAGCTGATTGAAAACATAGCCGATCTTGTAAATGACAAGAAAATTGACGGCATATCTGATCTGCGTGACGGCAGTAACTATAAGGGAATGCATATCGTCATAAAGATAAAGCAGGATGCAAATGCGAAAGTAGTCCTGAACAAGCTTTACAAGATGACACAGATGCAAGCATCGTTCCCCGTCAACAATGTGGCATTGGTCAAAGGCCGTCCGAAGACTCTCAATCTCAAAGAGATCCTTCAGGCTTTCGTAGATCACAGACATGAGGTTGTGACACGTCGCACACAGTTTGAACTCCGTAAAGCTCAGGAACGCGCACACATACTTGAGGGACTTATCATAGCCTCAAAGAATATCGACGAGGTTATACGCATAATACGCGCATCCGCTTCCACTGACGAAGCCCGCGAAACCCTGGCACAGACATTCGGCCTAACCGATCCGCAGACTCAGGCTATAGTCGATATGCGACTCAAGCAGCTGACCGGACTGGAACAGGACAAGCTCCAGGCTGAATTTGCAGAACTGCAGAAAGAGATCGAACGCCTGAATGAAATCCTAAATAATGACGTAGTATGCCGCGAACTGATAAAAAGCGAGCTTATAGAAGTACGCGACACTTACGGCGACAAACGCAAAACAGAAATCGATTATACGGCCGGCGACTTCAATGCTGAAGACTTTTACTCAGATGATGACATGATTATAACCATTTCTCATCTCGGTTATATCAAGCGCACAGCACTCAGCGAATTCCGCGCACAGAATCGCGGTGGCGTCGGCTCCCGAGGCAGTCACACACGCGAAGAAGACTTCATCGAATATATTTATCCGGCTTCAATGCATTGCAGCCTGCTGTTCTTCACAAGCAAGGGTCTTGTATATAAAATGAAGGTGTACGAAATACCCGAAGGCGGTAAGAACACTAAGGGACGAGCTATTCAGAATCTGTTGAATATAGAATCTGATGATGCCGTCAACGCAGTAATCAGCTGTAAAGAACTCGGTAACGAAGAGTTTACCAGCAGCCACAATCTGATTTTTGCCACACGAAACGGCGTTATAAAGAAAACATCGCTCAAAGAATATGCACGTGTTGACGCCCGAGGTAAAAAGGCTATCGTCATCCGCGAAGGCGACAGAGTAATCGGTGTAGACCTCACAGACGGCGACTCGGAAATTCTTATGGCATGTCGCAAAGGACGCGCCATTAGATTCCATGAGTCAAAAGTGCGCACGATGGGACGAGTATCGACAGGTGTTCGCGGCATGACGCTTGACGGTGATGATGACGCTATCATTGGTCTGATATGTATGCCGACTGATACAGTCAACAATGTCATGGTAATATCCGAACAAGGATATGGCAAGCGTTCGTTGCTTGATGATTATCGTGTCACTAACCGAGGAGGCAAGGGCGTTAAGACTATTAATGTCACTGATAAGACAGGCTATCTTGTAGCCTTTGACAGTGTCAACGACACCAATGACCTTGTAATCATCAACAAATCGGGCATAACACTACGCTTCCATGTGAGCGACATTCGTGTGATGGGGCGCGCGACTCAGGGTGTGCGGCTCATTAACCTTGAAAAACGAGGCGATGAAATTGCATCTGTTTGTCGTGTTGACTCAGATCCGGAAGAAGAAACAGAGAGTATTGAAAGTGACCTTCAGGAACTGCCCCCGGTAGACGAAACCATCGATGAAGTTGATATTGCCCTGGAACTCGAGGATGATGGTGACTCAGACGAAGACAATCCCGAAAATGAAGATATGAATGAATAAACTTAAAATTTCTAATATCAAACTATTCCGCAAATGAAAAAGCAATTGATTTTGAGCTTAGGCTTATTAGCTGCAATCTCAGCTTCCGCACAGATGTCTGTCGTTAAGGAAGTAGAACGTAATCTCAAATCAAAAGTTGATGATTACCCCGCACAAGTAAAAGCTCTTACACCGGCATTTACAAATGAGGAAACCGCCGAAACAGCCTATCCCTACTACGTAGCCGGTAAATATGGCTTTGATTTTTATGAGAAGAAAGACATTGAGAATCGTGCCGGTATGCCTGTAAATGTCAAAGAAATGGGTCACGCTCTTATCGACAGCTACGAATACCTTACAAAAGCACTGTCTCTTGACACAGTTACCGATGCAAAAGGCAAAGTAAAGACCAAATACTCAAAAGATATTATCAAATTGATAGGCAAGGCATATCCTCAGTTTGATAATGCCGCTATCATCCTGTGGGGTGAAAAAGATTACAAAGGCGCGTACGATGCCTGGGAATTGCTTTTTAACACACCAACAGATCCCGTACTCGGCGCCAACGCCCCCACAGCTCTTCCAGACTCAATACTCAACGTAATATCATTCAATCAGGGTCTGGCTGCATACAATCTTGAAGATTGGGAAGGCACGCTTCGCTCATTTGACCGCGCAATTGCAATGGGTAACAACTCAAAGAATGTATTCGATTTTGCTATGGCGGCAGCAGCAAACTATCCTGACAGCGTGCGCGCCGGAATAATCGCCAAATATGCCGAAATGGCTTATCCCATCTATGGCGCAGAAGACGACAGATATATCGGTAACATTATCAATAATATGATGCAACAGGGCAATTATGCAGAAGCAGAGGCCATGCTTAATGAGTATATTGCCTCAGATCCCGAAAATGCACAGCTCTATTTCATTCTTGGTGTAGTTTACGAAAACGAAGAATCAAATACCAATTCATCAGAAAAGGCTATTGAGCAATTCAAAAAGTGTCTGGCACACGATCCTAATCACACATTGGCCAATGTTCAGCTGGGTCAATTACTGTTTACCAAGGCTGCGAATCTCGACGAAGAGGCTACAAGCTTATCTACAAACGAATATAACCAGCATAGAGCTGCCGTAGTAGAACCAATGCTCCGAGAAGCCGCCTCTTATTTCGAAAAGGCTTATGAGGTTGATCCTGACAATAGCTACTCGTCTCTTGCCAATCTGCGTTCGATCTATTACTTCCTGAATGACGCAGAAAATATGGAACGCATTCAGAAATTGCAACAACTTTAATATTAAAAAACCTTTTACCAGTCCGTCAGAATTTAAGTTGATAATTCTGACGGACTTTTTATATAAAAAAGTTGGCAATCAACAAATAAATAACTACCTTTGCAGTCGCTAATCAATACAAAACCAAATTTTAACAATTAACAATGGCAACAAAAATCAGATTACAGCGTCATGGTCGCAAGAACTATGCGTTTTATCCTATTGTAATCGCCGATAGCAGGGCACCACGAGATGGTAAGTTTATTGAAAGGATAGGTTCCTACAACCCGAACACTAATCCTGCTACAATAACATTGAATTTCGAACGGGCTTTGTATTGGGTGAATGTTGGTGCTCAGCCCACCGACACAGTACGATGCATTCTTTCTCAAGAAGGTGTCCTTCTGATGAAACACCTCCAGGGTGGTGTCAAGAAGGGTGCTTTTGACGAAGCTGAAGCAGAACGTCGTTTCGCAGCATGGAAACAGAAAAAGCAGGCTGCTGTTGACGCTTTAAAGACCTCTATGGCTTCAAAGAAAGAGCTTGCTGCAAAGCAGCGTCTTGAAGAAGAACAGGCAAAGAACAAGGCTAAAGCCGAAGCCGTAGCTAAGAAACTTGCTGAAATCGCTGCAGCTAAGGCTGCCGCAGAAGCAGAAGCCGCTGCAGAAGAAGCAACTCCCGCTGAGGAAGCTGCAGAATAAGCCTATACTTATTCCATCGTAAATTTATAGAGGCGACATCTCATAGATGTCGCCTCTAACTTTTTATAAATTATGAACTTATATTCTGTCCCAATTTCGTAATAGACTCCACCCATTTTCCCAATCGGTTATAACCGATTAAACGACAAATAAACTCAGTAAACCGCCCATACTTTCGATAAAACAGATTAAACATAAGATAGGCCGACCGGTTGTGTTGTGGAAAACGGCGAATAATATTTTTCAAAGAATATACTTCAGAATATACCTGTATATAACCCTCATACAACTCCTCTGATGATAGACATTGTGGGAGGAATACAACATTACTGGTAGTATATTTTGAAAGATTATCCGTCGTAATTCTGTTTTGGCTCATTAGGACTTTATGCTGTTGTGTTCCTGGATAAGGTGTGAGAATATGAGATGTTACCGTTTCAATTTTATTACGCACGATCCAGTCAATCGTACGCCTAAAAGTTTCCGGATCATCATCGTCCAACCCAAAAACAAAACTTGCATTAATCATTATTCCATGACGGTGTATTTCATGACATAACCGTTCATAAGTTGCAGTGATATTCTGATATTTTCCCGTCTTATCAATGGACTTTTGATTAATGCTCTCGAATCCGATAAAAAGTGCCGTACATCCCGTTTCTTTCATCAAATCAAGCATACCCGGTATGTCCACGACATTAGCACTTACAGCCGCCTGCCATTTTAAATTCATGTAGCGTATAGCCTCAAGAAACCTTTGAGTCCATTTAGGATTGCCGATGAAATTATCGTCAATGAACATTATATGACGTCGATTAAGATATCGGATTTCTTTTATTATTTCGGGAATGGGTCTGTTGACATACGAGTGACGAATATTCTCACAACTATTATAGCAAAAACTACATTTGTACGGACAACCTCTGCTCGTTGAAATTACATTGACATATAGATATTTACGATAATCAATAAGATCGTATGCCGGTCCAATAATGCCCGAAGACGGAAGATTAATACAGCGATACTCTGCCTTAAGCATCCCAGATTGCACATCACGAACTATGTCAGGCCATGTTCCTTCAGCAAATCCAATGCATAGCGCATCAAAATATCCCCGTGCAGATTCCGGACATGACGTTATTTGAATACCTCCGGCAACTGTCGGTATTCCTTTTGATCTATATACTTTAGCAATATCGATTGCTCTTGGAAGAGTATCTACAGTTACCGTTATTCCAACCAAATCAGCCGACTGCTCGAAATCAATTGTCTCTATATTCTCATTGAAAACTGGCACACAGTTATTATGCCGGATAACAGATGCTACAGTATAAAGCCCAAGAGATGGAGCCATACGTGTCTTCAATGAAGTATCCATCGGACGCATTGTCATTTTCGGTTGGATCAATGAAATATTCATATCATCAGAGGAGAACCATACATTACACTTAGTAACGATACTCAAAAGGCATTATTATGAGACGCTAAGACTCCACCCAATAAATAGAGCCGTTCATTATCACCGACAGGCATTCTGACAAATTCCTGTATTAATCGATGTATTAAACTTAAGATAAAAATTCTATAAAACTTAAATTATCAGAACCAGGTTATAGATCCAGTAACCCCTTTGGAAGTTCGAGTGTAATTATCTTATTTTCTGAATTAATATCGCTGATAAACTCATCTACAACAGGAACTAAACAAGTTTTACCTCCAGCATCTTCGATAATAAAAAGCACATTTTCCGTCGACGTATCAAGATCAATAATCTCGCCCTGCAGCAATCTGTCAGATGTAACTACCTTATATCCTATCAGATCGTCAGCATATAACCCTCCGTCTGATTCATCCTCCTCAGATTCGATTTCGCGCGATAGAGCGTAGATAGTCTTTCCACGAAATTCCGCAGCTTCTTCCTCTGTAGTAACTCCATCAAGTCTGATCAAATAGCCGTCCAAGCCTTTTTGACGAAGACCGGTAATAAAGAACGGAACGAATATACCGTCAATGTCCAATACGATACAAGACAAAGATTCGAAATCTATGTCTACCGGAATCAAGGCATTTAATTCACCATTAATGCCATGTGTTTTAGTTATTGATCCGATTTCCGAGAGCTCGGCGCGAGTTATCATTTTTTCTTTTTCTTTTTTCCGCCGGGCTGAGGCAATTCTTTAAATTCATGAAGTTTCATCGTTCCCGGCTCAACATTAATACGCCCGTCAGTCATCTGATAAAGATCCTTAAATATTTTTGCATCTTCCACACCATCTTTGTTGACGGCAAGCATCAGTTTTTTCATATGATTAGCCAACAACCCTATCAGGGCATCACGCTCCGCGCCTACCTCCATCTCGGCAGCTTTTTCAACCATGTGAAGCAAAGAGCGACCATAATGATAATACTTTATATTGGTCGTTTCCCGCTCAATTGGAGTAGGCTTAGTAGTAAGGCTTTCAGCACTAATCACTTCACAAGGAAAGTCGACATCTAATTTAAAATCCGACATAATTACCAAATGATCCCAAAGTTTACGGTCGCTTGTCTCAGCGTTGCGGAATTCCGGGAAGAGATTACCCATTGATATGATAATGGATCGAGCACATTTTGTACGCTCATCTCTATCTTCGATTGAAACACAGTGATCTACCATTCGCTGAATATTTCGTCCATATTCTGGAAGAGTAAGTTTCTTGAGTCTCGTATTATATGTCAACATAGCTACTTATGCATTAATTTTATGCAAAACTAATCAAATTTATCCAATACGGCAAATATTACCGTTCCATCACAGTAAAGGGAGCCGATAAACATCCGACTCCCTTTTTTGAATTATTATGTATGTAATATTACATATTCATACCGCCATCGACCTGGATTACCTGACCGGTCACATAGCTTGACATATCGCTGGCAAGGAATGTTGCGACATTGGCAATATCCTCGACTTTGCCGCCACGACGAAGAGGAATTTTCTTTGTCCACTCAGCTCTTACGTCATCGGGCAAAGCTGCTGTCATAGCTGTTTCGATAAAGCCCGGGGCAATAGCGTTGGCACGGATACCGCGAGAACCGACTTCCTGTGCGATGCTCTTGGCAAGTGCGATAAGGCCGGCCTTTGAAGCAGCATAGTTAGACTGACCGGCATTACCATGTACACCAACAACAGAAGCCATATTGATGATTGAACCGGACTTCTGGCGGAGCATGATGGGGAGAACCGCATTGATGAAGTTGAAAGCGCTCTTAAGGTTAACGGCGATAACGGCATCCCACTGAGCCTCTGACATACGCATCATCAGACCATCCTTAGTAATACCTGCATTGTTCACAAGAATATCGATTGAGCCAAAATCCTTATGAACTTCAGCAACTACCTCTTTTGTCTGATTGAAATCAGCGGCATTTGATGCATAACCTTTTACTTTAACGCCTAAGGCTGCGATTTCAGTCTCGGTCTGTTTACCGTTTTCATCAATTACAAGGTCTGTAAAGGCTATATTTGCACCTTCTTCAGCAAATTTAAGAGCAAGAGCTTTACCGATACCGCGCGCAGCGCCTGTGATAAGAGCAGGCTTTCCTTCAAGTAGTTTCATTTTTGTTGATTTTAGTATTATTATTTAATAATGAGTTGATTATAAATCTAATTATATCATCCTTATATGTATCTGACTTCAAGTCTATAACTTCAAAGTTGTTACGTGCGATTGAAAGATCGACACTCTGAAGCAGCAACTGGACGACAGGCATAAATATACGGGTCTGCTCAATATCAAAGACTCCTTCATCCACACCTTCTTTCAGAATTGTCTTCAATATCTGTTTTTCTTTCTTTATCGCCAGCTTCCTGACTTTTTCGATTCGATTGAAATCAAGATGCAGTAATGAATTTATGTTTTTACCCAGCGAAGGGACGCGTTTAACCTCAAAAACATCAAGTCGGTAACGCAAAAAACCTTCAAGTTTCTCTATCGGAGATCCGGCTACAGAGACAATGTGACGTAATCGTTCTACCATCAACTCACTATCCCGTTCGATAGTAGCCTCATAAATTTCCCGCTTATTTTTAAAATAGGTGTATAAAGTACGACGCCCACGCTCTGAAGCCGTAGCAATATCGCTCATGGTAGTATTCTCAACTCCCTTATTTACGAAAAGCTGACGCGCAACTTCTATTAGTTTTTCTCTTGTACTTATTACCATGACGAGATATACAAGTCGATTTTCAAGTGCGAAGTTACAAATTTTTCACCCAATTACATAGTTGAGTCAATACAAATGTGTAACTTCACATTAAATTTATGTTCAGATGAAGAAATTGTTTCTGCTAATCCAGCTTTTTGCAACCGGTCTCATCAGCGTTAAAGCAAATATTGAAGACGATCTGCCTACAGCATCAATAGGTTATATGATTACGGACCTGCGGTCGGGAAATGTGGTCACTGAGTACAATTCTGATAAATTATTAGTCCCAGCAAGTGTCATGAAGGTTGTGACAGTAGCTGCCGCATTAAATATATTAAATGATGATTTCCGGTTTAAAACTTGTATTTATTCAGACGGTATTACTTATAATGACACTATTTTCGGCAATCTTTACATTGAAGGATCCGGAGACCCCACATTACATCTGAATCTTATAGATTCTATTAAGGGACATTCAATCTCTCATATATGCGGAAACATTCTTACCAATGCCAAATGTCCGGAAATATGTCAGATATGGATGGTTGAAGACATCGGCAGCGAGTATGGAGTAGGGTGGAGCCATCTTAATTATAAGAATAACGAAATATTGATAAACGATGAGTTTCGAGCTTCAGAACTGGATGCAGTTATTGCAGACATTGCTTTTGACTTATCACTCAATGACATATCAATAGGCCACAACGACCTTACCGGTGACTCATCAAAACAAATAATTGCAACAATACATTCTCCTGAATTGATAAGTTTATGCAAAGAGTTAATGCACAAAAGTATCAACCTCTATGCAGAAGCGATAGGGCGGGCCATTACAGCCGAAGGAAATTCACAATCCGGACTTGAAGCAATCAGACAGTATCTAATAGCACAAAATATTGATGAACAGTCATTTCACCAGAAAGACTTTTGCGGATTAGCCAGAACTAATCTTATTGCCCCGGGCGCTATTGTCAATATCCTATCCCGAAATGCTGACAATAAAAGCTTTCTATCAACATTTCCTATGGCAGGTAAAGATGGTACGTTAAAACGACTGTTAGCCTCAACGCCGTTGAAGGGTCAAATAATAGCTAAGAGCGGTTCTATGGATGGTATATTGACCTACGCAGGCTATCGCATCAACTTTACAGGACAGCCGACACACGCATTCGCTATCATGGTAAATAATTCAATTATTTCAACATCGTCATTAAGAAAGCACATAGAAAAATGGTTTATGAAATATTTTTTGTAAGTTTGTAGAAACAAATTTCAGATTGCTATGAACAGATCTATCGACCAACTATCGCAACTTATATTGGAAGCTGATGCACTTCTGCTTCTTCTGCATAAACACAGAGAAGAGACTCCGTCTGATGCCATCATAATGCTAAAAAGAAAGCTTCATGTAATATTAAGCCTTATTGATGACTTTGAAGAGGAGCAGCCTGAGGAAAAATCGGCAACAGAACCTACATCACAACACACCGAATGTAAGACGGAAATTGCGAAAGAAGAAACAACGACATTTTTCACTCAACCGGAAATTACAGAAGTCTCTGAGGATAATATTTCATGGCATGAAGTGACGGATGAGTTTGAAGATCTAGTAGAAGGAGCTGTTGAGGAAAATATCGATACCATACCGGTGATTCCGGAGACTGATGCTTACATACCAGCAGAGCAGAAAGAGGTTTCTGCGCCGACACAACACGAAATGAACTCACCAGTTGCAAATGAACCGGTTAGAAATATCCCTCCGGTATCTGTTTCAGAGCCGGTTATTTCAGACCATGAACCGACCATCAATGCATCCGCGCCATCTGCAACGACTCAATCCGTTAAATCAAATTCTCGCCGGCCCGTTTCTTCCATATTTAACCTCAACGACAAATTCCGCTTCAGAAGAGAATTATTCGGGAACAGTGAGATCGCTTACGTCGAATGCCTGAACATGCTTTCCGCAATGTATTCTCTTGATGAAGCCACAGATTATCTCTATGAAGATTTGAATTGGGATCCGAACAACGAAGACGTCAAATCTTTTGTCGAACTACTGAAAAACTATTATAATAGCTGACCGATGGCTGGAAAGTTATTTATCGTGCCGACTCCTGTGGGTAACCTCGCTGATATGTCACCAAGGGCCATTCAAACATTGAAAGATGCTAATTTGATTTTAGCGGAGGATACTCGTACAAGCGGCATACTACTGAAACATTTCGGAATAGACCGGCCTCTCATCAGTCACCATAAATATAACGAACACGATACAGCTGGCGACATAATCCGGCGCATAGAATCCGGCGAACAGATTGCACTGATCTCTGATGCCGGTACGCCGGGGATTTCCGATCCGGGATTTCTCCTGTCAAGGGAATGCAGACGTGCAGGGATTGAAGTCGAGACACTGCCCGGACCAACTGCATTTGTACCGGCGCTTGTCAATAGTGGATTACCTTGCGACCGCTTTACATTTGAGGGATTTTTACCACAAAAGAAGGGACGAAATACCCGTATGCAGCAGTTAGCTATGGAGGAACGGACATTTATCATATATGAATCGCCGCTCAGACTTGTCAAGACACTTCAACAGCTAGCGGAAGTATGCGGTGAGAATCGTCCGGCATCGGTATCCCGTGAAATTTCCAAACTCCATAATTCAACAGTCAACGGCAGTCTTTTAGAACTTATCCTGCACTTTCAGCAAAGTATTCCCAAAGGAGAGATTGTTATTGTTGTTGCAGGAAAAGAAGATACATCCGAACCGCGAATTCACAGAAATAAATATAAAAAAGAATAAGATCCATCATGAAAATCTCTGTTGCTATTCCATTAGTAGCCCTAACTGTAGTCACTCTTGCATCCTGCAAAGGAAAGCACAACGACCAAAATAAAGTTTTAACCGAGAATGTCTCACTTCTTGAGTCGGAATTGCGCGAAACCATAGCAAGTCAGGATAGCCTGATTGCGATTATGAATTCGATAGGGGAGGATATGGCTCGCCTGAAGGAAGTTGAAGGTATCGTTTCAAACGCTGCTTTTGCAAACGAGTCCCCCGAACATCAGGCTCAGATTACCGGCGACATTGCCGCCATACAGAACGAACTGGAGTCTCGACGTGCTAAACTCGCAGAACTTGAAAAGAAACTTTCTGCTTCAAACACAGATAATGCCAATCTTAAAAAAGCAATTGCCACGCTAAAATCACAAATTGATGAGCAGGAAATGACCATTTCGTCCCTAAGGACATCCTTAGCAGATGCGAAAATTGAGATTGAATCATTAAACCGTGACATTAATTTACTTACTGAACGGGTTGATTCTGTCAATGTTGAAAAAGAGAATATTGAGAATCAGCTGACAAACGAATTAAACATCGTCTTTTACGCTCTCGGGAATAAAAATGAGCTAAAAGAGCATAAACTTATAGAAACCGGCTTCCTGAGGAAGACAAAAGTATTACCCGGCGACTTTGAAGAAAGCTATTTTACAAAAGTTGACAAGCGCACGTTATCTCAATTACCTTTGCTGTCTAAAAAGGCTAAAATCATTACAAATCAGCCTGATGACTCTTACACAATCGACACTCAGGAAAATGGATTAAAAGTACTGAATATTACTGATCCCGACAGATTTTGGGCTATAAGTAATTTCCTTGTTATCCAGATCGACTGATATTAATACAACCCCGATAATCCTGATTCCGGTTTATCGGGGTTAATACTTTTATAACATAGAGACTTACTGATAAAAAATTAAAAAAATCATTTTGCATACACCGAATACTTTATTAACTTTGTCAACCGAAAAAATATATGGTTATCCCATATCTTAAACTGACTTATAAACCTCATTATTAATAAACCAAACATGGCAGAAAAAAAAGAAAAATTGTTCGACCAGTTTCCTGCGGTAACTACCGAGGAATGGCGTGCCAAGGTTGAGGCTGACCTCAAGGGCGTACCATTTGAAAAGAAACTCGTCTGGAGAACAAACGAAGGATTCAATGTTCAGCCAATGTATCGCGCTGAAGACATTGCAGATCTGAAGACTACAGAAAGCCTACCCGGCGAATATCCCTACATCCGCGGTATCAAAGACAACAATGAATGGCTCACACGCCAGGATATCATTGCTGCCACTCCCGAAGAAGCAAATTCAATAGCTAAAGAAGTAATTACAAAAGGTGTAAACTCGCTCGGCTTTAAAGTTAGCGATCCATCTACGGAAGTAATTGCCACTCTTCTCAAGGATATCGACGTCAAAGCTGTAGAAATTAATTTTAACTGTTGTCCCAGCAAAACTCAGACTCTTGCTGTAGCTCTCGTAGAATACCTTAAAGAAAATAATCTCACAGAAGATTTCAAGGGTTCTATCGACTTCAATCCACTTAAGAAGTCTCTTCGTCATGGTGCTCCCGTACCCGGCGACATTGTTGATCAGGCAAAAGAGATCCTGAACACTGTTGCTGACGTTCCCGCTCTGAAGGTGCTTTCTATCGACTCAGAATTGTTTAATGCAGCAGGCGCCTATATCTATCAGGAGCTCGGGTTCGCACTTGCATGGGGCGCGCAGTGGATGACCGCTCTGACAGATGCCGGTCTTAAAGCTGATGACGTTGCAAAGCGCATCAAATTCAATATGGGCATTTCCAGCAATTATTTCATGGAACTTGCAAAATTCCGTGCCGGACGTATGCTTTGGGCTCAGATTGTAAAACAGTATCAGCCCGAATGTGATTGCGCATGCAAGATGCATGTTCATGCATCAACCTCCCGATTCAATCAGACTATTTACGACGCACACGTAAACCTGCTCAGAAGCCAGACCGAGTCTATGTCAGCTGCTCTTGCTGGTGTGGATTCAATTACGACAGTACCTTTTGATACGCCTTATAAAGTACCCGACGCATTCTCAGAGCGCATAGCCCGCAATCAACAGTTCCTACTTAAGGAGGAAAGTCATCTTGATAAAGTAGTAGACCCCGCCGGCGGCTCTTACTATATCGAGACTCTTACGGTATCTCTTGCTGAAGAAGCTTGGAAACTCTTCCTTAATGTGGTAGAAAAAGGCGGATTCTTCATGGCCGTTAATGACGGTGAAATCCAGAAAGCGGTCAATGCATCAGGCGAGAAGCGTCATGCCGACATGGCTCGTCGTAAAGAGATACTTCTCGGTACCAACCAGTATCCAAACTTCAATGAGATGGCTGCCGACAAGATTGAAAAAACTACCGGAGACAGTTGCGGATGCCATTGCTCAGAAGAAAATGGATTTGATAGCGAAAAAGCGCTGTCTTTCAAGCGTCAGGCAAGCGACTTCGAGGCTCTTCGCTTAGCTACAGAACATGCAGCCAATCGTCCTAAAGTATTTATGCTGACAATCGGTAATCTTGCAATGCGTCTTGCGCGCGCTCAGTTCTCAGCCAACTTCTTCGGTTGCGCCGGATATGAGATCATCGACAATATCGGTTTTGAAACTGTAGCCGATGGCGTTAAAGCAGCTAAAGAGGCCGGAGCTGATGTCGTTGTCCTCTGCTCAAGCGATGATGAATACGCTGAGTTTGCACCCGAAGCATTCAAACTGATTGACGGTACTTGTCAATTTGTTGTAGCTGGCGCGCCTGCCTGCACAGAGGAACTTCAGGCACAAGGAATTACTAACTTTATTAACGTAAGAAGCAATGTCCTTGACACACTCAAGGCTTTCAATGCTTCACTTCTTAAATAATCTACAGCATGAAACCCGATTTTAAAGCTATCAATATTACAGCCGATGCTTTCACTGCCCCCAAGGGTGCTGTAGCAAAAGGCGAAGATTGGCTTACCCCCGAGCTTATACCGGTTAAGCCTATTTATACAAAGGATGACCTTGAAGGTATGGAACACCTCAACTATGTTGCAGGTCTTCCTCCTTTCCTACGTGGTCCGTACAGCGGCATGTACGCCATGCGTCCCTGGACAATCCGTCAGTACGCCGGTTTCTCTACCGCAGCCGAATCAAACGCATTCTATCGCCGTAACCTCGCTTCCGGTCAGAAAGGTCTGTCAGTAGCATTTGACCTTGCCACACACCGAGGCTATGACGCCGACCATGAGCGTGTAGTTGGTGACGTAGGTAAAGCCGGTGTGTCAATCTGCACACTCGACGATATGAAAGTTTTGTTCGATGGTATTCCATTGAATAAGATGTCCGTGTCTATGACAATGAACGGAGCTGTGCTTCCCGTACTTGCATTCTATATCAATGCCGGACTTGAACAGGGTGCCAAGCTTGAAGAGATGGCCGGTACCATCCAGAATGATATCCTCAAGGAATTCATGGTGCGTAACACTTATATTTACCCTCCTGAGTTCTCAATGCGTATTATCGCCGACATATTCGAGTATACTTCTCAGAATATGCCCAAATTCAACTCTATCTCAATCTCAGGTTACCATATGCAGGAAGCCGGTGCAACCTGCGATATCGAGCTTGCTTATACACTTGCCGACGGTCTGGAATATCTCCGTGCCGGTGTCAATGCAGGTATGGATATCGACGCATTCGCTCCCCGTCTGTCATTCTTCTGGGCTATCGGCATGAATTTCTTCATGGAAATTGCCAAGATGCGTGCTGCGCGTATGCTTTGGGCCAAGATAGTCAAGCAGTTCAATCCCAAGAACCCGAAGTCGCTTGCACTCCGTACACACTCTCAGACTTCAGGCTGGTCACTGACCGAGCAGGATCCTTTCAACAATGTCGGCCGTACATGCATAGAAGCTATGGGCGCTGCTTTAGGCCACACACAATCACTCCATACCAACGCTCTTGACGAAGCGATCGCACTACCGACCGACTTCTCCGCTCGTATCGCACGTAACACTCAGATCTATATTCAGGAAGAAACCTACATTACAAAGGAAATCGACCCGTGGGCAGGTTCTTATTATGTAGAATCTTTGACTAACGAAATCGCTCATCGCGCATGGGAACATATCCAGGAAATCGAGAAACTCGGCGGTATGGCTAAAGCTATCGAAACAGGTCTTCCCAAACTCCGAATCGAAGAAGCAGCGGCCCGAACACAGGCCCGCATCGACTCCGGTCGTCAGACTATCGTGGGTATCAACAAGTATCGTCTTGATCATGAAGATCCAATCGACATTCTTGAAATTGATAACACTGAGGTTCGTAAAGAGCAGATCGAACGCCTCCATGATGTCAAGGCTCACAGAGACGAGACTGCCGTCAAGAAAGCACTTGAGGCTATCACAGAGTGCGTACGTACAGGTGAAGGCAATCTTCTCGACCTTGCAGTCAAAGCTGCAGGCCTGCGTGCCACACTCGGCGAAATTTCCGATGCCTGCGAAGCAGTTGTCGGCCGATATAAAGCAGTAATCCGAACAATTTCAGGCGTGTATTCAAGCGAAACAAAACAAGATCCAGACTTCGTTAAAGCACAGAAAATGTGCGAGGAGTTTGCAAAGAAAGAAGGTCGTCAGCCCCGTATCATGATTGCCAAGATG
>CAMWHE010000020.1 GCA_947173955.1 uncultured Bacteroidales bacterium | reverse complement strand
ATATAAAAATCAATCCATTGCAGAGATTTCATCACTCAAAATGTCCATTAGGCCAAGTTCCGAATAAGTTCCGTACATCAAAAAGAAAAGCACCTACAAAATGGTGTAAGTGCTTGATTTTTAAGAAGTGGTCCCACTTGGGCTTGAACCAAGGACTCCCTGATTATGAGTCAGGTGCTCTAACCAACTGAGCTATAGGACCGACAGGCATCGACCGCTACGGGGCGGGTGCTGTTTGATGTGTGCAAAGGTAGTGGTTTTTATTTTTATGAGCAAGTTTTTCTATAAAAATGCATAAATATTTACGGCGGCGTCAGCAAAATCTCAGCATAACGCACTACTATATTTGTATATTTTAACAAAAACTCACATTTGTTAAGGGGGGGGGTAATTTTATTAATTTATTTGACTATCTTTGCGTTATAATCATATCACGTTTCAGCTATGGAAAAGTTATCAGGTGTCTCTCTCCGGCGCGCCGTGCGCCGCATCCTGTTGTCGATAATATGCGTTGCGGGGGCTGTCGGGCCGCTCAGCGCCAAGGATGAGTTTTACATCAGGGGGCGTGTGAAGGAGTCGCTCGGAAAGACCGACCTGACGTCGGCCCGCATCCTATGGTATGACGGGGAGGGGAATGTCGTCGACACGCTCCAAGCCAATATGGGCAGGTTCTACAAAATGGGGGAAATTGTGACTACTTCGTATTTTTACAAGCAGGTACCGCGCGTTGACTCGACGTATGTATTTGACGTAGTGTGCGATAACTACGCTACGCGCACGATGAGTTTCCGCGTCGAAGATATCGGCAAGCGCGAGACAGAACGCGAAATACCCATTATCTACCTTGACCGCGCGGCCCAGCATCTGAAGGAGGTGACGGTGACGACATCGAAAATCAAATTCTACAATAAGGGTGACACGATTGTCTACAATGCCGATGCTTTCCTGCTGGCCGAAGGGTCGATGCTTGACGCTCTGATCTCGCAGCTGCCGGGCGTGGAGCTGACCGACAACGGCCAGATAAAGGTCAACGGCGAGTTTGTGGAGTCGCTGTTGCTCAACGGCAAGGAGTTTTTCGACGGTAACAACAACCTGATGCTTGAAAATATCGCCGCCTACACTGTCAAGGATATCCAGGTCTACGAGGGGGAGTCGCGCGATGCGCGGCGCATGATCCGTCCCGACGCGCGCAAGGTGCTGACGATGGATGTGCGCCTGAAGCGCGAATACAATATCGGATGGATAGTCAACGCGCAGGGTGGCTACGGCACAAGCGACCGCTATCTGGGCAAGCTGTTCGCATCGTGGTTTAACCCTACGTCGCGGGTGTCGCTCGTCGGCAATGTCAACAACCTCAACAACAACCGCACGCCGGGACGCGACGACACGTGGACTCCCGACCGCCTGCCCGACGGTACGCGCGAATACCGCATGGCCGGACTCAACTACAATCATGAAAGCCCCGAGGGCGACCTGCGTGCGGATGGTTCGCTCTTATTCAACCAGTCGCTCGACAACACGCTGGCGAGTTCCGACGTCATCAACTTCCTGCCAGGCGGCGACACCTACGACCGCAGCTACGCCGACTCGCGGTCACGCAACACGTCAGTGCGTCTCGACAACTATATCTTCAAGAAATTCTCACAATTCCACACCACAACCAACCTGCAAGGCACATACACCGACTCCCGCAACTCGGGGTCGCAGCTGTCAGGCACCTTTGACTCCGATCCGGGTGTCACGACATCCGAACTGCTCGACGCCATCTACTCCGACGGCACGCCGGAGCTGCTCGAGAGCGTAATCAACCGCTCCAAGACCCGCACCGACCGCCGCGTGCGGTCGATTTCCGGAGCAATAGGCCAGAGTTTCGGGTATCGAATTCCCAAAACAAACGACGGGATAAACCTGGATATCCGCGCCTCCTATCGCTCGGAAAAGAACAACGTGTGGCGTGACTACGACATCAACTACGGCTCCGACCCGACACCGGCCGTGCGCCGCCGGCAGTACACCGACAATACTCCCAACCACGATTTCAACCTCGGAACAACCCTTGGATACAGTACCTATGTGAACGGACTGAATATCGGTGTCTTCTATGACTATATGTTTGCCGACCAGACCCGCGACTCCTATATGTATGCCCTTGACCGGCTCAACGACATGGGTATCTACGGTGTGCTTCCCGAAGGGTATGAGGCTACATTCATGCCGGGATGGAGCAACACTTCGCGCACTATCACCAACACCCATCGGCTGTCCGGATATATCTTCTACTTTAGAAGTCTCGAAAACGGCAACCGCCTGAATGTCCAGTTGCAGCCTGAGCTGTCATATGTCCACCGTCACTACGAATATCGCCGCGACGGGCGTGACTACCCGCTGTCAATATCTAATGTGATCGGTAAAATTTACGACCGCTACGGGGCTAAGATCGACTTCAGCTTTGACGGCGAAGGAGAGGGGTACAACCGCAAATTCCGCAATAAGTTGATTTACGACTTCGGACTGGATCCACAGCAGCCGGATCTGTTTGACATGATAGAGGTGGTCAACGACGCCGACCCGCTCAACATCTACCGGGGCAACCCCGACCTGAAGACTCAGTACACCATATCCAACAACCTGAAGTGGACATGGTCGCCCCATAGCCACTCGCTGACCAACACCCTGCACGCCCATTACTCGGTGAAGACCAACGCTCTGACCCGCGGCTACACCTACGACACGCATACCGGAGTGCGCTACAACCGCACCTACAACGTCGACGGCAACTGGAGCGCGCAGCTCCACAACGACCTCAGCTGGCAGTTCGGCTCGACGAAGCAGTTCACCCTGAGCAGCTCCACCGAAGGGGTGATATCCGGCTACAGCGACATGATAGGCGTTGACCTCGAGGAGCCGGAACTCTTTAAGGTCACCCACCGGTCGATTACGGAGAAGCTGCGTCTTGGATGGCAGTTCGGCCAGCAGAGCATCAAGCTGCGCGGCGACTTCACACGACGCAACACGACATCGTCGCAGCCCGGATTCCGCAACATCAATGCCACGCATGTCAACTATGGCGTCTCCGGTGTCGTCCAGCTTCCCGCAGGCTTCGGCGTCAGCACCGACTTCATGTGCTACACCCGCCGCGGCTACGGCTCGGCCGCCCTCGACACCACCGATCCGGTGTGGAATATGCGCCTGACCTACGCTCCGCCGCGCCTGAAGGCGTGGGTCGTGATGCTCGACGCCTTCGATATGCTCCATCGCCTTTCAAACGTCAAATATGCCGTGACGGCCGTAGGGCGCACCGTCAGCTATACCAATGCCCTTCCCCGCTATCTGCTCCTGACGGTGCAGTATCGCCTGAGCATCCAGCCGAAGAAGCGCTAAATATTACCCATACCCGGGTTGCGTTGAGGATTGTTGTAGCTGGCATCCCCGAAAAAGATGGCGTACATGCAAGGATGACATAAGTTATTCCTTAGGTACAAAAAGAGCTATTACTTATCATAGTAATAGCTCTTTTAATATTTTGTCATAAACTAAACTACCGGCTCTAATACCAATAGATTTAGAAGTAATTGTAGTCTAAGTTTACTTTGTTTTTTGCACACGGACATCTAGGGTAGAAGATCCATCATTGATTGTAAGCTCGGCTGTAGTATTAGTCATTTCTTTGACATAATATTTCAAGTACAATTCTCCTCCAACAAAGGTTTCGATTGTTCTACCTTTTATAGTATATGTCCCACGACCCGTGCCGAATGCACCCTTACCGTAGTATGTACCATCGTTGTAAAAGGTTGCAGAGAATCCGAGTACACTATTGTATGGATACTTTGTAATGTCAATCCAATTTCCGTCAATATTTGCAGAAATGCCATTCCATGTTCCTATGATATTTTCTTTGATGCCCATGTCTGGTTCATCATCTTTATCTGAACAACTTGGTAAAACGATAGAAATTGTTGCAAATAGTAGCAGCAGTGAAAATATTTTTTTCATATAATCTCGATAAAGTTAGAATACAAAACCTATTTTAAATTGAACAGCATCCATATTAAATCCGATGCCACTTTCTGAAATTCGTTGGCTGGTATACCCTATTTGAAATTGGAAATGGCTATATCTCACACCGATAGAGGGGGACCAAAGGAAGCCACCACATCCGCTTACCCCTTCAGTTGCGCCAATGCCATATCCTAAGTCCAAAGAAACAAAGGGTGATAGCTTCGATGTTACGGGAATATACCCTTTCATATTTAAGAATATGGGTATAAATAACTCGCCACTACCAACATTACTGTATAAATCATGGTAGTAGTCAAGTCCGAGACCTAAACCAGTAGAAAAATAGTCACTGATTTTTACACCTTGTACGGTGTGTAAATTGACGCGTCCCTGAGAGAACGTACCAACTCCTACAGAATATCCAAGGTCAACTTCACCTTGATATTTAACGGATACATCTTGTGCTGTCCCACTAAAAAAAGATGAGAACGCCAAGACAAGAGCAAAAATAGTTTTTTTCATTGGCTTGTTAGTTTATTTTGTTTTGTGCATTATTGCCATTCTATTAGTTGACTCAGTATGCGCAAATGCAAACAAAACAAAAGCGCAGACTTCCGTCATACGCCTCAAGGCTCACCACAAGCCACAATACACTATGAGAAAGCCCGCGCCAAATGGCACGTTCTCAATGTGTATTTATGAAAGCTCGTAACAATCCGAGGTGGTGATTCAGAGGCGTATTGAGCTATTATTTAATAAGTATTACCCTTTTGGGGAGGATGCTATATTTCTGCAAAATTAGGAATTTTATAAATTCTAACAAAGTATTTGATATATAATTATATAAATTGAAATACTTGAACGATTAGTATGACGTGGATATGATTCTTAAAGGTGCCGCAGATTGCGCAGGAGCGCCGGGAGCTTGATGCGCTTGAGCGATGAGCGTCGCAGCAGGGTGGCGTAAGTCTCCGGCGTGAGGGCGGCTACTTGCTCTACTGTCAGTGAGGCGAGAGTCGGGCGCAGATGAAACTCAGGATGGCGGGTAGGCTGTGGCGACGCATTGTGCGGGCAGACCTGCTGACAGCGGTCGCATCCGGCCAGACGGCGGCCTGTGTGGAAGCCCTCAGGGAAGTCCCCTCTGTATTCAATTGTCAGATAGCTCATGCATCGCGAGCAGTCGAGTGTGCCGTCGCCCCGCAGAGCGTGGCCGGGGCATTCGCGGATGCAGCGGCCGCAGTCGTCGCACAGACCGGTGGCCAGCGGCTCGGTCGGCAGAAACGGGTGGGTGGTGATTATCTCTCCCAGAAAGAAATAGCTGCCTATGCCGGGAGCGATGACGAGTCCGTTGCGCCCGCGGAATCCTATGCCGGAGCGGAGCGCCCAGTAGCGCTCATGGATCGGAGCTGTGTCGACGCAGATGCGGGTTTCGGCACCCCATCGCCGGGCTATCTCATCAGCTACGGGCGAAAGGATGCGGCGCACGACGTCGTGATAGTCGTCGCCGTGGGCATATTGCGCTATGCGTGGAGAGTCGGGCAGCTGCTCTTCGGCGTGCCAGTAGGATATGGCGCAGGAGATCACAGTCCGAGCGCCGGGCAGCAGAAGCCGCGGGTCGGTGCGGATGTCGGGATAGCGCTCCAGATAGTCCATACCGGCATGAAGCGAAGCTTTAAGCCACGATGAGTAGTGATCTGTCTGTTCGGGTGTTACGGGTGTGGCTTCGGCGAATCCTATCCTATCGATGCCGCTCTGGCGAGCCAGGTCGATGATTATGCGGCGGTCGGGATCGTCACATGGGGAGGACGTCAAACTCATATCCATGCATTTTTAGCCAGCGAATCGCCCGGGGGAGCGCATATTTCATATTCCGTTCGGCCTTCAGTGAGTCGTGAAATACGATAATCGATCCGTTACGGACATAGCGGCGCACGTTGGCATAGACCTTCTCGGGGGATAGCTTGCGGTTGTAGTCGCGCGTGATGACATCATACATCACAAGATTGTATTTATTCTTTATCGCCTTGGCCTGGCCGCCCCAGAGCAGACCGTGGGGGGGCCGGAACAGCGGCGACTCGATGAGGCGGTCGGCCTCGGTGATGTCGCGCATATATCTCAGCCGCGATGAGTGGATTCCCTGGATGTGGTGCATCGTGTGGTTGCCGTAGGAGTGGCCGCGGCGCTTGATTTCTTCGAGCAGCCAGGGATAGCGTCGCACATTGTCGCCGACAAGGAAGAATGTGGCCTTGACATTAAGCCTGTCGAGCTCGTCGAGCACCCAGGGGGTCACTTCGGGTATCGGTCCGTCGTCGAAGGTCAGGTAGACTACGCGACGCCCTCGCCGCTTGAGGCGCCATAGCGCTTCGGGGAAGAGCAGGCGGTAGAGCGACGGGGGACGTTCGATCAGCATTGTCGTAGTGCTGTTATGAGGAGGTTACTCCGACTGTTTGGAAAGGCCGAAGAGATCCTGCCCCGTGAGGGCGGTGATGTCACTTATGATGTCGATGCCCTGAGCCTGAAGCTCGGCGTCGAGTGCCTCTACATCGCCTCCGCAGTCATGATAGCTCTGCAGGAGAGTCGAGAGATGGTAGGGTACATAGGTGTCGATAGCCGATACGGGCAGATCGTAGACTGTCAGGGTGTAGCGCTGGCCGATCCTGCGTCCCCCCTCATGCTCGATGAGCGACTTGAGGTAGGGGATGAAGGCGGCATAGCGGGTCAGCTCGCCGTGGAGCACGTCGAGACCCTGGTTGATCACTTTCTGATCGCGCAGCGCCTCGCCGATGACTACATAGAGAGTGCCGATGCGCTCGCCGATCTGGAATGTGTATGGGGCGAGGCGTGTGGGCAGTTTCTCCTGCATCAGGTCGAGGATGTCGAGCGCCTTGTTGAAGCGTTCGTCGGCGCGGAGGGTATCGCCGGCCTCGATGGCGTCGTAGCCTTCGTTATAGAGGGCGGCGGCGAGGTCGTAGAGCGACATGCGGTGGGTCGACACCATGCGGCGCACTGTCTCGTCGAGATATACTGTCTCATCCTCACCGAGATTGTCGATACCGCCCCAGCGGAAGCGCTCGGTGACGTTGCGGTACATCTTGTCGGTGTTGACGGCGATATTTTCCTTAGTGCCTTCGCGCGATGGAGAGGGGGTGACCTGATAGGTCAGACCGGTGTTGCGCATATAGTTTTCGAGACCGAGGTAATAGTCGTTGGGTACGGTCATGGCGAAGTAGACGGGACGCTCCCAGCCGTTGGTGGCCGAGGTGTTGATGAAGTCGAGCGCCAGGATGCCGTTCTGATACATGGCCGGCATAGCTTCGGTAACCCATAGGTTGGTGGCGAAGAATGAGCCTACCGAGTCAGACGGCGATATGACACCTTTCTCCAGAGCCGCTTCGGCATTGGATGGGATCGCTACGAGATAGGACGACAGGGGGACATCACCTCCCTTGGCATACGCGTCGGCGAGTACGTCGGAAGCGAGCATGAGCTCGGGACGAGCTTTGTCGGAGGTGTTGAAGTAGCGTATCTGCAGGCGGTCGAGTGCATAGTCGTCGGGAGTGGCCTGCATAGGTATCGCTCCGGCGTTGTATGACGGGATGGCCTGCTGGTATGCATACCAGGGGGTGGTCAGATAGGAGAGGTTGACCACACGCACGTCGGTACGGAAGCCTTCGACTTCCTGCGCATACCACAGGGGGAAGGTGTCGTTGTCGCCGTTGGTGAATATGATGGCGTTTTCGTCAAGGCTCGACAGATAGTTCATGCCGTAGTCGCGCGCCGTGTAGCGGCCGGAGCGGTCGTGGTCGTCCCATGTCTGGGATACCATCTGCAGCGGGACTATGAGGCCTATCACGGCTGCACAGCAGGCGCCGGCGAAAGCGCAGCGGCCTGAGATTCCCTCGGCATCGTAGGCCGGGCGGCTGACCTTGCGGCGTATGGCCATGAACAGGCGCCAGAGGGCGGCCACGCCCATGCCGACCCAGATCGAGAAGGCATAGAATGAGCCTGCAAAAGCGTAGTCACGTTCGCGCACCTGCAGCGGCGGCTGATTGAGATAGAGCACGATGGCTATGCCGGTCATAAAGAAGAGCATGAAGATCACCCAGAACTGCTCGATTCCCTTCTCGCCGGCCATCGACTGCCACAGCAGACCGATGATACCCATCAGGAGCGGGAGCATATAGAATACGTTGTGTCCGGGGTTCTCGCTGCCCTGTTCCGGGGGGAGGAGCGACTGGTCGCCCAGACGCGGATTGTCGATGAACGGTATGCCCGAGATCCAGTTGCCCCGGTTGAGCTCTCCCTGCCCCTGGAGGTCGTTCTGCCGGCCGGCGAAGTTCCACATGAAGTAGCGCCAGTACATGTGGCCGAACTGATAGTTGAGGAAGAAGCGCAGATTCTGGCCGAACGTGGGCTTGCGCACGCTCTGCTTGTTGTAGTAAGGGAGCGGCTTGCCGTTGGAGTCGACTATGATGCTCTCATAGGATGAGGGGAAGTCATTCAGTGAGGAATTGGTCCATTTGAGATATTCTTCAGCATGACCGGGAGCGGTGCTGTACATTCGGGGGAACAGCATTTCGGGGGCATAGTGGAGCTTCATGGCTCCCTCCTTGGTGATATATTTCCCGCTTCCGTCGGCTGCTTTCTGATAGGTGGAAGCACCTGTGGTTACGTAGGAGAGGGCTGACTGTCCGTCCTCGGCAGGGGTGATCAGGCGTGACGAAGTGAATGCCGGACCTTTGAGCAGAGGGGTGTCGCCATACTGCTCGCGGCTCAGATAGGACGCCAGGTCGAAGACATTGTCGGGAGCGTTCTGGTTCATCGGCGGATTGGCGCTGGAGCGTATCAGCAGCAGCGCGTAGCTCGAATAGCCGATGAAGATCACGAGGATGCTCGTGGCGGCTATGGTCAGTATGCGAATTGGTAGCTTTTTGGCTGTGAAAAGATAGACGCCGAGTGCCAGAATAAGTATAACGGGTATCAGCAGTCCGCTTCCGATGAAGGGCATACCGGAGAGGAATACCGTCAGAAGAAACGACAGACGGATCTGGGTGACGCTCCGCTGACGGTAGAGCGAGCGTATGCACCATATCATGACAGCCACAAGGATCAGGGCATAGATGAGTACGCCTAAATTGTAGCTCATGCCGAGCGTGTTGACGCAGAAGACTTCAAACTCGCCTGCTACGCCGATAAAGCCCGGGACGAGGCCGTATAGTATCAGGGCTACGACGGCCGCGGCGATGACGAGGGTCAACAGCGAGCCCAGGAGGGTGGGTTGCGCCCATTTACGATAATATATCACAAGCGCTATCGCCGGGATGCAGAGCAGATTGAGCAGATGGACGGCGATGGAGATGCCGATGATATAGGCTATCAGAATCAGATAGCGGTCGCTATGCGGCATATCGGCGCGGTTTTCCCACTTGAGTATCAGCCAGAAGACGAGAGCCGTGCAGAACGATGAGAATGCATAGACCTCACCCTCGACAGCCGAGAACCAGAATGTGTCGCTCCACGTGTAGACCAGCGCTCCGCAGAGACCCGAGCCCATGACGGCGATCAGCTGAGGAAGTGTAAGCAGTGTCTCGCGGCCGGCTACGAGGCGGCGGGTCAGATGGGTGATGCTCCAGAATAGCAGCAGGATGGTGCCGGCGCTCAGCAGGGCGTTCATGGCGTTGACGGCTATGGCCGCATGGGCGAGATTGCCGCCGGTGAAGTTGATGGCGAATCGTGCTGCGAGCATGAAGATGGGGTTGCCCGGCGGGTGTCCGACTTCGAGCTTGGCTCCCTGTGAGATGAATTCCGGGCAGTCCCAGAAGCTCGCCGTGGGCTCCAGTGTCAGCAGGTATGTGACGGCTGCCACCAGAAAGCAGAGCCATCCGAGCGAGTTGTTTATAAGGTTGTAGTTAAAGCGTTTCATGGTCAGGTTTGCTTTATTGGGTATGATCCGAAGGTGCTGTCTGCGGCCGGTCGGGGTTATTTGGTTTCTTCTGTCGCGGCGAATTCCATCAGATAGGCCTTAATGAATCCGTCGATGTCGCCGTCCATGACGCCCCCTACATCCGATGTCTGGAAGCCGGTGCGGTGATCCTTGACACGCCGGTCGTCAAAGACGTACGACCTTATCTGCGAGCCCCATTCGATCTTCATCTTGCCGGCCTCGACCTTGGCCTGCTCTTCCAGGCGATGCTGCATCTCCTTTTCATAGAGGATGGAGCGCAGATGGCGGAGGGCATTCTCCTTATTCTTGGGCTGGTCGCGCGTCTCGGTGTTTTCGATCAGGATCTCCTCCTTTTCGCCGGTGTAGGGGTCGGTAAACTGGTAGCGGAGGCGTACGCCCGATTCCACCTTGTTGACGTTCTGGCCGCCTGCGCCGCCCGAGCGGAAGGTGTCCCACGACAGGAGCGCCGGCTCGACCTTGACCTCGATCGTGTCGTCGACCAGCGGAGTGACGAAGACGGATGCGAACGATGTCATGCGCTTGCCTTGCGCGTTATAAGGAGATACGCGTACGAGACGGTGCACGCCGTTCTCGCTCTTGAGGTATCCGTAGGCCATGTCTCCCTCGACCTCGATGGTGCATGACTTGATGCCGGCCTCATCCCCTTCGAGGAGGTTGGATATCTTGGTCTTGTAGCCATGCTTCTCGCAGTAGCGGAGATACATGCGCATCAGCATCGAGGCCCAGTCCTGGCTCTCGGTGCCGCCGGCACCGGAATTGATCTTGAGCACGACGCCGAGCTTGTCCTCCTCGCGGCGGAGCATATTGCGGAGCTCAAGAGCCTCGATCCGCTCCATGGCGCGCGCATAGAGGGCTTCGACTTCCTCCTCGGTGACGAGTTCTTCCTTGTAAAAGTCCATGGAAAGCTGCAGCTCCTCGACGAGGTTGTCGACCTCCTCATATCCCTCGACCCATGCTTTCAGGTCTTTGATTTTCTTCATCTGGGCCTGCGCCTCGGCGGGGTGTTCCCAGAAGTCGGGCACATGGGTGCGCAGCTCTTCTTCTTCGATTTCTATTTTCTTGCTATCGATGTCAAAGATACCTCCTCAGCGCCAGCTTGCGCTCAAAAGTCTCTTTTAATTGTTCCTGGGTAATCATGAAATGTGAACGGTTTATTCTTAAGTTATGCCGTAGACCGGCATCGGTTTGTCTTTAGAATTACAAAGATAATCAGAATATTCGTTTCCGATGCCCTAATAATCTTAAAAATTGCTTACCGGGCGCAAAAAACACAAAGATAGCGGCTGAAATTTTGAATTAGACGGATAAGTCCGTATATTTGCAGACTGATAACCAATCAGACATACCCTGTCACGAATCAAACCGCAACGCCTTATGCGTGTCAAGATACATCACGAAGGAAGAAACATACTGATAATCGTCTTCATAATCCTCGCCGCCATCAATGTGCCGCTTTGGTTATGCTGCCGCAATATAGTAGCGCTCCCTATCACGGTCACGGCCGTCACCGGTACGTTATATCTCTGCATAGTCAACTTCTTCAGATCCCCCCGCCGCCATTTCCGCGGCGACCGCAAGAATGTCGTCGTCTCAAGCGCCGACGGCACCGTAGTTGCGCTCGAAGAGGTATATGAGCCGGAAGTGCTTAAATGCCAGTGTGTTCAGCTGTCTGTCTTCATGAGTATATTTAACGTTCATGCCAACTGGTTTCCCGTCGACGGCACAGTTACACTCTCGCGCCACCACTCGGGGCGTTTCATGGCCGCCTACCTGCCCAAATCCAGCACGGAGAATGAGCGTTCGACCGTCGTCATCCGTACACCCGAGGGCCAGGACATACTGATGCGTCAGATAGCCGGAGCAGTCGCCCGCCGCATAGTAACCTATGCCGAGCCCGGCGACGAAGCCTCGATCGAGGATCACATGGGGTTCATAAAATTCGGTTCGCGGATAGACCTCTATCTCCCGCTCGGGACGGAAATCCTCGTCAACATCAACGACAAAGTAGAAGGCGGCGTCACCACCGTAGCCCGTCTGCACCCCAACAACGACTGAAATCATGGTAAACAAGATAAAATCATCGATACCCAACTCTCTGACATGCTGTAATATGCTGTCAGGCATTCTGGCCTGTATCGCTACATTCCACGGCGCGAACGTGCCCGGACCGTTCGGAATGACCGGTTTCGAGCTGTCATGGCTCCTGATAACGATGGCTGCCGGATTTGATTTCTTCGACGGATTCGCCGCACGCGTCCTCCACGCCTACTCGCCGCTCGGCAAGGAGCTCGACTCGCTGGCCGACCTCGTCAGCTTCGGTGTCGCGCCCGGCCTGCTGATGTTCAATCTGACCAACTTTCTCGGCGCCCCCTGCTGGCTATCATATCTCTCGCTAATAATCCCCGTATGCGGTGCGTTGCGTCTGGCAAAATTCAATATCGACGAGCGCCAGGCCACCAGTTTCATCGGACTTCCCATCCCGTCCAACGCACTCTTCTGGATAGGATATTCCGCATGGCTGCTGCATTACGGCATATTAGACGGCTTCCGCCTCTGGCTGACAGTCGTGCTCATCCCCGTTGTAGCGTTGCTGATGGTAAGCGAGCTGCCGATGTTCTCCCTCAAATTCCACAATCTGCACTTCGACGAGAACAAGATGCGCTTCGCCCTGATGACGTTGACCGTCATACTCCTTGTCGTCTTCGGAATAGTCGGCGCCGCCCTCGCCGTCGGGGCATATATCGCACTCTCGGTTATCGACAACTGCACCCGCAAATAAGCCTCCGCAACTACATTTACAAGCCTCAACACACACGCAGCCGATGCCAATCCTGACCTTTTTATTCCTGCTGTTCATTATCTTCGTACTCCCGAAAATCATTCGGGGTTTTCTGATCGTGCGCAGAGTGCGCCGTCAGGCACGCCAGATGTTCGAGCAGATGTATGGCGGTGCACAGCAGCCTCAGCAAGAGCCCAGGCGACGTAAGGCAGGCTGGTCGTCGCCCATACCCCGCCGGAAGAAAATCGATCCCAACGTCGGCGAATATGTGCGGTTTCAGGAGATCTCGACTGAAGAGACAGTCACGCAGCAGACAGACACAGCCGGCAACACCACAACCACCGTCACCGTCGAGCAGCAGATCACCGACGCCGAGTGGGAAGACATCTGATCACAATTCATATAAGAAAATAGTAGAGCCATGCCTGAATCATCTGTCCCGGCATGGCTTTGTTTATATTTTATAAATGTGTGCGGGTTAGTATTGCTCCTGAGCGTTGGGGAAGTCGCTGCTCTTGACGTCGTCGATGTAGTGGCCTACCGCCTCATTGATGATGGTAGACAGGTCGGCGTAGCGGCGCAGGAATTTGGGCGAAAAGCCTTTGTTGATGCCGAGCATATCGTGCATGACGAGTACCTGGCCATCGACGCCCCCTCCGGCTCCGATGCCGATAACGGGGATCGAGACTGACTGTGCGACTTTTTTGGCGAGCTCCGCGGGAATCTTTTCAAGGACGAGTGCGAAGCATCCGATCTCTTCAAGCATCTTGGCGTCTTCGAGTAGTTTCTTGGCCTCGGCTTCCTCTTTGGCACGCACGGCGTAGGTTCCGAACTTGTTGATCGACTGGGGTGTCAGGCCTAAGTGGCCCATGACAGGGATGCCGGCGCAGAGTATGCGCTCGATCGACTCGCGGATCTCAGACCCGCCCTCCATCTTGACAGCCTCGGCGCCGCTCTCCTTCATGATGCGGATAGCTGATGCGAGCGCCTCCTTGGAGTTGCCCTGATAGGTGCCGAAGGGGAGGTCGCAGACCACGAGCGCGCGGTTGGTGCCGTTGCACACGCTCTTGGCGTGATAGATCATCTGGTCGAGGGTGATGGGGAGGGTGGTCATATTGCCGACCATGACATTGGAGGCGGAGTCGCCCACGAGGATAACGTCGATACCGGCCTCATCCAGAAGCTTGGCCATTGAATAGTCGTAGGCTGTAAGCATGGCGATCTTCTCGCCGCGCGATTTCATCTCGGCCAGACGGAGGGTGGTGACTTTGCGCTGATTATCTGTAGTATTGGTTGACATGTCTGTTGTTGTATTAGGGTTTGTAAAACGTTGACGGCGCAAAAGTACAAAAAAAATTATTACATTTGCAAAACATCCCGACAGCCATGACAATGAATAGCACCGACGACTGCAGAATTTCTGTCGTAATCAACACATATAATGCTGCCTCGCAACTCGGCCGCGCCCTTCAGTCGGCACGCGGCTTCGACGAAATCGTAGTCTGCGACATGGAAAGCACCGACGACACCGTAGCCCTCGCCGAGAGCTACGGCGCGAAAGTGGTCACGTTCCCTAAGGGCGACTACAATATCTGCGAGCCTGCCCGCGACTTCGCCATCCACTCGGCTTCCTGCCCCTGGGTGCTCGTCATCGATGCCGACGAAGCAGTTCCCGACACTCTGCGCGAGTGGCTCTACGGCTACATACGCCGCCCGGATGCCGCCGACGCCCTGTCCGTGCCGTTCGCATCCATGTTTATGGGGCGGTTCACATCCACGCGTGCCGAGCGCCATGTACGCTTCTTCCGCCGCGACAAGGCCTACTGGCCGCCGATAATCCACTCGCACGTGCAGATCGACGGTCGCACCGACAAGATTCCCGCACGCCGTCCGCTCGAGATCGAGCACTTCGACGACCCGACGCTCGCCCGGCGTATCGACAAGCTCAACCGCTACAGCGACAACGAAGTGCCCAAGCGTCTCAACCGTCGCTACTCCACGATGTCGCTTCTCGTGCGTCCGTGGCTGTTCTTCTTCAAGATGCTCATACTCAAAGGCTCGATACGCGACGGTCGCCGAGGCATCATCCGCGCATATATGGAGATGGCCTACCAGATAGCTCTGCTCGGCAAGCACTTTGAGCAGACATCTGCCAATGACACAAAACAATCTAAGCAATGATACCTAAAATCATACACTACGCATGGTTCGGCGGCAAACCCCTCCCGGCCGATGCGCAAAAATACATCGATCAGTGGCATAAGTTGCTCCCCGACTATGAGATACGTCGCTGGGACGAAACTAACTTCCCCCTCGACTACAACCGCTACACCCGTCAGGCAGCTCAGATGAAGGCATGGGCATTCGTCTCCGATGTCTGCCGGCTCTATGCCCTTGATAAGTTCGGTGGAATCTACCTTGACACCGACATCGAGCTGATCAAGACCCTCGACCCTATGCTCGGCAGCTCATTCATCGGCGAAGAGACGACCGGACCCTGTTGCGGCGTCATGGCCGCACGCGCCGGTGAGACATGGGTCAGAAAGATGCTTGATTATTACGATACGCACCATTTCATCGGCCCGTTCGGCCATCCCAACCGCACCCCTAATCCCCTGATTCTCCAGACGTACGTCCTCCCCGGACTGACACCCGACGAGATGCCCGCAATCTATCCCAAGGATGTATTTTATCCCGACCTGCTCCCCAAAGGACAGGCCGTCGTCACCCCAGAGACCGTCGCCATCCACCATTACGCCGCCACATGGCGTGGCGGCCGAACGCTCCGGACACGCATCCTGACTATCCTGCACGGCCTCCGCTATCGGTGGATCGGCCGATGACATTGAGTCGGTCAGCGACATTGCAGCAAAAAAACTTTGCAAAAACTTGCATACGTTGCAAAAAACGTCTACCTTTGCAACGTAACACATGGGGTATTAGCTCATCTGGCTAGAGCGCGACACTGGCAGTGTCGAGGTGAGCGGTTCGAGTCCGCTATACTCCACATCAACAGGCGAATCGAAGCATATTCGGTTCGCTTTACTGTATATTCTAGATCGATGAATACTTTTTATATATTTTACAATAATTCAATCTTTTCGTTAAAAACGAAGGAAGCCGATTCTGATCCCTATTCAACCTATCGTCTCAATATTGATTTTGCGGATGGATTTATAGAATGTAGAATTCCAACCACTCCCATCGTTGGAGGAGTATCCGATCTTAAGGTAGGAGCATTTTATATTAAACCTATTATTCAGGGCCGTATATGGCATGAATATGGGTTCGGGGAGGTCTGGGAGCTCATTTTAGAAATTAAGAATTCTAATTCAGAGTCTCCTTATGAAAAAATTAAATTTAAAAGTGGGGAATTCACAAATTCATTTTCTTTGTTTTCAATAGGAAGATCGGTTATCAGAGCTTTAAATGAACTTCATCGTTTTGAATCCGTGCAAGATTGTGTGGATTATCAGATTACCAAGGATGATGCTAAGCATGAGATAGAAGACGATATTGTTAATCTAAGCAAAGTTATTACTTTGTGCCAGAAATATCAAGAGATAAATCCCGTATTTCCTTATCAGAAAAACTTAAGAGAATGGATTGAAAAACGCATTAATTCAATTATCCAAAAGTCCGAATCAAATTCAACAAAATAGTTCGAGAATTTGTCAGTATATACCAAAGGCGAATCGAAGCATATTCGGTTCGCTTTTTTGTTGCCGGGGGTCAGCGGCGGCGCTTGGAGAGGGCAATGGAGAGGAAGGCGATCAGGCCGAGGAGGACGGAGAGCAGGGTCGAGGCGCCGAGGACTACGTTGGCAAACGCCTTTGACTCCATTTCGAAGACGGCCGGATCTGCGCTGTCGGGCATATAGAGGCTCAGCCCGAAGATGAGGGCAATCTGATAGGGGCCGATGCCGCCGTTACTCGGCACACCCATTGCCATGGAGCCGAGCGTGAAGCAGACGAGGACGGCGACGATACCATGCCCGGCAAAGATATCCTGAGTAAACTGAAAGGCCTGAAAGGCCAGTATCATCTGCGTGAAATAGCATCCCCAGAGGGCTATCGTCAAGGCGAGCCAGCGCCATTTGTGGCGCATGAGCCGGATGCCGTAGAAGCCATCCCATAGGCCGCGGCCGAAGTTGCGCAGGCGTGTCATGACGGCTCCCCCACCGCTGCCGCGCAGAAACCATACAGCGGCTATCACCGCGACAGCCACCGCGATCCATAGCCACGGGGAGGTAACTATCCTCATCAGGCTATCGTAAAAAGCAGGGTAGCGGCTGATAAATCTCCGGATAGCGTCGTGGCCGAACAGGAGTGTCGCCAGGATGAAGCTGATGCCGGACAGCAGGTCGGCCAGACGGTCGGCGATGACAGTACCTGCCACTACTGAAAATTGCGCCCGCTCCCTGTGGGCTACGAATCCGCAGCGCCACACCTCGCCGAGGCGCGGAAAGACCAGATTGACAGCATACGTCCCGAAGATGCTGACTACACGCGTCCATAGCGACGCCTTCACTCCTACGGCCTCAAGCTGCTGCCCCCAGCGGACAGCGCGGATCAGATAGGTAAGGCTCAGCAGGAGAGTCATTGCGAGTATCCATCTGTAGTCGCATCGCTCCTTCATGACCGCCACCAGCTCCTCCAGACTGTCGCCGCGGAACAGGATCCAGCACAGTCCGACGCTGACTATCATCGGAATGATAATCTTCAGGAAGAAGCCGAGCATCCGGCGGCTCATCGATTTGCCTTCAGGGAGTGACATTTAAGCGTTGGGGTTATGCCGTGATATAATCCGACCGACAAAGATACACAAAAAATACCGTAAACCCGCCAACTCCTAATTTTTCGACCATCATTAAAAAGTATTTGGAGCGACCGCACTATAGCCACCGTCTCCTTCCCCCTCAAATCCGCCATCCAGCGAAAGACAGAAGACAGCGATGTCCCTGTAAGTGGAAATGATGCTAAAAATGATGCTAAAAATGATGCTAAAAATGTCGGTAAACCATTAACTGATCGTCAACAGAAAATATTGGAACTCGTTACTGATAACCCATCAATCAGCATGGCTGAAATGGCTGAAATAATCGGCGTAACGACTCGAACAATCGAAAGAGAAACTCCCAAGATGGAAAATGTAATCCGTCATGTGGGGCCCAAGAAAGGCGGCCATTGGGAAATTATCAAAGAATAACTAAGGCCGAAAAAAAATTGAGGCCATGCCGGGATTGCCTCCCGGGCATGGCCTCAGTTATGTAAGGATGTTTTTGGCTTTTAGTTGATGATGTCGAAGCCGGTGTATTTGCGGAGGCATTCGGGGATGACGATGCCCTCGGGGGTCTGGTTGTTCTCGAGCAGGGCGGCCATGATGCGGGGCAGGGCGAGTGCGGAGCCGTTGAGGGTGTGGGCCAGGCGGGTCTTTTTGTCCTCACCGCGATAGCGGCATTTGAGGCGGTTGGCCTGATAGGTCTCGAAGTTGCTGACTGAGGAGACTTCAAGCCAGCGTTTCTGGGCGGCCGAGAAGACTTCAAAGTCGAATGTGATGGCTGATGTGAAGCTCATGTCGCCACCGCAGAGGCGCAGGATGTGCCAGGGGAGTCCGAGCGAGTCGAGCAGACCCTGCACATGGTCTTTCATCTCTTCGAGTGCGGCGTAGGAGTTTTCGGGCTTCTCGATGCGTACGATCTCCACTTTGTCAAACTGGTGGAGACGATTCAGACCGCGTACATCCTTGCCGTAGCTGCCGGCCTCGCGACGGAAACAGGCTGAGTAGGCGCAGTTCTTGACGGGGAGCTGGGCGTCGGTCAGGATGACGTCGCGATAGAGGTTGGTGACGGGTACTTCGGCTGTCGGGATGAGGTAGAGGTTGTCGAGCTGACAGTGATACATCTGTCCCTCTTTGTCGGGGAGCTGTCCTGTGCCGTAGCCGGATGCTTCGTTGACTACGTAGGGGGGCTGGATCTCCAGATAGCCTGCCTCGCCGGCGCGGTCGAGGAAGAACTGGATGAGGGCGCGCTGAAGACGTGCGCCTTTGCCGATGTAGACGGGGAAGCCGGCGCCGGTGATTTTCACGCCGAGGTCGAAGTCTATGAGGTTGTATTTCTTGGCGAGCTCCCAGTGGGGAAGTGCGTCTTCGGGCAGGTCGGGCATCGGGCCGCCGGTCTTTTCGACCACATTGTCGGCGGCTGTCTTGCCTTCGGGCACCATGTCGCAGGGGAGGTTGGGGATGGTAAGGAGGATGTCGCGGATCTCGGTCTCGGTGGCGGCCAGGCGGTCGGCGATCTCCTTCTGCGACTCCTTGATGGCGGCTACAGCGGCCTTTGCCTGCTCAGCCTCGTCGCGCTTTCCATCTTTCATCAGCCGGCCTATCTCGGCTGCCTTGCGGTTGAGTTCGGCTGCCTGATTGTCGTTGTTGAGCTGAAGCTCGCGGCGGCGGGTATCGAGGTCGATTACACGGCCTATGAGCTCGGCTCCGTCGAAGCCTTTGACGGCCAGGCGCTCGATCGTGCGCTTGGGGTCGTCCTTGATCTGTTGAATTGTAAGCATATCCTCTATGAGTTTAATAATTCTTTTACTTTAGCCGAGATGGCGCGCCCGTCGGCACGGCCGGCGAGGGCTTTGGTGGCCACGCCCATCACACGCCCCATCTGCGACGGCTCGCTGACTCCGAGGTCGGCGATGATGCGTTTGAGTTCGGCCGTCAGTTCTTCGTCAGACAGCTGCTTGGGAAGATATTCCTCGATTACGGCTACCTCGGCGAGCTCGCCGTCGGCCAGGTCGGGGCGATTCTGCTCCTTATAGATTGCGGCGCTCTCGCGGCGCTGTTTGGCCATCTTGACGAGTACGCGTGTGGCCGCCTCATCGGTCAGCGTCCCGTCGGAGCCTTTGGCTGTCTTGGCCTCGAGAAATTCTTTTTTGATGCCGCGCAGTGCCTCGAGCCTTACGCGGTCTTTAGCGAGCATGGCCGACTTGATATCGGCTGATATTTTATCAAATAAGTCCATTTTTGCAGTTTTTTCCTATTTAATACTGCAAAGGTAAGCAGAATATCGAAAATCTATAACGCGCCGGGGAGTTTTTTTCGCTACTTTTGCATAATAATACGGCCTGAGCCATGCTCCGGCAGGCCACAGGCATCATCCCACCACATTATTCCCTGCCACCATGCATCTCCCTGTCTCTCCCGATCCGCTTCCCGCTTCCGGCTCGCAGAAGCCGCGCTACGAACTGCTTGACGGCCTCCGCGGCGTGGCCGCCATGCTCGTCATCTGGTATCATTTCTTCGAAGGATTCGCCACATCGCCTACCGACCAGATGATGAATCACGGCTATCTGGCCGTCGACTTCTTTTTCGTGCTGTCGGGCTTCGTGATCGGCTATGCCTACGACGACCGCTGGCGCAAGGGGCTGACTCCGCGGCGGTTCATGCTCCGCCGTGTCATCAGGCTTCAGCCGATGGTGGTGCTCGCCGTTGTCCTCGGCGCTGTGGCGTGGATAGTGCAGGGGTGCGTCAGGTGGGACGGCACGCCCATGCCCGTCGGCTCGCTCCTTGTCGCCCTGTTGCTCGGCCTTGTGCTGATCCCCGTCCTGCCGGGTGCGGACGCCGATGTCAGAGGCAACGGCGAGATGTTTCCGCTCAACGGTCCGAGCTGGTCGCTCTTCTTCGAATACATCGGCAGCCTGCTCTATGCGCTTTGCCTGCGGCGCCTGTCAGTCAGGGCGCTGTGGACAGTCGTCATAGTCTCCGGCGCATGCCTGGCGGCGACAGCCTTCGGCAATATGTCCGGCGCCTACCATCTCGGAGTGGGATGGTCGCTGGCCGACGGCGGCTTCTTCGGCGGCTTTTTCCGCCTCTCATTCTCGTTCTCGGCCGGACTCCTCATATCGCGCACCTTCCGCCGGCGTACGATCCGCGGAGCCTTCTGGCTCTGCGCCGCCATGATGGCCGTACTGATGGCCATGCCCTACATCGGCGGCGATTCCATATCGCCATGGAACGCTCTCTACGACTCCGCGGCCACCCTGTTCACATTCCCCCTGATAGTCTGGCTCGGAGCCTGCGGAACGACCACTGACCGATTCTCGACCTCAGTCTGCAACTTTCTGGGCGAGCTGTCATATCCGGTCTACATCATCCACTATCCCGTCATGTATCTCTTCTACGCCTGGGTGTGGGACAACGGCTACCGCTTTGCCGACGTATGGCCCGCGTGCTGCGTGCTCTTCGTCGTGATCATACTCATGGCCTGGGCGGCTCTGCGATACTACGACGCCCCCGTGCGCCGCTATCTCTCCGACCGATGGCTCAGTCGCCCCGAGCGCAAGGCATAGCCGCATATTCCGCAATTTTCATTACCTTTGCGCCATTATGATTACACCCGACATCCGCGAGCTGCTCGACACCGAGGCCGCCCGCATCAACAATCCCGACTTTATCAACGATGACCCCGTGCAGTTTCCGCGGCGCTATTCCGCCGAGGCCGACATTGAAATCGCCGCACTCCTCTCAGCCACAATAGCCTGGGGCAACCGCAAGATGATATGCCGCGACTGCGACAGGCTCCTCACGATGATGGACTCATCACCCGCCGCCTACACCCTCGACGGAGCATTCGAGGGACTGAATCCCGACGCCAACATCCACCGCACATTCTTCAACCGCAACCTCATCCACTACCTGCGTGGCATCCGCGCTATCCTCACCCGCTACGGCACCCTCGGCGCCTGGGCCGACAAGATGGGGATAGCCGCCCATGAAGCCCCCGCATGGGAATTTGCCCGACTTCTCTCAGCCGCAATCGCCGAAGCCAACGACGGCATCGCCGACTGCCGCTGCATTCCCGGCAACATCGACAAGACAGCACTCAAGCGCATCAATATGGCCTTCCGCTGGCTTGTGCGCCGCGACGGCATCGTCGACATCGGTATCTGGAAATTTCTCTCCCCCGCACAGCTCTACATACCCCTCGACGTCCATGTCGGCAACGTATCCCGTCAGCTCGGCCTCCTATCGCGCCGCCAGGACGACCGTCGCGCCGTCGACGAACTGACAGCCTGTCTCCGCACCCTTCGCCCCGATGATCCCGCCATCTACGACTACGCCCTCTTCGGCATCGGCATCAACTCCAAGCCCACCAGCACCAAACTGTAAAAACTTAAAGGCGCCGGATAAGCGTGCACTGGCATTCTGGCTTATGTTGATTAAGTATTTTATTTTTCAGGTAGTGGCGTCTGTTAGGACGCCAATTAAAGCATATTAGTCATGCCCGCACACGCTCATGCGCCTACGGAATTCTATTATGGATGTATTCCTGAGGTTTCGGCTTATCACCTCAAATCACCCGCAGAAGCAGGTGACCTTTGGGCATATCTGACTCATTGCCAGCCCGGGACGGGCTGAACTTCGGTAACCGCGGGTTCCTGAACCCGCGGAAAGCGCCTCCACATACACAGAAAAGCCGCGGAGTGGCTTCACATTCCCCACCACCTCCCGATAAATGAGATTTTTTCACTCAAAAGTGTATAATGTGCATCCGGCCGGGGCGGTTTTGTGTGCATCTTTGCGATGGAAAACACAATAACACACAATTTACTATGAATAAATCAAAGACTATCACACTCACCATCGACGAATTTTCACAGATTATTGAAATCTCCGACCCCGTACTCCGCCAGGCCATCCTGACCGCCGTACAAAATGCCGCTGCCGCTCCTGACTCTATCGACCTCTCAGCCTACACTGACGCTCATCCGCTGATTCAGAGCCTTGTAAAGAAGCTGAAGACCCGCGCCGAAGCCGCCCGCCGTCGCGCCGAGAAGCGCAAGGCCGCCCCTGCTAAACAGCCAAAGCAGGAACAGACCGCGGCGGCCGTGTATATGCCGCTGAACGACAACAATGTGCGCCGTCTGCTCTGGATCAAGCAGCACTTTACAGAGACGATTGACAACATCATGCGCATACTGACCGCCCAGAATGGGAATACGCTCGGACAGCATCTGTCGGTCTGCTTCAGCGAGGTAGCGGCGTCAGTTCAGGCCTATCTCCGCCCGCTGATCGACGTGGCCTCCAACTACTTCCGCACGCCGAAGCATCGCCGCCCCCTCACCGTCCGCATCCCCATGTGCCCGGGCCTCTGATTCTGCCCGTCAAAATTGCCGGATGGATATAACCGATCAGGCAGCCGTGCCGGTAGGGACTGACTGCCTGATGATCTGAGCGACAAACGGGGCTCGAACCCGCGACCCTCAGCTTGGGAAGCTGATGCTCTACCAACTGAGCTACTGTCGCAGAATGTGATAATCGGTTGGTTTTATTGTTGCAAAGTTAGTGATTAAATCGGCGTCCGCAAATTTTTCGGTGTTGTTTTTTGTAACAATGTAAAGCGGACGCCCACCGGCAGGAGAGGGGGCGTCCGCGATATGGGTTGTCAGGTCGGTATCAGTTGAGGATCGAACTGATGTTGTAGTTGGCGAATTCAAGGTCGTTGAGTGCGCGGCGGGCTACTTCGCGGTCGAGGCGGGCTGCCTGGCGCAGGTTGGTGCTGACCATGTTGTCGTTGTTGGTGCGTGCACCCAGGACGGCCATCAGATAGTAGGTCGTGGCGTCGGGCTCGGAGATGGCGCCGAGGGTAGACTTGGCGCGGCTGTAGTCGCGGGTGAGTATCTGCGAGAGGGCTGCGTTGTTGGTCTTGGCGTTGCCGAATGCCTTGACGGCGGCTGCATTGTCGCCGGTCAGGATGTAGTAGGTGCCGAGGGCGTCGCCGAGTTCATCGACGCCGGCGGCTGAGCCGAGATACTGGTTGGCGTTGCGATAGTCTTTGTCGATCATTGCGATGAGCGCGAGGTTCATCTGGGGCTCACCGGCCTGGGGGTTGATGCGGGCCGCCTGCTGGAAGTTGGCTTTGGCTGCCTTGTAGTCGCCAGCGATATACTGTGTGAGGCCGAGGTCATTGAATGTGCGGTAGTCGTTGGGATAGATCTTGGCGGCATCAGCGTAGATGGCCATCTTGCGGTCATTGTCGTCGGTCAGCGTCGCGCAGTAGAGGAGCTCGTCGATCGAGAGCGATGAGGGGTTCTGGGCGTAGGCGGCTTCGATCTCGGCGTCGGTCTTGCCGATTACGTTGATTGAGGCTGTGATGCGTGAGTAGCGGAGCTGGGGGAGGATGGTCTCGGCGAGCTCATCGAAGATGGCTGAGAGATTGCGGATCTCGCGTTCGCGCTGCTCGGGATCTTTATACATCGAGAGGACGCTGAGGATGAGCTCTTTGTCCTGAATGTTGCTGGCGGCAACGAGTTTCTTGAGGCCTTCCCAGTCTTCGGGAGTGAAGTTGGCTGTCAGAGCGCCGAAGTCAGTGATGCGATCCTTGCGGAGCTTGTCGTCGACATAGCTGCGGGTGTTGTTTTCGCGCTGCTGGGCGAGCTTGGTGTTGAATTCGAGTGTGCCGTCGGGCGATGCGTATGATTCGATGTTGATTTCTTCGATCTGGCGGCGTGCGTCGGCGTTGGCTGCCGCGAGCTCGCGGTTAAGCTCTTCCATCTGGGCGCTTGTCAGCTGTCCGGGGCGGATGTTGGCCTGATTGATGAGGAAGAGGATGTCGGCGGCATACTTCTCATTGATGATGCGCTGGAATTTGTCGGCACCGATAGCGGGTGTGACGCCCTGGGCTGTGGCGAGGGCTGCGGTGGCTACGACGCCATCGGCTACCTTGACACGGGGGAGGACATATTTTTTACCGCCCTGGGTGACGTTGAATGCGAGGTAGAGCTGGCTTGACATCATCTGGGGAACATAGTTGAACGCTACGGGGATAGTCAGTGTGGCACCGCGTTCGTAGTTGACTACGGGGGCGTTGCCGCGCACTTTCTCGCCCTGGAATGTGTAGGACTGCGATGCGGCCTCGCCGCCTTCGTAGGTCAGATAGGGGGTGACGGTGACGGTCGCATTCTTTTTGAAGAATTTTGCGGGTACGCGCGCTGTCACGGTAGCGGGTACGCGCTCGCCTACGACTTCCAGCGGATCGGGATTGACGCTGAAATAGTCTGACGCAAACGGATTCATTTTCTTGCTGCAGCCGGTCAGGGCGAGAGCGCCGAGGACGGTAAGTGCAAGGAAGGATTTGCTGTTCATGTGATGTTTTGTTTATGTTGTTGATTAGTTGTATTCAGGCTAATGGATGTCGGGGCAAAGGTAGGCTATTTTTTTGTGTTTTTGGCTGCCCGGGAGTCCTTTTTTTCATCGGGGAACGCGTCAGGGAACTGAATGGTGATTCTGGGCCGGCGCATGGCGCGTATGATGAAGAACACTCCGAGGAGGATGAACGGTACGCTCAGCAGCTGTCCCATGTTCATGCCGATGAGGTCCTGCAGATTGTGTTCGAATTCGACCTGATTGTTCTTCAGATATTCGATCACGAATCGTCCGGAGAAGAGCAGGGTCAGGAATGTGCCGAAGATAAGGCCGGGGCGCTCCTCCTCGTTGCGGCGCCAGTACATCCACATCAGCAGGCCGAACAGGGCGAGATACCATAGAGCCTCGTAGATCTGTGTCGGATGGCTCGGGAGGGAGTAGACGGGATCGGCTCCGTGCATCCATGCCTGGATGTTGGTGATGAACCGGAATCCCCACGGCAGGTCGGTCGGGTGGCCGTAGATCTCATGATTCATCAGGTTGCCCAGACGAATGAGGGCGCCGACGAGTGCTATGGGGATGACGAGGCGGTCGAACGCCCAGAGCGACGGACGGCGGGCGGTGAAACGCGAGAAGCATAGCACGCCGATTATCACACCGATAGTACCGCCGTGGCTTGCCAGACCTCCCTCCCAGATGTAGAGTATGCGGACGGGATCCTGGCTGTAGACATCCCATTCGTAGAAGATACAGTGGCCGAGGCGCGCGCCGATGACAGTGCCGGCTATGACCCAGAGCAGGAGAGTGCCGAGCCAGCGCTCCGGAGCCCCTTCGTGGCGGAAGATGCGCTCTTCGATGCGGTAGCCGATGAGGAAGCCGATGGCGAACATGAGTCCGTACCAGCGTATGTTGACGAATGATGTGGATAGCAGCTCCGGATCGGCGTGCCAGGTGATGAAGTCAATCATATCAGTCTTTTTTCTTAAGTTCTTTGGACGCCACGCGTGTCATGAGGATGGTGGCTATGATCTGCACGGCCGCTCCGGCCATCGTGAAGGCGAGCCAGTCGCGGTTGTTGCCCTTGTCGTAGAAGAGGAAGAAGGCGGCCACACAGAAGATTATGCTGCTCCACGACTCCATGCGGCGCAGACGCTTCATGCGGGTGTGCTTGCCGGTGTAGGGTGAGAACAGTCGCCCGACGACCACCATGACAGCTCCGGCGGCATATAGATATCTGAACCATTCGAAAGCAAAGCTGCCGTGAAGGATCGGGATGAGCGTGGCCACACCGATACAGAGCAGTCCGACAGTGTAGAGTATGATCATGGCCGTCGAGGGGTCGCGTCCGAAAAGTTCATCGCGGGTCATCGCCTTGGTCTTGTTGTTATTGTTGTTCTGTGCCATTCTTGTTGAAAGTAGATTGTGATCATTCGAATATATAGACATCCTCATGCGGGCGCTTCATGTGATAGTGCTCGCGGATGACGCGCTCCATCGTCGCCGGATCGGTGCGCAGAGCCGCGTTGAGATTCTGATAATAGACTACGGAATCGCTGTAGCGGGCTATCTCGGTCTTGAGGGAGTCGATCTGATGATGGAGGCGCGAGCGGGCGCCCAGCGACGTGTCCGTCGAATAGAAATAGATGTAGATTATGAACGCCACGATCAGCACCAGCCACACGGAGATGTAGCGGCGTATCCACAAGAGCATTTCTTCGGCCTTCATAGCGTCGTGCGGAGTGAGGGGGATTACTTGTTTCGGAGCTCGACGTATTTTTTGACGAGCTCGACGATATCTTCGGTCGACAACAGCGATGAGTCGAAAGTCAGGTCATAGCTTTCAGCCTTTCCCCAGCGCTTGTCGGTATAGAAATTGTAGTAGGAGGCGCGGAGCTTGTTACTCCTCTCCGCTATCTGCCGGGCCTGCTCGCGGGTCGACGCGTCGCCACGCTCCATGATGCGCCTGATCCTCTCTTCGAGGGGAGCATGGATGAAGATGTTGATGACATCGTCGCGGTCGCGCAGGGCGTAGTCGGCGCTCCGGCCTACGATGACACACGGACCCTTCTCGGCGAGCGAGCGTATGACCTCCGTCTGGGCGCGATAGAGAGCGTCGTCAGTGATTGACGACGAGGATCCGAGCAGATTATAGGCCGAATAGCCCATATTATAGGAGAGAAGTCCGCTGAAAAAAGAGGGCGCCTTCTCGTCCTTCCGCTCGAAGAGGTCGGGATTGATGCCGGCATGACGGGCGGCCTCGGTCATCAGATTTTTATCGTAAAAGTCGATGCCGAGAGCGTCAGCGATAGCGCGGCCTATCTGGCGTCCACCACTGCCGAACTGGCGTCCTATCGTGATGCGTGCGTTGCAGTTGTTATTCATAATAATGAGGATGAGACACAAAATTACAAAAAAATCCCGTCAGGTTGTTGCAATAACAAAAAAATTCGTAACTTTGTGGCGGGTAAGTCCTGTACGACTGCTCCCTTCCCAACTCCGCCAGGTCTTGATCGAAGCAACGGTAGGAAGGTTGTAGCGGTGCGATGCAGATCGCTTACCTTTTTTTGTGCCCCTACGTGATTCTCGCAGTCAGAGATGAAAATGTTTGTTGTCGGTATATCGGCAAAGTGCTAAAGCGATATACACCACGGCATTACTTTTATGTATAGGAGGGGAAAAGACAAGAAAATTCGAAAATTTTTTCGTAGATTTGCAGTCATGATGACGAAAGCAGAACTCTTTGAACGGCTGAAACAAACCGAATGGACCGACTTTGAAATAAAGGAGGCTCTTGACAAATTGCCCAAAAACGTATGGGAAAGCGTAAGCTCTTTTTCCAATACGCATGGAGGTTGGATTGTTTTTGGCGTAAAAGAACGTCGTAAACAATCCGGCACTTATTATGAGATTCAAGGAGTTAATAATGTAGAGAAACTTGAAACCGATTTCACCAATACTTTGCGTGGAGGTCAAAAGTTTAATCAACGTATTGCATCTCAGCCACAGCGGTTTGATGTTGACGGAAAGATTGTTGTGGCTTTCTATATTCCTATGTCGGAATATAAGCCTGTGTATATTGGCACACCTGCCGAAACCTATATTCGTCTTGGAAGCACTGACCAACACGCCACTCAGTTTGAGGTAAATGCCCTGTTTCGGGATCAGTCATACGGAAAGAAATCAAACGAGGTTGTAATTGGTTCTTCGTTTGCCGATATAAACCAATCTTCGTTTCAGGACTACAGAAATTATGTCAAGATGTACAATTCCAGTCTGAAATACAATACCTTAAATGATGAGGACTTTTGTATAAAGACCGGTATTGTCGTTAATGGGATGCTCACTATCGGCGGATTGCTGATGTTTGGTAAATTGGAGAAGATTCTTGAATTTAACCATGACTTCATCATAGATTATATTGAGATTCCTGGTGCCAGCATTAAGGAAGCGCATACTCGATATACTTACCGGATGCAAGAACAAGAAAATATATGGGATTATTTCAAGGCTATCTCATATCGTTTGCGTACGCGATTGGATAATCCATATTCTCCGCTGCCAAACGGTTTTGCGCCGGATGATGAATCGCAAATGTATTGTGTACGTGAGGCTCTTGTTAATTTCCTTGCTCATGCAGATTACTTTAGCGAAATACACTCGACGGTTAGAGTATATGATAATAGCATAGAGTTGCAGAACCCCGGCAGTTTCCCTGTTGATTTGAAGATGGTTGGATTGTCTTTAGTTTCCCAACCTCGAAATCCAAATATTTTGCGTTTCTTCAAACTTGCAAAATTATCTGAGAATGGAGGTTACGGAATTGATAAGATAAATGAGTGGAAGCAACTAACTGGCAGTGAGGTTACAATCAAAAGTAACATTACTTATTCAGAGGTGAAATTTTTAATGCCAATCAACGCCAATCAACGCCAATCAACGCCAAATGGCGCTAATAAAGACGTTGAACTTAAGATATTGGCGATAATTGGCGATAATAACAAAATCTCGTTAAAAGAACTTGCTAATAAAATTGATGTGCCAAGTAGGACGCTTGACCGAATAATTACCTCAATGAAACGAAAAGGGATTATACAACGAATAGGCTCACCTCGAAGTGGACATTGGGAAATAATAGCCAAATAGCACAGCATGAGGCGGCCGAATCTTGCGAGTCGTTCCAGGAGGAAGGAGAGAGTCATAGGTCAGATGCGGAGGAACATATGGCCGTTTGTGGCAAACTAATGTTGTTTATGGCAGAAATGGAGGTGAAGTGGGGCTGGATGTGTGCGAATGATGATGAATACCAGCTGGTTAACCATGACAATAATTTTTATACAAGATTGTAGTTTAGATTATTCCATGTCTTGCATAATATTAATTCGGTAAGGTTAGCCTGTATTTTCTCTTTATGCTTTATTTGCGGATTATTTATTCTATGACAGCCGATAAGGAGATGCTGCTGTGCGTTGCGACTTAAATTAGGCGTGACGGAGTCAGAAGTCGCTGAAGAGTTCGGGCTTGATGACAATGCCGACACGGAGCTGGGAGTGAAATTTCTTGTATTCGAGCAGGCCTTCGCCGTAGCCGTTGTAGTATTGCACGAACAGGCATTGATTCTGATTCTTGGTCAGCCGGTAAGAAAATTCGAGGATGGTGTTCATGTTGAACGGGTTCCAGTCCTTGCGCTTGACGAAGATGGCGTTGATGCCCCATCGGCGGTTGTTGCTCAGCATATTGAGGCCGACCTGATAGATGCCGCTGTATTTGAGGATGTCCTGATTGTGCTTGCCGTCGACGATCGGTATCCAGAATTTGCCGTGCACCATGAGGTTGTTGTCGATGATGATGCTGGCTCCGAGCGACACTTTGTTCCAGGAGCGCGACCAGATGCTGTCGCGGCCGTTGCTCTCATGCTCGAGCTGCAGCGACACTTTGCCGATATAGCGGCCTTTGGAGAAGAGCGGCTTGGCGAGGCCAATACCGGGATTGAAGTTGAGGTCGGTCATCGGCATCGAGTTTTCAAGGATGTTCCAGAATACTTTCTGCGAGTAATAGAGATAGAGATATGTGTTCCAGGGCAGGGTGGCGCGGGTAAGCCGCTGGGCTATCGAGATCTGAAATTTCACATTCGTATTTTCCTTTGTCATCCTGGGGCCGATTGAGGGGCCGAATATGAAGTAATTGTCCTTGTAGAGTCCGAAGTAGGGGCCGCGGTCAAAGGCGCGCCTGACGCTGTCGGGGTCGATGTTGGCCTCGGTTCTCACGTCAATAATCTGAGCGGAGGCGGCTGGGGCAAAGATGGCACACATCACTATGGCCAGCAGAATGTGTCGTATTGCTCTCATAATTCTAATTTATTCGCAAAGATATAAAAATCCGATGATTTTTTGCTACTTTTGCATTATAGCTACATATAGTTTTATAATCTATAAGGATATAGAGCCTCTTTTAATGGATAATTACATCGTTTCAGCGCGAAAATACAGGCCTTCGACTTTCGCATCGGTAGTGGGTCAGAAAGCTCTGACGTCGACTCTCAAAAACGCGATAGCCACGGGGAAGCTTGCCCATGCCTACCTCTTCTGCGGCTCGCGCGGTGTCGGCAAGACGTCATGCGCGCGTATTTTCGCCAAGACCATAAATTGCGAGCACCCTACGCCCGACGGCGATCCGTGCAATGAGTGCGACTCCTGCCGCGCCTTCAATGCCGGAAGTTCGCTTAACATCGTGGAGCTTGACGCGGCTTCCAACAATGGTGTCGACGACATCCGCTCGCTTGTGGAGCAGGTGCAGGTGCCTCCCACCAACGGCCGCTACCGCGTCTTCATCATTGACGAGGTGCACATGCTGACTTCGGGTGCATTCAACGCCTTCCTGAAGACTCTCGAGGAGCCGCCGTCCTATGTCGTCTTCATTCTTGCCACCACCGAAAAGCACAAGATCATACCCACGATTCTCTCCCGTTGCCAGATCTACGACTTCAGCCGCATAACCATCAGCGACATGGTCGACCATCTGGCCTATGTGGCTAAAAACGAAGGAATCGAGGCCGAGAGGAGCGCTCTGTCGGTGATAGCGTCAAAGGCCGACGGTGCAATGCGCGACGCTCTTTCGATCTTCGATCAGGTCGCCGCATCTTCGCGCGGCAATATCACTTACAAGTCGACCATCGACAATCTGAATGTGCTCGACTCGGCCTACTACAGTCGTCTGGTCGACGCTTTCCTACGTGAGGATGTGACGAGCTCGCTGCTGATATACAAAGAGATACGCGACCACGGATTTGACTCTCACTTCTTCATCAACGGCCTGGGCGGATATATCCGCGATCTCATGGTGGCCTCTCAGACCGCTACTCAGAGCCTGCTCGACACCGACGACGCCACGCGCGAACAGCTCGCCGCGCTCGCCGCACGTTGTACGCCGGAATTCCTGTACAAGGCCATGAGCCTGTGCAATGACGCCGACCTCAAGTATCGTCAGGCGTCAAACAAGACCTTCCTTGTCGAGCTTCTGCTCATCAAGCTATGCCAACTAATCAGCCCCTCCCCCATCTTTAGTGGCGACGGAGAGGGGCTGCTCAAGCCGCTGGGGAACGTCCCGGCGACTCCCGCCACGCCCACAGCCGCTCCGGCTGCTGCCTCGGCACCTGTGCCACCTGTCAGGCCGGACATACCCCGACCGACTCCCGCAAAGCCTGAGCCTCAGCGCCTGCATGTCGTATCACACACCCCTCCGCCACCCCCTCCCTCCGGCGCTCCGGCGACTCAGCGGCGGCAGGTAGTCGGTGTGCCGCATACGATCAGCATCAATCCCGCCGCACGCCATGCCGAAGCAAAAGCCTCTGCTTCAGTCTCATCCGAAGCTTCAGCTGCTGCCGGACCACGTTCCGACGCCTATACCCTCGACAGGCTCAACCGGGCCTGGGGAGAGTATATGGCGCAGCGCCCCACAGAGCGTATCCTCGTCAACACGATGCGGGCCTGTCCGCCACAGCCTGTCGAAGGAAAGCCTGACCTGTTTGTCATCACGGTGGAGAATCCGGCTCAGCGCGACCTTATGACCGACCAGCTCCCGTCGCTGCTCAAGCATATCCATGACTCCCTCGGCAACGACCTCATAGCTTTCGAGATAGCGATCAACGAGGGAGTATCGAGTCCGGCCACATGGAATGAGCGCGAAGTCATAGCCTACATGCAGGAGAGCTCGCCGGCTGTAGCCGAGTTCTTCAAAAAATTCAAGCTCACGCTCGGCTAATTGTTAAAAAATGATAAAAACTCCAACAATCCCGCCGATGAGTATGTTGTAAAAGTATAGACGTAATCTTAGCACAAAAAATTCATCCTTTATAAACCTCACTTAAAATCAACCAACAATGGGCAAATTTCTTTCAGATTTCAAAGCCTTCGCAATGAGAGGCAATGTAGTAGACATGGCAGTCGGTGTCATCATCGGCGGTGCGTTCGGCAAGATCGTGTCTTCACTTGTAGATGATATCATTATGCCTCTGATTTCCGTAGTAACAGGCGGTCATGACTTCAAGAACCTTTCTGCCAAGATCAATGACGAAGCCGAACTGACCTACGGCATGTTTATCCAGAATATCGTTGACTTCCTGATCATCGCCTTCTGTATTTTCATGGCCATCCGTTTTATCCAGAAATTTAAGAAACAGGAAGAGGAAGCTCCCGCTGCTCCTGCCGGTCCCACTAAGGAAGAGGAACTCCTCACCCAGATACGCGACCTGCTTAAAGAGCAGAACGCTCAGAAATAATTGCGACCGATCTTTCTGATAGGATTTATGGGCTGCGGCAAGACCACACTCGGTCGTGCCGTAGCTCAACTCGCGTCCATACCCTTCATTGACCTCGACGACTATATCGAGCAAAAGGAGGGAAAATCTATTTCCCGCATTTTCGCCGAAAGCGGCGAGACGCGATTCCGCGAGCTGGAGCGACACTATCTTAGCTCATTGGCCGCCGGCACGCGCGATGCCGTCATAGCCTGCGGCGGCGGCACCCCCTGCCGCGAAGGCGCTGTCGAGCTGATGCTCGAGACAGGGACCGTCGTATGGCTGCAGGCTCCCGTTGACATAATCCACAGCCGGCTCTGCCTGGAGCAGGCCAAGCGCCCGCTGATAGCCTCGATGGATGCGGAAGAGATACGCGAATACATCATCCGGACACTCGAAGTCCGCACACCTTACTATTCGCTCGCGCCGGCACGCTTCGACGCGTCGCGGCTCGAAAGCGCCGGACAGATAAAGGCTTCAGCCGAGCGATTCATTGACCAATTTATCACACAATGACCTACAATCCCACAGCTCTCGAACAACCGGCCGAAATAGCTACCGGCCGACACCGTTTCTCCATCGGCGTGCCATCGTCGGCAGCTCAGCACGAACGGCGCTTTCCGCTGACGCCTGAAGCCGTCAATATACTGACATCCAAAGGATATACCGTCAAGATAGAGCAGGGCGGGTCAGACGTGATACACTATACCGACAATCGCTATTCGCGCGCAGGCGCCGTGATATGCGACCGCAAGTCCACGCTGCAGTGCGACATCGTGATACACCTGGCTCCTCCCACGGTGGTCGACATCGCCTCGATGCGGCGCGGAGCCATGCTTATGACCCTCTTCAACTCCGGCCACGACTATACCCGCGCACAGATCGCCGCTCTGCTCCATCACGGCATCCTCGCCATCGGCATCGATCTGATACGCGACAGCGAGGGGCACGCTCCGTTTGCCGACATACTCAGCGAGATAGACGGTCGCGCCTCTATGGCGCTCGCGTCAGCACTTCTTGCCGACGCTGTGGCCGGCAAGGGAATCCTGCTCGGCGGTGTGGCCGGAATCAACCCCTGCGAGGTGATGATAATCGGTTCCGGGATTGCGGCGAGAGCCGCCGCCATGTCGGCGCTCGGTCTCGGGGCGAGAGTCAGGATGTTTGATTCCGATGTCTATTCGCTCCGCTCGGCCCTGCTCAGGCTGGGAGCCGGCGTCGACGGTTCGGCGCCCCATCCGCAGGTGCTCCACAATGCCCTCCGCTCCGCCGATGTAGTCATCGCCACCCCCATTTCGCGCCCAGTGGTCATCGATGCGGAAGCTGTCGAGACCATGAAACGCGGAGTGATCACATTCGACGTGACCGGCCGCTCCGGCGTCACATTCCCCTCGCTCCCGACCGTCGACCTCGCCATCGCACGCTATTGCGACAACACACTCGACGGGCACCGCGTATGCTACACCAATGCCGGGAGCGCCGTGCCGCGTACGGCCGCCATGGCTCTGAGCGACACACTGATATCGATGTTTGACGACCTTGTGGTCTGCGAGGGACTCGCCAATGCCGTCAAAATCACCCCCGGAGTACAGCAGGCCGCCCTCACATTCAATGGCCATGCTGTCAATCCGACAGTGGCACGCATAGCCGGATGTCGTCCTACAGATCTGGCTCTTTTCCTGCAATTATCATGAGTAGCTCAGGTAAGAAATATTATGTGGTCTGGGCCGGACACGACACCGGCGTTTTCGACTCCTGGGAAGAATGTCAGCGCGTGACGGCTGGCTTTCCGGGCGCACGCTTCAAGGCATTTCCCACCCAGCAGGCCGCTGTCAACGCTTATCGCGGTGATCCGCGTGAGCATATCGGCATCATACGCGCCATAGCCAAAGGGCCGGCCAGTCCGTTGTTCAATTACGAGGCAATCCCCGAGATACGCCGCGACGCCCTCGCGGTCGACGGCGCCTGTGCCAAAAATCCCGGTCCGATGGAGTATCGCTGTGTCCGCGTAGCCGACCGGTCTGAAGTATTCCACATGGGTCCCTTGGCCGACGGAACTAACAATGTCGGCGAATATCTGGCGCTGATCCATGTCCTCGCACTGCTTGACAGGAACGGCGACCATCTGACACCGGTCTACACCGACAGTCGCACAGCACTCTCCTGGATACGAAATCGCGGCCATAAATCAAAGCTTGAACGCACGCCGAACAACGCCCAGATATTCAACCTTCTGGAGCGCGCTGATGCGTGGATCAAAACCCATGAAGTGCTCAACCCCGTCCTCAAGTGGGACACCGAGCACTGGGGCGAGATACCGGCCGACTTCGGCCGCAAATGAGCCCTGCCGAGGGAGGAAAGCGCTATGATAGGACTGGTAGACTGCAACAATTTTTTCGTCTCCTGCGAGCGCGTGTTTCGGCCGGAGCTGCTGGATAAGCCCGTTGTAGTGCTTTCCAACAACGACGGATGCGCCGTCGCACTCTCCAACGAGGCCAAAGCACTCGGCATCCGCCGGGGCGATCCGATGTTCCGGTTCAAGGCTATAGCCGACAGCAACCATGTAACGGTCATCTCGGGCAATCACCGCCTGTATCACGACATGTCGCAGCGCGTCATGATGACCCTCCGCTCTCTGGCCGACGACATAGAAATCTACTCCGTCGATGAGGCATTCATTCACTTCGACATCCCCCCGTCAGCGCTTCACGAATACGGCGTGTCGGTAGCCCGCACCGTACGCCGCAACACCGGCATACCCGTTTCCGTAGGAATAGCCCCGACAAAGACCCTGGCAAAAGTAGCGGCCCGCTTCGCCAAAAAATATCCCGGCTACAAGGGAGCTTGCGTCATCGATACCCCCGAAAAGGTAGAGAAAGCCCTGTCACTGACCGACATCGCCGACGTGTGGGGCATCGGCCGACGGCATTCCCGCCGCCTTCGACAGCTGGGCATAGAGACAGCGCTTGATTTCATCAGAATGCCATCAGCGCGTGTAAGGGAACTGTTCACCGTCATCGGAGAACGCACATGGCTCGAACTCAACGGGACTCCATGCATTGCCGATGAACTCACGCCTCCCGACAAACGCACGATAACATCATCCCGCTCCTTCGCGCGCGATATCCACGACTTCGAGTCGCTCCGGCAGGCCATCTGCACCTTCTCGACCACGATAGGGCGCAAACTGCGCGAGCAGGATTCCTATGCGCTTGAGATACAGGTCTTCGTAGCCACCAACCGCTTCAATGAGAGAGTCCCCCAATACCATAACGCAGCCACGCGCCGCCTTCAGGAGCCGTCGGCCGACACCCCGGCCATAGCCCGCGCCGCCATCAGCGCGCTGCGGAGCATCTATCGCGAAGCCTACGGAATAAAGAAAGCCGGATTGACCGTGACAAAACTCGTCAGCCGCGAGGGGCGGCAGCCCTCCCTCTTCGCCGACGGCATCGACAGCGCCCGACGCGACCGCCTCATGGCCGCCATCGACGCAATAAACTCATCGCCCGGCCGCCCCGACGCAGTGCAGATAGCCTCAGTCGGCAGCGGACTGACCGACCTCACCCGCCGCGAGCACACCTCCCGCCTCTTTACCACCCGCCTGAGCGACATCATCGCCGTCAAAGCCACCTGACCCGCCATCGCTCCTCCGCACAAAATGCAATATACAGGAATTATTACCTATGGAATTATCAGTTAGACAAATACTATGAGACAAAATATTGTTGTATTCACCGGTGCCGGTATCAGCAAAGAAAGCGGGTTGTCCACGTTCAGAGATTCGGACGGATTGTGGGCTCTTTATGATCCGGATATTGTTGCCACACCGCAGGGATTTGAGTCCGACACTAAAACCGCTTTGGAATTTTACAACGAAATGCGTTTAGCGGTGGCAACAGCAAATCCCAATCATGCCCATATTGCCTTGGCATTACTTGAGGAGGTACACGATGTGACAATCATAACCCAAAATATTGATGATCTGCATGAAAGAGCAGGAAGCAGTAAAGTCATACACCTGCACGGTGACATTCGAAAAGTTACCTCCTCAAAAAACAGGCTTGATGAAAATTGTATTAAAAACTTGAATCTGACTACTCCGATAAAGCCCGGCGATAGAGCTGCCGACGGATCTCAACTCAGGCCTTACGTTGTAATGTTTGGCGAATATCTTACAAAAATGTCAGAGTCCACAAAATTAATTAAAGAAGCAGATATTTTTATTGTTGTGGGCACTTCATTGCGAGTTTTTCCGGCAAATCAATTAGTTAATGCTGCCCATCATGAGATTCCACGCTATTTGATCGATCCCGGTGATATTGAAAAATTACCGAAGGGTTATATACATATCCAGCAACCCGCCTCTAAAGGCATAGATACAGTTATACGCTGTATTAACAATCTTAAATTACCACAAAACTAAGCTTTCGTTAAGCGGGTGTCAGGCAGGTTCGGGGCGTAGGTGCTGGAAAATTCATCATTAAGTTAAGCATTAACTCAATTTAACAAAATGAATTGCTTCAAAAACACAAAATAATTTGAAACATCAATAATAATAGCATAGC
>CAMWHE010000019.1 GCA_947173955.1 uncultured Bacteroidales bacterium | reverse complement strand
GCGATAATACTCGTATTGTTCTTTGCGTGCTTGCAGCTCCGCTTGCAGCTCCGCTTGCAGCTCCGCTGCGTAGGCCGCGAAGCGGTCGAGAATTTTTACAATTTCTTCCTGTACCTCTATCGGCGGAACAGGAATAATTATCTTTGCTAAATTCTCACCAGATATCCTCATTACTTTCGTACCGCTTATATATGGCTTCTTTTGCATTTGAAAACTCTCAGTTTGAAAGAAATAAGCAACATATTTGGGATTTAAAGAGTGATGGAATATAAAGGCATCACTACTTATAGCTATTTCATCATTCCCTATCCAAGCTACAGCTTTGCATACATCATCAACATTCTCACTTGTTGTGGCAATAATGAGATCACCTGATTTTGCCTTTCTGAGCTTCTTTGCCAGATGCTCTGAAACAAAAGTTTTAGTTTCTGTTGCAAACGTGCCATAGTGAGTATATATTTGGCCGTAGTGAATACAGCCAACACCTTCGTTTACAAAATCTTTTTTTTGTAAACCATTCCCTCTAATGAAAGTTCCTAATTCACCTAATGGCTTAAACGCCACTCCATCGGGGCAGAGGCGGTCAATCAGTTCTTTAAGCTTGCTCATTGCACATCCTCCTTTCTACCATTTTGAGGGTCGGACTTTTTGATGCGTTTGACGGTATGTTTGATTTTTCCAATGAAGAAATTAAGTTCTAATGTAGACTCGGTTTCGGCTGTCTCCAAGTCTGGCATGACGATATCCGATAGCATCTTGCCGAAGTGTTGCAATTTACCGGCTTGTTCTTGGGGATTGGTTTCTCTATGCAGTTCTATCAGTTCGCGCTTAAGATTCCTTACTTGTGTGAAGGTCTCAATGATGGCGAATGTAACATCAACTGCAGCCTTACTTCTAAGGATGGTTGCCAACATATATAATCCTTTTTCAGTGAATACCTTAGGCAGTGTACGGCTCTTCGAAGATAATTTTGTGGTCAAAATTTTTGACCGCAACTTGGTCGTTTCATCTTCGGAAAGTTCAAACATATAGTCTGATGGAAACTTTTCAGGATTATTTCTAACCGCTTGATTTACATGTTTTGTCTCAACTCCATAAAGTGCGGCTACATCGGCATCAGTAATAACGGGCAATTCCCTCATAACGACAATGTGACTTTTAACCTTGTCTATAAGGGATGACGAAAGTGCCGATGAATGCTCTGGAACTGCTATTTGTTTTTTTAGTTTGCTCATGTTGTTTCAGCTTCAAGTTCACGGATTATGGCATCAATCTCAGCGCGAAGGCTGTTCTCATGCTCTACGATGCGGGCAATACGGGCGTTTAGCTCCTTTATGTCGGTCAGCGGGCGGGTATCTTCTGCCTCTACATAACTACTAACGGAAAGATTGTAGCCATTCTCGGCAATTGTCTTGTTATCAATGAGAGCTGAGAAATGCTTCACTTCTTTTCGGTCGGCGTATTCGGCGACTATGGCAGCGATATTCTCGGGTGAAAGCTTGTTTTTGTTGCCTTCGTGCACAAAGAGTTGAGATGCGTCGATAAACAGGGTCTTGTTTTGGCGCTTCGATTTCTTCAAAACGATGATACAGGTAGCTATTGATACGCCGAAAAATAAGTTGGCCGGCAACTGTATAACGGTGTCAACATAGTTGTTATCAACGAGATATTGGCGTATCTTCTGCTCTTTGCCTCCGCGATAAAGCACGCCGGGAAATTCTACTATTGCAGCTGTGCCCTCGGTGGAGAGCCACGAAAGCATGTGCATGGTAAAGGCGAGGTCGCTCTTGCTTTTGGGCGCGAGAACTCCGGCCGGGGCGTATCGGGGGTCGTTGATCAGAAGGGGGTTGTCGTCGCCTACCCATTTTGTAGAGTAAGGTGGATTGGACACTATGGCATCGAATGGCTCGTCATCCCAGTGGTATGGCTCGAGAAGCGTGTCGCCGTTGTGGATGTCAAAGTCGGCATAGTTGATGTTATGCAGAAACATATTTATCCGGCAAAGATTGTAGGTCGTGATATTCAGTTCCTGTCCGAAGAAGCCTTTTTTGACATTGCGCTTGCCGAGCACTTTGGCAAACTGCAGGAGCAATGAGCCGGAACCGCATGCCGGGTCATAGACCTTGTTAACATATTCGCGGCCGTGGCTGACGATACGGGCGAGCAGTTCGCTCACCTCCTGAGGGGTATAGTATTCTCCGCCGCTTTTACCGGCATTGGAGGCATACATAGCCATCAGATACTCATACGCATCGCCGAAGAGGTCTATCTGATTGTCATCATATTCGCAGCCGAGGTCAATGCCTCCGATATTGTTGAGTATCTTCGTGAGCTGCTCGCACCGCTTCTCTACGGTGCCCCCGAGTTTGTTGGAATTAACATCAATATCGGCAAACAGTCCCTTGAGATCATCTTCGCTGTCAGTTCCAATAGCTGAAGCCTCGATTGACTTAAAGATTTCCGAGAGGGTCACATTGAGGTCAGGGTCACTCTTTGCCCTTGCTCTGACGTTGCAAAAGAGCTGCGATGGAAGAATGAAGAATCCTTTTTCCTTTACGAGCTGCTCGCGGGCTGACTCAGCTTCCTCATCGGAAAACCGGGTATAATCGAAACCGGTTTCTCCTGCCTCATGCTGCATCTTGTTGACGTAGTCAGTTATATTCTCCGAAATGAAGCGATAGAATAACATTCCAAGAACATAGCTCTTGAAATCCCAGCCATCCACCGAGTTACGCAAGTCCTCGGCAATAGCCCATATGGCTTTAAATAGCTCTTGTTTTTGTTGGGTACTTGTGGGCATAAGTCAAATCAGCAATCTAATGGTTTAGTTAGATTACAAAGATAGTATTTTTTTGTATTGAATTGATATGGACTATACGGTGTAGCCCATCAGGGAGAGGATGTAGGGGGAGAGGATGGCGGTTAGCAGGCCGTTGAGGGTCAGGCCGAGCGAAGAGAACGCGCCGTAGCGCTCGCCGCCACGCTCCAGCGCCGCGGCTGTCCCTACGGCGTGGGAGGCGGTGCCTATCGATAGGCTTCCGGCGATGGGGCTCTTCACTCTCGAAAGGCTGACGAGCTTGAAGCCGGCAATGCTGCCGAATATCCCTGTGCAGACCACGACGGCGGCCGTCAGCGGCACTATTCCGCCGGTTGACTCCGATATCTCGATGGCAATGGGTGTTGTCACAGCCTTGGGTGCGAGTGATATGGCGACTTCGCGCGAGGCTCCGAACAGCTCGGCCAGAACAACTACCGACACCAGTCCGACGACACAACCCGCGAGCTCGGCCAGCAGGATAGGGAGCATCTGCCGGCGTATCTTCCCGAGCTGCCGGTAGAGCGGTACACCGAGAGCCACGACTGCCGGCTTGAGCCAGAACTCAATGAATTCGCCCCCTTCGCGATAGGTGGTATAGTCGATGTCGGCCGCGATCAGGAAGCCGATCAGCGCGCATATCGACAGTAGAATCGGGCTCATCAGCGATATGCCGCCGAAGCGGCGCTGAAGCCGTTGTGCGCCCAGGTAGCAGAGAAATGTGAGCGCTATCAGAAAGAACCGATTTTCCAGAAATTCCATGGCCTGCTATGATTTTGTCGAACGGTTTCTCGACAGGTAGTGCCTGACGATTTCATGCACGCGCCCCGTCGTGGCGATAATCAGGAATGTGGAGATGACCGTGGCCATGACGATAGGGAGCCACTGGGCGCGCAGGATGCCGAGACAGTTCATCAGTCCGACGCCAGCCGGGACGAAAAAGAATCCGAGATTTTTCAGCAGGAAGTCGGCTATGCGGTCTACCCATTGCTCCCTGACCCAGCCGGCCTTAAGCGACATGGCGAGAAGCAGCATCCCGATGATGCTTGACGGAACAGGTGCGCCTGTCAGCCACACAATCAGCTCGCCCATAGCCAGAAAGGCAAATATAACAGAACACTGTACGATCATTTTCTTTAGATATTTCCTGCAAAATTACTAAAAAATCGGCTCTACGACTCCATTTTCATTCTGATAGGAATGGTAATCTGTAAATTAATGTTAATAAACGCAAATTTTGAAGATGATTGCTTGCACACGAATCAAAATAGCCGTATCTTTGCAACGCCTTTCAGAAATCGGGGTGTAGCTCAGTTGGTTAGAGTACGCGTCTGGGGGGCGTGAGGTCGCTAGTTCGAGTCTAGTCACCCCGACAATTTTGAAGCAAACGGGTGTAACTCTATGAGTTGCACCCGTTTTCCATAATATCGCGTCTCCGACGCTCAATACGGACTGTATTACCTTTATCCCCAGGCGCAAGCACGCCTGGGGTTCACTACAATAACGCGCCTTTCCGGCGCTTGAACTAACTTAATTTTCACAACCTATTTTTTACATTGATCCAAAAAAACGTAGGCTGCCTGACGCATGATCGGGCAGCCTACGGAGAGGGGGTTGGGTTTGTGGATGGATCAGAGGATATCCTCGACTTCGATTTCGAATACGAGGGTTTCGTTAGCGCCGATTTTGGGCTGGCTGCCGCGGGGGCCGTAGGCGAGTTCGCCGGGGATTACGATTGTGGCCTTGCCACCCTTGCCAAGGAGTGTCAGACCCTCGGTGAAGCCGGGGATGAACTGGTTGGCGTAAGATTTCATGGGTTCCTCGCGGGTCTGGTCGAAGACGGTGCCGTCGATGTGCTTGCCTACATAGCGGAGCTGGATGCGGTTGTTCTTCTCGACTTTGGTGTCGGATCCGGGCTCGGTGATGAGGTAGACGAGGCCGCTCTCAGAGCGGGTGTAGCCTGCATTAGCTACGAGTGAGTCGGCATAGGCTGTACCGGCAGCGATGTTGGCAACGCTCTCGGGAGATTCGTTGAGGGCTTTGAGTTCCTTCTCGCGGGCAGTTGTCTCGGCTTTGGTTGCGAGCATCTGGAACTGTTCCTGATATGCGTAGGGATTGTCGACGGAGTCAAGTTTCATCACGGCCTCGAAGCCTTTGATCATCTTGGCTACGGGTGCGGGTGTCTTGAGCTGTGCGGGAATTCCCTTGGCTGCGCCCCAGAGCTGCAGACCCATCTGTGTGCCAAGGAAGGTGGCTATATCGGCTGTGTCGACCTCGGCCATTTTTTTTGCGGCTTTCATGAATTTGTCAACGTCGAAATCTTCGGTCTGTCCGGAGGCCATGTACATCTTGTACTGTTGGATCTGCTGCTGGGCCTGTACGGCCATCATCTGTCCGTAGGCTTCGGCCAGTGAATCGCCGAAGGCTATCTCTTCGGCTGTGTAGGTGTCGGTTGCTGCTTTGGCGCTGTCTTTCTTTCCGCAGGCTGAGAGGCCTGTGAGAAGACCGGCTGCGCAAAGGGCTAAAACTACTTTTTTCATTTCGTGATTGTTTTGATTTTATGGTGATAATTAATCTGTAGGCTTAAGCTGTTATGGCTTGACTACCTGGTGGAGCGTGATGGTGAAGTCGAGTGCGGCGTTGCCGGGAATGACTCCTGCGGCACCTTTTGTCCCGTAGCCGAGGTCGGAGGGGATGATGATGCGGTATGTGCCTCCGGGTTTCATCATCAGCAGGCCTTCGCTGAAGCCTTTGACAAGGCCTTTGAGGGGCAGGAGAGTGGGGGAGTCGGCCTCGTCGAAGACGGTGCCGTTGTATAGGCGGCCTGTGTAGGTTATGGCTACCTGGTCGTCCATCGACGGGCCTGCGCCTTCGCCTTCGGTGATGACTTCGAACAGCAGGCCGTCGGGAGTGCGGATGACTCCTTCGCGGGCAGCCTGACGCTCAATGAATTCCTGTTGAGAGGCTACGGAGAGTGTGTCGGCGGCCATCTGAGCCTCATATTGGCGGCTCATGTAGCTGTTGAGATACGTGTCGGCGCTTTCGGATGTGAATCCGGTAGGCTCTCCGTTCATAAACCGACGGAGGGCGTCGACGAATGTGTCGCGGCTTACGGGGAAACCGAGCTCGCGCATCTGGGCAAGACGCTCCATGACGGTGAATCCCTGAAGGATGCCCTGATAGTAGGGCTCGTCGGCCTGCTTGATGTCAAACGATGCTGCCACGCCGTCGACGAAGCGGCCGATGGCGATGTCGTCGCCGGGATACTCGCGGTCGAGCATATCGAAGATGTAGCCGCCCCAGACGGTGGCAAATGCCGTCGATACGCTGTCGGAGGCTTCAGCCGCGGGAGCAGGCGAGGCAGCCTGAGCCGAGAGGCTGAGACTGCCTGCGAGTACTGTAATGGCGAATACAATACGCTTAAGGATACGCATCGCTTACTTTCCGTTGACTTTGAGGAGTTCCACGTCGAAGATGAGGGTGGCGTTCGGGCCGATGACATTGCCTGCTCCCTGGGGGCCGTAGGCAAGCTGCGAGGGGATGAACAGGCGCCACTTAGAGCCGGCTTTCATCAGCTGAAGGGCTTCTACCCATCCGGGGATCACCTGTGTGACGCCGAATGTGGCGGGGACTCCGCGCTCTACGCTTGAATCGAAGACGGTGCCGTCGATAAGCTTGCCGGTGTAGTGCACTTCGACCTGGTCGGCAGCTGTAGGCTGGGCGCCGTTGCCCTCGACGAGGACTTCATACTGCAGGCCGGATGCCGTGGTCTTGACTTCGGCGCGCTTGCCGTTTTCGGCGAGGAATTCCTGACCGGCTTTGGCGTTGACTTCGGCCATCCTGGCTGCGGCCTCATGCTGCTTGGCCTCGAGGTCGGTGAAGAATTTCTGGATTACCTGCTTGGCTTCGTCGTAGCTCATGCGGGGTGCGAGTCCGTCATAGACGGCAGCCACGCCGTCGGCGAAGTCCTGTACATTGATGGCTTCGATGCCCGACGACTTGAAATTGTTGCCCATGCTCAGTCCGAGAGCATAGCTGAGTGATTCTAATTCTTTTTTATCCATAGTTGTAATATATTTGAATTGTCGGTTATGTGTCTGTCAGCTATATAAACAAATCAAACATACAAAGGTAGGTTAAAAAAGCTTGAAGTCGTTCAAAAAATTGGCTAAAATTTATTAAGAGCCAGTCGCGGCTGCAGGAGCCGGCAGCCTGTGGGTTCAGTGAAAAAGGGAGCGCACGACCTCGACCGACTTCATAGAGCGCAGGGAGGCGAAGTGGAGCGTGTAGTATTGCAGGATGACGTCGAGGGCGCGGTTGCGCTGAGCGGCCGAGAGGGCATAGAGATGCAGATTGTGCCGGCTTATGCGCATCAGCCGGGCTGCGGCTTCGGATTCGGCAGGATCGAGATATGTGCCGCCGATGGGGGGTGTCGGCCGGAAGACGGCGTCGGTCATGTCGAAGACATATCCGCGGCGGTAGGTCGACTGGTCGGGCTCGACGCCGAGATAGCGGCTGATTTTTATCAGGAAAAGGAGATGGAAGTTGGCGAGGCGTCGGCCGGTAGCCGTCTCAAGGCTGCCGAGCATGGAATCGGCGAAATCGAAGAGGAGCGGGTCGGGCTGCGAGTCACGCAGGATGGAGTTGAGGAAGTCGACTAAGAAAAGGGTGATTATGGACTGTACGGGGTCGGCGGCGGCCGTGGCATCGCCGCGGGGAGCGACATCGCGTATCGGGGGGATGCGGCCGGCTACGTCGCGCAGGTCGGCTTCGCAGCTGAAGCGTCCGCCGGGTCGCAGGAGGGCACGCCGGCGCGTGGCTTCGCGTCCGCTGCCTGCCGAGATCAGCAGCGACAGCCTCCCCTGCTGGCGGCTGAGGGCAGTCAGGATGGAGTGGCGGTCGTTGTAGCGTGTGATGCGCAGGGATATGCAGTCGAGATGCTGATACATGATGCCTATATAATATAATGTAGAAGGCCTCCCGGAGAGGATCCGGGGGGCCTTATGTATTATGGGTTACGGTGATTATTCGCCGAAAGCGCCGAGAGCTGATGCAGCCTGGTTAAGGAGCTCTTCAGCGTCGTCGAGGTCGATGTCTTCATTTTCGAGCATAGAGGCGGCCTTCTTGGCGAGCTCGGTAGCGTCCTCAAGGTTGAGATCTTCGGTGTTGAGGTTCTGGAGGAGTTCGTTGGCCTGGTTGGCGAGTTCAGCGGCTTCACCGAGGTCGATGTTGCTTGACTGGAGAAGCTCATAAGCTTTCTGAGCCTGCTCCATGAGGGCGTCAACATTTACATTTTCAGCGTCGATGCCGAGAGCTTCGAAGTCAACGTTGCCGGACTTGATCTGCTCCATGAGAGCTTCCATGTCTACGCCGTCAGCGTCGATGCCGAGGGCTTCAAAGTCGAAGTCGGCTACGGGAGTAGTAGCGGTTGTAGCGGTTGTTTCCTCTACATTGGTTTCTTCAGTTGCTTTGGTTGCTTCATCTTTCTTGCCGCCGCAGCTTACGAGGCTGAGAGAGCAAACAGCGAGTGCTGCTAAAAAGAATTTCTTCATGATGATTGGTGTAATTAAGTTAGTGTTTTAAAAATCGTTGCAAAATTACATCTTATTAAATATGCGGAATTATTTTATCTAAAAAAATATATGTTAAATAAATTTAATTGGGCATTTCTAATTATTTTATTACATTTGCGCCCGTATAGTCTCCCTTAGGAGCGCAGACGGCGTGAAAACGGGAGACAGATAGTAAAAATTAATAGAAAGAAATGTCAAGTGTTAAAAAGAGTCTTATAAGTCGTACTTACCTTCTGCCGTTCATACTGATCACCTCTCTGTTCTTCATGTGGGGATTCGCACGGTCGATTCTCGATGTACTCAACAAGCATTTTCAGGAAAGCCTGAGCGTATCGGTCTTTCAGTCCACCCTCATCCAGGCGAGCACTTATCTGGCCTATGCCCTGATGGCGCTCCCGGCGGGCATATTCATAACCCGCTACGGCTATCGCCGCGGCGTAGTCATGGGCCTGGGTCTTTTCGCCCTGGGAGCGTTCCTTTTTATTCCGGGTGAGCACGCTTCGTCGTTCTCGCTCTTCCTCGGGGCGCTCTTCATCTTAGGGTGTGGTCTGGCTGTGCTTGAGACGGCCGCCAATCCTTATGCCGCCGAGCTCGGCGAGCCCGAGACAGCGGCGAGCCGCCTGAATCTGGCGCAGTCGTTCAACGGCCTCGGCTCCATACTTGGCCCGGTGATCGTGGGCGGCTACCTCTTCAGCGAGACAGCCGACGCATCTGTGGCTATCCCGTACTCCATCATGGGTGGGATTGTGCTTATCGTGGCTCTGCTCTTTACGCGCGTCCGCCTTCCGGAGATCAAGGACAGCTCCGACTCTGAGCTGGCTGCCGACGCATCGGCTCCCGCCGGACTCAAGGCCACGATAAAGCGGCTCTGGAGCCTGCGCCGCTTCCGCCTGGGGGTCTTCGCCCTCTTCTGTTATGAGATAGCCGAGATATCGATCAACAGCATGTTTATCAATTACTCGGTCGACAGCGGCTGGATGACCAAGCATACCGCCACGCTCGTCCTCTCGTTCGGCGCGCTCGGCCTCTTTATGGTGGCGAGGATAATCGGCAGCGCCGTCATGAGCCGCATCCGCGCTGAGAAGGTGCTGACTGTATGCGCCGTGATGACGGTCGTCTGCTCGGCGGTCGTAGCCATCGACTTCGGCCCGATATCCCGCTACGCCATCTTCGGCTGTTATGCTTTCGAGGCAATAATGTTCCCGACGATCTTCGCCATAACCATCAGCGGCGTCAAGGGGATGACCAAGATAGCCTCCTCATTCCTGATGATGACCCCTCTGGGGGGAGCCGTCGGCACATCGCTGATGGGCTGGATGGCAGGAGTGAGCTCGATCACTACGGCATTCGTCGTGCCTTGCGCCGGCTATCTCGCCGTGCTCGCCTACGCGCGCATGATGTCGAAACGCAAACCTTGAAGCCTGCAAAGGTGTTTAATATACAATGTTTACTAATAAGAAAGAAATGAAAAAGCCCGACATAGTCTGCATAGGACACATCACCCTCGACAAGATAATCACACCGCGCATCGAGACCCACAGCCCCGGCGGCACGGCATTCTATTTCGCCCACGCTCTGGCCGGGCTCGACCATTCGGGATTTAAGCTCGTCACCTCGCTCGCTCCGTCGGAGATGAAGGCCGTCGACGACATCCGCGCCGAAGGGATCGATGTCGAGGTGATCCCCTCGCGCAGCTCGGTCTATTTTGAAAACAAATACGGCGCCAACCAGAACGACCGCCAACAGCGCGTCCTGGCCAAAGCCGACCCCTTCACCGACGACAATCTCGCCCCCATCGAGGGACGTATCTTCCATCTGGGCACGCTTCTGGCCGACGATTTCTCGCTCGATGCCATCAAAATGCTCTCCGAAAAGGGGATCGTATCGGTCGACGCCCAGGGCTATCTGCGCGAGGTGCGCGGTGAGCAGGTACACGCCATCGACTGGGCCGACAAGCTCGAAGCCCTGAAATATATCGACATCCTCAAGGCCAACGAGAAGGAGATGGAGACCCTCACAGGCACGACCGACCCCTACGAGGCCGCCCGCATTCTGGCCGGATGGGGATGCAAGGAAGTGCTGCTGACTCTGGGCGACCGCGGCTCGCTCATCTATGCCGGCGGCAAATTCTATGAAGTGCCGGCCTATCCCACCCCCGACGTAGTCGACGCCACAGGCTGCGGCGACACCTACATGGCCGGCTATCTCTACAGCCGCGCCCGCGGAGCCTCCTATGAAGATGCCGGCCGCTTTGCCGCCGCCATGTGTACGCTCAAGCTCGGCCATTCCGGCCCCTTCCGCGGCACAGAGGCCGATATCCGCGCCGTCATCGACGGAAAATAATCCTTTGCGCACTAACTCCGGCAAGCCCACGGTTTTTCTGTTCTTCCGGAAAAATCTGCGAAAAAAGTATGCAATATACTTGTGAGTGAGCTAAAAATGTAGTAGCTTTGCACCGCAAAATTGTGCCGCATGGGCTCCAAACAAGTGGCATCGCCCGAAAGAGAGCGATAACCCGCCCGGCGGACTTAACTATAAACACTTAATCAACAGATGTTTGTAATTGTAGAAATTCAAGGACAGCAGTTTAAGGCAGAAGCCGGCAAGTTCTTGTATGTACACTATCTCGGCGACGAGAAGAAAGAAGGCGATGTAGTGGAGTTCGACCGCGTACTCCTCGTTGACGCCGACGGTGCCGTTAAAGTAGGCGCTCCTACCGTAGAAGGAGCAAAAGTAGTTTGCGAGGTGAAACGTCCCCTCGTGAAAGGTGATAAAGTGATCGTCTTCAAGAAGAAGCGTCGCAAAGGCTATCGTCGTAAAAACGGCCATCGCCAGTACTTCACCCAGGTAGTGATTAAAGACGTAGTTGCTTAACCCCTTAAAGCTTAAAGAAATGGCACATAAAAAAGGTGTAGGTAGTTCGAAGAACGGACGTGAGTCAGAAAGCAAACGACTCGGTGTTAAGATTTTTGGTGGTCAGCATGCTAAAGCCGGCAACATCCTCAAGCGCCAGCGTGGCACCGTACATCATCCCGGCCTCAACGTAGGTATCGGCAAGGATCATACCCTGTATGCTCTGATCGATGGTACAGTAGTGTTCACCGAAGGCAAGGGAGGCCGACAGTTTATCAACGTTCAGCCCGTAGCAGAGGCTTAACGAATACGTATCACCCCCTATTCGGCGGCTCCGACCCATCGCGGTCAGAGCCGCCACTTTTTTGTGCCGGCCTGTCAGCCCCGCCGGACGAGTCGGACCGGTATGATTGAAGATGTAGCCGAAACATTTTGGCAAAAAATAAAAAAACGCTAAATTTGCATTGTCGACCGTACAGCAGAAGCCCGGTCAAGGGCTATGCGGGAGGGACGGCAATTATCGCGGAGCGCTATTCTCCGCAAAGACATGATTGAAAAGCGTGTATCGGCGCTCTTTCTTGGCAGTGGAAATCTGGTAAATTTCAATTGGAGCCGAGATAGAGACAACGGTAGATGCCTGTGGATATGTTATATCCGCCAATGTTGACACGTGAGTGTCGCTATTGGCGTATCACATATTCTGCGTGAGGCTTCTGCGTTGTCCGTTCTACTCCAATGGGCTTACCAGAGCCTCCACTGCGGAACGGGCAACAGGTATGGCTCTCACGCTCATTTTTTTTATAGCCTGCATAAGGGAGTCGGCGGGTAATTTAAAATCTAAATTAACAATGAGACATGCTGTTCTATGTCTGACTCTCTTGTTATCGACATTCTTATTTGATGCTTCGGCGGGTAAGAAGATCACTATCAACGTGATCCCCGAGACTGCAAAGATCTATGTCGACGGACAATTGGTAGGAACCGGATCCTACAGGGTCGAGTTTAAAAAGGGTAATGATTTTTTTGTAATCAAAGTGGAGGATGCCGGCTATATTACCCGTACTTACCGGCTGCTGAAATCAAATCCCAACAACACGGTGCTTTATTCCCTCCCTGAAGATGAGGCGATGTCCTCTTCGGCCGGCGGCGAAGACGGAATTGATGTCGCAAACAGATGGTTTGATGTGACGTGTCGTCCGGGTCTGTCGGAGGATGTCGTCTGGAAACGCCTGATGAGCGTAGCTACCAACTATTTCGATGACATCGAGGTCAGAGACAAGACTGCAGGCTGGATCAAGACTTCCTGGAGACTGACCAAATTCAAGTATCAGACAGTCAGGACACGTATGGAAGTCAGAATGACTTTCAGGGATGAAGGGGTGCTTTCATTCCGAGCCAAAATCTATGTGCAGATAAAGGATCACGACTGCCGTGGAGAGAATTGCTATAAGAATTTTGACAGAGTGCTCAGAAATTTTGAGCCTTTGATTCAGGAACTACAGACATCCGTAGGAGGCGGAGAATAAAATTTAGTCATGAAAAAACAATTTAGACTATTGGCACTGCTGGCGATATTTTCATTTGGTGTAACAGCCACGGTTAATGCCAAAAATATATTGGATTACACGATTATTGGTCTGATTAAGGACAAGAAGGCGGAGAAAGGGCCAAAGAAGCAGGAGGCAAATATCGGTCAGGTGCAGCAAATCGCTTCTCATGAAGGAGCTCCGATGTCAATGCAGGAATTATTGGAACTGGGCATCATACTGACGCCTGAGCTTGTTGAAGATCTCAAGAGTTTTGGGGTAGACATACCTTCAAAGCTTGCGTGTGAGCCATTTAAGGATATGGCTGATCCGCAGTATGAATGGACTCAGCATGACAATAAGCTCGGAAGCGTCAAGATGGTTCCGCAGGGGCTTATGCTGACATCCAAATCACCTAATCTCTCGGCTATATCTGTAGTCGACCTGGATTTTGATCCAAAGGAGAGCCACTTTGAATTCGGTCTGTCATTCGTTAAGACTAAAGCAGAGGATAATAAATACGTCGGTGTTGTGCTCGACTTTGAAAATAACAATAAGTTCAAGGCAATCGTTTTCAGTAAGAAAGACTATATCTATTATACTGTGGATGATGGCAAAATTTCTGTAGTAACACAAGGCCTTGTAAAGCCGGGAAACTTTATCGAGACTATCTATGTAAAATATGAGGGATCGAAGATGTCGGTTTTCCTCAACGGACTGGATGTGGCTACTCTTAGCAGGGTAACAATCACAAGCCCCATAAGCGGAATAATAGTAAGTGGCAAGCGGAATGCTATATGCGACGGCTTTTATTTCGATATAATTGAAACAGATTCAGATCAGAATCAGTCTACAACAGACTCCGATTACTGATAAGCAGTCGCTTATACGATGTACGCATGAAGGGGAGCGGCCCGCCGGCCGCTCCCCTTTGTGTTTTGAGTCAGATGCGTCGGATGGATTGCGGGGATCAGAGGTCGAACATGCGGGAGCGGGCGAGCATGCAGGCGCCGATCATGCCGGCGCGCTCTTCGGTGCGCCAGCAGTGGAAGGGATATTATCTGGCAATTAAACTATCATTTCAACTTGCAGTTGATGTGTACAACGATATCAAAACTCTTAAAGAAGCAAAAGAAATTGGAGAATCATGTCTGGGGGCACCACTTTTAAAAATAAATAAGTCGCAAACATACAACAAGTTGGCGACCTTTCTTTTATTCGTTTCACACGAAAGTGTTCGGCCATGTCAGCTGAGAATTCGATTATATCGAACTCACGTGTCTTACCAGAGTTTATTCAATTACAAAGTTTTTGAGGTCAAAGAACATCAGCCTTGTGTCATCGTTCTTATCGTGCTCGGTGAAAAATTTAAAGCCGTTTCTTTCATAAAATTCAACAGCCGAACTGAGCGCATCAACTGTTATAAAGCGGCACCCGAGTCGTTTGACATTTGAAAAGGCATACTTGATATTGTCAAGTATGAATGTTCCAAGTCCACAACATGCAAACTCTTCACTGACCGCTAAACGACCAATCTTAAGGGCTGGATAACTTTTGCGTCGTTTAGTGTTAGGTATATTCCGGTTGAGCTTGTTCCACACACCTTTATCGTCGGGATTGAATGTAATCTTATCTGCCAATAAACTAAAATAGGCTGCAGTCTTATTCTCTTCCATATATTCGAGAAGATAAGTCACTGCAAGAAGTTCCTTTTGAAAATATTTGGCATCTTCAAAAAGAAATTCATTTAAATCCGACTCTGCACACTTAAATGGTTTGATATCAGTATCTGCCGAAAGCTGAAACTGTCGTAGTTTGCCAAAATCCATGGCTTACCATTGAAAGTTACTGATGGATTTCATCAATTCATAGGCTTTTCGAGCTCTCTCTTTTTCCTGTGCAGATATGGGTTGTGGCTTCGAGATAAGTTTCTCGAACCTTTTCGCGTCTTCTCCCCTAAGTTCGGGAGTTTCTTTTATAGGTCTTGCCATGTCAAGGGAGATTTTGTTATCCAATACAAATATATAACAAAATTCTCACATATTTTATTTTAATATTGAATTCTAAAAAAACAGTCGTATTACTTCATCAGTCACAAGATCGCTTGGGAACAGACCGGTATGTGGGGATCAGAAGTCGAACATGCGGGAGCGGGCAAGCATACAGGCGCCGATCATGCCGGCGCGCTCTTTGAGCCGCGAGATGGTGATGACGGTATCGCGGTTGACGATGTTGAGGGAGTGCTTGCGCACGGCGGCGCAGACGGGCTGCAGGATGTAGTCGCCTGTCTGTGATAGGACTCCGCCGATGATGACGGTGTCGGGGTTGAAGATATTGATCAGTCCGGCTATGTGGCGGCCGAGCTTCTGGCCGATCTCCTCGAGGAGGTCGATGCAGAGCACGTCCTCATGATTGATGGCGTCGATGATATGATGGAGGGTGACGTTGTCGGGGTTTTTCATGATGGCTTCGGAGAGTATGCTCGACTCGCCGCGCTTGACTCGCTCGACGAGCTTGCGGTGAAGGGCGCGGCCGGAGGCTTCGGTCTCAAGGCATCCTTTCTTGCCGCAATGGCAGATGAGCTCGTTGTCGTAGCAGGGATAGTGGCCGAATTCGCCTGCGAAGCCGGATTTTCCCTTATAGGTGTGTCCGTCGACGATGAGTCCGAGTCCGAGCCCCCACGAGAGGTTGATGAAGAGGATGTTGTTGCGGTCGTTGTAGTCGCCGCAGAGGTATTCGCCATAGGTCATGGCGCGGGAGTCATTCTCGACGGTGACGGGCAGGGAGAGGCGGCGGGAGAGGGCATGGGCGACGGGCTCTTCGCCGAGATTGAACCAGCTGTAGCTGTAGCCGTCCTCGGGGTTGACGCGTCCGGAGATGTTGACATTGACGTTGAGGATGGCTTCGCGGCGTTCGTCGAGGGAGTTGATGAAGTCGTCGATAAGGCTGCAGAGGTTTTCAAATCCCTGGGCGGAGTTGGATATGTCGCGATGCTGATTGAGCATCTGGTCGACGATCTCGCCGCTGAAATTCATCAGAGCCATGTTGACGCTGCCGAGGTTGACGTCGACACCGACGTAGTAGCCGGAGTCGGGATTGAGTCCGTAGAGGTGGGGGTGGCGCCCTTCGGCTGTCTCGAGCTTGCCGTAGGCGAGGATGATATTTGACTCACACATCTCCTCGATGAGTTTTGTGACGGTCGGTACGCTGATGTCGAGCGCGCGCGACAATTCGGAGATTGTCGAATTGCCGTTGTAGATGTGGTAGTTGATGATACGCTTCTTCTGAATGGCGCTTTTATTGCCATTCTCGATCGCGGTGAGAAGATTGTGAGCCATGATTGGTTGTGTAAGTATGAGTTATTCAGGGCAAATATAAGACATATTTACGATATATTAAAATTTTTGGATAATATAACTGCTATTCATTTATAATTTTCATATATTTGCATTAAATTGTGGCGAGGTGCCACATCAAGTGTAGAAACATCAACCAGTCATACAATCATGAAAATTCTTAACTGTCTGGCTGTCGCAGCGGTTGTGGGTCTAACGGCTCCGCTGTGCAGCTTCCGGTCGGAAGCGGCTGTAAAGCTGTCGCCGATTTTCTCAAGCAACATGGTGCTTCAGCAGAATGCGGATGTGGAGTTGCGCGGATATGCTGCTCCCGGCTCGCGTGTAAAAGTGAAACCGTCGTGGAATCAGAAGTCGGTGCTGACGGCTACCGCCTCCGACACGGACGGGGCATGGATGGTCGTGCTGCCGACTCCCGGAGCGGGTGGCCCGTATGCGATTACGGTAACGGATCCTGACGGGAGTGTCACGCTCGACGATGTCCTCATCGGCGACGTGTGGGTATGCGGCGGTCAGAGCAATATGGAGATGCCTCTGCGAGGTTTTGCCGGGCAGCCTGCCCGGGGTACGGCTGACATGATAGCCCGCGCCGACTCGACGAGGGCGCTGCGTCTCTTCCGCCAGCCCCGCGCCTACAGCACTACGCCCAATACCGACGCCACCGGCGGCACATGGACCCGCGTCAATCCCCGCGAGGCCGGTGATTTCAGCGCTGTGGGCTATGTATTCGGTGATTATATTCAGGATGTCACCAAGCAGCCCGTCGGCCTGATACAGTGCTGCTGGAGCGACTCTCGCATACAGGCGTGGATGCCCCGCGAGGTGCTTGAGGAGCAGTTCCCCGACATGGAGCTCCCGGCTACCGACCAGACGGAATTCGGATGGCTGACAGGCACTCCGGTACTGCTCTACAACGGCATGACGGCCGCATGGGAAGGATTCCCCGTAAAGGGCGTGATATGGTATCAGGGTGAGGCCAACAGCGCCGATCCGGCTCAGTACAAGCAGCTCTTCCCGGCATGGAAGAAGGAATGGAGCCGCCTGTTCCGTAACGACTCCCTCCCCGTCTACTATGTTCAGCTGGCTCCCTACAGCGGCGGCGATTCAAAGTCGACCAAGTGGGCCCGCTTCCGCCAGGCTCAGGCCGAGCTACTCGATGAAGTCGAAAATGTGGCGATGGCTACCACCGGCGATCTGGGCGACTCTGTCTTCATCCATCCGCCGCGTAAGATCGAGGTCGGACAGCGCCTGGCGCGTCTGGCTCTCGAAGACACTTACGGACGTCCCGGCGCCGACGCCAAGGCTCCGATAGCCCGCTCGGCAGCCTATAACCCCAAAGACTCGACAATCGTAGTCACCTTTGACAACGCGCAGTCCGGCATGACTCCGACCCGCTGTCCGCTCGAGGGATTTGAGGTGATCGATCCTTACGGCGGCATCCACCCGGCTACGGCCAACGCGTGGGGCAACAACAAGATAGCCGTCAAGTCGCCTGTCAAAGACCCGGTCGAGGTGCGCTACGGATTCCACAATTACTATGAGTCTACGCTCTTCAACAATGCGGGCGTACCGGCATCGCCGTTTATCCTCAAGGTGCCCGGCTACAAGAAGCCTGCGCTGATGTGGTTTGACGTCTCGGGCAACTGGGACCGCTTCAGCAACCCCGACACGATCACCAAGTATATCGACCGAATAGCCGACCTGGGCTTCACTCATGCCGTGGCCTGCGTGCGCCCCATCTCCGGCTATCTGGCCTATGACAGCAAGCTCGCTCCGAAATTCTCCGGAAAATATTCAGACAAGCCGATAGATTTCGACTATCTGGGCAAATTCATCGAGGAGGGACACCGCCGCGGGCTGAAGGTACTCATATCGATGAATGCCTTCTGCGCCGGCCACAACTATCTCGACAAAGGTCTCATCTACGAGGGACATCCAGAATGGACCTCGATGGTGCTCGATCCCGACCGCGGCATCATACCCATCACCGAGCAGAAACAGAAATACGGAGGCATGGTCAATCCGATCAATCCCGAATATCAGGACTATATCCTCAGTGTCATGACCGAAGTGCTGACGAAATATCCCGAAGCCGACGGTCTGATGCTCGACCGTGTGCGCTACGACGGCATCACGGCCGACTTCTCCGACCTCTCACGCCGCGAATTTGAAAAGCATATCGGCAAGAAGATCAAGAAATTCCCCGACGACATCCTTTCGCTGGAGAAGACCGGCGAGGGAAGCAATTTCCGCGTGATCCCCGGCAAATACTACAAGGAGTGGATCGAATGGCGCGCCACCAACATCAAGGACTTCATGAAGCGTGCCCGTCAGACCGTCAAGGAGGCTAATCCCGACGCTATCTTCGCCACTTATACCGGCGCATGGTATCCCTCTTACTATGAGGTGGGCGTCAACTTCGCGTCCGACACCTACGACCCACATGCCGACTTCCCCCAGTGGGCTTCGGAGACCTATAAGAACACCGGTTACGCCGAGCTGATCGACCTCTACACCACCGGCAACTATTACACCAACATAACCGTGGCCGAGGAGCGCGACGATCCCGAGGATGTATGGAACGAAACCGACTCGGAGGGTCACTCCGGATCGTGGTACTGCGTGCAGGGGTCATGCATGCATCTGCGCGACATCATGGGCGACAACGAGGTGATGGGCGGCCTGCTCGTCGACCAGTATTACGACGATCCATCCAAGCTGACCCGCGCCATTGAGATGAACCTCCGCGGATCGGACGGCCTCATGATATTCGATATCGGCCACATCATCGCCCGCGACCTATGGAAGGAGGTCGAAGAGGGAATGAAGCGCGGCGGCAATCTCTGATTATTTCATCCTACAACAGATTACAGTAATGAAACGTATATCCATAGCATTAGTAGCCACGGCTTTGGCGGCGTTGACTTCGAGTGCCGCTGTAAAAGCCTCCTTCAATACGATTCCGCTCCCTGACGTAATTCAGCCGGCTGCCGGAGTGGTGCCCTTCACCCTCGGAGCCAATCCGACAATCGAGGCTCCCGACGAGCTGGCCAAAGAAGCCTCCCTCCTGCGCGGCTACCTGCCCGAGGGGCTCAAAGGGAAGTCGTCAGGCGTCATCGAACTCCGTGCCGACCTTAAGAATGACAATCCGGAAGCCTATCAGATCAGTGTCACGCCCGACCGCATCACGATCAACGGCGCCACGGCGGCAGGTACATTCTACGGCATACAGACCCTCCGCAAGGCTATCCCCGCCGCGCTCGACAAGAGCGGAAAGGTGGAGATCCCCTCGGGCGAGGTATCGGCCGCTCCCCGGTTCGCCTACCGCGGCACCCACTTCGATGTCTCACGCCACTTCTTCACTCTCGACGAGGTCAAGACATTTATCGACATGATAGCTCTTCACGGCATCAACACCCTCCACTGGCATCTGACCGACGACCAGGGCTGGCGCATCGAGAGCAAGAAATATCCCAAGCTGACCGAGATCGGCTCATACCGCCCGAACTCAATCATAGGGCGCACCGGCCCCGAGTATGACGACACCCCGGTCTACGGCTTCTACACACAGGACGAGGCCCGCGAGATAGTCGAATACGCGGCCGACCGCCACATCATGGTGGTGCCTGAAATCGATCTTCCCGGCCACATGATGGCGGCCATGGCCTCTTATCCCGAACTCGGATGCACCGGCGGCCCCTACGAAGTGTGGCGCGCATGGGGTGTCAATGACGGCGTGCTCTGTCCCGGCAAGGATGTCACCATGCAATTTATCGACGATATTCTCTCTGAGGTGGCCGAGATATTCCCTGCTCCCTACTTCCATATCGGCGGCGATGAGTGCCCGAAGGTACTATGGGCGCAGTGTCCCGACTGTCAGGCGCGTATCAAGGAACTCGGCCTCGAATGGAAGGACGGTGTCTCGCCCGAATCGCAGCTGCAGGGCTATGTCACCCGTTTCGCCTGCGATGTGCTCGGCCGCCACGGCAAGCGTGCTATCGGATGGGACGAGATACTCGAATGCGATATCCCGCAGGATGCCATCATCATGTCGTGGCGCGGTGTCGAGGGGGCTGCTGTCGGTACCGCCCGAGGCCATGAGGTGATACTGACCCCGACGAGCCACTGCTATTTTGATTTCTACCAGACCAAAGACACCGCCAATGAGCCATACGCCATCGGTGGCCTGACGACGGTCGAGAAGGTCTACGGCCTCGAACCGTGTCTGCCGACCATGACCGACGAGCAGAAGGCGCTTGTACTCGGATGCCAGAGCAACCTCTGGACCGAATATATCCCGACATTCTCCCACGCCCAGTATATGGAGCTGCCCCGACTGGCCGCCCTATCGGAAGTGCAGTGGCGCGACCCCGACGGGAAGAATTTCGAAGAATTCAAGACCCGCATCCCCGCTCTGCTCGCTCTCTATGATAAGCTCGGCTACAACTACGCCAAGCACATAGCTGACGTGGAGGTAAAATATAATGTCGACACCGATCGCCGCGGACTCGTCATGGACTGCTCCGCTCTCCCCGGCTACGACATACGCTACACGCTCGACGGCTCGCAGCCTACGCTCAAGTCGCCGAAATATGAGAGCCCCATGCTGCTGACCGACTCATGCTTCATAGCCGTAACCGCCTTCAAGGACGGCGTAAGCGGCCATGCCGTATGCGACACGCTCAAGCCCTCTGCCATCGCCTTCAGCCCCATCAAGCTCGCTGAAGAGCCTGATGCCGGCTACGCTTTCGGCGGAGCGCAGTCGCTTGTCGACGGCCTGCACGGCAACGGCAACTATCGAACCGGCCGCTGGATAGGCTTCTCGGGCAAGAACTGCGACGCCACCATCAAGCTGCCGCAGCGAATGCGTCTCAACAACGTCACATTCTCGACAGCCGTATTTACCGACGACGCCGTGACCGGCTGTCGCGGCGTACAGGTATTCTCGTCTGACGACGGGGAAAACTGGCATCTGATAGCCTCTGAAGAGTATCCTGCCGTCGAGGGAGTCCACAATTATGAGGTGGCTACCCACTCCGTCAACTTCTTCCCACGCGAGATGAACTATCTGCGCGTCGTCATCCGTCCCGAATACATCTTCCCCGACGGCCACCCCTACGCCGGATGCCTCGGCTTCCTCTTCGTCGACGAAATCACCGCCCGCTGACCCTGTCTCAGAACTTAAAGCAATACAATAAGGAGGCTGCCATAACCGGCAGCCTCCTTGCTGTTTATTTGCTGATCTTTGAAGCATCCGGATATCTTATCAGGTAATATCAATTTGAGATAAGCCGGCGCCTTGATACTACTACTTGAAAATATTGAATGAGATAGTATTATTTAACTTTGATGTGTAAGATTTTCGCTCCTCTATAATATAACTTTGTGCTGATTACAGAAGTCTAGGAAAATTTTCCTAACTTTACAATCTAAAACGTTAAAAATCTGATAATAACCTATTTTATCCGAATGAAAGCGAAAGAAATACAAGAACTTTTCAATAGCTTTGAATCCATAGCCATCGAGTATGAAGGTGTTGAGTGTTGGAGTGCGAGGGAGCTCGCGCCGGTAATGGGCTATATTCAATGGCGTAACTTTCAATCGATCATAGAAAAGGCCAAGGAAGCGGTTTGTAATGCAGGAGAGAAAATATCCGACCATTTTGCTGATGTCAGCAAAATGGTTTCTCTCGGATCAGGCTCTGAGCGCCAGATAGATGACGTGATGCTGACTCGATATGCTTGTTATCTTGTCGCTCAAAATGGCGACCCTCGCAAGCCGGAAATTGCTTTTGCTCAGAATTACTTCGCTGTTCAGACTCGCAGGGCTGAACTTGTACATCAAAGACTGCTTGACTACGAACGTGTTCAGGCTCGTGCCAAACTTGCCGAAACTGAGCATACTTTGTCCGGCGTTCTATATGAGCGTGGTGTCGATTCCCGTGGTTTTGCTGTTATCCGAGCAAAAGGTGACCGCGCATTGTTTGGTCTTGATACTGCGATGATGAAACGCCGCGTCGGTGCTCCCGAAAAGAGACCACTTGCCGATTTTCTCTCCACAATCGCTATCAAGGCTAAAGATCTTGCAGCTGAAATGACATCGGTCAATGTTCAGCAGAAAGAACTCCGCGGTCAATTATGCATAGAGAAGGAGCATGTAGACAACAACAGTGCCGTCCGTAATATGCTTCTTGATCGAGGTATACGACCCGAAACATTGCCACCTGCTGAAGATGTAAAGAAAGTTGAGCGTCGACTTAGAGCCGATGAGAAAAAAATCCTTACTAAGAAGAAATAATGTATCCTTAAAATACCATCTGATGCATCTATATATTACAAAAGGATTTTGAATATTCTCTGTGAACACCGCCTGCTGACGCCGTCTCAGACCCTAAAGCAATACAATAAGGAGGCTGTCATAACCGGCAGTCTCCTTGCTGTTTAATGATGTTGTTATGTCTTAGCTAAGATAGCTGTTTTAGCGGATAGTCTATACCTCCCGGGTGGTCAGCGGACGTAATAGAGGGCGCCGGCGGCAAGGTATATGCCGGGGGCGAGGGGGATGCGGTTGAGTCCCTCGACGAGGTCGGCTGACACTGCCAGGCGGCCTGCAGTGGTGTAGACAAGCAGCTTGCAGGCTTTGTCTGCGGTAACTGTCAGCGCGCCGTCGTCGGCTTCTATCTCAAGGCCTTCGGGAGCGGCGGTGACGCTGTCGACACCGGCAGCCGACAGGCTCAGTTCTGACGATACGGCGGGAGCCACAGCCGGGGTGCCGCTATAGCGGGCGGTGAAGATATGCCCGGTGACGGTGTCAAGGCCGGCGTGGAGGTAGGTGGCCGTATTGTTCTCGCCAAGCGGCAGGGTGGCGATCACGTTGCCGTCCTGCAGAAGCTGGATGTAGGCACCCTCAGCAGGAGCGTCGGAGGCGACGGTGGCAGTCAGGGTGAACGGCGATGCATAGTCACCGGATTCAGATGAAGCTGTCAGCGAGACGGTGGCGCCCTCCTTGCGGCCGAGCGGTGTGACACGGTAGAGCGCGCTTGCGTGTTCGCGCAGGTAGGGTTTGAGTTCCGAGTCGGAATAGGTGCCGACATTCTCTCCTGTCCACATATCCTTGACTACAGCCTGCTGGCCGGCGGCAAGTCCGGCGAGAGCGAGGTCGAGGGTGACGTCGGCCGAATTGTCGGGAGTCGGGTCGGTGGTGAATACGCGGAATTCGACGGTAGCGCCCTCGGGTGCGTTGCGGGTGTCATAGTCGAGGCCTACGCGTGTGCGGAAAGTGACATAGTCGTGTCCGGCGGGGAGGTCGAAGGGTATGACAGCGGGAGAGTTGCAGCCGATACCATATTCATAGGTCGTTCCGCCGATGTTGAGCGTGTTGCCGTCGTTGTTGCGGTTGAGTCGGGGGAGCTGGTTGTAGCCGTTGACGACATCGGAAGCCCACTTGAGTGTGGTGAGCGACACTTCAGTGCCGTCGGCCTTGACGAGAACCGGGTTGACCCAGTCGGCATGGTCGTAGGCGAAGCCGTCGCCGCCGTTGGTGACAACGAGAAAGAGCCGTTCGGCACCGGCTACGGGTGCTTCAAGATCGACATAGTCATAATCGCTCAGGCGCGAGATGTAGCCGCTGCAGGCGGCCTGGTGGGTCGGGTCGATCTTGATTTCCTTGTTGCCGGCTGTCCACTGGTCGGTCCACTCGTCGCGATAGGTCGGGTCATAGGCGAACACGAAGAATTCCACCGAGCATTTGCTGCCCTGGTCGGAACCGGTGTTGTCAATGCCGCCGATAGCGTCGAAGGCGGTCGTGCCCTCAGGGAGGTCGAAGACAACTACGGAATTGGCATGAACAGCCAGACCCTTGTCATACTTCACGCCGTCGACAGAGAGTTTGCCCCCCTCGATGTTGGTGTTGACATGGAGCGAGCCCCAGCCTACGGTCTTGCGCAGGGGGGTGAGAGTCGTCAGATCGACCTTGGAGCCGTCTTTCAGAGTCAGCACAGGGTTGATCCAGTCGGCATGGTCGGAGTCGAAGCCGTCGCCGCCGTCGGTCACTATCAGATAGAGCTGACGGGTACCCTCGGGAATATCGGCATGGACATCGGTGGCATGGCCTGTGGTCAGATAGGAGATCGTGCCGGAGCGGAAGAGGGCGTCGGCCGGAGCGAGGAACTCGCTGCCGCCGGTGTTGAAGAGGGCTACGAAGCGGTCGCCGTTGGCCGGGTCGACGGCTGTCCAGGTAATGTGGTTGTTGAGGTTGCGGGCCTGACGGTTGCCGGCTGAGTAGTGATGCATATAGAGCACATCGTCATTGGTCAGCAGGGCGTTGGTGGCCTCGTCGTTCTGGGGCATATCGCCTCCGAACATCAGCGGCGACTTGAAGATCGTCCAGAGATTCATCATCGTCAGCTGCTCGTCAGGGGTGAAGCCTGACCAGCGCTCGGCGCCACGTTCGCCGCGGATGGAGATCCTGCCCAGAGGGAGCATATCGGCATCGGGCCATGTGCCGGGAGCGATGTGCGGTGCCCACTTGGCGCAGATGCCGAACTGATAGTTGAGCTGGCTCCAGTTGTCCCAGAAGTCGTCGACGGTGCGCCACATATTGGCGTGGGCGGCCACATGGTCGACGCGGTCGATCGGCGTCTCGCCGGGAGAGATGGAGAGCACCATCGGGCGGCCGGTCTGGTCAATGCCTTTGCGGATCATCTCGACCTCAGCCGTGTGGTAGGGTCGCGAGAGGTCGTCGACCTTGATGAAGTCTACGCCCCATTCGGCGTAGAGATCGAATATAGAGTTATAGTATTCCTGGGCTCCGGGCTTGCGGTAGTCTACCTTATAGTTGTCGCGGAGCCATGTGCAGGCCGAGTCGGTGGAGGCGATCATGTCGAGGGTGATTCCGTCGGTGCCTTTGACGGGGAATTTGCGGTTGGCCGCCTCCTTGGGCAGGCCGCGCATGATGTGGATGCCGAATTTCAGCCCCTTGGAGTGTACATAGTCGGCCAGAGGCTTGAATCCTTTACCGTCGGCTGCCGAGGGGAAGCGGTTGACGGCGGGGGTGTAGCGACCCCATTCGTCGTAGACATATTTCGGGTTGGTCTGATTGTAGCCGCCGGCCTTGTCATTCTCTACAAACCAGCGGATGTCGACCACCACGTATTCCCAGCCGTGGGAGGCCAGATTTTCGGCCATGTAGTCGGCGTTGGCCTTTACTTCAGATTCCACTACTGTAGGACCATAGCAGTCCCATGAGTTCCAACCCATAGGAGGTGTGACAGCCCAGGAGTGAAACAGCGGGCCACGGCCGTCCTGAGCCGACAGGGTCATGCCGGCAAGCGACAGCGCGGCTGTCAATAAAAGTTTCTTCATGCTATTGTTCAGGATAATAATTGGTTAAAGATGTGAGATAAATGGGTCGGTTTGACGGCCGGAGATTTTCGGTTCAGACCTTTTCGGGCAGATCGCTCTTAGGTGAGGGGGCGCCGTTCTTCTGCGAGCGGTTGTAGGCTCCTACATATATGAGCGTCACGAAAAATGCTGCCGAGATCACCATCAGGCCGATACCCATCATCAGTGCCTGAGTGTTTTCATGCTTGATGAAGTTGCAGGCGAGCACCACGCCATCGACAAGCACGAGGCCGGGCATGACGTACATCCACGCGGGGAGCTTGACGGCACGCAGGTTGACGGCCATCGAATAAATCAGCGAGATGGCGAACAGCGCCAGTAGCGCGCCGACTATAAACAGAAATTCGGAGCGGAACGAATCGGGGGTTATCACAATCATAGCGCCGAGGATGATGGCGGCTACTGTCGATACCCAGCTGATCATCAGGGTCATGCCCGACGGTTTCTTCTCCGCCTCCTTGCCGCGGCGATCGAGGAGAGCCAGCAGATTGAGCACTCCGGGAATCAGGAAGAGGAGCCCGGTGATGAGCAGCAGCGAATTGATTACGCCGGCATTATTGTGGATCAGACATACGATAAGGCCGATGGCAAAGATGATGATACTGCCTACGATAAAAGACTTTGATTTCATAATTATTAATATAAGAGGGGGTAGATTTTGATGGCAAATATAATCATTATTGATTATCTTTGCACTATAACAACAGCCGATTCAGTGTTAAAGTTTTGATATTTTAAAACTGTAACAGGCTAATAAGTCAGCGATAGTATGAAAATAGGTGTAATAGTAGCAATGGGCAAGGAGCTCCGCCTCCTGCTTCCGCTCCTTTCGGCTCCGCGCACAGTGGAGGCGGGCGGCTACACATTCCATATCGGCCGCATCGGGGCGCATGAAGTCGTCGCCATGCAGTGCGGCATAGGCAAGGTCAACGCGGCCCTCGGCACACTGACCATGCTGCGTGAATTCAAGCCTGAACTCATAATCAACACCGGCGTGGCCGGCGGCACGGGCGGCGATGCCCGCATAATGGACGTAGTGGTCGGCGAGCGTATAGCCTATCACGACGTATGGTGCGGCCCCGGAACGGAGTGGGGCGAGGCGGCAGGATGTCCGCGTTTCTTCCGCTCGGCGCCGGCTGTCACGTCAATGCCGGTCTTCGACGGCGATCCGTCAGTACATCGCGGCCTCATAGCCTCGGGCGACATCTTCGTGTCACGCCCCGAGGAGGTAGCCGCCTTCCGCGAGCTTTATCCCGACGTGATGGCTGTCGACATGGAGTCGGCCGCCATAGCCCAGACCTGTCATCTCAACGGTGTGCCCTTCCTGGTGATGCGCGTCATCAGCGACACTCCCGGCGGTGCTGACAATATCGCCCAATATGAGAATTTCTGGGAACAGGCTCCCGAACACACATTTAATCTCCTGCATCAGCTCCTGCTGACCCTACCCGAATGAAAAAGATAGCCAGCTTCACCGTCAACCATCTCAATCTCCTGCGCGGTCTCTACCTGTCACGCCGCGATGTGACCCCGTCGGGCGACGTAATCACGACTTTCGATGTCCGTATGTCGGAGCCAAACCGTCAGGCGCCCGTCGACGGCGCCACTCTCCACGCCATGGAGCATCTCGCCGCCACCTTCCTGCGCAATCATCCTGTCTGGGCTGACCGTATCGTCTACTGGGGGCCGATGGGATGCCGGACGGGCAACTATCTGCTGCTCTGCGGCGACTATACGCCCCGCGACGTCCTGCCACTCATCATCGAGACCATGCAATTTATTGCCGGCTTTGAAGGAGATATACCCGGAGCGTCGCCCCGCGACTGCGGCAACTACTCATATATGAACCTCGACAATGCCCGCATCGAGGCCCGGCGCTATCTCGACGAAGTGCTTCTGAAGGCCGGCGATGCCAATCTGAACTACCCCGCAGAGTGAAAGACCTCCGGCCCACACGTGCCCTCCACCGCCTGCAGCAGCTTATCGACCAAGGCGAACACGAACAGCAGGACTTCAAATACCTGATATCCGACGCCCGCAAGATAGCCCGCTCCATCTCCGCCTTTGCCAATCACTCGGGCGGACGGCTGCTCATCGGCGTCAAGGACAACGGGACGATAGCCGGCGTGCGCTCTGAGGAAGACATCTACATGATAGAGCAGGCCGCCGATCTCTATTGCAGTCCGCGGGTAAGCGTCGATTTCGAGGCCATAAAGGCCTCGGGTGGTGCCGTCGTATTCATCGCAAGCGTCGAACGCGCCGCCAGGCGCCCTGTGTCGGTCAAGGAAGCCGATGGCAAACTGACGGCCTACTACAGGGTCAAGGACGAAAACCTTGCCGCTCCGGCGCTCATGGTCGAGGCATGGCGGCTCGCTGCCGATTCGGACGGACTCCTGCTGACACTCGACGACGCGGAGACACGCCTCATCGACCTCATAGCCGCGACGCCGGGACTCGACCTGCAGCAGCTCGCAGTGGCCGCTCACGCGTCAGTGCGCTCCACCCGGCTCGCCATTACCCACCTGCTCGCCCTCGACATCATCCGCTACAGCCACGACGGCAGGCAGTTCGGCCTCATCGTCGCCGACAACCAGTGATATTGCGCAGGTCATCGGATTTTTGGAGGGATTTATTGGGGGAGTGTCGGAAATGTTTGTTATCTTTGTGATTATAAAGCATTGAGAACCGGATGGCGAAATTAACATTATTTACAGTTGTAATGCTAAAATGATGCCCATGACCAATAGTATCTTTGCAATATCAAAATCACATAATCAGAAATAATAATCAAAAAACATATAGACATGGCAACTGCTAAAAAGACAACAGCAAAAAAAGGCGCTCCCGAAGTCGACACCAAGGCCAGCAAGCTCAACGCTCTGGCGCAGGCTCTCGGCAAGATTGAGAAGGACTTCGGCCGCGGCGCTATCATGAAGCTCGGCGACGACGCCATCGAGCAGGTCGAAGTGATCCCCACAGGTTCGATCGGTCTCAACTACGCGCTCGGCGTAGGCGGTTTCCCGCGCGGACGTATTACAGAAATCTACGGACCCGAATCGTCAGGTAAGACTACTCTCGCTATCCATGCGATAGCCGAGGCTCAGAAGATGGGGGGCATCGCCGCCATCATCGACGCCGAACACGCTTTCGACCGCTTCTATGCCGAAAAACTCGGTGTCGACATTGACAACCTGTTCATCTCTCAGCCCGACAACGGCGAGCAGGCTCTCGAAATCACCGAGCAGCTCATACGCTCGTCGGCCATAGATATTCTCGTGGTCGACTCCGTGGCCGCTCTTGTGCCCAAGAGCGAGATCGAGGGGGGCATGGGTGACCGCAACATGGGTCTGCAGGCACGCCTGATGTCGCAGGCAATGCGCAAGCTCACCGGCGCTATCGCCCGCACCAACACAGCCTGCATCTTCATCAATCAGCTCCGCGCCAATATCGGCCAGATGTTTGGCCCGGCAGAGACGACGACCGGCGGCAACGCGCTCAAATTCTACGCATCCGTGCGCGTCGACATCCGCCCCTCTACCTCTGTCAAGGACGGTGAGGATGTGCTCGGACGCCATACGAAAGTCAAAATCGTAAAAAACAAGGTTGCGCCTCCCTTCAAGCGCGCCGAATTCGACATCATGTTCGGCGAGGGTATTTCCCGCACAGGCGAGATACTTGATCTCGGCGTCGAATACGGCATCATCAAGAAGAGCGGCTCATGGTTCAGCTACGGCGACACCAAGATAGCGCAGGGACGCGACGGAGCCAAGCGCGTGCTGCTCGACAACCCCGAACTTGCCGATGAGCTCGAAGCCAAAATCATGGAAGCCCTCAAGGGCGCCGACTCTCAGGGCGGCAAGAAAGCGGCGGCTGCGAAAGCATCGTCAGCTGCCGCAAAAGCGCCTGCTGCCGACGACGATCTTGACGATCTCGACCTTGATGCTGATCTCGACGACGACCTCCAGCTCGACGAAGACTAATCTGACACATACACCCTCTGCATACCAAGCGAGCCGCTGTCTCCCGACGGCGGCTCGTCTGTTTTCATAGATTTGTTAATCGAAAAAACTACCCGCTTTTTGGGGTTTTAATCGAAAAAACTACTATCTTCGTGGCATAAATTATGGCTTAATCGAAAAAATGGCAAAGACAAAAACAATACCCAATGTAATGGAAATAGTGATGGCGACATCCGATAAGAGCGAATCGGCGCATAAAACCCAGATGATAAAAAAGGGTATCTTGCGTAAGATTGCTCCTAAGATATACACGACGAATATGGATGATCCTCCTGAAATCATCATAAAAAGAAATTTGTTTTACATCCTTGGCCGGTTATATCCCCACGCGGTCATAAGCCATCGTTCTGCTGATGAGATGAGGCCTACGGAAAGTGGCGATTTTTTCCTTACTTATACGTATACGAAGAATGTTTCTCTTCCTGGCGTGACAGTGCATCTGATGAAAGGCCCGATGGGTACGGAAAATGATATGCCTTTTATTGAAAATCTCTATATTTCAAGTTCTGAGCGAAGAATGCTTGAAAATCTCCAGAAAGGCAGGAGCCGTCTGAGTGTGTCGAAATGTCTGCCACGGATAGTTGTCGAAGACAAATTGGAACGTATTCTGCAAGTCAACGGTGAGTCCGGTCTGAATGTTTTCAGGGATAAAGCTCGTGCTATCGCCCGTGATTTGGATATGACAGATGAATTTGAGACTCTGAACGCCATTATTGGTGCGATGCTTTCCACTAAGCCATCCGGGATTTTGTCATCCGCGAGTTCAATAGCAAGAGCAAAAGGAGAGCCTTTTGACAGCGAAAGAGTCACGTTATTCGAGACATTATTCGGAGCTCTTCATAATGAGCCGTTCGCGTATATTGATGAACCGAATATCGAAAATGCAGCTTTCCGAAATTTTGCATTTTTTGAAAGTTATTTTTCCAACTACATAGAGGGGACTGAGTTTGAAATCGAAGATGCCAGACAGATTATTGAGACCGGGTTGCCGTTGCCTGCCCGGAACGAGGATTCGCATGATGTGCTCGGTACATTTCTGTTAGTGGCAAGCCGACGGGAAATGCGCAGGACTCCTGCTTCTTTTGATGAACTTATAGAACTGCTGCAGGAGCGCCATAGAATTCTCATGAAAGCTCGTCCGGACCGACATCCGGGAATGTTTAAGACAATGAACAATCATGCCGGAGATACTCATTTTGTCGATTACAGGCTTGTCAGGGGTACACTTCGGAAGGGCTATGAATTTTATCGGGCTCTTGAACACCCGTTTGCAAAATCGCTGTTTATGCTCTTTATGATAAGTGAGGTGCATCCGTTTAATGATGGAAACGGAAGAATATCGCGCATAATGATGAATACGGAATTGGTGGCGGCCGGTCAGTCCAAGATAATCATTCCCACCGTTTTTCGGGATGATTATCTTAATGCGCTCAGAAGATTGACGCGTAAAGGCGATCCGTCCGTATTTATACGCGCGATTTCAAGAGCGCGTCAGTTCAGTGCAAATATTACCGGAAATGATTTTCAGACAACCCGTAATTATCTTGAATCATGCAATGCTTTCAAAGACAGTGCTGAATACATATTGCGATTTTAGTGCACCTCTGCATACCAAGCGAGCCGCTGTCTCCCGACGGCGGCTCGCTTGATAAACCAATCATTATCACATTAAGCAATGGAAAAAACTAATCATGCTTTGTATTCTGTAAACACTTCCTGTGGGGAAATAGTTCGGCGAGAAATGAAAAAATCATAAAAATTTCACGACTGCGCCTGCTATCCCGCGCAAATTGCCTACCTTAGTAGTCTGATATCCGAATTATATGAAAAAACTCATCCTGATCCTTACAATAGCGCTCTCACTGACAGCGATGGCCGCCACCCGCAGCTCCAAGAAAGACATCTCACGTTCGCTCGATATATTCACCGCTGTCTTCAAGCAGCTCCAGACGAGCTATGTCGATTCCATCGACGCCGAAAAGACAGTCACAAAGGCTATCAATGCCATGCTGGCCGACATCGACCCCTACACCAACTATATTCCCGAGGAGGAGCAGGAGAGCTTCATGACCATATCGACCGGCACATACGGAGGCATCGGCTCCATGATCATGCAGCGCGACGGTCATGTCTACGTCTCCGAGCCTTATGAGAATACCCCGGCCTCGCGTGCCGGCCTGCGTGCCGGTGACCGTTTCCTTATGATTGACTCCGTCAATGTCGAGCAGTGGACCTCCGACTCGATCTCCAACCGGCTGCGCGGTCAGGCCGGTACGCCGCTGACTGTCACCGTAGAACGTCCCTTCGCGGCCGACTCGGTGCTGACATTCAACCTCACACGCGCCAAAGTCGAGATCCCGTCCGTGCCCTACTACGGAATGGTCACAGACTCCATAGGCTACATATCGCTGACCACATTCAACGAACACTCGGCCGACGATGTGCGCAAGGCGCTGATCGAGCTCAAGAAGAATCCCGAATTCTCGGGCGTCATCCTCGACCTGCGCGACAATGGCGGCGGCGTGATGGAGAGCGCCATAAAGATAGTAGGACTCTTTACCCCCAAAGGCACGGAAGTGCTCCGCACACGCGGCCGCGGACAGTTCAACGAGCAACTGTACAAGACCACCAATTCCCCTGTCGACACCAAGCTACCTCTCGCCGTACTAATCAACGAGGGATCCGCATCATCGTCGGAAATTGTGGCCGGAGCGCTTCAGGACCTTGACCGCGCCGTGATCATCGGCCAGCGTTCGTTCGGCAAGGGACTCGTGCAGTCCACGCGCCAGCTCCCCTATAACGGCTTGCTTAAAGTCACCATCGCCAAATATTACATCCCGTCAGGGCGTCTCATCCAGGCCATCGACTACTCCCACCGCAATCCTGACGGCTCGCCCGCCCGCATTCCCGACTCGCTGACCAGCGTATTCCATACGGCATCCGGACGTCCCGTGCGCGATGGCGGCGGAATCACCCCCGATGTTGCCATCGAGCTGCCCGAAGCATCCCGCACGGCCTACAATATCGTCACATCCTTTTCGATCTTTGACTTCGCTACTGAATACGCCGCCGCTCATGATAGCATCCCCGTGCCCTCGGAGTTTGAGATCGACGACGCCATATACGCACAGTTCAAGGCCTCGGTCGACACATCGCAAGTGCAGTATGACAAGCTGACCGACACCTTCCTCGACGAATTCCGCAACCTCACTAAGCGCGAAGGATATCTGACCGACTCCGTCAGCGCCCAGATCGAGACGCTGCGCAACCTCCTCCGCCACGACCTCGACAGCGACCTCGACATCCATCGCGACGAGATCGCCAAGTATCTTGCCGCCGAGCTCCTTCAGCGCTACTACTTCCAGAAAGGTGTGACCGAGTGGAATTCGACCCACGACTCTACCATAGCGCGTGCAGCCGCCATCCTCACCGCCCCAGCTCGCTACCGCGCCCTACTCACCCCGTCAAAAGACTGATCCACGGTCCTTTTAGGAGTAACTATATCTTTATTGCTCTCACACGCTATGCGCGTACGGGGGATAAGAGCGCGGATAATGTTTCGCCTATGGCTCAACCGCCACGTTGCTCTGCTGACACCTGCCCGTCAGGTGTCCATCCTCTGTATCAAAAGCGAATAATCGTCATTCTCACCCCGGCTTCTGGCCGCTTATACAATGTCTACGGTTTGTATTATTATGAAAAACCTCACTATTTCTGGCTAATCTTCATCCAGAGTATAGCCGTAAGCATCCACTCACCACATACTTATATTTTCAAATTTTTTTGAGTCACCCGGAAACGTAAATTCAAAGCCGATTCCATCTTTGAAAGGGTAATATTTTACATATTTTGAAGATATATCTGCATCAGCAAATACAAAATCAAGATCAAATATTGCGGGGTAACAGTCTTTATTGATTACAATGTAGCGGTTAGATGTTTTTTTTAGAAACGATGTATAGTCACCCGGGGCGTCAGGTACAACAAGCAGTACATAATATGGATTATTATTTCCAGACGATGAAGCGCCGACGAATATACATACTTCATTTTTCCTGTTTGCAAAGTTCTCTTTTATATAATTATAGATATTAAACTCAGTCAAATCGCTAATACTATAATAAATGCGATCAATCGAATATTGAGATTCCTTGGACGTAGCCTTGATGTCAACAAACTGAGAAATAACTATGGAAAGCAGTATCAGGAATTTTTTCATTTTACGCTATTATTTTCATTAAGCTTGAAATATACGGGATGCTCTAATATTGTAAGTTGCCGTTTCATTGTGCAGTCCCTATTGAATATTTTTCCGCGTTGCCATATAGGGGTGGGTGATCCCAGTTGTTCGTCTAATCTTAAAAATACCGGGAAGACCTGATTGCCTATCGTAACATATCTATGAGTGTTTTTGGCAATCTGAGTATTAAGATTTTTATGATTGAGAGAGTCGTAGGGAAAAATGTCTGCATAGAATACCATTTCCCCATTATCTGCAACTGTTCTGCCTAAAAATACTGAAATATGCGTTGAATCATTACTATTAATCCTATAAGTTTGAATTCTATCCGATAATTCAGCCTCTACGTTAGCAGGAAGCTTATAGTATATTGAATCGTTAGCATTAATGGCAAATACACTTGTAAAAAAATAAAGTATAATGGAAATAAATTTGTTCATTAGTAATTTTATTAAAATTGAGGGCTACCGCTCCTGCTCCATTGTCTAAGACTTATTTCTCTAATATTAATGGTTTTATTATTGTTTTTTCTTTCTTGAAGAACCGGCCGGTAATGACTTGTTTTTATTTATAAAATCAATTTTGGATCCCGGAGAGCAAGTTATTAACGAAACTAATACTACACGGTTTCTTTCATCATCGCAATCCATCCTATTACTGTCAACGAAGAATATACCGAGAACATCCGTAATAGCACAATTAATCGTAGTTGAATCATGGGTGACAACTGTATATTCAAATGAATTATCATTAATTTTATTCTGGCAATCAGATATATATAAACTTAGACTATCCTCTAATGGCAAAATATCCGATATGAGCGAATAATGTATGTAAGGTTGATACAAGTTTATACTTAGTTCGCCTAATTCAGTAGTTGTATGTTTGATGTCATCACTAAATGTTGATAAACTAGATAGATCAGTTTCGAGGGTATCGCATTCCCAATCAGATATAAACGAGTAATTATATGGCCAATTATTTTTAGGGAAAGATGTAAGATAGACGACCTTGCATCTAAGTAATTCTAATCGTTCAGATGATTTTGCGATCATAGTAGCAAATATCAAACAAACTAATAAATAAAATGCTTTTCTCATAAAATTACAGCAGGTAAAAAACTTGAATTTCCAACTTCATTGATATCTTCCTGATCAATATTTTGTGGAGGGTATTTCATAATCCCATGGGTACCACCTGTATTTTTAGGATGTGTAAAACCTAGGGTATGAAACAACTCATGGAGTAAATTTTTGAAATTCTTATCGATTACATTCATTACAATATTTTTATTTTTTTCCGTAACTCCACCTACATAGGTTATATTTCCATTCTTATCTTCCTTTATACCAAAGGATTTAACCTGTTGTTCATTCCCCAATCTGAGAGTATTACCAATTGGGATACCACTATATGAATCATTTTGAGCAGCTATTTCCGCATTTATTTGAGAGCCTCCGTCACTGATTCTTAGATCAAATGTAACTTGATACCCCATATATTCTCCTTCAGTTACAATACCAGCATATGATGAATTTGTATTTTTATCAAATTTTGAATTTAAACTCTGATTAACATCATTTTGAATATTATCAATATCCCCCGGAGTATATCCTGGCAAATATGCTGCTTTCCCATCACTTCCTTTATATAGAATATCTTGAGTTATGGCATAATAATTAGCTCGTACAGTTATAGTTTTATTTTGTTTATCTATAACTCGTACTCCATCCATACCAGTTGGATCGACGAGCATGATTGGGTTTGCGGCGCAGTAGAGGTATGGGTTGTAGCCGGGATAGTCCCAGGCTTTGGGGTCGGGTCGGGAGAAGAGGCCGGTGGTGGGGAGCTGCAGGCGGGCATCGAAGTCATAGAAGTCAAGGCCTCCGCGGGTCTCGAACTCTTTGCCGGAGTATTTGTAGCGGTTGCCTGTAGATGTCGCCGATGTCGCTTTCGGCAGACCGTACGGATAGTAATCAGTCCAATCTACGACATCGCTCATTCGGGTGACGGCGCGGATATTACCCTGATAGTCTGTGAGGTTGACGAACGGCGACCCCTCGGAGTCGAAGAAGCCCCACGGCAGATTGACGCGCTGAAGAGTCAGCTTTGAATTGGCTCCCGAACTCTTGACAAACTCGATCGGGCCGACATAGTAGCGGGTATCGGTAACTGACGAGGTGTAATTGTGGCCATAGGCTACGGAGAGTTTCCGTCCGTCGGCCGCGTATGCGTACTGGGTCTTGATCCTGCCATACGGTCCGAATATGGTCATCGGCATATCGTTGGGAGCGTATGTTATACTCTCGATGTCGCGGCTTGAGTCGCTGTAGAGTCGACCCTCGGAGTCGTAGCTGAAGACAGCAGTGCGGGTAGCGGTCGGCAGACCATTGGCAAGCGAGGCATCACCGGTGAATGAGGCCGATATCCCGGAGAATCCTGCAAAGCTGCGGCAGGCGTAAGTGTCGTAATAGGTCACGGCCGTGAGAGTGTTTTTAATGTAATAAAGCACACAGCCTATTCGCATTCAAATTAAAAATTAGACTTATTTATACCATAGTATCCACCCCAAACCAGCAAATCAGGATAATTATTATAGTACTTTGTCCCCGTTTCAATATCTATATATTCCACAAAATCCGGGTAATAATTGACATCATAAATCGTTTCATGGAATCTCTTTGATTTTATGTGCATATCGTTGTAATTGAGTACATTCAATATCCGTTTAAGTATTTTGTCCGGATCCTTTTCAGTAAAATCCTCATTACCTAAGTGTAATATAATGATTCTTTTTGGTGCTTTTATATAGATAGCTTTGAAAATATCTTTTCCATCAAAAGATTGTTCATATTCAAAAATCTTATCATTTAATATAAATCTATCATATCTTCTTGGCCGTGACTCTGACTTTCCTAATTTATATTTGTCTTTATGCATATCGAACTCTGCCGAAGAATACCAGTAATTACCTTTATTGAATAAAGTTAATGAGAATTTTTCAGGCAGGTCATAGTCGACTCGTATTGAATCGTCCATTTTAGTTACTGTTACGCATGAATCGTTATCACAGGGCTCAATGCCTTGCAATGTAATCAAATCGAAATATTTATATTTATTGACTTGTCCGGTTCTTTCTGTCGGAATACTTTCTCTATCCGAAGAATCTGACCAAGCACCGACACACACAATATTTGCCGATAATGCCATTGAAATCAATAGTGTTTTTAAGTAGTTCATCTTATAAAATTTGTATTAGGCTTTCTTACTTCCTCTAAATTAGGCTTAGTTATGACCGGTGGAGATATAGTGGGACCATTCCACTTGGTTCCCTGACTTTTATCTATTGTCACATTCCAGATGCTTACAGCATCAGCTCCTGATACGGACATTTTATATCCATTACCTTTATCTGAACCATCAGCAGACGGGCGATTCAATCCGTCGCTTCCATCATATGAATATCCCGCTTTGATTTTATGGCAAGAACCAATAACATTACTTCCAGTATCTTCTGAGAAAGTTTCTAATAAGGCATTCCCATTAAGATCAACTGCCGAATTACATGCACCAATAAATACAGTTTTCCCGCTTAGGCCATCTTTAAGAGAGGAAGTGTCAGAACCTGCATCTATCTTGTCGGACCCAATATAGAAATAGCCAGATGACCCATGTGAATTAATAGTATATTCCTCCGTAGAAGACTTCATATCATCCAAAGCTTTCATAGCTGCTTTAAAATCAGCTTTGTTATCGACTAACATTATAGGTAATCCTGCTTTCTTAGCCGCTTTATAATCAGTAGTAAGAGCTGAATTATTATTTTTTTTATCAATATTTTTATAGTCACTCTGAAAGACAGCAATAACCTTGTATTGTTTACTTTCTTTAATATTTACGAAATCATATTCGCCAGTGGGATCGATGCGGTTGATGGGATTTGCTGAGCAATAGAGATAGGTATTGTTCCAGGGGGCATCCCATGCTTTGGGGTCGGGGCGGGAGAAAAGGCCAGCGGCGGGGAGCTGCAGGCGTGCGTCGAAGTCATAGAAGTCAAGGCCGCCGCGGGTCTCGAACTCTTTGCCGCTGTATTTATAACGGGATACGCTGCCGGGCGCGGATGCTTTCGGGAGTCCGTAGGGGTAGTAGTCAATGTGGTCAATGACTGAGCCGCTACGTGCGATAGCGCGGATATTGCCCTGATAGTCTGTGAGGTTGACATTATCCCACCCATCGGCGGCGAAGAAGCCCCATGGCAGGTTGACGCGATCAACTGTCAGTCTGGCATCTTTGCCCGAACTCTTGACAAACTCGATCGGGCCGACGTAGTAGCGTGTATCGGTAATTGACGAGGTATAATTATGGCCGTACGCCACGGAGAGTTTCCGTCCGTCAGCCGCGTAGGCGTACTGGGTCTTGATCCTGCCATACGGCCCGAATACGGTCATCGGCATATCGTTGGGAGCGTATGTGATTTTCTCTATGTCGCGGCCTGAATCGCTGTAGAGGCGTCCCTCGGAGTCGTAGCCGAGCGATGCCGATGACTTCGGGAAATCGAGTGACTGCTCAAGTATCACAGGATCCGCCGCGTCGGTCACCTTGACAAGTCTGTTTCCGTCATAGCTCATCTTCATGTCGTCGACAAGTCCGACAGAACCGTCAGAGGTCATGCCGTACCGCTCAATCTTGGTCGGCGACGAGTTCTGATCGTATTCGTAGACGGTATTGTATCCGTCGGTTGACGTGCAGGCAGTCAACCGGTTGAGGGTGTCATAGGTATAGTCGGAAGTGACCCCACTGACCTGCATACGGGATATGTTGCCGTTGTAGCACGGATGGGTGCCTCCGTCCTCATACCACAGCTTCTGCGTGAACCCGTTGGAGACTATCTCCCTGACCTGTCCGCGCAGATTATAATCGTAGCTTACCTTGTTGCCGACACCGTAGTTTATCGTTTCAGGTTGTCCAAGCGAAGTATAACTGTAAGTCACCGAGG
>CAMWHE010000018.1 GCA_947173955.1 uncultured Bacteroidales bacterium | reverse complement strand
CCTCATTGCTCAACGCCGAGAAATACTTGCCCAAGTCATCGAAGTCGAAGCTATTTTCTGCCCTCTTAAACTCCACCACCTCACTCTCAGGTCTAAGAATGAGGCTATTGAATATATTGATATACTGTTCTTTCAAAACGCGAATATTGTTGTTCTAATAACTTAAGAATGTTAGTCTTTTGAATTCTTCCGAACAATTAATATTATTGCAAGTGCTATAACTCCATTACGGTGCGTTTTTTTGTTAAAAGCTATTTGACTTTGAATTTGGTATCAAGAGCGTCCTTAAATCCGGTCGTTATAAGATAACGAGATGCTGATTGATCTTTAGTGTTTTCGCTAATATAACTACTAAGGAAATTCTCAAATTCGGATATTAAAGTAGAAATCTGTTTATTCGCCAATTTGTATTTTAGATAAGCTATATACATATTCTTCTGAACAGTGCCATTATAATTTGATTTTCTGTATGTACTTTCAATAGTCTGAAAATCAAATATTAGATTTACTGTATCTTCAGACAATAGTTTATCGTTTGATATAAATAACTCGTCATATAGAGAGTCGAAAATTTCTCTCTTTTTATTGGTCGCTATTTCTGGTCGTCCAGATATGGTTGAAAGCAATAATTGGCCCAATCGCTCTTTCCCAATTGAATATTTATATGATTTAGAATCCTTAAAGTCCCCTTTTTTTCTAAAATACTGAATACCATGAGCCTCTAAAAATTGTTCAAGTTGTATTTGTTCAGATCTTAATGAGCGTAAGTCGCTGAGGCTTATAGAATTTTGACTATTTGTAAATTCTCCGATTTTATTACGAAGATTATCATCATTAATTCTTAAGAACCGAACTAAAATATGAGCCTTTGCTAATTTATTAACCATATTATTTTCATCGCTCTGATTGAATTTATGTATGGAACGTAATGTTTGCCCGCCATTGACTACTTGAAAATCTGAAACACTAAAGTTCCACTTACCTCCTATTCTAGATTCAGTACTTTTTATGTCTTTAGCAATGATTGTTATTCCATTATTATAATAAAAGAATCGTTGAGGCTCATCATTAAGACTTTTTATTATATTATCATTAAATTTTGAACGCAGGATAAACCCACGGACATTATCAAAAAGTACGTTTAGATCTACATGTGCATTTATTAGTGAGTCATCACCTTCTTTATTTGCATCAGACCTTAAATTTGGATCATTGCACGTAATTCGGATTAATTCAGGTAATGACATCTTTACTATATAAGATTTGTTCGATGACATCTCGTCTTCTTCATATGTTAAAGCCGATCCTTTTTTTACACAAAAAGAAGCATCAATGTTTTTTGGCCTTATTGAGGTAGCTTCTACAATCTCATTGAGACCAAATCCTTTAAATTCTATATCATACTCTTCTGAAAATGATTTAACATTAGGATGATCGGATGCCAGTGTAATATTCTCGTTGGTGGCATAATAATAAATGATTGTCCATATTTGGTTGCTATCCAATCTTTTATTAATTTCATCAGCAACCATTTTTATTTTTCCAGTTAAATGTTGGGTATTTCCAGTACTAATCGCATTAAAGAACTTGGATGCAGATATAAACTCATTGATATTTTGCTCTTTATCTACTGAAAATTTTTCTCTATACTTAAAGTTAAATAGTACTATTTGGTTATGTTCATTGTCAAAATATGCCGCATCTATTCCTTCATCTGATTCTCGTTTGTCAAAAAAACGTGAATTAAACTCCGTGTCGCAGATCATATCTGTAAACTCTCCAATCTCATTATCGTCAGTAAGGGTTTGTAAAATGAGGTAATAAAAACCGTAGCGAGCTTTTTCAATATCAGTGAGATTATTTAGAGAGTCCTTTTGACTGTTTAGAGTCGCTAAAACATTCTCGTATATCTTGATGCACTTCGCTTGCAGAAGTTTGAAGTCGTTCCTATTTGCCATACTATCAATAAGGGTTAAAGAATTAATATTGTTTCGTCGCCGCAGATGTTGCGGATTTTCATGCGGAGAGGTTTGGTGTCGGCATGTATGGTGCCGTCCCAGAAGTCGAAGGTTTTGCGACCGTTGATTGTTACGGTGCTGTCTTTTTCGATTTTGATTTCTGAGTCACTGTGCCATGGTGCGTTTTGTTCGGCAGTGGTGCAGTCGAGAGAAATCATTTCAATTGCCTCCAATCCTTCAAGGCTCATTTCAATGGGGGTAAATTTCTTCTTGGAGTTTGCCATTGCTTTCTGATTGAACTCATTTATTTTATGGCTTACTCGGTCGCTGTAGAAACGCTTAATTGCTACAGTGAAAATATCCACCATTTTAGATTGGTCTTCTGAAATAGTATATTCTACTTCATCTTGTAAGATTACATTGTCAAGCAATTCCTTAAGGTCGCGAAGTTCAATCTCTATAACGGTATCATTGTTGTCTTTGATAAAGTCGTCCAATTCTTGACGGTCAATTATGTCAATATAATAGATGATTACACGTTTAACATTTGGAGATAGTTGAGGCATCGCATCGTTTATGATGCGATTTAGTGTTACAATATCCAGTACTCTTGATGAAGAGTCCATCAAGTCGGGCAGATATACCGGAGACGAGCCGTAAGTACTATCGGTAATGTTGCCTACCCACATTGTGCCAATCGTGGAGTCAAGCCTTAGACCGGGAATAATGCCAGTAATTGCATCCTTTGTTTGAATTGGGTTACGATAAAGGGTAACACCATCCTGAACTTTCTTAACGGCGAAGTTTGCGCCATTAGCTTTCAAACGGTCGCGCGCAGTCTGAATGCTGTTGATATTTACATCTGCGTGTATGAATTTACGTCCAAACTTATTAGCAACGGCAGCAGTTACACCACTTCCGCCAAAGAAGTCTGCTACAACCATTCCTTCATTGCTACTCGCTTTTATAATGCGCTCAAGCAATGCTTCCGGCTTTTGGGTCGCATAACCTACAGGTTCTTCTTTATCTGCAGGTTGTAACATTGAAAGTCTCCAAACGTCATCAATAGTTTTCTCATCACTCTCTATATAGATAATTTTACCGTCATTATCTTTAGCATTGACAAGTTTTTTTGATGTTTTATCCCAAACTCGTTTAATCTGAGTAGTCTTTATATCTCGTTTTTCTTTTATCGGAGTAAAAATGTATTCAGACGATTTTGAGTATATAAATATTGTATCGTGATTGGATGCAAAGCGGTTAATATTACCTTGCATTTTATTATAGTAATGCCAAACAATTTCATTCCTAAAATTATCCTCTCCAAAGACTTCATCCAAAAGAATCTTAACATAGTGACCTATATGGTAATCAAGATGAACGTAGATAGAGGCGTTCTCACTCATTACGGAGCGTATTGTCATAAGATTCTCATACATCCAGTTAAGGTATTTCTCCTTATCCCAGATATCACCATACATCTTTTCTTCAAAGGCTTTCAATTCATCGTCTTCAAGTTCCTGCTCAGCTTTCTGAATAGCTTTGGCTACAAGCGGATTCCGACGCAAGTAAACTTTCTTGGCATAATCGGCACCACTGGCAAAAGGTGGGTCAATATAAACCAAATCAACTTTTATCCCTTGTTCCTTCAAATAAGCACAAGCCGATACACACTCGCCATGAATAATCATATTGTCAGATTCTTCATCGCCAACGCGTTCTTGCTCGGTTACTTCATATAGTGGCATTCCGCGTAATATGCGTTCGGTAACTTTGTCGCTTTCACGGTAGCGCAGAATTCGCTGAGTGCGCACAAAATTATCAAGCACAGCCTGACCTGAAACAGTGGAGGGGAAATATGGAACGTATTTTATAGCCATAGGATAATCAGTTTAGTAGGAAGTTTTTAATTGCCCGTATAGTTTTCTTCAGACGAACATTTGCGTCATCCGAGTCTTCAATGTAAAGGAATTCAAACCGATAATATCCAATCTTGTCATTATTGAGCTTTATAAATAAATCCTCCATGAACTGTTTACGTGGAACAAATTTACCGGCAAATCCTTCGCCCTTTGTCTCGATAATAATTACTTTGTTTATGGTGTTATCTGGGTTGCGGGTGAGCATTATAAAATCCGGATAATAATAGCCGTCTAATTTCCATGCTCGTCCACGCTTGGTGTAACATCGAATACGGAAATCAGTAAGTGTGTCATCGCCATTGAAGTATAATTCAACTCCACTCATCTCTTTGCTTTTAAGATGGCCAATTATTGAATCAAAATAATCCTTCTCCAGTTGACTGTCAAGATGATATGGCAAATAGTGGTATGTGCGGTCAAATACCTTATTGGAAGAAATTTCAGGTACTGTATCTATTATACCTCTTTCTTTCATTGAAAGAAGCATATTATATTCTTCCTCAGAAATAGACGCTTGCTTAGGATTATTATCAAACTCAATAATATCACTTACTTTTGCTTGATCTGGTATGTATATCTCACTTCGGCTTACTTCTTTGGCGTCGGGAAGCACTCCCACTTTGAGTAGAGACGCGCTTTCCCGAACAAGTTCTTCCGTAGTGTTGAATCTACGGATGGTTGCAAAGCAATTACGAATGTCCGCTCTGACTCGTCGATGGTCTATTCTTGAATTATATATTAATGTGCGATTATCAGATATGGTTATCTTCTCAAATAATTCATGAAGAGTCATTTCGTACTCCAAAAGCAAATTCAGGGGGAGAAGACCAAAACTCTCTTTCACAATAAGATCAAGCCACGATCGGAACGAAATCGTTTCGCATACGCCATAGTTGACCGCACTTTCTGACGCAATATCTCCGTCTGTTAGGCTCTGTGTGTAAATAACTGCGGCATCAAGACTTGGAGGCTGATAATTCCGCAAGTATTCTTTGACGTCAGAAACTTTTTCAGTTTCAATTGTATTGTAGTTAATCTTTATTTGATAGAAGTCAAGCTTAGGTAGTTTTAGCTTTTCCATTCTGGAATAGCGATTGATTGAAATGACTCCTTCCGGTCGTTTGCCTCCGAATTCCGTAATGGTAATATATTGCTGCTCTTGCAACTGCTGGTTAAGTTTATCGGCATTGAATTTGTTGAGCCAAATGAGGGCGGTCTCTTGTTTAGCATTGTCAACTTCACGCAGGCATCGACAGCTAATCTGCAATACCATATTCTGAGGGCAAGAGTTCTTCTGGGAGAGAATAACTCCGGAAAGACTTTTACAATTCCACCCTTCGCGTCCGATGCCTACTAAAAGAATAATCCGTATCTTTGAAAGCGGAGAATCAAGAGTAGAGAACTCGAATTGTGCATCCTCATCAGCTCTGTATTGGGTATTACCCTTGTGATATTTAAGTACCGTTTCAGCGACATTGAATCCTAACTCCTCACATATATTGCATACTTCCGGATATACTTCCTCTTCCAAAACGGCAATAGATGGAGCGTATATTGCAACTTTTGCGCAACAGCCATTAGAGAAGGTGGTATCTTTATATCGTTCAAAGAATTCCCTAAGACCTCGTGATATGATTTCAGAGGAATCAAGATTTGCATGACGGACTGTTGGGATTTTCAGGAAGTTTCCGATACCTTTTATAAGAGGATAGTAGGTAACAACATTAGCATACTGAGTACATTTTATGGATAAATCTGATGTTATTTGAATCTTAGAGGCCGGATCCATATTGGGTGTACCCGAAAAACCGAGTACAGAGTTGAAGTTGCTTTGACGCATCCATTTATTCACAACCTGACGCAGCTTTTGGTCATCACTTGCATGATGCACTTCGTCAATCAAGATGCATAGACCGGGTATTTGACCGATTTGCTCTCTAAGTTCATTAGCTTGTTTGATTGCTTCAAATTCCTTCCTGTCCGCATCTCCCAATGTTTTCAAGAGTGATTCATCTAAGTTGAATTTACTATCAACCCTATCTAGAATTACCTTCTCTGCATTAGTAACTGCGACTAAGCCCATTAGACTGGGATTAGCTGTGTGTATACTGATTTTACGAGCATTCGGATTCTTAACGATATTACTTTTAGAAGCGGAAGAAGATTCTTGTAGCCATTCGTATTTAATTAATTTCTTAAGTTGGGATGCAACCGGATCCGGTAGAATCCATAGCGGATTGAAATTTTGAATATCCCTAAGACTGGGAACAATGGACGATTTCAGTCCGGATGGTACAAAGAGGATGAAATTGTGTGCAAAAATTGGATTATCCGGCTCGGTAAGGGCAAAATATAGATTAAGATAAATCAAAGCAGCCATGAGATATGTCTTTCCAGCTCCCATTGGAATACTGAAAAGATAGTCTGGATAATTGACATTGGCAAAAAGTTCTTTGATTATCTCCTCATAATTGATAGATTCAGGGGCCTTCTTAATTGCAGCAATAGTCTTAGTAGAATTTATTTCACTGATTTCGTTGGGCATTGATGTGTATTCCCACAATGCTAATGCAGCCGGATTAGTTTTGAGAATATTGCGAGTTGCTTCAGTTACTTCAAGTTTACCAACATCTATTGAATTGAACTTACCACTGGCGACTAATTCCCATAATGGTTTATTTTGACATTCAATCTTAAGATATAAATAGGTCTTAATAGATTCTATTTGAGCATCGCGCATCTTGTGCTGACGTTCTATATAAGATATAAGATCAGAAACGACGCAACTCGGGGAGCTGAGCCATTCATTCCTCTTTTTCTCTATTAGTTTATAGAACATAATACTCTAGAGATCTACTACTTTACTATTTATCAAATCATCAACACTTACACCTAACTCAGAAGCGAGCCAGTTATTAGCCTTCCATTTTTCAACTAAAACTACTTTCAACCTGTTTATGCGCTCGATTTCTGTATCTATACTGTTTGTTGACATGGAATAATTCTTTGATGTTATATGCAAATATAATTAGAATTTTGAAGATTTGCTAAACTGGTGGCGGGGAAAAATGAAAAAAGAGCTGAAATCGTCAGATTTCAACTCTTTTGTTGTGACCCCGGAGAGGCTCGAACTCTCGACCCACTGATTAAGAGTCAGTTGCTCTACCAACTGAGCTACGGAGTCATTGCGCTGTAAGTAGTTCCCGCGAGGGCTTTCCTACTTTTGCGATGCAAAGGTAGGGCGTTTTTGTGATGTATGCAAATTTTTTTGCGTTTATTTTTCTTCTTTTTATCCGCTTTGGGGCGTGGATGGGGTGGGGCGGTTGCATAAGTCGGAGAGGTTTGCTATCTTTGTGGGGTATATGGGACGTTTGCTTGCAATCGATTATGGACGCCGGCGCACGGGTATCGCCGTGACCGACACTCTGCGTATTGTCGCTACGGGTCTGACTACGGTCCGCTCGCATGAGCTGGGCACGTTTTTGAAGGACTATGTGTCGCGCGAGCCTGTCGACGCGATAATCGTAGGGTATCCTACGGATATGCGCGGCAATGAGTCGGAGTCGATGCGATATATCCGCCCGGCGATCGAGAAGCTGCGCAAGGAGCTCCCGGCCGGAATCGAGTTCGTATTCTATGATGAGCGCTTTACGTCGGTATTGGCTCATCAGGCCATGCTGGCCGGCGGAATGAAGAAGAGCGACCGCCGCGATAAGGCTATCGTAGACGAGATCTCGGCCACAATTATTTTAAATGATTATTTACAAAGTATTTCATATAAGTCATGAAACTTCCTGTCTATCTCTATGGCCATCCGGTGCTCCGCGCTGAGGCTGCCGATGTAGATCTGAATGACCCGACGCTTCCGAAGCTGGTCGAAGATATGTTTGAAACGATGTATGCCTCGGAGGGTGTGGGGCTTGCCGCGCCGCAGATAGGCAAGAGCATCCGTCTTGTGGTGATTGATGCCAGTCCGGTGGGTGACGCGTTCCCGGAGTGCGAGGGGCGCAAGCTTGTGCTTATCAATCCGGAGGTCGAGGTGCTCGACGGCGACCCGATAAGCCGTTCGGAGGGGTGTCTGAGTCTGCCGGGACTGTCGGAGGATGTCAAGCGTGTGGAGCATATCAAGCTGACATGGGACGACCTCGACGGACAGGAGCATTCGGAGGAGATGTCGGGCTTCCTGGCGCGTATCGTGCAGCATGAGTGTGACCATCTGGACGGTCATGTCTATATCGATCATGTCAGCGCTATCCGCCGCCAGCTTATCCGCGGCAAGCTCAACAATATAATCGAGGGCCGGATCCGCTGCGACTATCCCGTCAAGGCCGCACCGCGCCGCAAGAAGTAAGAAATCCATCATTATCAAGTTATGGCTGACGATAAGAAAGTTATTTTCTCAATGGTAGGTGTATCAAAGATATACCCTCCACAGAAGCAAGTTTTAAAGAATATATATCTGTCATTTTTCTATGGCGCCAAGATAGGCATCATCGGTCTGAACGGCTCGGGTAAGTCATCGCTGCTCAAGATTATCGCAGGGATTGACAAGAGCTATCAGGGCGAGGTAGTCTGGGCTCCGGGCTACAGTGTGGGCTATCTGGAGCAGGAGCCTCAGCTTGATCCGGACAAGACGGTGATTGAGGTTGTCCGCGAAGGTGTGCAGCCGATAATGGATCTGCTGGCTGAGTTTGACAAGGTCAATGAGGCGTTTGCTGATCCGGATGCCGACTTCGACGCTCTGCTCGCCCGTCAGGCCGAGCTGCAGGATAAGCTCGATGCAGCAGACGCCTGGAATATCGACTCCAAGCTCGAGAGGGCTATGGACGCCCTGCAGTGTCCGCCCGACGATCAGAAGATCTCGACCCTTTCCGGCGGCGAACGCCGCCGTGTGGCTCTCTGCCGTCTGCTCCTGCAGCAGCCTGATGTGCTGCTTCTCGACGAGCCGACCAACCATCTTGACGCTGAATCGATCGACTGGCTGGAGCAGCATCTGCAGCAATATCCCGGCACTGTAATAGCCATTACTCACGACCGCTACTTCCTTGACCATGTGGCGGGATGGATCCTTGAGCTCGACCGCGGCGAGGGTATACCATGGAAGGGTAACTATTCATCATGGCTCGAGCAGAAGACCAAGCGCATGGCGCAGGAAGAGAAGCAGGCAAGCAAGCGCCGCAAGACGCTTGAACGCGAGCTTGAATGGGTGCGCATGGCGCCTAAGGCTCGTCAGGCCAAGGGTAAGGCGCGTCTGTCGAGCTATGACCGCCTGCTCAACGAGGATCAGAAACAGAAGGAAGAGAAGCTGGAGATATTTATCCCCAACGGTCCGCGCCTGGGCAACAAGGTGATAGAGGCTTCCGGCCTGGCTAAAGCCTACGGCAAGAAGCAACTCTTCAAGGATCTCAACTTTACACTGCCCCCCAACGGCATTGTGGGCGTAATCGGACCGAACGGAGCCGGTAAGACCACGCTTTTCCGCCTGATCATGGGGCAGGAGACCCCCGACGCCGGCACATTCGATGTCGGTGAGACCGTCAAGATAGCCTATGTTGACCAGCGACATCACGATCTGTTGCCGGAACGCAGTGTCTATGAGGTAATCTCGCAGGGAGTCGAGTCATTCCGTATGGGCGGCCGCGATGTCAACGCCCGCGCTTACCTGTCGAAATTCAATTTCGCCGGTGCTGACCAGGAGAAGAAGATCGGCGTCCTCTCGGGCGGCGAACGCAACCGTCTGCATCTGGCTATGGCGCTGAAAGAGGAGGGCAACGTGCTTCTTCTCGACGAGCCGACCAATGATATCGATGTCAATACTCTCCGCGCCCTTGAGGAAGGCCTCGACGACTTCGCCGGATGTGCGGTGGTAGTAAGTCACGACCGCTGGTTCCTTGACAGAATCTGCACGCATATCCTCTCGTTTGAGGGAGATGGGAATGTCGTCTTCTACGAAGGATCGTACAGCGACTATGAGGAGTTCAAGAAGGAGCACAACGGAGGCAAGGAGCCGCCGCGCCGCCGCTACCGCAAACTGATGGAGTGATGAGATGTCTGAACGGCTTGACTATCCTGATCATGGTAGTCTTTATGGGGTTTATGGTTACCGGGTGTACTGAAAATGCCCGGCTCCTGCAGGCTCTCGGGAATGCCAACATTAATCTTGTCGGACAGGATAACGGCATGGGTGGCCACTGTGACGGGCTGACACTGTCGGCCGATACCGTGGTGCTGACCTATAATTTCTGGCCGGAAATGGCCGGGGAGGAGATGCTGGCCGATCCGGAGACTCCGGTTGTGAGCCGTCCTCAGGCGCGGAAAGGGTTGAAAGCTATCCTGAAGGACTATGATGGTGTGGCGCAGGCCATGCTCAAGGCCAAGGCCGGGTTCATCTACCGGCGTAAGTTTGTCGATGGGAAGGTCGATGTCTACTTTACGCCCGAACAGGTGGAACAGGCTTTTGATCAAATACAGTAAACTACGGCTCTCATGAAGCTGATATGCAGGCTCTCAGCCACTGCCATGATATGCGCCACGATGCTATCGGTACCGGGGTGTATGAAATGGGAGCATGGCGAGGGCCTTCATGCGTTTGATGCGGGAGATGGTGTGCTGATAGGTTGTGAGGGCAATTTTCAGTATGGAAATGCAACATTAAGTTTTTATGACCCGATGACCAGGGATGTCGATAACGAGGTTTTTCTGAAAGCCAACGGCATGAAACTCGGGGATGTGGTCCAGTCAATAACGATTGATCCCGACGGCTCGCGCGCCTGGATAATAGTCAATAATTCCCATGTCGCCTTCGCAATCGACACCCGTACTTTTTTAGAGAAAGGTCGTATCACCGGACTCCCCTCGCCGAGGTATATGCATATCATCAGTCCTACAAAGGCATATATAACCCAGCTTTGGAGCAATTCGATAATAATAGTAAATCCGTCCAATTATTCGACCGTCGGCTATATGACCGTACCTGATATGCTGCCGGCAATCGGTTCTACGGAGCGGATGCTGAGTCTCGGCGGGTATGTCTATGTCGCCTGCTGGAGCTATCAGGACCGCCTGTTGCGCATCGATCCCGATGATGACAGCATTACCGCGACACTTACTGTCGCACCTCAACCCAGAAGTATGGTCGCTGACTATAAGGGACGAATCTGGCTTCTATGCGATGGAGCATATCCGGGACAGCGGGGTGACGCGAGACTGCAATGTGTCGATCCGGAGACAATGGAGATTGTGGCTGACTACACATTCAGACCCACAGCTACTCCATCGTCACTTTGTACCGACCCCTCCGGGCGGCTTCTATACTGGATTGACGGCGATGTATGGGAGATGTCAGTCGACGAGACGTCGCTACCTGTGACACCGTTAATAGCCTCGCGCGGTACGCTTTATTTCAGTCTCTATGTCAACCCCGCATCAGGTGAGATCTATCTTGCGGATGCCATCGACTATCAGCAGCCGGGGATAATCTACCGCTACACTCCGGACGGACAGCTTACCGATCAATTCTATGTGGGAGTCAATCCTTCTTCATTCGGATGGACAGGGCGTTGAAACATATAGTCACAGTAATCGTAGCCGGAGTTGCTATCAGTAGTCCGCATCTGGCCGGTGCGCGCGACCTTGAGCGCAGCCTTGAACAGGTCGAAGTAAAGGCGCGGCGCCCATTGCGTGAAATCGGAGTTACGCTGACACGCATAGATTCGGCCGCCCTGCATATGAGTCCGGCTCAATCTATGGCCGATGTCCTGGCCTACAATTCGGCGATATTTGTCAAGAGCTATGGGCGCGCGTCGCTATCGACGGTTTCGTTCAGAGGTACGTCGGCAAGCCATACGACAGTCAGCTGGAACGGCTTGCCGGTCAACAGCCCGATGCTCGGCATGACGGACTTTTCTACCATCCCATCCAATTTCGTGGATCGAGCCGATCTGCTTCACGGATCGTCGTCGCTATCGGAGAACAGCGGCGGACTGGGTGGCGCAATCCGGCTCTCTACTATCGCAGCCGACAGCGAGAGCGGCTTTTCAGCACGCTATACGCAGGGGGTGGGGAGCTATTCGACTTTTGACGAATATCTGCAGCTATCCTACGGAGGTGAAAAAGTATCAACATCGACGCGTATTGCCGTAGCATCTTCAGCTAATGACTTCCACTTCATAAACCGCGACAAAAAGGAAAATGTATTGGATCCTGACGGCCAGATCATCAGTCAGTACAATCCGCGCGAAACAAACCGAAGCGGTGCGTTCTGCGACATTAATGCCATGCAGGAAGTCAAAGTCGACATGAGCAATCGCGATCGGCTGACCTTCAGCGCATGGGCAACCCGCTCCCGTCGCGAGCTTCCGTTGCTTACAACAGACTATGCCTCGATAGGGGCATTTGAAAATGTCAGACATGAAACGACACTGCGTGCTGTGGCTACGTGGACGCATATCGCGGGGTCGTTGCGGACGACCGCGCGTGGTGGCTACATATACTCCTCGCTTGCCTATGACTATTCGCGGGAGCTTTCGCCTGAAGTTATGGCTCAGCTTACGCGCTCCCGCTCGCGGGTACAGACACTGCTGGGGCAGGTTTCGGCGGAGATGTTTTCAGCTGACCGCCGGTGGCTATTTTCCGGTGGCCTGACCTTGCGGCAGCATTTCGTCAAGAGTTCCGACCGGACAGCGACGGATGCAGATATGCTTTCAACGGCTTATAACGTCGGACAGGCTGAATTGTCATTCGATGCCTCAGTTAAGTGGCAGCCGGTCAGTAGACTGGGGCTGTCCGTCATGTTGCGTGAAGATCTACACCGCGATACGTGGTCGGCTCCTATACCGGCATTTATGGCCGACTATACGATGACGTCAGACCGCACCCTCTCGATACACGCATCCGTCGCACACAACTATCACTATCCGTCGCTCAACGATCTCTACTTTATGCCCGGAGGAAATCCGTCGCTCAAAAGCGAGCACGGGTGGAGTTACGATGCCGGACTATCATGGGCAAAAACGTTGTCGTCAAAATTGACGCTCAGTGCATCTACCACGTGGTTCGATTCCCGCATAAATAACTGGATCCTGTGGCTTCCGACGGTCAAGGGTTTCTTCTCACCGCGAAACGTTAAAACCGTCCATGCTTACGGACTTGAACTTAATGCCGCGGCATTCTGGCTCCCGGCGCCTAAGTGGCAGGTAAAGGTGGACTCTCATTACAGCTGGACGCCGTCGGTCAATGTCGGCGAGCCGATGTCGCCGGCCGACAGATCGGTAGGGCGGCAACTGCCCTACATACCACGTAACTCGGCCTCCCTGACGGCTACGTTAGGCTACGGGCCGTGGAGTCTGACATACCAGTGGTGCCACTATAGCCGTCGCTACACAATGTCGAGCAGCGACATCACAATCTCCGGCTCGCTGCCGTCATACTTCATGAGCAATATTGCCTTAGAGCGTAAAATAGAAATTCCGGTCGCCGATATGGCTGTGAAAGTACTCATAAACAATATGTTTGACGAAGAATATCTTTCGGTACTGTCGCGCCCGATGCCCGGCATAAATTTCGAAGTGTTCCTCAGTATATCTCCCCGCTGGTAGGATGAACAGTTATATTGTCCTGGATATGCGCAGATGTGAAAAGTCAGTCGATGACAGTGCGTCCGTCAGCCGGTTAAGATATTCAGCGCTGTCCGCGATATGCGCTCTCTGTTCGGATTCGGATAGAATGCTGTCCGATAGAGAGGCCAGAGTCATCATGACGATGTAGTTCTCCAGCAGTCCACGCACCATTTTAGGATCAATTTCGTCGCAGGTCTTTAACTCGACCTGAAGTATCAGTTCAGCATCCGGATTCTCATGTAAGTCGGTCGGATCGATTGCGTAATCAGCCATGGCCGGCGATATTTTCAACATGGCTGTGAGAAAGTGAAATGTGAACTGCTGATTGAGAGCAAAATTTTTGTCGGGAGTCAGTACGTTGAGAGTGTCGCCGGATAAAGCTGCCTTCAGGGCGATCAGCGACTGGATGCGCGCACGCATTGCGCTTGCAGATAATGTGATGATCATGAGTTGCTTAATTTTCGACAGTTACTTATTGGTTTTTAGTTTGAATGTTGTTTTAAGTGAAGTTGGATTCCGGATTTATAGAAGTCTTCGCCGACCGATTCGATGTTCGCCTGATAACCGCCTTAGAGCTCTGACCCGAAAGTATGTGCTCCTTGCCGAGAAGAATGATAGATAGAAGGATGGTGCTTCGTCCTCATCAAGCACATTGATTACGGCTTGACTTATAGACAATGTCGGGTCAGCCTCCCGTCTGACTGCCACTCGCTCTGTAATGTCACGCCACATTCGGCCTTTGAGGGAGTCTGGAGGCGTATTCTTTCCGGAAAGGTAGTGGCACACACGTCTGATGGCAGTGTCATAACTTGTGTAGAACCGGGGCGCTCCACCACTGATCACCCGACGGATAATATCGTTGACGGTGGGCGTGTGATCCCCGTTCCAAGCCTGCGCTTCCCGCCGGCAGGCTGTCATAAAGTCGCGATAGCGACGCGTTGTTGTGTTAAGCATAGTATAGAATAAATGAAGCAAGATGATAAGATGTGTAGCATTTAAGACATGACAAAAGTACAACATACGGATGTGCGAAATCAATCTGACGGCAGTTAAATTTTGTTAATGTCAGCAGCTCTTAAATCATGTATGTGTTAATAATAAGGTTATATTAATTCAAAAAAAGCGTACATTTGCACTTAGACTTCAAAAATGATATAAAAACGTATAAACCTGACATAATGAAAGAACTTAAAGACATCTCGATGGGCGGTGAGCGCCCGCTCTTCGCATCCCATGATTTACATCTCGACAATGTGACCATTACCGCGGGAGAAAGCGGCATCAAGTGTTGCTCTAATATCCATGCCGACAATTGCCGCTTCGAAGGAAAATATCCGTTTTGGCATGTCGACGGGTTCAAAATCCACAATTGTCTTTTCACTCCCGGCGCTCGTGCTGCACTCTGGTATTCGAAAGATCTGGAAATGACCGACACGGTAGTCGACGCACCTAAAATGTTCCGCGAAATGACATCGCTGCGCCTGGAGCGTGTAAAACTGACAGATGCACTCGAGACTTTCTGGCACTGCTCGAAGGTAAAGCTTGAGGACGTGGAGATTCAGCATGGCGACTATCTCTTCATGCATTCCCGCGATATCAAGATACGCAACTACCGCCAGCAGGGCAACTACTCATTCCAATATTGCCGTAATGTCGAGATACACAATGCCGTGATAGATTCGCGCGACGCTTTCTGGGAGACCGAAAATGTAACTGTGTACGATTCATCCATTGACGGTGAATTCCTCGGCTGGCACTCCAAGAATCTGAAGTTTGTGCGATGCCACATAAGCGGTATCCAGCCGCTGTGCTACGCTGAGGGCCTTGTGCTGGAGGATTGTACGTTCGATCCTTCGTGCAACCTTGCTTTTGAGGACTCATCAGTAAAAGCCACGATCAACTCTCCCGTGACATCTATCAAGAATCCACGCGAAGGAGCTATTGCCGCCGAAAGTTTCGGAGAAATAATATTTGACGAGAATCTCCGCCGTCCCGGCAACTGCAAAGTGACTTTGCTCCCCAAAAAGTAACACTCATCCGCGGCTATGGACTTTGACAAACTGACACCGCGCTACGGTTCCGGCTCCTATAAGTGGGACTCGGCATCGGAGGCGGATATTATCCCCCTGTGGGTCGCCGACATGGACTTTACTGTCGCGCATCCGATCACAGATGCCCTCATGAAGCGCGTAAAGCATGGTATATTCGGATATACTTATGTTAGCGAACGTTATTACGACGCCGTAATGCGCTGGTATGGCGAGCGCTATGGAATACTAATCAGCCGAGACGATATCCTTTACACCTCAGGTGTAGTCCCTGCAATTTCGGCCACGATCAAGGCTCTGACTCATCCGGGTGACGGTGTCATAATAATGACTCCTGTCTATAACTGCTTTTTCTCCTCGATACGCAACAACGGATGCCGTCAGGTCGATGTACCTCTGATACGCGAAGACTTTACAGACCGGACGTTCACCTATAAAATAGATTTTCCGCGTCTGCGGGCTGCTCTTGAAGATCCGCGTAACCGTGTCCTGCTGCTCTGTAATCCGCATAATCCCGCAGGAAGAGCGTGGACGGCAGAAGAACTCGGCGAGATAGCCGAGCTGTGCCGGCAGACAGGCACGACACTGCTCTCCGACGAAATACATGGCGACCTCACGATGCCGGGCTACAGATTTACGCCCATACTCTCGGCCATACCGGCTGACACGCCTTCCGTCACATTCAGCTCTCCGTCCAAGGCCTTTAATACTGCCGGACTGCAGATAGCCAATATCATCACCCGTAATCCCTCGTTGCGTTACGCCATCGACAGGGCTCTCAACGATAATGAAGTATGTGATGTAAATCCTTTCGGTGTCGAAGCGCTGATTGCAGCCTATAATGACAGCCGTCCGTGGCTTGAGGGGGTAATCGGCTATATACATAATAATGCCGTACGTACCTCAGCTCAGCTCCTTGAATCCCTCCCTTTTGTCTCCATAGCCCGGCTCGAAGCTTCTTATCTGCTTTGGGTGGATATATCAAGACTTCATGTCAATTCCACCGAACTTGAAGAGACACTGCGTGAGCAATACCGCGTATGGATCAATGCCGGCGATATGTACGGCTCTGACGGGTATATACGTATCAATCTCGCGACATCGGCAGAGATACTTGACAAAGGTCTCGACCGACTGATTGAAGGACTGACTCACGTATACAATAGGAATACCCTACCGACTTAGTCTGTGGCTGACATATCCTACATCCAAGATGGCCGGCACATGACCTTCCGGCAGCAGCTCAGGCTTGCTGTCACCCTCGCCATACCCGCTATTCTTGCCCAGCTGTCGAGCATAATAATGCAATACATAGATGCCTCGATGGTCGGGCAGCTCGGTACGGATCCGGCGGCATCAATCGGGCTTGTGTCCACATCGCTGTGGCTTTTTTGGGGCACTTGTTCGGCTCTTACTGTAGGTTTCAGTGTGCTCGTCTCACACAAAATCGGTGCAAAGGATTATCACTCGGCACGCGATATTCTCCGACAGGCTATTACATCGACTATCATATTCAGCCTTGTGATTACGGCTATAGGTCTCGCCATAGCCCGGCCGCTCCCGCACTGGCTCGGTGGAGGCGATGACATCTGTCTGGGAGCCACACGCTATTTCCTCATATACGTTCTCGCCCTTCCGATGCCGAGTCTCAACTATCTCGCAGGAGGAATGTTACGATCGGCTGGCAATATGAAGACGCCAAGCATACTCAACATATTGATGTGTGTGTTTGACATCATCTTCAATTTCTTCCTTATCTTCCCAACCAGAACGGTAACAATCGCATCCTGGGAGATCACCCTTCCGGGAGCGGATCTTGGCATAACCGGCGCCGCACTTGGCACAGTTCTGGCAGAAGTTCTGACAGCAGCGGCCATGCTTTATTATCTCCTGTGCCGGCAAAAGGGGCTCGCGCTACGACATACTCACGGGACATTTCGCCCATCTATGCCGCTGATCAGGCGTGTTCTCCATATTTCCGCCCCAATGACTGTTGAGCACGCTGTAATCTGCGGGGCTCAAATCATGATTACAGTTATTGTAGCACCTCTGGGACCTGTGGCTATTGCAGCTAATTCATTTGCCATCACTGCTGAAAGTCTATGCTATATGCCGGGCTACGGTATCGGTGACGCTGCCACGACGCTCGTCGGGCAGAGCCATGGAGCCGGTCGGCCTGATCTCGTCAGGCGATTCGGTTATATCTCCGTGGGTCTTGGAATGGCGGTCATGACATTCATGGGCGTAATTCTCTATATAGCAGCTCCGGCTATGATGCATATAATGACGCCTGTTGCTGAAATATCCGATTTGGGTGCTCAGATTCTTCGTATCGAGGCCTGGGCAGAGCCGATGTTTGCTGCATCGATAGTGGCTTACGGCGTATTTATCGGAATGGGAGATACTATAATGCCGGCATGCATGAACTTCGGCAGTATCTGGATTGTCCGTGTGCCGCTCGCTGCTTTGCTGGCTTCGCAGATAGGGCTGAAGGGAGTGTGGATTGCGATGGCGGTAGAGCTGACATTCCGCGGACTGATCTTCCTTCTACGCCTTTTCCGCGGCTCATGGATCAAAACGGCTTCTAACGCTCATCATGCGTAGTCGGTAATAGCTAATTGCATTATTATGTGGCCTTATTTTGTCTTTGTGCCGGTGGTACAAAGATTGTAACCGATAAGCACGTCCATGGGTATCTGTAAGAAAAGACAAGCAGGGTGCAACTCATTGAGTTGCACCCTGCTTGTCTCAATTGGTCGGGGTGAGAAGACTCGAACTTCCGACCTCCACGTCCCGAACGTGGCGCGCTGCCAACTGTGCTACACCCCGATTGCACATTCAACCCTCAATTGGGTTAAGGCGGTGCAAAGTTATAAAATTTTTTGTTGATTATGCTATTCGGGTGAAATTTATTTTTCACGAGGATAGTGTAATATTTGTTAAAGCGTAGTTGAATGGGGTGAGTTTGTGTTTTTCCGACCGGAGTAGGGGGCAAACCGAGATGTGCGGGCATTATTATAAGTATAGGTGCGACTGGTTGGAATTTTATTTGTATTTTTGCATCTATATGAGCGAACAAGACCGTATATCGGACATTGACGGACGTGTGAGAGTGTCAATTGTGGCATATCTCACAGATCCCGATGAATTACGCACTATTGTCGGCGACCTGCATGCGGGTGGTCTGAGCCGGATCTGTCTGATTGATAATTCCCCGTCTGACAATCTGCGGGCTATTAGCCGGGAACTTGAAGCCGATTATGTCTTTATGGGGCGGAATGCCGGCTATGGAGCTGCTCATAATGTCGCTCTAAGGATGAGTCTGGATGAGCCGTCAATTGATTATCATCTGGTCATAAACTCCGATATGCGGGTGCCAGCCGACACCCCTCGGATGATTGCTGACTTTATGGATGTCCATCCCGAGGTCGGTCAGCTGATCCCGCGCATCGACTATCCTGACGGAAGGCTTCAGCCTGTAGTCAGGCTTTTGCCCGCGCCGATCGATGTGATCGGCCGGCGTTTTATTCCCGGATGGTTAATGAAGAGGAGAAACAGACGTTATACCCTTGCTTTCTGGGATCACGGCTCAGAGGCTGATGTGCCTTATCATCAGGGCAGTTTCCTATGGCTTCGGGTAGAGGCGCTCCGCAAAGTTGGTCTTTTTGACGAACGTTTTTTTATGTATCCCGAGGATATCGATCTGACACGCAGGATGCACCGCGAATATAGGACGCTTTACTGGCCCGTGGTACGAGCCGTACATTATCACAGGGCTGCCAGCTATCGGTCTTTGAAGATGCTGAGGATCCACATTGTCAATATGATCCGATACTTCAACAAGTGGGGATGGATATTCGACAGTGAGCGCAAGCGCTTCAATCGTCGGGTTCTCGATAGGCTGAATGCATCAGCTGCCGATAACGGAAAAAAAACCGACTGAACAAAGACGAAATGTTTGGAAATTAGGCGGGAATGGTTTAACTTTGCACCGCTTGAAGTATGCTTTTGTCCGAAAGGGCTGGCGCTCAGGCTTTTTAATCAACCTTATTTATTAACTATTTTAAAATGACAGAAGAAGTAAAAACTTCCCCGCTCGCTGATTTCGATTGGGACGCTTACGAAAAGGGCGAAACCCAGGGCGAGAAAACCCGTGAGGAACTCACCAAAACTTATGATGAGTCACTCAACACCGTTAAAGACAAAGAAGTAATCGAAGGTACCATCATCGCTCTCAACAAGCGCGAAGCAGTGGTTAACATCGGCTACAAGAGCGACGGTATCATCCCCATGAATGAATTCCGCTACAACCCCGACCTGAAAGTGGGTGACACTGTAGAGGTATTCATCGAAAATCAGGAAGATAAGAAAGGCCAGCTTATCCTCTCACACCGCAAGGCTCGCGCATCCCGCTCCTGGGAGCGTGTCAATCAGGCTCTCGCCAATGATGAAATTATCAAGGGCTACATCAAATGCCGCACCAAAGGTGGCATGATCGTCGATGTATTCGGTATCGAGGCATTCCTCCCCGGTTCGCAGATCGACGTTAAGCCTATCCGCGACTACGATATTTTCGTGGGCAAGACCATGGAGTTCAAGGTCGTTAAGATCAATGAAGAATTTAAGAATGTCGTTGTTTCCCACAAGGCACTCATCGAGGCTGAACTCGAACAGCAGAAGCGCGAGATCATCGCCAAGCTCGAAAAGGGTCAGGTACTCGAGGGTACTGTCAAGAATATCACCGGCTACGGTGTGTTCATCGACCTCGGTGGCGTCGACGGTCTTATCCACATCACCGACCTCTCTTGGGGCCGCGTAAGCCATCCCGAAGAAGTCGTTCAGCTCGATCAGAAGCTTAATGTCGTTATCCTCGACTTTGACGACGAAAAGAAACGTATCGCTCTTGGCCTGAAGCAGCTTATGCCTCATCCTTGGGACGCTCTTGACGCCGACCTCAAAGTAGGCGACAAGGTTAAGGGTAAAGTGGTCGTTATGGCTGACTACGGCGCATTCGTTGAAATCGCTCCCGGTGTTGAAGGTCTTATCCACGTTTCCGAAATGTCATGGTCACAGCACCTCCGCTCTGCTCAGGATTTCATGAAGGTTGGTGACGAAATCGAGGCTGTCGTTCTGACACTCGACCGCGAAGACCGCAAGATGAGCCTCGGTATCAAGCAGCTCAAGAATGATCCTTGGGAAGAAATCGACGTTAAATACCCCATCGGCAGCAAGCACACTGCAAAGGTTCGCAACTTCACCAACTTCGGTGTATTTGTTGAGCTCGAAGAGGGTGTTGACGGCCTGATCCACATCAGCGACCTCTCATGGACTAAGAAGATCAAACACCCGAGCGAATTCACTCAGATCGGTGCTGATATCGATGTACAGGTTCTCGAAATTGACAAGAACAACCGTCGTCTCTCTCTCGGCCACAAGCAGCTTGAAGAGAATCCCTGGGATGTGTTCGAGACAATCTTCACAGTAGGCAGCGTACATGAAGGTACCATCGTCGAGCTTCTTGACAAGGGTGCTGTCATCGCTCTTCCCTACGGCGTGGAAGGCTTCGCTACTCCCAAGCATCTCGTTAAGGAAGACGGCACACAGGCTAAAGTCGACGAGAAACTCGCTTTCAAGGTAATCGAATTCAATAAGGACAGCAAGCGCATCATCCTCAGCCATAGCCGCATCTTCGAAGATGAAGCTAAAGCTGAAAAGGCAGAAGTCAAGAAAGCTAAGCGCGCTGCAAAGCGTCAGGAAGAGGCTCCTGCTCTGACTACTCCTATTGAAAAGACTACTCTCGGCGACATCGAAGCTCTTGCAGCTCTCAAGGAGCAGCTCTCAAAAAAGTAATCTGAGACAACTCGATAATACGCGTGGCGGGCGATCCGGACTGGGTCGCCCGCTTTGTTTTGCGACGAGTGTATGATTTTGTTGTTCCGTGTCTCATTAAAGTGATGCTGATAATGCCTCAATGATGGTGTTTTTAGGAATAGAATGGTGTTAAAATGGTATAGAATGCCGCAAAGCACCCCTTTGTTGAAAATAATTACTATCTTTGTAAGCTAATACACGATTGTACAACCATGTCCGATATTAAAATCGCAGCAATAATGAGGGCTGGAGCCTATTCTCCCAATCATATAGGCAATGACGCCAGCATACTGAGCAATGTGGCGGAGCAACTGCGCAAGCGTGGTTGTGAAGTCAGCCTGTATAGCGAAGAACAACTGTGTCGTGGTGAGGTGACGGAGCGGATTATCATCAATATGTGCCGCGAGTCGCGGTCGCTTCAACGCCTTGAAGAGCTTGCAGCTGAAGGAGCAATCGTGATCAATTCTCCGGCCGGCATAGCCAACTGCATCCGCGAACGCCAGACATGTATCTTTATCGGCAGCAATATTCCGTTTCCGGAAAGTGTCATAACCTCGACAGATCGTGTGGTAAAGGGAGATCTTGAGGCACGCGGATTCGGAAAATGCTGGGTGAAACGTGGCGACAATTATGCGATGCACAAGGAGGATGTGTCCTATGTCCGTACGCCACAGGAGGCTCAGGAAGCTCTTCAGGAATATTTCCTCCGCGGTATAGGGCGAGCCGTAATCTCACGTCATATTAAAGGCGAAATAATCAAATTCTACGGGGTCATAGGCAGTCCGTTCTTTTATTGGTATTATCCTTATGACAATGAACATGAACATACTGATGTCGAGCGGGAGAAGGCTGTCGAATCCGCTCTGAAAGCTCTATGTGTCAGAGCTGCCGGCGAACTCGGCCTGATGGTCTACGGCGGCGATGCTGTACTTGATGGCGACGGACGCCTTACGATCATCGATTTTAATGACTGGCCCAGTTTCGCGCCATGCCGCAATGCGGCGGCTACGGCGATAGCTAAAGCTGTTATCGGTCTTGTAAAACCTAAAAAATCTGTCCGCTGAGTGAGTTATGGGTCTGCTGAAGCGCATAAAAGATAAATTCCTCTACGGTGGCGGAGTGATGATGTTCATACGCTCGTCGCTTGCCGCACAGGTAGCTTCGTGGATAGATATGGGCACGAGTATCGGTCTCGTGGCTGCAGGACTGTCACAATGGGTAGCCACCCCGGTCGGTGCTGTAGTCGGCGGTATCGTCAATTGCTGTATCAATTATAAATTTACGTTCCGTGCGAGCGGATGCTCGGTCAAGGCTGTGGCAGTGAAATATCTGATGATATGGCTTGGGAGCGTGTTGTTCAACACTGTCGGCACATCATTGCTTGCCGATGCGCTTGACAACTGGCATATCCTCGATGCGATCGGCGTAACATCGGTAGGCAGCTTTGCTGCTGCGCGTATAATCGTGTCGCTGATAGTGTCTCTTGCATGGAATTTTGTAATGCAAAAATACTTTGTGTACAGGCATCGTCCCGGCTTCGATCCTTATGCCGACCGTCTTGTCGACGGCCTTATGTGGATAGTGCCGCGTAAAAATGATAAAACAAACGAAACAGAATAAAGAGATGGAAAAAAATGTCTTCAAGAAAAAACGCGATGGATTGCAGCAAGGCATCTACGCGATAATCAATCCATTCGTTAAGTTCTTGATAAAAATGGGTGTGACCCCCAATATGGTGACTACAATCGGATTTATCGGCAATCTGGCAGCTGCTGCAATGTTTGTCTACGCCGGTATCATCCATCGGCGCGAACTATCGCTTCCGGAGGCTGATCAGTTTCAGTATGGCTGGATAGCCTGGGGTGGTGCCATCCTTATCATCTTCTCGGTGTTTGATATGCTTGACGGTCAGGTTGCTCGTCTCGGTAATATGAAATCGACGTTCGGTGCGATGTACGACTCAGTACTCGATCGTTACAGCGAGCTTGTCACATTGGGCGGTATCACTTTCTATATGCTCGAATTTGAGTCGGGTATAGGAGAGGTCGGCTCTCTCATCACGTTTATTGCGCTGATAGGCTCTATCATGGTAAGCTATGTCAGAGCCCGTGCTGAAGGTCTCGGTATCGAGTGCAAGGTCGGATTCATGCAGCGGCCGGAGCGAGTTGTGATCACCAGCGTCTCAGCTCTTGCCACCGGTATAGTTGGTAAGCTTGTACCTGACGAGAAATTCAATGCCGTCTATATCCTGATAGGCGGTATGGCCATCATCGCTGTCTTTGCCAATATCACTGCATTCGCACGTATCTCTCATTGTCGTCGCGAGCTCGCTAAAAAGGATAAGAGTGAAAAGTAACAGTCTGATAAATACCCCTCCGAGGCGGGAAATCTGGATTTTTTTCGTTGCGCTTGCCGCGTGGCTGCTGATTACCGGTCTTGGCGTCGGACTGCGCATCGAGCACTTCATCATAGCGCTTGTTATGCTGGTCTTCTTCATGGCCGGAGGGATCACCCGACGATTGATTATAGCCCTTATCCCGTTCGCAATCTTCGGCATGTCATATGACTGGATGAACCTGCTACCCAACTATGAGGTCTCGCCTGTTGATATCGAGTCGCTTTATAATACGGAGAAGAGTGTCTTCGGGATCTCTACTGCTGAAGGAACGTTGACTCCCAACGAGTTTTTTGCGATACATCACACGACTTTCGTCGACTTCCTTTGCGGTATATTCTATCTATGCTGGGTGCCTGTCCCTATCGCATTCGGTGTGTGGCTGTATTTCAGAAAGCAGGATCGGGTTTATCTGCACTTCGCGTGCGTTTTCCTTCTCGCAAATCTGCTCGGGTTCGCTATCTACTATCTGCATCCGGCTGCTCCGCCATGGTATGTTGAGGAATATGGTATGGACTTCATTGCAGGTACTCCTGGATCGGCAGCCGGTCTGGCGCGTTTTGACGAGATCACGGGTTTCGGTATTTTTGACGCTCTTTATGCCCGCAATTCCAATGTCTTTGCAGCAGTGCCGTCGCTCCATTCGGCCTATATGCTGATAGCATTTATCTACTCTCTTAAAGCGCGTTGCTCATGGTGGCTGCGAGGCTTGTTTGCCGTGATTACCTGCGGTATCTGGTTTACCGCCGTATACGCGTCTCATCATTACATCCTCGATGTCATCGGCGGCATTCTTACCGCTTTGGCTGCCGTTGCGCTATTTGAGTATGTATTTATGAAAATCCCTCCGTTCCGTCGGTTTATGGTTGGGTATTGCCACTATATCGAGGGGCCGAAACCTTTAAAGAATTGAAGAAATGAGTAATAAAATCAAAATAGGTATCACACACGGCGATATCAACGGCGTGGGCTATGAGGTAATCCTTAAACTTCTTGAAGATAATCGCATCCTTGAGCTTTGTACTCCCATTGTATATGGCTCGGCTAAAATTGCCAACTACTATCGCAAAGGGATGGAAATGCAGCAACTCCCGTTCAATCAGATTGCAGACGCCACTGATGCGAAAGATGATACCAATAATATAATAAATATTGTGGGAGAAGATGTGCGAATTGAGCCGGGACAGTCTACAGCAGAAGGTGGTCAAGCCGCTCTTGCGGCCCTCAGCCGGGCCGTCGACGACCTGCAGGCGGGCAAAATAGATGCGCTTGTGACCGCTCCTATCAATAAGCATAACATTCAGAGTCCGGAATTCCAGTTTCCCGGTCATACCGAATATCTGGAGTCGAGGGCGGGGGAGGGTGCTCATTCGCTCATGGTATTGTTCAACGATAGACTGCGTGTGGCTCTTGTGACCACCCATCTGCCTGTCGCCGAGATAGCCTCAGCTATCACATCCGACCGTATAGTTGAGAAGCTGAAGATATTCTCGCAGTCGCTTGAGAAAGACTTCTCATGCACGCATCCTCGCATAGCTGTACTTGCATTGAATCCCCATGCCGGCGACGGCGGTGTGATTGGCAGTGAGGAGTCTGAAATCATTATTCCTGCCATTGAGCAGGCTCGCCAGGAAGGTGTCAACTGCTACGGACCCTATGCGGCCGACGGCTTTTTCGGTGCGGAGCAGTACCGTTGTTTTGACGGTGTGCTCGCTATGTATCACGATCAGGGACTTGCACCGTTCAAGACCATCGCGATGGAGAGCGGAGTGAATTTCACGGCCGGACTCCCGTTCGTACGTACGTCCCCAGATCACGGTACCGGTTACGATATCGCCGGCAAGGGCGAAGCCTCCGAGGAGTCGATGCGTCAGGCTGTCTATGCTGCCATAGATATTGTCCGCAGCCGTCGTAATTATGCTGAAGCCCACAGAAACCCTCTCCGTCGCCAGTACTTTGACAAAGGTAAGGATAATGTAGTCCTTGATCTGACAAAAGATTAGTCTATAAGTATGAAATGGTTTGGACTTCTGCTAATTATCGCTGTCATTACAACAGGATGTGGTGACACCAAGAAGTCTGATGCCGAATTTACTGAGACGGTATATGAACCGGTTCATGCTGTCGGATTCGAGATCAAGGCGACTCCGGATCCCGACGATTCCTCCCGTTTGTTAGTTACCCGGTCGGCATGGCAGGGCGACGGAGCAGCCCGGACATCTATTGTCGTTGACGGTACTCCTGCCGAGCGTATAGTAGCCATGTCGTCATCTCATGTGGCGATGCTTGATGCCCTCGGAGTTTCCGACCGCATAGTGGGGGTTTCAGGCAAAGGATTTCTTTCGACACCTTCGGTTGTAACCCGGATCGACGAGATCGCTGATGTAGGCTATGACGGAAATATCGACTATGAGAAGCTGATATCCGTACGTCCTGACATCATTCTGCTTTACGGCGTAAACGGGGCAAGCTCAATGGAGAGTAAGCTCCGTGAACTCGGCATCCCGTTTGTCTATATCGGCGACTATATGGAGGAGACCCCTCTGGGCAAGGCTGAATGGCTTCGTTTCTTAGCCGAAATTGTAGGAAAGCAGCAACTTGCCGACAGCCTGATGTCTGAGGTGTCGCAGCGTTATGCCGACCTCGTCAGTCTCGTGTCCGGCGTGGATCGTCGTCCGTCGGTAATGCTCAATATGCCTGTCGGCGATCAGTGGTATCTCCCGACCCCCGGAGGATATATGCCTCGTATGATTAATGATGCAGGCGGACGATATATGTTTGAATCGGATGACCCGCGTACATCCGTGCCCGTCGATTTCGAGACGGCATACTCTATGCTATCGGGCGCAGACTTGTGGCTTAATCCCGGCGGGGCTTCCGACCTGACGTCGATAGCAGTTCTTGCTCCAAAGTTAGCGGGGATGCCTGCCGTAGCTGACGGGAAGGTCTTTAATAATAACGCCCGGCTGACGCCCGGTGGTGGCAATGACTTCTGGGAAAGCAGCGCAGTCCATCCCGACATAGTCCTTGCCGATCTGATTTCCATAATTCACCCCGAGCTGCTACCCGACAGGGAGCTGTACTATTTCCGCCGACTGCAATGAAGAGGTCAGTGTTGTTCATAGTCATGAGCATCGCGGCTCTCATGCTCTTTTCCCTCGATCTGTGTTTCGGATCGACATCCATAAGCCTTTCCTCAGTGTTTTCAGCTTTGACCGGCGGCGACTGCGACCCTACGGCGCGTAATATCATTCTCAACATCCGACTGCTGAAAGCTCTGACAGCAGTCTGCGTCGGAGTCGCCCTTTCTGTCAGCGGACTGCAGATGCAGACCCTTTTCCGCAATCCACTTGCCGGACCGTATGTCCTCGGTATAAGCGCCGGCGCGAGTCTCGGCGTTGCTCTGTTTATCCTCGGCGCTCCGGCTATCGGTCTGTCGCTGACCGGCACATCGCTCGGTATGGCCGGCGCCGCATGGATCGGAGCGGCAGGCGTATTGCTTATAGTCGGAGTCCTTAGCCGGCGTATCAATGATATAATGGTGATTCTGATACTCGGCATGATGCTATCTTCGGGTATTGCCGCCATCGTACAGATTCTGCAGTATCTCAGCAGTGAGGATGCCCTCAAGCACTTTGTGGTGTGGACTATGGGCTCACTTAATGATGTTACGGCTGACAGGATGGTAGTGATGGCTGCGGCGCTTTTCGCGGGACTTCTGCTTGCCGTTGCCACAGTAAAGCCGCTTAACCTCCTGCTGATGGGTGAGCAGTATGCGCGTACGATGGGGCTCAATCTCCGCCGTAGTCGTGTCCTGCTTTTCCTCTCTACGACGCTGCTTGCCGGCACCGTGACAGCTTTCTGTGGCCCGATAGGATTCATTGGACTCGCCATGCCGCATATCGCGCGTGCGCTCTTCCATACGTCCGACCATCGTGTCCTTCTGCCTGGAGCAGCGCTTACGGGCGTCGTCGTCATGCTCGGATGCGATGTCCTCTCCAAGCTTTATGCGTTGCCTGTCAATTCTATAACCGCTATTGTAGGTATTCCCGTCGTAGCATGGATAGTTCTGAAAAAGTCATGATCGAACTGCGAGACATAACACTCAATGCCGGCGATCGAACGCTTCTCGCCGATGTGTCGGTAAGTCTGGAGAGAGGCCGGCTGTGTGCCCTGGTTGGTCGCAACGGTGCCGGAAAGTCGACATTGCTGCGTTGTCTCTGTGGCTTGAATAAACCGGCATCCGGTCAGATATGCATTGACGGAAACCCGATCGGCGAAATGTCGCCGCGGCAGATGGCGATGACTGTAGCCTATGTCAACACCGAGCGTATCCGTGTTGCGTCGCTTACCTGCCGCGACGTTGTTGCTATGGGACGCGCTCCGTATACCAACTGGATCGGCCGGATGCAGCCCGCTGACAAGGAGTCGGTCAATGAAGCTCTCGCTACAGTCGGTATGAGCCGGTTTGCCGGACGCACTCTGTCGACTATGAGCGACGGGGAATGCCAGCGAGTCATGATAGCCCGTGCCATCGCACAGGATACTCCCGTGATACTCCTTGACGAGCCTACATCATTTCTTGATATGCCCGGACGCTATGAGCTTGCCGGTCTTCTGCGCCAACTGACGGTCGAAAGCGGTAAGACAATTCTTTTTTCGACCCATGAGCTCGACATCGCTTCGCGTATGACCGACGATATGTGGATAATCGACTCTCCCGACATCATCTCACTCCCGTCGCCTGATTTTGTCGTGCGCGGATATGCTGAAAAAATATTCGGAATCACATTATAATATATAGCAATGACAGAAGAAACCAATCCACCCCGCACCGGCTCACGCCGTCCTGCCGATATCCTTGCCATAGTCGGATTTATAGTGTCTCTCATGAGCTTTTCCATCGGATTGCTCAATCTCCCGTGGGGAGTCGGTATCGTTGGAGCGCTCATTGGTCTCGTGCTGTCGGTCTGGGCGTTATGCCGCCGAAGCCGTCGCCTGTGGGCGGTAGCCGGCATTATCCTCTCCGTCCTCTTCCTGCTTCTGACGCTCTTGCTCAGCATAGCGCTCGGTCTGCCTCTCTCTACGATGATGCGTCTCTGACATAAGGCAGGGCGAAAGAGCTTACGGCTCCCTGTGGATGGTGTAGCCGTTGGCCTGGTTGGTTGCCAGGACGAGCATCTCGGCTATCTGCACGTGAGCCGGAGCCTGCGCGCAGTAGATTGCGGCGTCGGCTATGTCGTCGGCTGTCAGCGGCGTGATTCCCTTATAGACATTCGCGGCGCGTTCCTGGTCGCCGTGGAAACGTATCTGGCTGAAATTTGTCTCTACCAGTCCCGGCTTGAGCAGGCTGACGCGTATCGGAGTCTCGACGAGGTCGATGCGCAGACCGTCGGTCAGGCTCTGTACTGCCGCTTTCGTAGCACAGTAGACAGCTCCGTTTCTGTAGGCCGTGTCGCCGGCTACGCTCCCTATATTAATAATGTGTCCTTCGCCACGCGCTACCATTTTCGGCACGATAAGCCGCGTCATGATCAGCAGCCCCTTGATATTGGTGTCTATCATCGTCTCCCAGTCCTGAAGTGCCCCTTCATATTCCGGCTCGAGTCCGAGGGCAAGACCGGCATTGTTGACGAGGATATCAATCTCCTGCCAGTCGGCCGGAAGCGATTTCAGTGCTCTTTCAGCTGCTTCGGCGTCCCTGACGTCAAAGGGGAGCGCCTTGCAGTCGGTTCCCAGCTCTTTCTTAAGCGTGGTCAATCGGCTCATCGAGCGTCCCGTGATGATTACTCTGTAGCCTGCCCGGCTGAATCGGCGTGCAGTCGCAGCTCCTATACCGCTTGTCGCGCCTGTTATTATTACAGTTTTCTTCATTATATACTTTTTATGCAAAATTACTACAATTGCGTAACTTTTGATTGTAAAAACGATTCTTTTTGAGAATAAAATCCTACCTTTGTGAAAAAGAATGATTTTTTATATTTCCTGACTGCACGATTGTTACGCCCGACACAAGAGTTTAACATAGCTCTTAATCTTTTTTAACATAATAATCTTTAATGATAATAAGAAACGTAATACTTTTGTGTTACCTAACTAAGACCACGCCCGAAATCGGGCACTGACCATGAAGACTAACCCTCCTCATTTATATATAAACCCTACATTAATCTGTATTTTAATTTAATTACCTATAACTAATCCAATCTTATCACCATGTTTATAATCAAAAACATAGGCAGGATAGCGTTGGCCCGTGTGGCAGCAGTTGCCCTCATGGCCGTCGCCAGCCTTTCAATGATCGCTCAGATCAAGGTGAGTGGTGTCGTTACGGATGCCAAGGACGGTGAGCCTCTCTATGGCGTTACTGTTCTTGAAAAAGGTACATCCAACGGTATCTCTACCGGTCTTGATGGCGATTATACACTCACAGTCGCTGAGGGTAAGACCATTACATTCTCTTATCTCGGCTACAAGCCCGTCGAAAAGGTCGTTACCGGCCCCACTCTCGATGTGGCACTTGAAGAAGATATCGCTGTTCTCGACGAAGTAGTCGTTATCGGTTACGGTCATATGCAGCGTAAGGATCTTACCGGCTCTATCTCTACCGTTAATGCCAAAGACCTCAACGTCGGCGCATATACTGATCCCGGTCAGCTCCTCCAGGGTAAAGTCCCCGGTCTCGTTGTCGTTCAGAACTCTGACCCCAACGGCGGTGTCAACTCGATGACCCTCCGCGGTGCTTCTACACTTAACGGTTCTACCGCTCCCCTTTATGTTGTCGACGGTATTCCCGGCGTAGAACTCAACCTCATTCCCCCGAGCGACATCGAGAGCATCGACGTGCTTCGCGACGCTTCCGCTACCGCCATCTACGGTTCGAAGGCTGCCAACGGCGTTATCATCGTGACCACCAAGCGTGGTGCCGATGGTCCCGCACGCGTGACCTACAGCGGATATACCGCTTGGGAATGGATTGCCAACGACCACAAGATGATGTCTGCCGATCAGCTCCGCTCTTATGCCGCCGAGCTCGGTGTCAGCATCAAGGGTGATGAAGGCGCGTCTACCAACTGGGCCAAGCAGGTTCAGCGCACAGGTTTCGCCCACAACCACACCCTCTCTATCTCCGGCGGCAATGCCAAGACCAACTACATGGCTTCTCTTAACTATATCGCACGCGACGGTATCATCACCGGCGCCGGTAACAACCTCTTTACCGCACGCGCTTACGTTGAGACCAAGGTTCTCAAGGATCGCCTGACTCTTGCTGCCGGTATCAACGGCAACATCCGTAACGAATGGGGTGTAGCCCGCGGCGGTCTCGGCAACTCTGTTTACCAGCAGATGTACACCTACAACCCCTGCGCTCCCGTCTATGCCGACGAGGATCAGACCAAGTGGTATAACAACTCATCTCTCATCTCTCAGAGCTTCAACCCCCTTGCTCTCATCTATGAGGATCAGAGCCGCGCTACATTCAAGCGCTATCAGGTGACAGGTAAGGCCTCACTTAAGATCATCGAAGGCCTTCTCCTTAATGCCAACTTCTCTTATCAGACCAACATGAAGGACTTCCGGTCCTACTCGTCGCACGAATCGCAGATCATTCCGGGTCGCAACGGTCAGGTTGTCCGCGACTACTTCTCCGATTATAACAAGTTGATGGAAATCTACGCCAACTACGACAAGCAGTTCGGTCTCGACCATAAGCTCGCCCTCATGGCCGGTTACTCCTGGGAACAGAACAATACTGCCGACGGCTACAAAGCTACCGGTTATGACTTCTATGACGACAGCCTCTGGTGGAACAATATCGGCGCTGCCAACAAGTGGGACATCGACCCCGTCAGCGGCCATGGTCCCGATGTCAAGCGCATGATTTCGTTCTACGGACGTGCCAACTACTCTTTCAAGAGCAAATACCTCTTCCAGGCAGCTGTTCGTCGCGACGGTGCTTCTACATTTGGCTCCAACAACAAGTGGGCTACATTCCCCTCCGCATCTGTCGCATGGCGTATCTCCGAGGAAGACTTCCTCAAGAATCTTGGCGTATTCAATGACCTTAAGATCCGTGCCGGCTGGGGTCAGAGCGGTAACTCCGCAGGCTTCGACGCTTACGCTTCACGTTTCTTCTACGACCTCGGTGGCCGCTTCGACTATGACGGCGATTCCTACAAGGAAGTTCACGCTGCACGCAACGTCAACGACGATCTCAAGTGGGAGACCACAACCATGCTCAACCTCGGTATCGACTTCGCATTCTTCAACGGTCGCCTGAGCGGTACTATCGAGTACTATAACAAGGATACCAAGGACATGATCTGGAACTACGCCGTGTCAACCCTCGTTTATCCCGTAGGCAACCTCACAGCCAACGTTGGCCGTATGCGCAACCGCGGTGTCGAGCTCTCGATCAACGCTGTGCCCGTACAGACCCGCGACTTCCAGTGGAGCTCTTCGCTCAACTTCTCTCACAATGATAATAAGGTCGTTTCGATCTCCAATCCCGGTGCAGGCTTCAACGCCGGTATCCTCGACCAGTACTACAACCCCAATCTTCCCGGTGCATCTTCGGCTCACATCCAGCGTATCATCGAAGGTCAGCCTATCGGTACCTTCTATATGTGGGAATGGGCAGGCTACAATGAGCGCGGTAACTCATGCTTCTATGTCTACGACAAGACCCGTGAGGATGTCTTCGGCGAGCGTCTTCGTGATGAGAACGGTAACTTCGTGACTACCGAAACCCCCGAGGAGAAAGACCGTGTGATCGTCGGCAACGCACAGCCCAAGCTGACAATGGGTTGGAACAACACCTTCACATGGAAGAACTGGGATCTCAATATCTTCTTCACCGGCGTCTTTGGTCAGAAGATCTTCAATGAGCCCCGTGCAGCTCTCTCCAACATCGGTGACGTAGCCGCCGGTAAGAATATCCTTGCCGACACCCCCAACTTCCAGAAGGTCGGCGACAGCTACTCTTCAATGCCCTCCGACCGCTGGCTCGAGGACGGCAGCTACTTCAAGCTCTCTACAGCCACTCTCGGCTACACCTTCCGCAATTGCTTCAACGGCTGGCTCAGCGATATCCGTCTCTACGTTTCAGCCAACAACGTGTTCACTATCACCAAGTACAAAGGCCGCGACCCCGAGCTCTGCCTCGACGGTCTGACCCCCGGCTGCGACACACGTACCGACCACTATCCCCGTGCCCGTCAGCTGATGGTAGGTGTTAACGTTAATTTCTAATTCTTCGAAAAACAGATAGAAAATATGAAATCATATATCAAACTCATAGCATTGGGTGGCGTTCTGGCCGGTATGGCTTCCTGCACCGACCTCGAGACCCCGGACTATATCCACTATCCGGAGTTCCCCAACAACCCCATAGCAACCTCGGGTGAGTTCAACAAATGCTACTACTACACCCGCAATGAGGGCTGGTTCGGCCGTAACTTCTGGGAGACAGTCGCTATGTTCGGCGACGAAATCATGGGCGTCAACTTCGCCGGCAACTACTTCGACAATGGCCGACGCATCCTCTGTGCCCAGCACGCCATGACCTCTTCACACACTTCCGGCGGTCAGGAAGGCGACCTCCTCTCCGGTATCACCTATACCAACACTGTGATCCGCGACTACGGCGGTGCCGACGGCACTGACCCCGTTGTGGCTCCTCTCCGCGCCATCCGTGCCTACTACCACTTCTGGTTCATGGATCTTTATGGTGACACTCCTATTATGGACCGCGTCTTCAAGGAGGACGAGCAGGTTGACCGTCAGCCGCGTGCCGAGGTTGCCAAGTGGATCGAGTCAGAGCTTCTTGCCGCTATTCCCGATCTTACTGAAGAGAACAGCGTGAACACCTACGGTACCCCAAACAAGTGGATGGCCGAGGCTCTTCTTGTCAAGCTTTACATCAACTGGGGTGTCTACACCAACCCCATCACTCAGGTGACCGGTTCTACCCCCAATGAGAAGCTCGACGACTGCATCTACTGGTGCGACCAGATCATCAAGAGTGGCATCTTCTCTGTCGGCGACGGCTATCGCAAGAAATTCTTCCCCGACAATGGCGTTCATATCACCGACTTCATCTATGCTCTTCCCTTCGACCCGTATATGTATGGCAACGGCTACTGGGGCGGCTGGCAGCCCAACCGCGACTGCGACTTCCGCTCGATCGGCCTTTGCACCCCTGGCACATGGACATGGCAGCCTAAGGAGGCACCATCAGGATGTTATGTGTTGACTCCAGAGTGTGTCGACCGCTTCTGCCTTGAGGGCGACGAACGCAATGAGATGATTGCCGTGGGTCAGCATTATGCCTACGATCCTGAAACTTATAAACGTACAGGTACGGAAATTATGGTAAAGAACGGTCGTACGAAAATTCCAATGGTATATACGAAAGATATCAATTTTGCCGATGTTACTACTTTCGACGTAGGTCCCGAGTCTGACGTTACCTGCCTTCTTCAGGGCGCCCGTATCTACAAGTATCCCCCCAAAGAAGAAGACTATGACGGTCGCTGGGACAAGAAGGGTCTTCAGGGCAATGACCTTCCCATCTTCCGCTATGCCGACGTGCTTCTCACTAAGGCTGAGGCTATCGCCCGTGGCGGTCAGGCTACCGAAGGTCATACCCCCGCTCAGCTCATCAACGAAGTTCGCGACTGCGCCCACGCTCCCCACATCTCAGGCACCGTGACCCTTCAGGATATCCTCGACGAACGTGGCCGTGAGCTCGTCTACGAGCCCTGGCGTCGTAACGACCTTATCCGTTTCGGTCAGTTCGAAGCTGACTGGGGTTGGAAGAATGTCGCTAACCCCGAAGCCAAGACTAATCTTAACAACCGTCTGCTCCCCCTCTCTGAAGGAACTCTCGGTACAAACACTAACTGGAGCCAGAATCCCGGCTATTAATTCCTAACCTAACACGGCAGGGGTCGCATTTTCAGCGACCCCCTGCCTCGTCTAACGAGTCTATAATTCATTTCTTATTTTTATTTAATCCTAATTATTAACCAATTGTAATTACATGATGAAAAATTACTTCTCACGTGCAGCTCTCCTTCTCGGTGCTGCTGCTTTCATCGGTACTTCAGTAGCTAACGCTGAAGAAACTAAAGGCGCTTGGCGTAATGTTAACCATCTTCTGACTAACGTTTCTGGTATTGAGGGTTGGTATGGCAACGCAACCGGTATCTTCGACAAAGTAGGCGAAATCTTCTACGGTGCCGGTCTTTTCTATTATGTAGTGCCTGACGCACCCGCCGGTCAGTACACTCTGACTGCACAAGCTTTCAACCGTGTTACAAGTGCTCCTGAAGCATATCAGCTTCGCGAAGCAGGCAAAGAAGAAATCAACTGTTATCTTTTCGTTGATGACGCAGAAGCTAAAGTAAAATCTCTTTTCGACGCTACCGAAGAGAACCTTTGGGGCGATGACGGCTATATCTGGGGCATTGTTCCTAACTCTCTTAGCGACGCTCGTACATTCTTTGATGCTAAAAAGTACACAGCAACTGTTACAACAAACCACCCCGGTGGTGACCTTTTCATTGGTGTTCGCAACTACGGTTCTGTAGGCATTGATGAATGGACCGCATTCGGCGACTTCGAGCTCACCGGCCCCAACGGAGCAGTTACTCTTCCCGCTTTCCCCGCAAACGTTCCTTATGAGGAAAATGGTGAGACAAAGTACAAAAGTCCGTTTGAACTGACTAAGGACTGGGAAGCAAACAACGTTGACGGTTCTATTAAAGGACGTGGTCTTCAGAATGGTGGTGTTTGGTCAAAGACCAATGCTTCTCCCTATAACGAAGCTCAGACTCTAACAGTTGATCCCGGTAAATATCGTTTTGTTATCCAATCGTTCAATCAGGACTTCCTCGGTAGCTATAACAGCTATTGCGTGCCCATGAAGGGTGAGTTCGCTGACCGCACTGACCTTAAGTCAGCTAAGGATCTTTGGGACGAAAAGGCAGAAACCCTCGGTTCAGGTGCTGTTAGAGGTAGCGATCCATGGAATCCTACAACATTCTTCAAGATGGAAGCCCTGAAGGCTTATGTCAGCATCTACTATGGTCCTTTCCGTCAGGGTGGTTTTGATACTACTGACAAAGACAAACTCTTCAATTATTGGATGGAAGGTGACTGGGAAGACAAGGCCGGTACCAAGTTCAACGCACTTGAAGAAGGTCAGTGGGATCAGGCTGTCATCAAGAATATATTCGATGAAGAGACTGATTTCTTCGCAAGCTGTGAGAACTACAAGGATGAGGACGGTGACTGGGTTTATACAAATGCAGCAGGCGATCCCATCTGGTGGGAATCAGGTGCCAACTTCGAAGCAGCTGCTCAGTTCGTAGCTAACCCCGATCTCTATCTTAATATTGTTGAACTTGAAGTAACTGGTACAGAACCACAGGAAATAACAGTTTCTTATCGTAAGGATATCAATCAGAACAACTACTGGAATCCTGTATTCAACGTTCGTCTTGAAAAATGGGATGACAATTATACTGGTTACCAGCAGAACGCCGGTATCGATAGTGTAGTTGTTGACGAAAATGCAAACGCTCCCGTTGAATACTACAACCTCCAGGGCGTACGCGTTCAGAACCCCGCCAACGGTCTCTACATCGTTAAGCAGGGCAACAAGGTCGTTAAGCAGGTTATCCGCTAATCGATCCGGTCTGACTGACTCTTAACTGAATTATAAATACCCTCTGCCCGACTCAGAGCAGAGGGTATTTCTTACTAAACCAATCATCAAAACCTGATACCTCGATGAAAAAACTTATAATGGCTCTCGTTTTCGCAGCTGCTGCACTATGTGGAGCGGCAAAGAGCGGAGCCCCACAGTTCAGCGCTGACGGCGACGAGCATTGGTATTATCTCGTCTTCGACAAGACTGAGCTTGCCATGCAGGTGGCGCCCAACGATATGCCTATAACCTCGGCTGTCTTCAACGGTCGTCTTCTACAGCAGATGTGGAAGCTTGTAGGCGACGCTGAAAGCTTCAAGCTTGTCAATGGAGAGGGACGCTATGTCAGCTTCCGTGGCAAATATTTCCGCAACAACAAGGATGCTTCTCAGGCTGTGAGCCTTAAGCTCCATGAGCTCGACAACGGCCTGTATGAAATTGAATATCCTGAAAAAGGCGACTCTGAGTGCTATATGGCTTCGACCGGCAAGGACAAGCAGATTGCTCCGAAAGCTGCCGGCGACGCTCAGTGTGCCGTAGGCTTCTACCCTGTCAATGACGTATGGGCAGGCGTGGATGAGTATCCTGTTGAAGGTTCAACCTCATATAAACCTGCGCACCGTCATACTCTCTGGTACACTCTCCCCGTGACCTCACACACTGCCGGCAATACATGGATGGAGTATGCCCTCCCGATCGGTAACGGTGAATTCGGTGCGATGGTATATGGAGGCATACACCGCGACCAGCTCCAGTTCAACGACAAGTCGGCATGGACCGGTTCGTCAACAGTCCGCGGTTGCTACCAGAACTTCGGCGATGTCATAATTGAAGACCTTGCCTCGACTTTTGGCGATGAAAAGCCCGTTAAGGACTATGTGCGCTATCTTGATCTCAATCAGGGTCTTGCAGGCGCTACATACACATCATCCGACGGTGCTGTCACCTATACCCGCGAATATCTCGCCAGCAATCCCGATAAGGTTGTGGCGATGAAAGTTACGGCCTCCAAGCCCGGTCAGCTCTCTGTCGGCGTAAGCATTGTAAATCAGCTCCACTATCTCCCCTATGGCTTTACCTATACTGATGGAAAAGCATCGTTTGAGGGTAAGCTCGATCTTGTGGACTATAAGGCTGTCGTCAAGGTTGTTCCCGAGGGCGGTCAGATGACTGTTTCCGACGACCGTATCGATGTCATAGGTGCCGATGAAGTTGTGATATACCTTGCCGGCGCTACCAACTTTGACCAGCACTCTGATACCTATATCTCAGACCCCGAGGCTATGCGCTCTATGGTCGACAGCCGCATTGATGCTGCCGTGACCAAGGGCTGGGATGCTATCCGCCGTGACCATATCGCCGACCATCAGTCGCTCTTCGGACGTTGTGAGCTCGCATTCTCAGGCGCTTCCAACGACATTGACACCGAGAGCCTCATCAAATACTACAATGAGGCGTCGACCGACGGCACCGATTCCCGCGCTCTTATGCTTGAGGAGCTTTACTACACTTACGGACGCTACCTCCTTATCGGCTGTTCACGCGGCATGGACTCTCCCGCCAACCTGCAGGGTATCTGGAACAACTCCAACACACCCGAATGGCAGTCCGATATCCACTCGAATATCAACGTGCAGATGAACTACTGGCCCGCCGAGATCACCAACCTCTCCGAGCTCCATATGCCCTACCTCAACTATATCCACTCGATGGCCATCGAGCACAAGGAGTGGCAGGAATATGCACGTCGCTCGGGCATGACAAAAGGCTGGACCTGCTTCACGCAGAACAACATCTTCGGACACTCCGATTATGCCGAAAACTATGTGATAGCCAATGCCTGGTACACCTCGCACATGTGGCAGCACTACCGCTACACCCTCGACCGCGAATTCCTCAAGGAGAAAGCTATGCCCGTGATGCTCAGTTGCACTGATTTCTGGCTGGAACGTCTTATTGAAGCTAAAGACGGCTCGCTTGTGGCTCCCGCCGAGTGGTCTCCCGAGCATGGTCCTGCCGCTCAGGACGGTACAGCCCACGCCCAGCAGATCGTAGCTGACCTGTTTGAGTCTACAATCAAGGCTATCGAGATACTCGGCTCTGACGCCGGTGTCAGCGACGAATATGTGGCTGATCTCAAGGCCAAGTATGCGAAACTCGACAAAGGTCTCGCTATCGAGAATTATGACGGCAAATGGGGAGCGACCCTCAACGGCATCTCATCAGGTCAGCCCCTCCTCCGTGAGTGGAAGTATAGCGATTACTCCGTAGGTCAGGACGGCCACCGTCATCAGTCGCATCTGATGTGTCTGTATCCCTTCGCTCAGGTTACACCCGAAAGCGAATATTTCGAGGCTGCTGTCAACTCGCTCCGTATGCGCGGTGACGTGTCGACCGGCTGGTCGCTCGGCTGGCGTATCAACCTCTGGGCCCGCGCTCTCGACGGCGATCATGCCCATCTGGTGCTTCACAATGCCCTGCGTCATGCTACCGCCTATACTTCAAGCCAGGTCAACGGTGGTATCTACTACAACCTCTTTGACTCTCACTCACCGTTCCAGATCGACGGCAACTTCGGCTATACCGCAGGCGTTACCGAAATGCTCCTCCAGAGCTACAACGACGTAATCCGTCTCCTGCCGGCTCTTCCCGCCGAGTGGCAGAGCGGCAAGATCCAGGGACTGCGTGCCGAGAACAACTTCACCGTCAGCGAAAAATGGAAAGACGGCAAGCTCGTCAAGGTTACAGTAATCTCCGGCAGTGGCAAACCCTGTAAGCTCATCTATCCGGGCATCATGGAAGCATCTGTTACCTCCGACAGCGGCGACGTCACAGTCACACCCGACGGCGACGATGCAATCAGCTTCGAGACCAAGGAGGGCGGCAAATACACCGTGCTGCTTGATGAAGGAGCCGGCATCGACAGCATTGTCGAGGACGAGGTTGACGAAAATGCTCCTGTAGAATACTACAACCTCCAGGGCATCCGCGTAGAGAACCCCACTAACGGTTTCTATATCGTTAAGCAGGGCAACAAGGTTTCAAAGCGCATCATCCGCTAATCCTTTCGAATTCCTATTACCCTAATAAGGGGCGCCCATCCCGGCGCCCCTTTTTCTTTCTATGAATGCTAAGCCGGAGTCCTCATAAAAGTCCGACCTGTCTTAGCTCATTGTTGCCTTCGACAGGTCTGCCCTCATTGTAGCCTCTGACTCGTCCGACCGATTCCTGCACAGAGGCGCCCGCAGGCCGTCGATTATCCGTAACCCTCGTCGCCGTAGCGTTAGCGTAGGCGCCGAGGGGATAGGACCGCTCTGCCCTGGCGTCCGTAGGCCGCCGATTAAATCCGATTTGGTAACAATCCGTCTCTTCGGGCGTCCCTTGTGGCCGTCGATTATCCGTAACCCTGTACGCCGAGGCCGCAGGCCGGCGTGCAGGGAAGGGCAGACCTTA
>CAMWHE010000017.1 GCA_947173955.1 uncultured Bacteroidales bacterium | reverse complement strand
CGATACTCTTCGGGAGAGTAGTCGGGCCAATAGGTGTCGGTGAAAATTAGCTCCGTGTAGGCTATCTGCCACAGGAGGAAGTTGCTGACGCGGGTGTCGCCGCCGGTGCGTATCAGCAGGTCGGGATCGGGCATCCCGGCTGTAGTCAGCCGTCCGGCCACGGTGTCGTCGGTGATGTCGCCGAGGGCGAGCTTGCCTTCCGCGACTTCGGCGGCTATTATGGATGCCGCGCGGGTCAGCTCCCAGCGTGCCGAGTAGCTGAGAGCCAGGCAGAGGGTGAGACCGTCGCAATGGGCGGTGGCATCGAAGCAGCCCTGCAGGCGACGGCGCGGCTCCTCGGGGAGACGGTCGAAATCGCCTATCATGGTCAGGCGGACATTGTTTTTTATGAGGTCAGGGGTCTCCCGCTCGATGGCGATGCTGATGAGATGCATCAGGGCATCGACTTCGTCCTGCGGGCGATTCCAGTTCTCGGTCGAGAATGTGTAGAGAGTAAGGTAGCGGATGCCGAGACGCGAGCTTTCTTCGGTAATGCGCCGTACGGTGGTGACCCCTTCGACATGTCCCTCCGAGCGGGGCAGATTGCGGGCGGTAGCCCAGCGCCCGTTGCCATCCATTATGATGGCGATATGGCGGGGGAGCCGTTTGGAATCAATGCCGTATGTTGAGCAGTAGTCGGTCATCAGCTTTTGGATTAATCAAAATAGTGGCAGGTCGGACACCGGTAGCCGAACTCATAGGTGAGCGAGACGGCAAGCCGGGAGTACCAGTCGGTATTTTTCAGGAATGAACTCTTGACCTGATAGAGGTCGCGAATGTCGCCGTCGAGACGGTCGGAGAATGCTTTGGTCATGGTGAACTCGAGCGCGAGATTGAGCCGCTCGCGGAGTTTGTATTTTACACCGACACCCATCGGGATGACGAATGCGAAATGTGACGAGCCCTCACATGAGGCTACCGAGGCTCCGATGCCTACTGAGAGGTATGGACTCCAGCGACGCAGGTGTTTGTAGGTCTCGCCGATGCCGTAGTTGAAGAAGTTGAATTCGACGCGCTCGGTGAGGTCGACGACAGAGGATTTGAAGGTGTACTCCATATTGTCGGGAAGCGCTGTGCCGAGGTCGGCTGAGTTTCCTGACAGACCGGAGTAGCCGAGAGTGGTGCGGAATGCCCAGCGCACATTGGGCCGATAGCTGAATGTGGCGTCGGCAGTGAAGCCGGGACGTGCGAACGGGTTGGTCTCGTTGAGGTCTCCAAGATATCCTCCCATGCCGAGGCCGCCGCCGAGGTCATAGCGGTAGCTCTCTTCCTGCGCGGCGGCCAAAAGCGGAGCGCAGAGAGCTATACAGCAGATGATCATATGGCGGATAAGGCTGTGCATCGTCGGGCGGAAGATAAGTGTTATTGCAGTGGCTTGAATTGCAGGCGGTTGATTACTCCTTTGAGTACGTATGGCCACGCTGTGCCGTAGATGTCGGTACCTCCGTAGATATAGATATAGGGGGTGTCCCACTCTGTAATTGGCTTGACGGCGCGGGAGGTGAGTGTCTCATTATATATGTACGCGCGCGAGGTGTAGATGGCGGGGAAACGAGCGGGCTGCTGCATCAGGTCGGGAGCCTTTTTCCAGTTGAATCCGAGATCGTAGCTGATATAGGTCGTGCCGTTGATGGTATTGTCGTTCTGGCGGCCGCCGAGAGCTACGAAGACGGTGCGCGTAGTAGTAACCCAAGTGTTGGTATCGGTCTCGCATACGAAGTAGGGGAACATCACAGCCCCGTCAACACTCATAGGAGTGTTATCGGCAACTTTAGCCCATGATGAGCCGTCATAGGCCCAAACGGATGGAGCGGTGGTGCCGTCGGCTTTGCGTCCGCCGAGCGTGATTATCTGTGCATCCGGGCTCCACTGTGTCGTGTAGGCTATAGCCTGGCTGTTGCCGCTTATCGGGAAGTCGACCGCGATGGGAGCGGCAGAAGAGGCCGGATAGGTGACATGAGTGTAGACGCCGTCAGTGAGCGCAATGCCGAGGAGCGAGTCGCCATAGGGGGCGGTGATAGAGTACCAGCATTCGCCGCAGGCGGTCCATGAGGTTCCGTCGGCTGATGAGTAGAGGTCGCCGTTGTCAGCCAGGATGAATAGAGCGGAGCGGGTTGCCGTAAGGGTCGCTATGCGTGGAGTGAATGAGAAGGTGACTTCCGTGGCAGTCCCCGGATCGAGAGGGTTGGATGCTTTGTGGAGGCAATAGGCGGAGCCGTCGGTGGAGAGAGTATAGAGCTCTTTGCCAAGCTGTGCGGTGGCTGTAGCTGTGGGGGCTGCGAATGATGAGGGCACTTTGGCGATCTCATTGACAAGCCACAGGAGCGAGTCGGCAACCGTCTTGTGGACGTTGACTTCAACCGAATAGTCGCGCGAAGCCAGACGGTCGAACGATACGACATGGAGCCGCACGGCGCCATTGGAAAAGTCGATAGAGTCGGTGGAATGTTCAAGATAGTTGATTATCGAATCGGTCTGACCGGGTCGGGGAATATGGAATTCGACGGCGGAACAATTGTCGGTGGTGACGGAGACCTGAAGACGATTGACTTTAGTGCCGAACGGCAGAGAGTCGGCGTTGAATATCCTACCCTTGACGAGGTCGATCGAGAAGTAGACGGTGTCGAGATTGTTTAGAATCTTGGGATTCGCCTGCAGGCTGAACGACTTGACCAGAGTGCTTGCGTAGTCGGTATTTGTCTCATAGTTTGAGTCTTTGTCGCATGAGGCAAAGGCGAACGCGGAGATAGCCGTAGCCAGATATAGTGGAAATTTCTTTAACATGATAATTCGCAGAGCTGTAATGTGCATAGCTATTTAAGCTACAAAGGTAGCAACAATTTGGCACAATCTTAATGCCCGCGCGACAAAAAATGTTAAGAGCGGAGGTCATATGCGTAGTAATGAGCGCTTGTATGACAAATTCTGTTAAACGCCCGGCCATAAATTATCTTTTTCGGCGCAGATATATCTTTAATAAAAGATGAGTATCACTCTGATCCGAATTAGCCCTATTAGTCTTATTAGACTGATTGGTCTGATTATGGCAGTAATAACATGACGGTTTCGGCATGATTGGTCAGGGGAGGAGGAGGGGGTTCTGGGTGTAGAGGTCGAGGCGGTTTGAGCCGATGTAGTCGGTGCGGATGGGGGTGGCTGCCAGTCGGGGCGATGGTGCGGCTCCTTCATCGCCGAGCTGGAAGGGGGCTGTCTCGACACGTGCGACGTCCCATAGGTCCTGATCGATAAATGACTGAAGGAGGGTGGGGCCGGCCTCGACCAGGAGGGAGGTCACGCCATGGGCGGAGTATAGGTCGGATAGTATGTCGGTGAGCGTACCGCCATTATAGATAATGGGGTCTGTGGCGCGTATAGGTGCGTCGTGAGCGAGCCGCCGGCTACGATCGATGACGACGGTGCGGGGTGAGCGGCCATCCCAGTGGCGCACAGTCAGCTGAGAGCGATCGGCGTTAGCTGTGACGGCTGATGTCAGTATGGCGTCGTTGAGTGATCGGAGCTGATGGCAGAGAGTGGTAGTCTCGGCGGTGGAGAAGCGTGCGGCGGGGCGGTCGGGGGTGCGTTTGCAGTCCATGAAGCCGTCGGCGCTCTGCGCCCATTTGAGGGTTACGAAGGGTGTGTGGAGTGTATGTGCTGTGAAGAAGGCGGCGTTGAGACGTTGTGACTCGCGGGCAAGGACTCCGGTGACGACTTCGATACCGGCTTCACGCAGCATATTGATGCCTCGGCCGGCCACGCGGCTGAAAGGGTCGACTGCGCCGACTACGACGCGTGGTATGCCGCAGTCGATCAGTAGCTTGGCACATGGAGGGGTCTTGCCATAGTGGGAGCATGGCTCGAGAGTGACGTAGATGGTACTCCGCGACAGGAGCGGCCGGTCGTCGGGAGCGACGGAGTTGACGGCATTGACTTCGGCATGAGCCTGTCCGTAGCATCGGTGATAACCTTCGCCGATGATACGGCCGTCGCAGACTATGACAGCTCCGACCATCGGATTGGGGGAGACATTGCCGGCTCCATGAGCGGCAAGCTCGAGGGCGCGGCGCATATATTGTTCGTTATACTCCATTGTCATATGCTTATTTAAGGAATTCCACCTCCCATTCATGGCCGTAGCGGTCGAGGGGTGCGACGGCAATCCGATGGTGTCGGGTAAGCCCAGCGGGGAGAGTAAATGAGGGTCTGTATGTGATGCCTACAAGATAGTCGGCACTGAGTCCGCCGTCACTGACGGAAATGGCGTCGATTAGGTCGACTTCATCTGGAACAGCGTAGACGGAATAGCGCAAACCTTCGGCGGGCGCATCCCAGCTGAGAGTGTTGCCTTTGAGGGTAAGGCGAGTTACAGCGCCGGGGTCGGTGGTCTGTTTGTCGGGAAATGCAGGCGGAAGTGCTTTCCGGCTGAATAGCCCTCCGGCGAGATGTCTGCCGAACTCATTGATATTGCGGGCTGCGTAGAGAATTGAGCCGGGCGCATCGAAAGAGGCGACCTCGCGGTTGGCGGAAATCTGCCGGTCGCGCTCCTGCCATGCCTGCTGTGTGTTGCCGCCGGCATTGGCAAAGCTGCTGAGCGAGATGCTCGGGTAGACGCGGCATCCGAGCCGGTCGGCAGCCAGGCCCCACCAGCGGGCGATGGGTGTATAGGGGTTGGTCTTATGGTCGTTGTTCCAATAGATCTGCGGCGATATGTAGTCGACCTTGCCTGCGTGCATCCATTCGAGGGGGTCACAGAAGAGTCGGCCATACATCCAGTCGTTGCCCGGAGAGCGGGGAAGCGAGTAACGGGCGGAACTCTCGCCGTTGCCGCCGGCAACACCGGCAGGGGAGACTCCGAAGACGACATGGGGCTTGACCTCCTGGATCATATCGTAGACGGAGGCTATGACGGTGTTGACGTTGTGGCGGCGCCAGTCGGCCTGCGAGAGGGGGGAGCCAGACTTCTTCCATTCGTCGAAGTCGTAGCCGCTGCCGAGCGGGAGACGGTCGGGATAGAAATAGTCGTCAAAGACCAGGCCATCAATGTCATATCGGCTGACGATGTCGCGGCAGACCTGGACAACGTGACGGCGCGCGAGAGGATTGCCCGGATCGAGAATGACTGTGGTCTTTGGTTTTTCTTTCCCGGACTTCGGTTGTTCGGTGAAGCTGATGAGCAGGGGCCTGACTTTGGCGTCGAACGGGTCGGAGTAGGGGCGGGTGGAGGAGGAATACCGGAATGGATTGACCCACGCGTGACACTCCATCCCGCGGGCATGAGCTTCGTCGATGCAGAACTGCAGAGGATCCCAGTCGACGGCCGGAGCCTGACCGCGTCGGCCGGTAAGGACAGACGCCCACGGCTCGTATTTGCTTTTATAGAGAGCATCGGCGAAGGTGCGCACCTGAAACATGACGGCGTTGACGCCCGAGGAGGCCATACGGTCGAGCAGGGCGGAGAGTTCTGTCTGCTGCTTTCTGACATCGGCGGCAGTGGTGGCGGGTGCCGACGGCCAGTCAAGACCGTAGATTGTGGCGACCCATGCGCCGCGGAACTCGCGTTTGGGCGATTCTGCGCGGGCGAGTGCCGGCAAAAGCATCAGAAGGGATAGCAGAAAGGTAAGGACTCGTCGCGCCATACGGATCAGTGTCATGGGTTGACTACAATGCGGTGCGCTGACGAGTTGGCGTCGACGGCAGGGTTGATCTGGCTCTGCAATGTGGCTACACCGCTTGAATATCGGCCTGAGGCTGTGATATACATCTCATAGTCGATCACATAGGTGCCGGGGAAGAGATATTCGATAAACATACGGTTTTCGGTGTCCGTGGTCTCTCGGTAGAACCATAGGCCATCTGCCACGCGATATCCAGAGAGCTGCTGAGCAGGCTCCATGCAAGCGGCGTTGCGGTCAATGACGGTGACATAGTCGACACGCTCGGTAGCAGTGATGATGAGCTGGACGCGTACGCGATCGCCTACCTGTAGAGAGTCGGCAGCGACGACCCCTGTGCCTGAGACGAGATTGAGACGCTTCTGAACCGATACGGACGGGCAGGCATGAGCTTCGATACTATCCATCGCAATGACGGCCCGGCTGATGACGGAGCCCATTGCGGGGAGTCCGGTCGACTTGGAGATTTCCAGTGAGTTGTCATCGACTGTGAGTCGTGACGATATGTCGCTGACAGTCATGCCGGGGAGCTGAGGAGTATCGTTGGTGAGAGCTGAGCCATTGAGTGTTACGGATGTCTCGGCGGTGGCGGCCTGATCGGCAGGGATGGCCGCGATCAGTGCCTCTACGGAAGCTGCTGTAGAAGTGGAGTTGCCCCAGTCCTGAACTGTTTTGGACATGATGAGCCATTGAGCTACCGCATCGATTACCTTGCGGTCGGCGGGATTGACAAGCTCGAAAGTCTTGAGGAGGCCCGCACCCTCTCCGGGATCAAAGCCGTCCCACCACATACCCTTTTCGGGTGAACTCATGGCGAATGACGCAATGGAGGCTGTCAGCTTGCGTGCCATTGTCGGGTAGCCGTTGCGGCTGAGGATGATAGCGTCGATGGCTTTGGCTTTGAGCGACTTTTTATCCCATGACTTCAAGATCTTCTGCACGGTCAGACGGGTCAGACGGTCTGACAGCGGGGTGGCTTTGACGCCGGAGACCAATGAGCGGAGGAATACATAGTCGGTGTAGTCGGCTTTGCTGCCATATTTGTCATAGGTTTTACCGGCTATGGCATCGAGATAACCGATTGCACCATTAATGAGTGTGTTGAGTTCTGCGTTGTCAGGACGGTAGCCGAGGAGGTCAAGCCATGAGACATAGGCAAGCACGCGCTCTGTGGCCCACTGCGAAGCTTTTTCACAGCCGGGCGACCAAGAGAATCCGCCGTCTGCTTTTTGGAAATTGCCAAGCGCACTGATAGTTTCGCGTATGGCCTTATCGGTATTTTTATCGTCGAGCATGAGTGCGAGAGCATCAAGTCGCTCACGGTCAGACATCGCCATGCGAACCCACGGAGTAGCGTTGAAGGAGAGCTGCTTGAGGTCGTCGTTGCGTTCGAGCATGGAGACGAGCGTAGAGTCAGCTTTGTCGCTGGAAAGCCATTCGGCAAGTCCCTTACGCACAGTGGGGTAGGCATTCATCAGGCCGCGTCCGACAGATGCCTTATAGAGCTGAGCTCCGGCTGCGACGGAAGTGGTGAGGTTACCGTCGGAAATGGACGGTAAGGCTGTGACTACTTCCCAGAGCGGGTTGGTGTAGAGATAGAGAGTCGTAGATGCGCCGGCCGGGGTAGCGGGAATGGAGACTGTGGCCAGGGGCGTGTCGGCAGGTACGAAGAATGGCGTCGTAGTGATGACGGGTTGTGTCGGAGGAAGGAGAGGGATGATGTCCTGTTCGCCGTCGGAGTGAGTACCTGCAGAGGTCTTGACGCGATATATGACAGCCTGACAGTTGCCGGCGGGGACGGTGTAGTCGGTTGATACCGTAGCTGAGCCTTTGGGGGCGATCTGGTCGGTATATGTCTCGTTAAGAAGAGTCTTCATCGTTGATGCGTCAAGTATCGTCACTGTCGTGACAGCCCTGACGGCAGTGTCGGAGAGATTCATCACCGAAGCCTGTATGCAGGCTTCATCACCATAGCGAAGGAAGCGTGGGAGATTGGACTGAACCATGACGGGGCGGGATGCCACGACCGTGCGAGTTATGCCGGATGTCAGCATCGCGCGAGTGTAGGCAAGAGCCTGGAATTCCCATGAGGTATTGGCATCAGGGACTGTGTATGTGTAGGTCAGGCGTCCGTCGCTGTCGCTCTTGAGCGTAGGCTCGAAGAATGCGAGCGGAATCTCTGAAGGACGATACTGGAAATTGTCCGGAGTCGAATTTGACCCGGTCTCAACTGTTGTAATCTCAGTGTTTAGCTCTGCATCATCGGCCTTGCAGGCAACTGCTTCCTCGACACAATTGTCATAATTTACTGCCACGCCGGCCACTTGTCCTTGGAGAGCATCAACAAAAGAGCCAGAAGCGAGAGATTCGTCCTCCAGAACTTCTTCCTTAGTATCAGACATAGCTCTGGCTGACCTCTTAGTACTGAAGATAAGGTTGCGATTCCCGGAGAAAGACAGACCATAAAATTCAAACGAGGGCTGAGGGAGGGTGACAGTCTCGAGCATTTTTGAGGTCTTGGAGTTGTAGAGATTGCCGAATGACTCTGTGGAGTTGGCGTCCCAGCGGATGTCCGGACGCGTCATATTGGGAATATCCCAGCTGTTATATGCAAGTTTCTGAATGGCGGATGATGACATGCCGAGCATAGCATACGCTCGAACGGGATTGCCATCCTTATCCTTGAATAGCAGTGAAATGGTCTCTTTATCGCCGGGAACCACCTTGTCGCGGAATGTTTCGGTCTCGATGGTAAGCTCTTGCTCGTAGTCAGGATTTATGACGGTAGCATTAGTTGTGTGGTATGCACAATCCCTGAAAGTCATGATAATGATTTTTACTTTAGGGGTTGTCGCGGGGACCGAGATGTCGATTGAGTGCATGCCGGCATCCTGCTTGATCCAGCGGCGTGAGGTGATTACGGAGTCTGCCATCTCTATTAGGAGCAGATTTGCGTCAGGATATGGATTGCCGTAAATCAGAGTAGCTTTACCGTCTTTGGCGTCGATCTGGCTGACAGGGAAGATGAGATCGCTGAACGGACATTTGCCCGAGTTGCGGTAGAGGGTGATGTCCTGTCTTACGGTATTGGCAAGCGTGGTGTCGGCAGGTACGATTTCAAGGGTATATTTACCGGCACTAAGCTTAGCCGGGAGGGTGTTTCCGGGAGCTATCGAGGCCGCAATCTTCCCCTTGTCCGAGAGAAGATTAATACGCAGTCCGAGGTTGACTTTGTTGTCATTGGCATCAACAGCCATAGCAGTCAGTGGCTTCGAATCATCAAGATTGATAGATCGGGGTATCTCATAAGAGATGCTGTAAGGCTTGCCGGTCGTAAAAGCTGTTTTGGCTGTCTGGGTCTCGCCTGATGGTGTGGTGACAGTCGCAGAGACGGAGAAGAAATTCCCATTGTCCGGGGCAAGTTCAATAATTGAGGCGGGAATAGTCAGGGCGACTTTGCCTTCGGCATCGGTCGTAGAGGAAGTTGACCAAAAGTTGTTGGCATAGCCTCCCCATCGCCATGAGTTGAATTGTGACTGACCGAGCTGGAGCTCTACGGAAGCTCCGGCAATGGGGAATCCGCTGTAGGTTTTGGCAATGAATGATACAGTCACGAGTGAATCAGGGTTCAGGGACTTACGGATATCACCGGGTTCGACAGTGAATGTCGGCAATTTGTAGTCGTTGACCGTTACTGAAGTATAGAAGTTTCGGCCAGAGCTATTGGATGCCTTGATGGTGTAGTTGCCGGAAAGACCCTCAGTCGGGAGAACGCAGGAACCGACTGCGCGTCCGGAATAGTCGGTAGTCACCGATTTGGTCTGGACGACTTGTGCATTGGAGTTATAGATTGTGACAATGAAGTCTTTACCGGGAGCAACGCTACGCCGGCCAACGACACTGGAGTCGTTGAAGGCTACGAGCGCCCATCGGAGTGTGTCGCCGAGATGATACAGGCCAAGATCGGTAAAGAGTTGAGCCTTAACGGTCGGTTTGTCAGTCGAATATGCGTAGGTGTTAAAACGGAAGAATGTTGTATCGGTGCCGTTGGTGAGTCGTAGAGAATTTCGATTCCACTGCTTGGGGAGTCTTCTATAGCTGATGTCGCCTTCGGCGCCGGTAGTGCCGATATTAGAGTATTCGCTGTCATTATTGTCACGCTTTTCGACGGTAACACCTTCGACAGGCGCTCCGGTCAGCGGATCGACAGCGTAGATGAAACACTCGGAGCCGAAGGTAAAGTTCATCGCATCGAAAGAGGAAGCGCGCAGCTTTGAGGGATAGCGATCGTCGGATGCTTTCCCATCTAAGGTGCTGGTGACAGTGTATTGGCCGGGAAGGGGGAGTGTGACTGTGATCAGAGTGTCGGACTTGTAAGGTATCGGCTGATCGAGATGGAGTGATGAGATGACTGTTTTGCCGGATTTGGTGTGCTTGAAAGTAACGGCTATATCGCGGGCATTATTTACTGAGAGTTTGATATTGACAGGGCGGCCTGGAGGAATTATCTCCGGATATGAAATGCGTACATCGGGTGTCGTAATCCGGCTGAGTGTGTTTTTGATGGCGTTGATGTTGACATAGTCGGGGTATTTGCTTATAAACTCTGTCAGAATGGGATAGAGTGTATCGGCCGGAAGAGAGACTGATTCGAGAGAAAGGCCACACCAGGGTGAAGACTCGTTTTGATGATAGATGTCGAGAAGGAGTCGGGTGAGGGGCTCTGACGAATATTTTGTCATGAATCGTGCGGCAGCGACTTCGGCAAGTATCCGGGGAGCCGGGTTGTCGGTATGGAGGCGGACGAGTTCTCGATAAAGCTCATGGATCTTGCGGTCAGGCTCGCTGAAGGACCCCATGGCCGGTAGCGGCTCGAGATAGCGGTCAGGAGTCTGGAAGCGAGCGGGAACTTCATATGAAGTATTGTCAATATGCTTATAGATGTCGATGGCACGCCAGGCTATAAAGTCGAAAAGTGTGGGGTAGAGAAGGCGCGAGTCGGTGGAGATAGTGATTACATCGCTCCAGTCGGTGACTGGAATGCGGATCAGCTGCTCCGGAGCAGCTGTAGCTTCCGAAAGGAGAGTGATGATGCGATTGCGGAACTGGTCGCCGCTCCACTCAAAGCAGTCGTCTGGTAGCGGTTCGGCCGGCACTTCGCGGCGATCGAACTTCCACCTCTCAGCCGTGTAGACTCCGGTGTACATGTCGGCTTCGAGGAGCCGTAGCAGGGAGCGGGTGGCTACATCGGTCTCTGCAGCGGCTATGGAATCGACGCGGGCGATGTCTGCTGACATATAGTATGTCGAGATCTCGTTGCGGGCGAGGGTGTAGTCGATGAGGGCACGTACTGCAGCTTTGCTATCGCCACTCCGCAGAGCATCTGCGAGTGTGGACTCCGATGTTTTGACAACCTGAGCGGGAAATGCAAAGTCGGGTCTGGCACTATTTTTAGCCAAAACGGCCCCGAAGGCTGCGGTAGCCAGCAGGGCTGTGATGAGTTTAATCTTTTTCATGTCGTTATCATATGAAAAAAGTAGACATATCCGGATGACAATAATTGGTCTCCGTTAAGAGCTTGAAAGCTCGCAAGTCAACTTTTAAGAAACATCCCTGTAGTTGAACTGAAAAGCCGAAGGACATCAGTGACGGTCTTGTACCGGTTTTTCGGGGCGGTGGTGCTTCATCAGGGCGCGCACGAACTTCCTTTCAGCGCCCTTAAGCCTGAATAGCTGGCGCTTGGTCAGGATTTTGGAAAATTCGGCCTGCGCATCCTTTTCAATCCTGTATTCGCGCCCCTTTAGCTCAAAAAGCTCGTTGGTAGCATCGTCATAGTCTTTGTCGGTAGGATCGGGGGTTTCCTTGACCGACATTTCTGCCTTGCGTGTTGCCTCTCCGAGTTTCATGAGAGAGTCTTCCATGCGGTCGTAGACGGCAAAGAATTCGGCCTGCTGAGCCGGCGCGAGATCAAGCTCTCTGATGAGAAATTCATGCTTGTTGTTGCGCATTTCCTTAAACCATTGCTCGCGTTTCGCCGGGTCACGAGGAGCTCCGGGAGGACACTGAGGCTGAGCCATAAGGCTTTGGGCAGCCAGAGCAGAGATAAACACTAATAAAAGTGAGATACGTTTTATCATGGGTAATATATTTTATCGGCTCTAAGGTTGAAACGATGTGGGTTCGTAACCGGATGCATAGAGATCCTCAAGGAGGTCGGCCTCGCTGTAGTCGCTCCATACGTAGTCGAGATAATCGGCATATTCATCCTGCGAAACGGACGCTGTCATCCGCTCAATCTGCATGGTATCCGGAGAGGACAGGTCGGCCGGAGATTGCTGAAGCATGGTGAACATCTTCATCGTGCACCATATTCCGGCAAACATGGCGGCCATATAGACGAATGGCCGAAGCTTCATCCATGTCGTGCGCGGTTTGAGCTCTTCGGCGGGTCGCTGTTCCAGAGCATTGACCGGGAGCTTTTCCGACATCGAGTCGGCAAAGCGCTCGAAGTAGCCGTCGGGCACAGTCATGCCGTCCGGGTGTCCCGGCCGGTCAAGTCTGTTATATTTCGGGTCTGATTTCAATATCATGGTCGATTCGTTTTCTTCTTTAGACTGATATGAGTGATAAAGGTTTAATTTTCTTCAAGATATTGCTCGATTTTTTTGACGGCGAAGTGGTAGGAGGATTTGAGAGCTCCGACGGATGTGCCGAGTATCTCTGACATCTCCTCATACTTCATGTCGTCAAAGTATTTCATGTTGAATACGATGCGCTGTTTCTCGGGAAGTTGAGCCACGGCTTTGCGCAGTTTGAGCGACAGTTCGTCGCCGTCGACCCACTCGTCGGCCTCGATGGCATGGACGAGTGACGAGGCCTCGTCGTCGAGCGACACCCCGGAGCGCTTCTTCTCGCGCTCAAGATGCGTCAGGCTTTCGTTAATGGCAATCTTGTAGAGCCATGTCGAAAGCTTGGCATCGCCTCTGAAATTGTCGAGCGACTGCCACGCCTTGAGGAATGTATTTTGCAGCAGGTCGTTGGCGTCTTCATGCGAGTTGACGAGACGCCTTATCTGCCAGTAGAGTGGCTCTGAATATAAGCGAATGACCTCATTGAATGCCTGCCGGCAGGTCGACGGCTCTCGCAGGCGCTCGATGAGCTGAGGCTCTTCTTTAGGGAGTTCTGACTTCATTCGTTGTGTAAAAAGCTAAATGAACGACCGTCGCCGGCTGTGAGTGGACTTCTCCGGAACGGTTTCCGGCAAAGGTACACAAATTTTTTGGCGGGGAATGCCGGCGATGTATTAAATAATGTTGAAATGCGGGTCTTAGTGGCAAAAGAATTGTATCTTTGTAGTTGAGATGGATAATACGCACGACATATATCCCGCTGCCGGTCCGATAGGAGTCTTCGACTCCGGTTACGGCGGTCTGACTATACTGCAGGAGCTGCGGTTTCACCTTCCGCAGTATGATTATCTGTATCTTGGCGATAATGCGCGTGCGCCCTACGGCAATCGCTCCTTCGAGCTGGTCTACAAGTTTACGCTCGAATCGGTAAAGGCACTGTTTGCCCGCGGATGCCATCTCGTTATTCTGGCATGTAATACCGCGTCGGCCAAGGCATTGCGCACTATCCAGCAAAACGATCTTCCGAACATCGATCCCTCGCGGCGCGTGCTCGGCATCATACGTCCGACGGTTGAGCATCTTGCGACACTGACTCGTTCCGGCCATGTCGGAATTCTCGGTACGAAGGGTACCGTCGCTTCGCGCTCCTACGAGATGGAGGCAGCCAAGTTGTCGCCCGACCTCACGGTAACGGGTCATGCCTGCCCGATGTGGGTGCCGCTTGTGGAAAACGGCGAGGCCTGGTCGGACGGCGCCGATTATTTTGTAGAGAAAGATATCTCCCAACTGATGGCGGCTGACCCGCTGATAGATAGGGTAATATTGGGATGCACGCACTATCCGCTGCTTCTCGACAAGATATGCCGGCATCTTCCCGATGGTGTGGGGGCGGTAACTCAGGGCACTATCGTGGCCGAGAGTCTGGCCGACTATCTGCGTCGGCATCCTGAAATAGAGTGCCGGCTGTCAAAGGGCGCAGGTGCCACATTTCTGACAACCGAGCAATCCGAAAAGTTTACTGACATGGCTTCACTCTTTCTCGGACAGCCAGTGAAGGCACGACACATCGAGCTATGAAAGAGAACCTTTCGCTTAACACCACTCTCCGACAGCAGCAGCGGCTGACCCCTCTGCAGGTCAAGTATGTGAGAATGCTCGAGATGAATGCGCCTGAGATCGAGGACGAGGTGAGGCGTGCCGTTGACGAGATGCCTGCGCTCGAAGCCAAAGACGAAGATGCTCCGATATCTCCGGAAAGCAATGCCGATTCCGCTCAGGACGATCAGACCCCATATTACCGGTACGCAGTCAACAATCGATCAGCATCTGACCCGTATTATGACGTAGTTGCCTCTGCAGGCGATCATCAGCAGACACTTCTTGAGACGCTTGCCGAGCAGATCGGGGTCAGCGACCTCGACGACCGTCAGCGCCGCATCGCGCTCCAGATTATCGGTAATCTTGATGATAACGGTTATATTACGCGTGACCTGCAGTCGATTGCTCTCGATGTCAACATGGCCGACGGACTGGATGTCACCCCGGCCGAAGTCAATGAGGTGTGGCAGAAGATCCGCACCTTCGATCCGGCCGGTGTCGGTGCCGTCGATCTGCGCGATTGTCTCGCGCTGCAGCTCAAGCGGATGACTCCCACGGAGGCGGTGGACGACGCGGCAGAAATCGTAAACCACTATTTTGATTTATTCTCAAGAAAGCAGTTTGATCGCCTGCGTGCCGCTGCCGATCTCGACCGCGAGCGCCTGCGTAATGCGATGGATGTGATCCGCCGGCTTAATCCCAAGCCTGGAGCGGCATTTGCAAGCGGCGCACCCGGCGACGACTCGGCGCGTCATGTAGTGCCCGACTTTGCTGTCGAGGCTGACGGCGACCGGCTGATACTTACATCGCTCAGCCGTATCCCGGACCTCGGAATCGAAAAGTCGTTTGAGGCCGATACCCCCATAACACCCCGGGCCGCCCGCGAGGGTGCCAAAATGTTTATCCGCACCAAGCGCAATGAAGCCCAGGAATTTATCCGCATAATCAGGATGCGTCAGGAGACACTGTACCGTGTCATGCAGGCGATCCTTAAGATACAGCGCGACTTTTTCCTGACAGGTGATGAGCGCGATATCCGCCCAATGATACTGAAGGATGTGGCCGCACTGACCGGCTACGATCTCTCGGTGATCTCGCGCGCTACGACAGATAAATATGTCGCTACCTCACATGGCATATATCCGCTCAAAATGCTTTTCAACGAGCGCCCCCGCGAGGATAGCGACGCGTCGTCGGTACAGATTCAGCACGCTTTGCGCGATCTGATCGATGCCGAGGACAAGAGCGCGCCGCTGAGCGACGAGGCTCTGACTGCCGCGCTCGCCGCGAGAGGTTTTGACATAGCGCGGCGCACTGTCGCCAAGTATCGCGAGCGGCTGGGGCTCCCGGTTGCCCGGCTCAGAAAAGAAATGAAATAAAGAGATGTGACCATGCGCGACCGATTTGCACGAATTGTTTCAATAGCTACATTCCCGCTGCTGATGCCTACCTATGCACTGGCCATAGTGTTTTTGTGCTCATATATGCATGGTTTTGATGCAGTGGTGCTATGGACTGTCACGTCAGCAGCCTTCGGGCTTACGGCAGTTGTGCCCGGCGCGGGTATATTTATAATGTATAGATTGGGCAAAGTTACAGATCCTGCACTCAATAAGCAGCGGGAGCGTCTTCTGCCGTTTGTGATAACGATTCTTGCATATTTCGCCACCGCATTCTATTTTACGCGTCTGCGCGCACCGCATTGGATGTCGGCCTTCATGGTCGGAGCATCTGTGGCTCTGGCGATAGCGGCTGTCATCAACTTGCGTTGGAAGATAAGCGGGCATTCGATGGGGATGGGAGGGCTGACAGCGCTGTCGCTTTTCCTTGCGGTCAAAGGCTATCTCGTCACATTCGGATTCGCTCTTCCCCTCGGACTGATACTGCTTTCCGGACTTGTCGGTACGTGCAGGCTCCTTCTCGGGCGGCATACATTGGGGCAGGTCGGTGCCGGATATGTACTCGGCTTTGCGGCGATATATATTTCAATGCTCATATAACTATAAATTTTGCAAACATATTCATACATCAGATAATATGAAACCACTCGTAAGTATCATAATGGGCAGTACAAGCGATCTGCCTGTGCTCAAGAAGACTGCCGACTTTCTGGAGTCTCAGCAGATACCCTTTGAAATGCTCGCTCTCTCGGCTCACCGTACACCGCGCGAAGTAGAAGAGTTCGCCACCGGCGCCTCCTCACGCGGTGTCAAAGTAATCATTGCCGCCGCCGGTATGGCCGCCGCGCTCCCCGGAGTCATTGCGGCTCTCACGCCCCTGCCGGTGATCGGTCTTCCGCTGAGTGCTACACTCGAAGGTCGGGATGCTCTCCTTTCTATCGTCATGATGCCCCCGGGTATACCCGTGGCTACAGTCGGTATCGACGCGGGTCTCAATGCAGCCGTGCTGGCTATGCGTATTCTTGCGCTCGGGGATGAGGCGATTGCAAAGCGTCTCAATGATTATTCCAGCTCTCTGCGTCAGAAGATCGTGAAAGCCAACAATGACCTGTCGGAGATTAAATATGATTACAAGACTAACTGATATACATATATAATATAATGTCGGTTTTTGACTACAAGCGCCGTCAGAGCTGGCCTGTCCGCGTAGGGGAGACAGTGATAGGCGGCGACAATCCGATCCGCATCCAGTCGATGACCAATACGTCGACCATGGATACGGATGCCTCCATAGCGCAGACAGTCCGTATCGCCCTCGTAGGCGGAGAGATCGTCAGACTCACGGCTCAAGGTGTGCGCGAGGCCACCAATCTGGCCAATATACATTCAGGCGTGCGTGCCGCCGGGGTGAGCGTGCCTCTGGTGGCTGACATCCACTTCAATCCCAAGGCGGCTTTCGAAGCTGCCCGTCATGTCGAGAAAGTGAGAATCAATCCCGGCAACTTCGTAGATCCGGGACGTACGTTCAAGCATCTTGACTATACCGATGAGGAGTATGCAGCCGAGATAGACCGTATAGCCGCTACCTTTGTCCCGCTTCTGGAACTGTGCCGCGAAAACGGTACAGCTATCCGTATCGGAGTCAATCACGGATCGCTATCCGACCGCATCATGAGCCGCTACGGCGATACCCCGGCCGGGATGGTAGAGAGCGCGATGGAGTTTCTGCGGATTGCTGTGGCCAACGATTTCAGGGACATCGTCATCTCTATCAAAGCGTCCAATACGGTAGTCATGGTTGAGACGGTGCGCCGCCTTGTCCGTGCTATGGACGGCGAGGGTATGTCGTTCCCCCTGCATCTCGGTGTTACCGAAGCAGGCGACGGCGATGACGGCCGCATAAAGTCGGCGGTCGGTATCGGCGCTCTCCTTGCCCACGGCATCGGCGACACAATACGAGTCTCCCTCTCGGAAGAACCGGAATGCGAGATACCTGTAGCCCGGGCTCTGGCGGATTACATAACGTCACGGGCCGGAAAGGGAGTGGCATTGAGTGGCGATTATTATCCCGGTTATGATCCGATCGCGCCCGGGCGGCGTCCGTCTCAGCAGACTGCCGGCATTGGCGGTGGAGCCACGGTGGTGGCTCTCGAGGCCGACAAGCCGGATGAGGCCCTGTTCTGTCATCTCGATGCCGATATGCCCGCCGGCGATCTGATATCATCCGCGCGTAAGGCCGAGGGGAAGGTACTTCTCCTTACTACCGCACATCCTGATCCGGTCGGAGCAATTGAGGCCGCCATTCATGCTCTTACCGCTGCGGGAGTCGCCAATCCGGTGGCAGTAAGACTGTCATATGACGGCTCCCTGACGGCCGATGACGTAATATTGCGTGCGTCTGCCGATTTCGGCGCTCTCCTTATGGACGGTATGGCCGACGGCATCTCCATACAATCCGGATTGCTTCCCGCAGAGCGTATCGCAGCACTCGAGCTCGACATTCTTCAGGCTGCCCGTTGCCGGTTTACCAAGACAGAGTTTATCTCCTGTCCGGGCTGCGGACGCACACTCTTCGATCTGCAGTCGACAGTCCGTGCGGTCAAGGCAGCCGTATCTCACCTAAAGGGGCTCAAGATAGCTGTCATGGGGTGTATTGTCAACGGTCCGGGTGAGATGGCCGATGCCGACTACGGATATGTAGGTGCGGCAGCCGGTAAGGTCAGTCTTTACCGGGGCAAGCAGTGTCTGGAAATGAATATTCCTGCGGAAGAAGCCCTTGACAGACTTATAGAAATATTGAAAGCTGACGGCCAATGGCACGATCCGGAGTAGAGCATATCGACACCATAATACTGTCTAACGGATTGCGCGTAGCAGCCCGTCAGGTCAGAAGTGTAGCTGAATGTTGCGGCGTCGCTATACTTGCCGGCAGTCGCAATGAGACCCCCGACGAGCATGGACTCGCGCATTTTGTCGAACATACTATCTTCAAGGGCACGCGCCGGCGCCGGTCGCATCATGTCATCAACAGGATGGAGACTGTAGGCGGCGAGCTCAATGCCTACACGACGAAAGAGGAGACGTTTGTCTATACCATAGCTCCGGCCGGCAATCTGCTTCGATCGGTAGAGTTGCTTGCCGATCTGGTGACTGACTGTACGTTTCCCGACGCAGAGCTTGACAAGGAGCGCGAGGTCGTTGCCGAAGAGATCGATTCATATCTGGATTCGCCGGTCGATGCCGTGTATGACGACTTTGAAGACATCATCTTCAAGGGGAATCCGCTCGGACATAATATCCTCGGCACAAAAGAATCGATAGCGCGCTTCGACAGCCGCGCGTGCAGGGCGTGGATCGATCGGTATTATAGAGCGCCCAATATGGTGTTTTTCTACACGGGGCCCGCTTCGACCGTCCGCGTATTTGCAGCTGCGGAGCGATATTTCTCACGACTGAAAGCGAATTATTTTAGAGAGAATGTCGTGCAGCCTGAAGTTATTCCGCTATTCCGCGACAACCGCCCGATGGACTTCCATCAGGCGCACACGCTGATGGGTGCACGTGTAGGCGGCTTGTATGATGCCGACCGCCACGCACTTGCGCTCTTTAACAATATCCTCGGAGGACCCGGGATGAATTCGCGTCTTAACGTAGCCTTGCGCGAGCGTCGCGGACTCGTCTATTCTGTTGATTCGTCACTGACATTATATGGCGATTGCGGACTTCTGTCAATCTATTTCGGTTGCGATGACTCCGACGTGGAGAAGTGTCGCCGGCTGGTGGAAGCGGAGATAGAGATCCTTGCCACACGCCCCCTGAGTCAGCGGGCTCTGATGGCGGCGCGACGTCAGTATGTGGGACAAGTGACTGTAGCCGGCGGCAGCATAGAGCAGTCGGCGTTGTCTCTCGGGCGCTCGGCGCTTCGCTCTCTCGGCTATCCGTCTCCGGCGGTATTGACCGGAATTCTCGACTCGATCAGCAGTGACGATATCGCCCGGATAGCAGCCTCTCTTCCGCAGCTGTCATCCCTGACTTTTTCATAAGAACAGACATTAACACATTTCGTCGGCAGAATGTGAAAATGTTAAAAATGCAGAAGTGTAATTGTCGGAAATAAAAATTCGGTAAATTTGCGTCGTAGACCGCCATGCAGAAGCCCGGTAGGGGTTTGAGTGGCGGGATGCGATAAAATGCCTCGGCGCCTTTCAGCTGAGTATCGGCGGACGGTCAGCCTTGGCAGACATATTAGACAGCGTTTACTCGGCGCTCTTTCTTGACTTTCCGAAATCTGGTAAATTTCAATCTTCGTCAAGACTGTAGCAGACGGTAGATGCCTGGTAGGTATGCCTATTATGTCGGCAGGTGGTGCGCGAGCATCCCGTGCCGATGTGTGGTCATATACTGCGCGAGGCTTCTGCATGTTTGCTCGTTTTACGAAGATGGGCAATACCAGAGCCTCGGAAAGTGGAACGGGCAAAAAAGTACAGACCTTGCGCTTTCTTTTTATTTATCAGCCCGAATCCGAGGGGTCTATAGGGCGGCAAATGTTTATCGCACATGAATAAATTTTCGCGTTGTGTTTTATTCTTATCGTTGCTTTCCGCCTCTTCATCAGCGTATGCAGTCGGTTTCTATGGCGGTGTGCTTCACTTTGACAGAGTGCAGGGATCGTATAAATCTATCCCCGGTCTCACATTTTGGGTCAACGATGGTTGGAAAATCAAGGAAGTCCCGCCGGAGGCCATGTTTACGGTCAGTGGCCAGCCGGCAGATTTCACATTGACCGACTATCTTGTTGAGGGTGACGGCCGCGGCATTTTTCTGAAGTTTCCTCAGGTGGAGAATCACACTACCATCACTGTAGGACTCAAGCCGGCTTTCATAAAAGTCTACCGGGCTGACGACCCTGACAATATCATTAACCTCAATCAGATACCTGGAGCGACAAATACATCCACCGGTCAGACCAATATCCCTTATTATATAAATGATATAGATCAGTTTGAGCATAAAACCCGTATTACCAACCGCAATACGGAAAATGTCAATTTTGTAGGCGGACGGTATACGATGAAAACTTTCGCATTCATTGACGCGACCAATAATAATATCCAGAAGGATATTATCAGGTACACTCCCGATGAGTATGAGGAAAACACGGGAAAACTGCTGAAGAAAAACGACGATGGGACGTTTGAAGAGGTGGCCGTAGGCGAATTTTCCAGAGATGATCTTGACCTTACATTGGATTTTGCAGGAAAATTCTCGGCTCCCGGCGATTATTACCTCCAGTATCCCACCCATGGAGTGATTGCCTGTATGTATCTCAACAGCAGTGGTGTCCTCAATAATCAGAGCCGTCATATAAGCAATATCATGGTCGGTCCGATAACAGTGAGCGGCGGCTCCCCGGATACCGGTGTAATGCGCCTTGACTGGCAGACACCCTCGACATTTTACTTGGATGATGTCCCCGATATGATATCCCTCCGGTCACTGAATGCTACAAACATTTTGCTTAATGATGCTGATGCTAAAGTCCACGTCACTCTGACCGATAATACGACTGGAGAGACTGTTGAAGCTGATGTCGCACCTGTCATTACCGGAAATTCCGTTGGATTCCCGGTTTCTCCGTCAATATTCTCACATAAGGGTACTTATAACTTTACCTCCAGGATTGATCAGAAAATTTTCGGAATAAATGATCAGTGTTTTGTTCTCAATCTTCCGAAAGAATATTCCGTATCGCGTACTTTTACCGTTGTCGAGCCGTCGCATCCGGACAATCTCAATGTTTATCTGAAATCTTCTTCAGCTCAAAATATAGAAATCGAAGAGGATGAGGCGATAACCTTGCGTCTCGCCCATGAGAGCCAGGCGGGCGGCATGAAAATATTCGTACGCTGGACGCCGGAAACAGATACTCCCTATTCTGTCTATTCGACAGCATCTGATGAGGACGGATTTGCCGAGCATACGGGCGATATGACAATCAGTGGCCCCGGAATGCTGGAATACTATACACGCATAAGTAACTCAGACTCCGACATCAAGACAATAAATGTGTCTCTAAAATCACAGACAGAACCCTCTGACCCGAGTACCGGAGTAGATGAAGTGGCTGAAAACTTACCCGACGGAGACTCGACCTGGTATGACCTGAAAGGCCGACGCGTGGAAAATCCGTCGAACGGTATCTTTATCCGCCGACATGCCAACGGAAGATCAGAAAAGATGCTGATTTCCGGCGCACGCTGAGTCTTGCGTCTATCACTTTTGTAAAGCCCCTTAAAGGTCGACTCCGGCCTATTAGGGGCTTTACTATGATATAGGGCAGACTTTGCTGTCAACTTCTCGCCAATCGGGTGGAAAGATTTTTTGTGGAAAATTTGTAAGAAATAAAATTAAGTTGTAACTTTGCACCGCAAAACGGCGGGATAGCTCAGTTGGTTAGAGCGTCGGATTCATAACCCGGAGGTCCCGAGTTCAATTCTCGGTCCCGCTACAAAGGCTCTCGGATTTTTCCCTGAGCCTTTTTTGTTATCTCAATTGATATGATTTCAGTAAGATTCCTTCCGTACAGACCTGATATGCCGACTGAACGCTCTTTCGCCGTGACCCCTCTCGGAGGCATTGCTCTGGAGGGACGGGATGACGGCGCGATCGTGTCTCTGACTCTATGCGCGCGGCCCGGCAATGATGATACCCCACGCTTTGAGCCGCTGATTCGTGATATCGCTACCGCTTTGTCCGACCGGCTGACTACATTGGAATTAGCTGTCGCTCCGGATGTCGCCGGCCTCCATCTTGATGTGCTCCGGGCGATAGCGTCTGTTCCTCGGCTGTCATTTGCCTCATATTCTGAAATAGCCCGTCGTGCAGGCAGGCCGCGAGCGGTAAGATTTGTGGCATCCTGCGTAGGTAAGAATCCGGTTCCGCTGCTCGTACCGTGCCATCGGGTTGTGCCGCTCTCATGCGGAAGAAACATACATGACGCGATCCGCCGACCGTTGCTGTTGGGTAATTTTACTCCGGATCGGCGTCTCAAAGCCGATATTCTGAGGCTTGAAGGATATTTTGACGCTAAAAATAGCGCGCTTATAAATTTTTTGTCGTAATTTTGCACAATCCTTATGTGAAATAGGGATTGTAAATTACGATTTATAAGGTGAAAGAGAAAATACGTTTCAGTTCAAAACTTGGACTTATTGCCGCTACGGTCGGTTCGGCCGTTGGGCTTGGAAATATATGGCGTTTTCCGGCCGAAGTGCAGGAAAACGGCGGTGCTGCGTTTCTGCTGATCTATCTGGCTTGTGTATGCATCCTCGGAATTCCGGTCATGCTTGCGGAATTTTCTGTCGGGCGTGCCGCGCGAGCCGATGCCATACATACCTTTCAGAAACTAACACCCGGGAAGCCGTGGTGGCTCATTGGTGTGCTCGGTGTCCTGGCGTCTTTTATTATTTTAGGGTTTTATCTGGTAGTTTCCGGCTGGACGCTTGAATATCTCTTCGCGTCAGTATCAGGTTCTCTTTTTACGCCGGATGAGCCATCAGGGTCTGTGAATTTCGGAGCAAAGATGCAGGAATATGTCCAGACGGATGTCCGGCCGATAGTATTTACGCTGCTTATGATAGCTATAAACGCCATAGTGCTTTGGCGTGGAGTCAAGAAAGGTATCGAGAAGCTCTCGAATGTGTTGATGCCGCTTCTCTTTCTGCTCCTTGTGATATTCTGCTGTGTGTCGTTGTCATTGCCGGATGCCTCCAAAGGACTGAAATATTTCTTTTCGCCTGATTTCAGCAAAATTAATGGTTCCGTCATTATCAGCGCGCTCGGGCAGGCATTCTTCTCTTTGAGTCTCGGTCTCGGAGTGCTGATCACATATGCATCTTATTTCCCCGGCTCCACTCGTCTCGGCCGCACGGCCGCGACTGTATCTCTGCTCGACCTCATGGTGGCGATTCTCATGGGTATTATCATTTTCCCGGTCGTCACTTCGTTCGGCATAAGTGACAGCGAGTCGCTGCGTGGCGGGACACTCGTCTTTGTCACTATCCCGGAGGTATTCACCCACATGGAGTGCACCCGTCTGTGGTCGTCCCTGTTCTTCCTGCTTATCAGTGTGGCCGCCCTGACATCCACAATCTCGCTCGGGCAGGTCAGTGTTGCATTCCTTCAGGACTCGCTCCACTGGTCGAGGCGAAAGGCCATCGTCTGCGTTTTTCTGCCGTTAGTGCCTGTCAGCCTGGCCTGTTCACTATCGCAAGGCTCATGGAACAGTTTCCGCATTCTGGGCTACAATCTCTTTGATTTCCTTGACTGTTTCGCGACCAATTATCTGCTGCCGATCGGCGCACTGTTGCTATGTGTCTATGTCGGATGGATTCTGCCGAAAAATACACTCAGAGACCAGCTTACGAACCATGGCAGCATCTGTGCGGTGTGGGCTCCGGCTGTCAGCATGGCGATAAAATATATCGCACCTCCGCTTATATTTATAATTCTTATATCCAACGCTCTATGAGTCTGATGAATCCGAGGCGAGGCCTTGTCAACGGGACAGTGCTTCTGATCTTTGTGATAGCCGCCATAACAGCTGTGACTATGTGCCACCGTGCGAGGGGTAGGGCAGAGCAATTGCCGGTTCCTTCGGTAACAATTCCCCCCGATACAGTCGGAGACGCACCTCGCGATACCGTCAGACCGACAAAAAAACGCAAATCGCGCACCCCAAAGCCCCCGAAAGTCTATCCCGAGCGGAGTCCGCTTGACGAAAGACTTTGACCGTCGAGAGATTTCTTTAGGCCGATATTGCATTTAAGCCACTAATTTTGTACTTTCGTAGTGATTTCCAACACTACGAAAACTATGAAACATAAATATCTCCCGGCGGTTCTTGCGATAGCTTTCGCCGCTTCGTCTCTGACTGTCGACGCAGAGCGGATAGTCATCATACACACTAACGACACTCATAGCCAGATTGATCCCAATTCCGACAATCTGGGCGGAGTCGCACGACGGAAAGTCTTGATAGACAGCATCCGTCAGGCAGAGCCGAATGTGCTGCTCGTCGATGCCGGCGATGTTGTCCAGGGTACGGTCTATTTCAATCTCTACGGTGGCGAAGTCGAAGGTAAGGTCATGAATGCCTTAGGCTATGATTATGCCATACTCGGCAATCATGAGTTTGACAACGGCATGGAGGCTCTCGGCAACTATCTGAAAAATATAGACGCACAGTTTATCTCGACCAACTACGATGTGGCCGGGACTCCGCTTGAGCCATATATCGTTCCCTACCGTATTGTCGACATTGCCGGCAAGCGGATCGGTCTTATAGGTATAAATGTGGATCCCGTCGGTATTATCGACTCGGAGCGGTGCGAGGGTGTCGGTTTTCTCGATCTATTCAAAGCCGCCAATTCTACCGCATGGCATCTGAAACATAATGACAAAGTGGACTATGTGGTCGCCCTGACCCATATCGGGTACAGTTATGAGGATATGGCCGACGACCTCGACCTTGTGGAGCAGGGCGCTAATATCGATGTCATCATAGGAGGCCACAGCCATACCCGCCTGCAGCCTGGCTCCAACGACGGCAGCCGATATGACTCCGAGCGCCAGCCCGTACTGATCACTCAGACCGGCAGCTCGGGTCTGTATCTTGGCGTAGTCACGATAGATACAGATAATTCGTCAATATCCGCCGATCTTATTCCGGTCGACAAACGTCTTGACGCGCGCATCGACCGTGACTTTGTCGGGATGCTCGAGCCTTATCGCCACGGGGTTGACTCGGTAAAAAGCATTGTAATCGGCAAAAGCCGTATAGCTTCAGACCGATATGGCGATGTGCTGCTTAATTTTGTCAGCGATTTCATAGCCGATCGAGGCCGCGGACTGGTAGCCGACGGCAAGATAGATTTCGCCGTAGCCAACCGCGGAGGTATCCGCAACGGTATTTCCAAAGGTAATGTCACGCAGGGCACGGTGATGGAGATGTTCCCCTTCGCCAATCATGTGCAGGTGCTCGATATTTCCGGACATGACCTGCTTGATATGCTTCAGATCAATGTCGAAAAGAAGCGTGTCGGATTCAGCGAGGAATTGCGTGTCCTCGTCAATGCGGATGAATCGCAGCTTGTGGCGGCCACTATCAACGGGCAGCCTATCGATCCTGACCGCACATATCGTATAGCTACTATCGACTATCTTGCCAACGGGGGCGACTACATGACTCCGTTGAAACGCGGTAAGTCGGTGGCTATAAGTGGGAATCTCATATGGGAGGATATGGTCGACTACATATCCTCGCTTAAGAAAAAGACAATCACAGCACAGGCTGCTTCCCGCATCTCTGTCGATAAAGAAACACGCCGATGATACGCCGCAGCATCCTTACCATTTTGTTTGCCGCATGTATGGCGGCGACTCTCCGTGCCAATTACTTTCCCTCGCTTGTAGAGTCTGAGGAATGCCGGCAGTGGGTTGACTCGGTTTTCGCATCGCTCTCTCCGCGGGAGCGTGTTGCCCAGCTCTTTGTCCCTTTCGTTGATCCGGCAAAGGGGGAGCAGAGCCGCGCTCTTATCAAAAAGTATGTCGGTGATAATCATGTCGGCGGACTGATATTCAGAAAAGGCACCGTCGGCGAGTATGCGCGTATGATCAATTACGCACAGTCACTGGCCGAGGTGCCGGTCATGATGACTTTCGACGGAGAGTGGGGGCTGGCAATGCGTATTCCCGAGACTTCCAGGTTTCCCTACAATATGGCGCTCGGAGCCGTAACCGACTATAAGCTTCTCGAGGAGTATGGTGCCGAAGTTGCGCGTCAGTGTCGTGAACTTGGCATCCACGTTGATTTTGCACCTGTAGCCGATGTAAACCTTAACCCCGATAATCCCGTCATCGGCCGTCGTTCGTTCGGCGAAAATCCCGAACGCGTCGCCAAAGCAGTCGTGGCCTTCAGCCGTGGGATGGAAAGTGAGGGGGTGATTTCATGTGCCAAACATTTCCCCGGGCATGGCGATACGTCAACCGATTCGCACAAGACCCTTCCCGTAGTCGATCATTCGCGTGAATTCCTCTCCGAAAACGATCTGCTCCCCTTTGCCAGGTATTTCGATTCCGGTCTGTCGGGAGTGATGGTCGGACACCTTTCCGTGCCTGCGCTTGACGAGACGATGACTCCGGCATCAATGTCAGCTGCCATAACCACCGACTTGCTTAAAAATGAGATGGGCTTCAAAGGACTCGTCTTTACTGATGCCCTGGAGATGAAAGGCGCCAGCCGTCAGGAGAACAATTGCGTCACGGCTATCCGTGCCGGCGCCGATATGCTGCTTGGCTCAGGGGCGCCGGTGTCTGATATCACCGCCGTTGAGCAGGCTGTGTCAGACGGCCGTATCGATCAGGCGGAAATTGACAGCCGCTGCCGCAAAATACTGGCCTACAAGTGGGCGCTTGGTCTGCGCGGCAAGCAGCCGGCTATCGACCTCAACGGATTGACTAAACGGCTGAACACTCCTTCGTCCCGAGATCTGATTGAACGCCTGACAATAGCGTCCATTTCCATCCCCCGTGATCGCTGCGACCTGCTGCCCCTCTCGGCTGGCCACTCCATAGCCTTTGTCAACCTCGGAGCCAATGTCAAAAATGAATTTACAGATGTTGCCTCTCGTCATGCAGATATTGCACGCTATGCCGACTCCTCGGCTCCTCTCTCGGATGCTGCTATTGAGGCCATCGCAGCCCACGAAGTTGTCATAGTGGGTGTCTATAATGATAATGCTCAGACTCTAAGCAATCTGAAGCGTCTGGCTAAACGTTGCTCAGTGGTTCCGGTCATGTTCATGACCCCATATAAGGCGATGAAATTCAAAGATGAGCTTGCTGATGCGGATGCTTTCATGATTGCATATGATGCCAACCCTATTGCCTACCGCGCAGCTGCCGACGCCATCTTTGGAGGGAACAATGTTACCGGAAGATTAAATGTCACTATGCCCGGCATAGCCCAAGAAGGGGATGCCGTCACTTTCCTCAGTAACAGGCTTAGCTTTTCCAACCCGTCGACAACCTCAGTCGCTCCGTGGTTATGCGACTCCATAGATGCTATCATGAAGCCGGCTCTGGCGGCGGGTGCTTTTCCGGGCGCACAGGTGATGATAGTGAAGGATGGCAAGGTCATCGTCGACAAGTGCTATGGCCGGACGGCTAATTCGCCCGAAGCATCCCCTGTGGACGCGTCGACTCTCTTTGACGTGGCGTCTGTCTCTAAGGCTGTCGGTACCCTTCCCGGCATTATGCTCGCACGTGAGCGCGGTCTTATCGATCTGGATGCCCCCCTGAGCCGGTATATCCCGCTACTCGCCGGAACACCCAAAGCCGATCTTACCCCCCGGCAACTCCTGTTCCATCAGAGCGGTCTGCCTGCCTCGCTTGATATGTATAAGCTCATGATGGATCCCGACTCTTATTCCGGACCTCTTGTGCGCGGTAGGGCGGTTGCCCCCAATACCATAAAAATAGCACGCAATGCCTATGGACATAGTGGCGCCCGTCTCCGCAGAGATATTGTGGCCAAAGCGGAGCCCGCTACACCTGCTTCCCGGATAGGGAACGGCATATGGGCGCTTGATTGCGCCTACGACACCATCATGGGTCGCATTTACGATATTCCTCTCAAAGCTCCGTCATTCCGATATAGCTGCCTTAATTTTTGCCTGTTGATGGATATTGAACAGCGGGTGACTCATATGCCGCATCAGCAGTGGGTCGCGGAAAATATTTTTGAGCCTATCGGCGCTTTTTCCGCTTGTTATAGACCGCTTGAAAAGTTTCCGGCGGAGAGAATCGCAGTTACCGAAAAGGATAATTATCTTCGCCGGCAGCAGCTCCGCGGGTATGTGCATGATGAGCTGGCTGCCTTTTCAGGAGGTGTGCAGGGCAATGCCGGACTTTTCGCCTCTGCAACTGATATCGCCAAATACAGTCAGATGCTGCTCAACGGCGGAGCTTATGGCGGAGCGCGGGTGCTCTCGCCGGCCGTTGTGGCTGAATTCACGCGTACGGTCTCGCCGACCTGTCACCGCGGACTCGGTTTTGACCGTCCGAATCTCGAGAATCCGGACAAAAGCTCGACTGTCGAGGAAGCTCCTGCCTCAACCTATGGCCACATAGGATTTACGGGCACCTGCTTCTGGGTTGATCCGGACAATCGCCTTATCTACGTTTTCTTAAGCAATCGCGTCTGTCCCTCCCGCGATAATTCGGCATGGTTTAAGCAAAAAGCCCGCTCGCGTGTGCAGTCAGTCATTTATAAGGCTCTATAATTAGGAATGTTATGAATAATTGTTCAGTGCATCGGTCTTTCATGGCTGTCCGCCCCTATCTGCGGCAGTTCTTCGCGCTTTATCTGGGGTGGATCGCACTCTTCATCGTTGCAAAAATAGCCTTCATGATTTTTTATCACGGGCTATATGCCGGATGCTCGTTCGGCGATCTGTGCAGTGCGCTTATTCACGGTCTGCGGCTGGATCTGGCTACAGCCGGGTATCTGTCGGCTCTCCCGGCGCTGTTCCTTATCGCTCAGCCGTGGATTCAGTCGACGCGAGCAGTCGGTATATGTGTAAAAGTCTATCTTGCAGTCATTATCCCCGTTGTGGTGCTGATTCTGATGGCCGATATGGCACTGTACGGCTACTGGGACTTTAAGCTCGATATCACGCCGCTCTACTATTTCGTCAGCTCCCCGAAGTCGGCGATGGCAAGCACATCGATGTGGAGTGTTGCCGGTGCTGTAATATTGTGGGTGGCTCTTTCCTATGGTCTGTGGCGGCTGTTTGTGCGTTTGCTCGGATTGCGCCGGTTGAGGTCTGCGGAGAGTGGTCGGCTGACATCGTCGTGCGTCATGCTGTTTATGGCGGCACTGCTGTTCATCCCCATCCGGGGCGGTTTCGGCGTGGCGACAATCAATCTTAGCTCGGCCTTTTTCTCAAACAATATGCGCCTGAATCATGCGGCTGTCAATCCGGTCTTCAGTCTCCTTTATTCGGCTATGCATCAGCAGAATTTCGACCGGATGTTCCGGTTTATGCCGGAAGATGAGGCTGCGGAGATATTCGCGGAAAATCTTGATGCAGTTCCCTATACTCTGGCTGACAGCCTTGTAAATATTTCGCGACCTGACATTTATATGATAATCCTGGAGAGTTTCTCCTCACATCTTATGCCGTCGCAGGGCGGTATTCCGGTGGCTACCTCGCTTGATTCAATCGCTTCAACAGGCTTGCTGTTCACAAATGCCTATGCATCATCTTTCCGCACGGACAGAGCTGTGACGGCTATCCTCAACGGATTCCCCGCTCAGCCTAATACGTCGCTGATGAAATATCCTGAGAAGACGCGCCACATCCCGTCGCTGGCAGCGTCGCTGGCTGATGCCGGATATGTCAACCATTACTATTACGGTGGAGATGCTTCTTTTGCCAACATGAAGAGCTATCTGCTCAATACGGGATATACCGACATTATCACTCAGGACGATTTCCCTAAATCCTATCGGAGCGCGAAGTGGGGCGTCACGGACGACAAGCTTTTCGAGCGGGCTTTGGACGATGCGCTTGCCCGGACCGATTCAGTCCCTGAGTTTACGGTAATTCAGACCCTGAGCAGTCATGAGCCGTTTGATGTCCCTTATGTCGATCCTGTATATGCCGATTCTCCCCAACTCAATGCCTTCCGGTTTACGGACAATGCGCTGGCCGCTTACATCAACGGGCTTCGTGATTCCGAAAGGTGGAAGAATGCTCTGATTGTCCTTGTTCCCGACCATTTCGGATGTTATCCGTCGGTCGAAGATCCCATGGATGTCGTCATGCGTCATCATATTCCCATCGTTATGACCGGCGGGGCTCTCAATAGATACGGACGCATAGATACGCCTGTCTCTCAGGTAGACCTGCCGTCGACCCTGCTTGATGCGGTTGGCCTCGACAGATCCCGCTATGACTTCGGCAGGAATATGCTCAACACTGAGATACCGCATTTCGCCTATTGTTCTACTCCGTCATATGTCGCCCTTGTCGATTCGACAGGTGTAGCCTCTTTATATAATGTCGAGAATGACCGTTTTGTGGACTCTGACGGTACTTCGCGATCGGATTCGCTTCTCGGTGCCTACGTCCAGTCGCTTTATGACCGGCTGAGTAATCTCTAAACAAAAATATTATGCTTGAGACGCTTGCAAAAATCGATAGTGAGATTTTTCTCTGGTTCAATGGCCATATGTGCGAGTACGGCGACTCCTTTTTCTGGCTCTTTTCCGGTAAGATAATATGGGTCGGGCTGTATGCGGCCATTATAGTGGCGCTTTTCCGCCGGTTCGGATGGCGCGTTGCCGTCGGGATGCTGCTTGCGATCGGCATAATCATAGCCCTGTCGGATCAGATCTGTGGCAACTTCGCGCGCCATGCCTTTGAGCGTCTGCGACCGTCCAATCCTGCCAATCCGTTCTCCTCGTTTGTACATATCGTCAACGGCTATCGCGGAGGTGCCTACGGATTCCCTTCATGTCATGCCGCCAACTCGTTTGCGCTGGCTACATTCGTCATGCTTGTATTCCGCTACAGATGGCTGACTGTATCCATCTATCTTTGGGCGATTCTGACAGCTTACAGCAGGCTTGTGCTCGGCGTACACTATCCCGGCGACCTGCTCGCAGGGGCTGCGGTCGGTTCGCTTGTAGCTGCTGTGACCTATTATGTCGCCCGCATAGTCTATCGCCGGTACTTCAGCTGTCGGGCGCCCTTTGCCGCGGGACTGCATCCAGGGCGTGCCGCCGAATGTCAGCGTCTGATCTTAGGAGTGTTAGGCCTCACTGTTATCGCTATAGCTATTATAGCAATATAAGAAATCGAAGTCACGGCTTATGCAGCCACCGGCATATCTGTATGCCTATCCATCCTCCTGTGAACGCACCTATGGTGTCAGCTATAAAGTCGGTCATCTCACATCCGCGACCCATATCCATCCATAATTGCAATAGCTCGATGAGCGCGCCCGATATTGTGGATATAAGAGCGGCAGTCAGCGCGATCGTCCGGCTCGGAACTGTCCGCACGGAACGGCCTTTGTCGATGACGATAGCGGCCGCAAGCGATGCGAACATTATCCCGTGGACTATCTTGTCGGCGCCCGGAAAGGGTTCGGTAAGGTCAGCCGGTACCGGCCTCGGTACGAGTGTAAGATAAAGTATGATGATGCTGACCGCTATGGTCAGCGTCCATGGGGGCAATATACGGAACAAACGTTTCATTTCAGTCTAATTTTCATACAAAGTTGGTAAAAATTATTCAGCACGGAAAATTCTTATTAACTTTGTATTGATAAAGTTCCCTCGGTGTGAAACCTGTTTTCAGAAACCTGCTCATAACCCTGACATTACTTGTCTCCGTCTGCGGCGGGGCTGAGAAAGCGCACGCAATATCGTTCGATCTGGATTCAATCGCGGCATGGGGGCGGTTCCCGCGTTTCTGCATCAACACCTATCGCTGGGGCGACAAGTTTTTCAATTCGCAGAATCCTGATTATGTCATCGGTACCGGCAAACGATTCAGCATCAAGGCAAAAGCAAACGTGCTGACCGACCTGTACAACTTCATATTCGCTGATGACAGCCGGACACGGATGATGATGATGTCGGATCCTACGACGACGATCGGTTTCCATCTCAACTACATGGCGGTATCCGTCGGATATGATCTGAATGTGGGAAAGTATTTCGGAGGCGGAGAGTCGCGCAAACAGTTCAATTTTCAGTTTAACTGTAGTTTGTTTGCGGCAGACTTCTACTATATGACAAACAATATCGGATCGTCGATAACGCGATTCGGTCCGACCGGAGACTCAAAGCAGGTTGATGTGCCCTTTCAGGGAGTAAACAATAAATACTGGGGACTCGACACATATTATTTCTTCAATCATAAGAATTACTCGCAGGCTGCCGCCTTTTCATTCAGCAAGGTGCAGGCCAGAAGTTCAGGATCTTTATATGCCGGTTTCTCGATTTCGAGATATTGGTATGATTTCGACTTCAATAAGTTGCCGGACGATATGCGTTCGGAGTTACCGCTTGAGTCGTACAATTATTATTATCGGGCCGTCAACCGCAACTATGGACTGCGGGTGGGCTATGCCTACAACTGGGTGTTTCATGACGGATGGCTTCTGGCCGTCTCTGAATCGCCGATTTTCGGTGTGAGATCCGGCTGGGTGATGAATACCGACGAGGAGAAGACCACATTCGCTCTGAGCAACCGGCTGAAAGTTTCACTGGTTTACAATCACGGAGATTGGTTTGTAGGAGCAGTAGCCCGGATGGAAAACGGACTTATTTATGACAAAAAGCACACACTGGTCAGCGCCATGTTTAATTTTGACGTCACCGTCGGCTATCGCTTCAACCTCTGGTAGCCCCTCTTTAACATGGCTTTGGCAACCTCATGAAGTGATTTATTAAAATATTACCGCCCGACATCTATTTTACCAGATGTCGGGCGGTTTATTTTCTCGATTGTTTCATTCATTTCAGAGAAGTTATAGCCGCTCTATCTCGCGGGCTATCTCTTCACCGATCGCATCGACTTCTTTTGCTCCGTCTATCGCTTTGTAGAGGCCATTGTTGGTGTAGAAGTCGCGGAGCGGCTGGGTCTGATTGTGGTAGACCTGTAGGCGCTGTTTGATGGTGTCGGGATTATCGTCGGCACGGCCTGTCTCGAGGCCGCGGTGGATTAGGCGTTCGATCAGTTTGTCGTCGTCGACTTCAAGGCCGATTACGGTGTCGACCTTGCGTCCGCGTTCGCGGAGGATCCGCTCAAGCTCTTCGGCCTGGCGCACAGTGCGGGGAAATCCGTCGAAGATAATGCTTTTGCCGGCTACTTCCTCGCTGTCGAGCAGATGGGCGAGGATATCGAGCATCAGTTCATCGGGTATCAGCTGACCCTTCGATATGTATGAGTCAGCGACCTTGCCGAGCTCTGTGCCGCGGGCGATATGGTCGCGAAGCACTTCGCCGGTCGAGATGTGGTAGAAACCATACTTGTCAATCAGACGCTCGCTCTGTGTCCCTTTGCCGCAGCCGGGAGCACCGAATATCACGATATTCTTCATAAGCCGGTAAAGTTTGTGTTATGTAGATCTGTTGTTTTTTTATTTTGAGCAGGACAGGGGTATTACTGCTCTTTCAGTACATATATGTCGGGGAGATTGCGTGCCATGCCGTCAAGGTCAAGTCCGTAGCCGATTATGAATTTTGAGGGGATCGGAAATCCTACATAGTCGGGCTTGACCTCACATTGCACTGAGTCAGGCTTGAACAGCAGGGTGGCTATCTTGATGTCGGCGGGATTCATCTTCTGAAGGTCGTCGACGAGGCGCTTGATCGTGTTACCGGTGTCGATGATGTCCTCCACAATGATGACACGGCGCCCTTCGATGTTCTCGCTAAGACCCATAACCTGTTTCACGACTCCGGTCGTGCCGGTGCCCTCATAGCTCTTCAGACGGATGAAAGTAATCTCAGCATCGGTGTCTACAGCTCTGAATAGGTCGGATGCAAAGGGGAAAGCTCCGTTGAGCACGCAGATGAAGAGAGGTACTGCACCTTCGGGGGTGTCTTTCTTGATTTCGCTCGCGATTTCGCTGACGCGCTCCGCGATCTTCTCTTTCTCGATATACGGTACAAAGGTAAGGCCGTTGTAGGTTACTTGCTTCATAGGGTCTTCAGTCAATATTGTGGCAAAATTACGAATATTTTCCAAAACCTGACTTTCGACGTGCAAAAAAAATATATGTTTCGACCATCGCAGGCTCTAAATCAGTAAACTTTCGTAGCATAGCGAAGAAAGAAAACCGACGGCTCTATCCTCGAACTCTGAAATTGTATCTCATTACGATATAATTTTAACGGAGGTTGGTGTAACGTCAAGTTGCTTTCCTCCGGCGAGTGCCGCATCATCGCTTTAGCGCTTTGTCGATGCAAAGAAATCCCCGACTGCTACATCTTTAAAGTCAATGACCTTGAAGTATTCCTTTGATAACTCGCGGATTATTCGTAACTTTGCGATATTCAATTACAACTATTTATGAAAAATTTAGTTCTCTTATTCATCTTCTCTTTCTGCGTTGCAAGTTGTTCACAAGCAGCAGAACCGGCTACTGTTGTAGCTCCGACTACTAATGCAGTCAACAATTATCTTTTATACCCGACCACTAATATTTACACTTTCCTCAAACTCGATACAAGAAATGGTAAAATTTGGCAGGTACAATATTCTATGGATGAAAACGAGTTTGAAGTAGTCCTAAACTCTAAAGAGTTAGTTGTTGCTGGTAAGCCAGGGCAATTTGCCTTATACCCGACAACAAACAATTGGACGTTTATACTACTCGATACAGTAAATGGAGATGTGTGGCACGTCCAGTGGTCTCAGGAACCCGAAAATAGAGGTCTAATCCCAATACGTTCATTATACTAATGAAGCATATATTTATTCTACTCGGTTTTATATTCTTGACTTGCTCTAACATCCAGGCCAAGAAACTATTTGTTGAGATGGAATTTCATAAAAATTCCATTAAACTTGATGATGGATCAAATAAGAAACGGCAACCAATAAAAGGAGCCGATGGTAAGGACTTAAAGTTTACATCTCTCATAGGTGCTATAAACTATATGTCTCTACAAGGTTGGGAGTTAGTTGATACGAAATCTGTTACACAAGGTGGTTCTTATGGAGGATATGGTAGCACAGATACTAAAGTGTATTACATCTTTTCCAAAGATGTACCAGACGAAGAATTAGAGCAAATTGTAAATAATAGTTACAAAGACAAATAATAGCGTCTTTTCGCAACCGTTATAAGGTCTATAACTTCGCTGAAAATATCAGCAAGTTATGGACTTATCTTTTTCCGACCTTAATTTCAACTCGGTTGTTATCGACTATGTCGTTATGCTCCCAAACATAGAAAACCTCGCTTGACCCCTCCGCGCCGTGGCGAGATCTGCAAGACAAGCTCGCCAAAGGGTCGAAGACCTGGAAGTTCACTATCTCTCGCGCATCCCGACTGTCGATAGCACATATGATCCTATACCTCATTAAGCCGCTCTGCTTTGCGGTTAATTGCATAACTGAAACGAGGCTGTGTCAATTTTATTGACACAGCCTCGTTATATAATGTATAGGAAGGGCTATTATTTCATGCCGTAGTGGCGCAGAAGTGCGTCGGCGCTCGGGCGCTGACCGCGGAAGTTGATGAAGAGGGTCATCGGGTCGTCGCTGCCTCCCATCTCAAGGACGTTCTCGCGGAATGACTGTGCTGTCTCGGGATCAAAGATGCCTTTTTCCTTGAAGAGTTCGAATGCATCGGTATCGAGCACTTCAGCCCAGGTGTATGTGTAGTAGCCTGAGGCATATTCGTTGCTGCCGAAGATGTGCTTGAAGTAGGGGCTGCGGTAGCGGTACTGTATTTCGGCGGGCATACCGAGTGCGTCGCCTACCTGCTTTTCAAATGCTACGATGTCGATGGAGTCGTTGGCTCCGGGGTTGAGGTGGCCGTACTGGAGGTCGAGCCATGATGCGCCCAGACGCTCTGTGAGGTCGAAGCCGGCGTTGTGTGTGCCTGCGCGCTCTATCTTTTCAATGAGTTCGTCAGGGATAACCTCGCCGGTCTGATAGTGGCGTGCGTACTCTTTGAGCAGGTCGCGCTCGAGAGCCCAGTGCTCATGCATCTGGGAGGGAAGCTCGACGAAGTCGCGGTCGACATTGGTGCCTGCCTGGCTCTTGTATTTAGCCTGGGTCAGCATTCCGTGGAGACCGTGGCCGAATTCATGGAACATGGTGTGCACTTCGTCAAGGTTGAGCAGGGCGGGGGTGTCGGCTGTCGGACGGGTAAAGTTGCCGACATTGTAGACTACGGGGCGCACATGGCGGCCGGTCGAGTCGGTATAGGCTTCCTTGAAGATACTCATCCATGCGCCCTGACGCTTGGAGGGGCGGGGGAAGTAGTCGGTCATGAAGACGGCGAGATGGTTGCCCTCGGCATCCTTGACGTCATATACTTTTACTTCGGGATGATATTTGGGAGCGTCGGGCATCTCCTCGAATGTGATGCCGTAGAGCTTGTTGGCCATGGTGAAGATGCCGTTGCGCACGCTGTCGACAGCGAAGTAGGGACGGAGCTCGTTTTCGTCGAGGTCATACTTGGCTTTGCGCACTTTCTCAGCGTAATAGTAATAGTCCCACGGCGCGATCTTGAAGTCGCCGCCCTCGGCATCGACTATCGCCTGCATATCGGCCACTTCCTGATCCACGCGCTTGCGGGTCGGCTTCCAGATCTGCATCAGGAGTTCTTCGGCGGCCTCGGGGGTCTTGGCCATTACGGCGTCGGTGCTGTAAGCGGCGAAGTCCTTGAATCCGAGCAACTGAGCCTTAGCCGAGCGGGCGCGGAGAATATCGTTGATGACGGGAGCATTGTCATATTTGCCGCTTGAGGCGAGCGAGGTGTATCCTTCGTACATCTGGCGACGAAGATCACGGTTGTCGGCAAACTGCAGCACGGGCAGACGGCTGGGTGCATGGAGTGTGAACACCCATTTGCCATCCAGTCCGCGGGTCTGGGCCTCTTCGGCGGCGGTGGCAACTATGTTGGCGGGGAGACCGGCGAGCATGGCTTCGTCGTCGACTACGATCTGAAACTCATTGGTGGCCTCAAGCAGGTTCTTGTTGAACTGCAGATAGAGGTCGGTCAGCTTGAGGTTGAGCTGCTTGAGCTGCTCCTTGTCTTCTGCTGAAAGAAGCGCGCCGTTGCGGGTGAAGTTCTTGTAGGTCTGTTCGATGGCACGTCGCTGGGCTACGGTATAGTCTACCGAGTCAATGTTCTCATAGAGATATTTGACGCGCTGGAAAAGGCCGTCGTTCATCATCATGGCGTCGCTATATTCCGATACCATCGGCATAGCCTTTTCTGCTATCTCGACCATCTCGTCAGATGAATCTGACTCGCTGAGGGCATAGAATACGAGGGCAACCTTTTCAAGGAGCTCGCCACTGTTGTCCATCGCAAGGATGGTGTTTTCAAATGTCGGAGTAGAGGGATTGGCTACGATAGAGTCGATGTCGGCTTTGGCCTGTTCGATGCCGGCGGTGAATGCGGGCAGATAGTCCTCATAGGCTATCTCCTCGAAAGGGGGAATCTCATAGGGGGTGGTGTAGGCCACTAAGAACGGATTGACGCGTTCTTCCCCTTTCTTGCTGCACGAAGGGAGTGTCATAACAGCTGTTGCGGCTACAGCCGCGATTGTAAGTTTTGTCATTATATTGATGTATTGTGATGTGTCGATAGATTAGTCGCCCATAGTGCGGAGCAGCTCCTCATTGTTGACGGTACGCTCCATTCGGTCTTTGATGAATTCCATAGCCTCGATGGAGTTGCGGTCGGAGAGGAAGCGGCGGAGGATCCACATACGGTTGAGCGTGTCGCCCGGGAGGAGCAGGTCGTCGCGGCGCGTGCTTGATGCCATGATGTCGACAGCCGGGAAGATGCGCTTGTTGGAGAGTTTGCGGTCAAGCTGCAGCTCCATATTGCCTGTGCCCTTGAATTCTTCGAAGATCACTTCGTCCATCTTCGACGATGTCTCCGTGAGGGCGGTGGCTATGATGGTCAGCGAGCCGCCGTTCTCGATGTTGCGCGCGGCGCCGAAGAAGCGTTTGGGCTTCTGCAGGGCGTTGGCGTCGACACCGCCGGAGAGGATCTTGCCGGAAGCAGGCGCGCAGGTGTTGTAGGCGCGGGCCAGACGTGTGATCGAGTCAAGCAGGATGACTACATCGTGGCCGCACTCCACCAGGCGTTTGGCCTTGTCGAGCACGATGCCGGCTATCTTGACGTGGCGGTCGGCCGGCTCGTCGAAGGTAGATGCTATCACCTCGGCGTTGACGCTGCGCATCATGTCGGTCACCTCCTCGGGACGCTCGTCGATGAGCAGTATCATGATGTAGGTCTCGGGGTGATTCTCGGCGATGGCGTTGGCGATATCCTTAAGAAGGAGTGTCTTACCTGTCTTCGGGGGAGCGACGATAAGGCCGCGCTGACCCTTGCCGATGGGGGCGAACATATCGACTACGCGGGTCGATATGTTGGATGATTCGCCGCTTGTGAGGTCAAACTTCTCGTCGGGGAAAAGGGGGGTCAGATGCTCGAAAGGCACGCGGTCGCGCACAAACTCGGGCGAACGGCCGTTGACGCCTAACACACGTCCCATCGGGAAGTATTTCTCTCCCTCGCGGGGAGCGCGGATCGTGCAGTCGACCACATCGCCGGGCTTCAGACCGTAGCTTTTGATCTGACCCTGAGTGACGTAGACATCGTCGGGCGAACTCAGATAGTTGTAGTCGCTCGAGCGGAGGAATCCGTAGCCTTCAGGCATCACTTCAAGCACGCCGGCAGCCTCGATTATATCGTCGAAGTTGTAGAGCGGTTCGCGGTGCTGATAGGGCTGATTGCCCTGATTCTGCTGATTGTTATTGTTGTGACCCTGCTGATTGTTGCGGTTCTTTTTGTTTTTCTTTCCCTGCTGATTGTTCTGGCCGGGTATCTGTGCAATCTGGTGCTGGGCGCCCGGTTCCTGGATGATAATCGGAGCGGATGCGGCGGCAGCGGCAGCCTCATCGCGCTCGCGCTGTGAGCGGGGTACGAAGCGGCGACCCTCGGCGCGGGGGAAGAATGAGCCGAGCGAATTATCATTGCCAGCGCGGTTGTCATTGGCAGCTCCGTTGGCACCACCGTGCTGCTCTGTCGGCTGCGCATTTTCGGCAACAGCGGGAGCAAGCTCCTCGGATTTAGCTACTGTCTCTGTCGCCGGGATTTCCGGTTTGGGTTCGGCGGGAGCGGCGGCCTCTTTGGCTTCAGCCTGCTGAGCGCTTGCTTCAAGGGCGGCTTCGGCAGCCTTCTGGGCATTCGACTTGCGGCCGCGTTTGCGCGGAGCAGGTGTCTCGGCTGCCTGAGGCTCGGTCACAGCTTCTGCGGGCCCGGTAGCCGCTACGCTTTCAGTTGCCGGTGCGTTGTTTTTATGTTTCTTTTTGCCGGTATCATCGCTCTTGACGGCGGCTTCGGGTGCGGGTAGTTCGGCGATATCTACCGAGTCGAGGCGGGGCATCTCGAGCGGAGTCTTCTCCACGGCGGGAGCCGCCTGAGCCTTTTTGGGGGCACGTCCGCGTTTGGTCTTGGTGGAGAGGGTAGTGCCGTCGGGAGCAGTCTTCGTCGTGATGTTTTCCACGGCCGAAGTCTCGTCGGGGCGCGCCGTAGCCGTCTTTTCCGGCTGATGATTGATCCGTTCGCGTTTTGAGCGACGGCGGTTCTCGCCCTCGGCGGCCGATGCCGCCATCGTCGAAGCCGCGTGGTCGGCAGCCTGTTTGTCAAGAATCTGGAAGATGATTCGCTCCTTGTCGGAGTGATTGAGTTTCTTTAGTCCCATTGATTCCGCTATCTTGACTACTTCAGCGTCAGACATAGCGGTAAGGTCTACAAAATTGTACATATATTATTATATAGTAGGATTGTCGTTAATTTTCGGTGGCTTGCCACAATCATCAGTGTCGCAATGACGGCAAACCGGCTGTTAGGTCAGTAATTCGATAGGTTGACTTCACGCCCTCAAGGCGCGTCGTGCCTGAAATCTTATTGGAAAAAAGTAGATAGAAATTAAGTTGAAACGTCGGGATGCATCTCCGCGCATTCGGGGCGGTCGGGATCCTTGGCGTTAGTTTTAGTCAGTGCAAAGATACAAAATCCTATTAAAACTGCAAAAAATCCCTCCAAAAACTGTTTGCCGGCTTATATCGAACTCATGGTTATGCAGGTTGTTTACATTGACCCCGAATATTCGGGTAGTAATAGGCCAGGAAAACAGAAAAGGCCGTCCTTGCGAACGGCCTTTTTGTGACTCATACAGGATTCAAACCTGTAACCTTCTGATCCGTAGTCAGATGCTCT
>CAMWHE010000016.1 GCA_947173955.1 uncultured Bacteroidales bacterium | reverse complement strand
CGTCCTTGTCCGGACGCCTACCGAGAGGGAGCGATCCTGACCGGGCACATCTCGCTGCGCTCGATGTACCACGGCTACGGTAATTCGGCGTTCTGCGAACGCCCCGGGGGCGCGAGCGGGTCGGCCGACAAACTGGTTGCACCCGCGCTGCGGGTGCAGAGAGGATGAATGACTGCTATCGTGGGGTCTCGCCCGCGGCTCAACCGCTACACTACTCTGGCGGCACACACTCATGTGCGTGCAAACGTATAGGTGACTTTGAGGATGCGACGGGTGGATGGGGTGACGGCGCAGTGGGCGGAGGCGCGAAGGCCGGGGAGCCAAAGGATGCGACCGGATGAGTCGGTCAGGACGGGATGCGCGGTACGGGCGTCGTGAGAGAGTTTGGCATCGGAAAATATGTCGCTCAACAGGCGCGACCCTTTCATTCCGAACGGGGTCATGCGGTCGCCCTTGGCCGGCGTGCGAAGTGTCAGCGGCCCGGCAGCCTGCAATTTGTCCTCGTCAAAGTAGGCTACATCGGGACGACGGTCCGGAGAGAATGCAGCAGGGGAAATCCTTTCTACGGAGAAACAGGCGGGACAATTATCTGAATCAAAACTATCGAAAGCCACGGGCGCAATCCGCTCAAGGTCTTTCAAGGGAATAAGCCGTCCGCGCTCAAGGCGCATACCGACACCCGGGGACACGCAGAATGTAAGACCAGACTTGTCGGAAGAGCTGATAACAGAATCCACGATGGTCATTGTATATCCGTTATAATCAGGATAGTTAAGCAGCTCAAACAGCAATTCTCCGGGACACTCCTCACTCCGGAGCAACCGAACCAAATCTATAGAACCGTCTTCGGCAACATATTCTTTCCGCATCCGGCCGACAAGAGAAGACAGCAACCGCCGCTGAGCCGACAGAGCTTCGAGCGAGACATCAAGTCCTGCATCGACAGACGGGAAATAAGTGCGGACACACGGCAATATGACATTGCGGATTGCATTGCGGCGGTAGTCGCAGGTCAGGTTGGATGAATCGGTCACGTAGTCGAGATCCCGGGAACGGAGATAGTCGAGAATCTCCTCTCGGCTGTTATTAAGCAAGGGTCTTACGATATTACCACGCAGGGACGACATCCCCCCTACTCCTTTGAGACCAGAGCCGCGGAACAGATTGAGCAGCAGAGTCTCGTGATTGTCCTCGCGATGGTGGCCGACAGCGATATAGTCGAGGTTATTTTCGTCGCATATCTTCCGGAAAGCATCGTAGCGCATAGTGCGACAGGCCATCTCGACAGAACTATTCGGATTGGCTGACCGAAAGGCGGCCACATCGCAATCCACTACGATAAGCCGGACACCCAGCCGCGAAGCTACGGAGCGTGCATGACGCTCGTCACGATCGCTTTCGTCGCCGCGAAGATGATAGTTGCAGTGGACGGCCGTGACTTCCATTCCGGCTTCTGCCAAAGCTGATATAAGCGCAACAGAATCGGCACCTCCGCTTAGCGCAGCCAAGACCCGCGACCCAGCCGGAAGCACGGAGCTGACGGCCCTGACTATAGGATGGCTGCCGATCGCTGACATCGGAAGGTCTGATTACTTACCGGACAACATTTCATGCATTGCCTGAGCCGCATGACGGCCGTCGCCCATGGCGAGGATAACCGTCGCACCGCCGCGGACGATGTCGCCGCCGGCAAAAATCATCGGGATGGATGACTGCAGACTGTCGTTGACGGCAATAGTACCGCGCGAGGTCACGTCAAGGCCGGCGATAGAATTAGGGATCAAAGGATTAGGCGACACGCCTACGCTGACAATAACGAGGTCGACCGGAATCTCATCTATGGCACCTTCTACAGCTACCGGCGAACGACGCCCCGAAGCATCCGGCTCGCCGAGCTCCATCCGCTGAACACGCATAGCGCGGACGCGTCCACGCTCATCGCCGAGATATTCCACCGGATTGCTCAGCGTCATAAACTTAACGCCTTCCTCCTTGGCATGCTTGACCTCCTCAAGACGCGCGGGCATCTCCTCCTCGCTGCGACGATAGACGAGCATCACCTCTTTCGCACCCATACGGCGGGCTGTACGCACGGAGTCCATCGCCGTGTTACCGCCACCGATGACGGCCACGCGGTCGACTTTCGGCACGGGAGTCGCATAACCGGGAGTTCCGGCGTGCATCAGGTTGATACGGGTCAGGTATTCATTTGACGACATGACGTTGACAAGATTTTCGCCGGGAATACCCATGAAGCGGGGAAGTCCAGCACCGGAAGCTACAAAGATACCGTCAAAACCTTCGTTAAGCAGATCGTCGTAGCTCAGAGTCTTGCCGATCACACAGTCCTTGATCATCTTGACTCCCTGACTGCGGAGGGCATCAATCTCGACATCTACGACCGCATTTGGCAGGCGGAATTCGGGAATACCGTATTTAAGCACGCCACCGATCTCATGCAGCGCCTCATAGACGGTAATATCATATCCGCGCCTTACCATATCGCCGGCAAATGAGAGTGCTGCAGGTCCAGAGCCTACGACAGCAATCTTCTTTCCGTTGGGAGCCTCGCAGGCAGGCGTGACCTGCTCGCCTGACGTACGCGCCGTATCGGCGGCAAAGCGTTCGAGATAGCCGATAGCGACTGCCGGGCGGCCCATTTTCAGATATATGCATTTTGACTCGCACTGACGCTCCTGAGGGCAAACACGCCCGCAGACGGCAGGGAGCGCGCTGGTCTCCTTAAGCACAAGAGCGGCCTGAGCAAACTGACCGCGCTCGATATTCTTGATAAATCCGGGGATGTTGATGCTGACCGGACAGCCGGTCATACACTGCGGGTCGGGGCAGTCCATACAGCGGGTTGCTTCCAGAACGGCCATCTCAGCCGAAAGACCCTGATTGACCTCTTCATTGCAGGTGACGCGATAGTCGGCCGGCAGTTCGGGCATCTTGACACGGGGTATGGCCATGCGCTGCTTCGGCGTGTGGGCTTTTCTTAATTCTTCACGCCACTCGGCGTCGCGGGGTGCTATTGTTTCCTTCATATTCTCAGGCTTTCAGGCGTAAAATCATTTCATCGAAATCCACTTTGTGGGCGTCAAACTCCGGGCCGTCGACACAGACAAACCGCATCTTGCCGTCGACAGTCACGCGACAGGCACCGCACATCCCTGTGCCGTCAACCATTATGGTATTGAGCGAGCAGAGAGTCGGGACATTATATTTCTTAGTAGTCAGAGCTACGAATTTCATCATGACAGCCGGACCGATAGTCACTACAAGGTCGACCGGTTCGCGCTCAATTACAGACTCGACACCGTTGGTGACCAGACCTTTAGTACCGTAAGAACCATCATCGGTCATTATAATGACCTCATCGCTGTACTGACGCACCTGTTCCTCAAGGATAATCAGCTCTTTCGTACGCGCGGCCAGTACGGATATGACCTTATTGCCGGCGTCTTTCAGCCCCTTTATTATAGGCAACAGTGGTGCTACGCCGACACCGCCACCGCTGCAGACTACCGTGCCGAAATGGCGGATATCGGTAGCACGTCCGAGCGGGCCGGTCACATCGTGAAGATACTCGCCGGGCTCCATGGCACAGATGGCCCGGGTGGAGTCACCGATAGCCTGAACGACAAGGGTAATCGTCCCCGCGGCCACATCGGCATCGGCGATAGTCAGCGGTATACGCTCACCACGCTCATTGTCTATGACAATAACAAAGTGACCCGGACGGCGCGCTTTGGCAATCATCGGCGCCTCGACAACGAGCTTTACTACTTTTTCAGAAAAATGCTCTTTCGATATGATTTTATTCACAGCTGTTTGATTTTGTAGCGGCAAAGATACAAATCTTATATCGATTCGACAAAAAATGTGGCTGCAGTTATAGACGGAGAGCCTCAGAGAGCGCATCAGTGAGCCAGCGGCAGCTCTATTCTGAATGTCGTCCCCTTCCCTATCTCCGACTCGGCCACGCAGATATGTCCACGGTGGTACTGGTCGATGATGCGTCGCGCAAGAGCCAGACCGAGTCCCCAGCCACGCGTCTTGGTAGTATATCCGGGATTAAAGATTGTCTTATAGTTCTTGCGGTGGATACCTTTGCCGGTATCAGCCACACTTACTATGCCACAATGGGAATCGGCGCTGACCGTGACCGTGATCGAGCCGCTACCGTCCATAGCGTCGACGGCATTTTTGATAAGGTTCTCCATCACCCACTCAAAAAGCGGAGCCGACATCTCCACAGGGATGGGAGTCTCTGACGTGTTGACCGTCAGCTTGATACGCGATGAGATACGCGTAGCCATATAAGCCGCGGCATGGGCCACGATAGTATTGAGATCGGCAGCCTCCATGACGGGACGCGAGCCAATCTTGGAAAACCGGGAAGCAATCGTGCTGAGACGGTTGACATCCTTGTTCATCTCGCCTACAGTCTCCGGATCGACGCCGAGCTGCTGAAGAAGCTCCATCCAGGCCATAAGCGATGAAATCGGCGTACCGAGCTGATGGGCTGTCTCCTTGGACAGACCGACCCACACCTTATTCTGCTCCGCGCGCTTGGTGGAGTTAAGAGCATAGTAGACCACAGCGATAAACGCAAGCATGACAAGCAACTGTACATATGGATAATACCCCAGCCGCTTCAGCAGGCTCGACTCTTCATAGTAGACATATTGGGTAGTACCGCCGGGAATGTCGATTGTAATCACGTTAGCACTCTCGGCCAGACTGGCCAGACGCTTTTCGAGAAAACGGAGGTTCTGGACTGACAGATCATAAGGCGCGAGCGTATCTATCGGGTCGGGGAGGTCGAAATTGCGCTGATCGAGAATGTTTCCGTCAGCGTCAGCCAGGATTACCGGAATGGTATGATTGGACGTCAATATGCTAAGCAGAAACTCTATGTCCGGCTCCGCCTCCGCAAGCGACTCTGACTCCATGGCTGCGGTAGTCACTTTGGCCATCTCGCGCGTGGCGCTCGCCCACACCTCCATCCGCTCACGCTCCTGGACAGTAAGATCACGTACCAGACGGCTCGACACAAGGAGAAAGAGACCGACCATAGCAACTGCAACAGCCAGAATCACCCATGTACCGTAACGCCTAAGCTCGTAGATGTTCATATCCGGTAAACGCGTCAGACAGTCGTTTTATTGTAATCCTCAGCTATGAATCGGGCGACGGCATTATCAGAATTACGCCCGATCACGATATCGGCTTTCTCCCTGACCTGAGGGAAAGCATTGCCAACAGCAACAGCGAGATCAGCCACTTCCATCATGGGCAGGTCATTGAGATTGTCGCCGAACACGACCAGTCTGTCTGCCTCATACATCTCAGCCAGACGCAAGACAGCGGCACGCTTCGACACCCCCTCGGCAAACACCTCGATCAGCGACGTATCGCGCGAGTTGATATCCGGATAACATGACACCGAGCATCCGCCCCGCTTTTCGAGCGAACCGGCAAGCCTGGTTATAGGGTCGGTCGGGCCGATAGAAAACATCAGTATGACTTGCCCCAGCGCATCCTCATCCGGAGAACCGCCGATATGGAAGCGCTTTAGCGAAAGATGGCGCCGCTCCTGATAGAATGCATTCTCCTGACGGTTCATCACGCCACGATAATAGACATCCAGATGCGAAGGTGTGGTCACGGTATATATAAAGGGATTGATACCGTGCCTGCCGAACTCGCCTATAATCTCCAATGCAGCATCCTTACTAAAAATCCGCGCATTGACAAGTCGCTTTTCCCGGCGGTTCCACATTGCCGCGCCGGTCATCACGATTGCGGGACAGTTTGTACAGACAGCCGACAGCAGAGGCTCCACCGTAGCCGGTGTACGCGCGGTAGCCACTGTGATCAGGGCTCCCTTGCGGGACAGTTCCGAGATTATCCCGGCAGATATGGCACTGACTTTAGAGTCATTGTCAAGCAGCGTGCCATCCATGTCACTCACATACAGCGTCTTCATCTCTCAGTCGTTTTTTCAGAAGATTGACAAACTCATAATTTTTCAGGTCCCAATGAGGGGCGATAAGCAGCTCACGGGGAGCCGACGACGTGAATCGCTCGACAGCTATCCGCCGGGGCACGCGCCGGACGACATCGACGCACAGATCCAGATATCCGTCGACTGTAAAGAGTTTCAGCCCGTCAGTCATTCCTGCCAGACGCGTACCTCTTATGACCTGGAGCTGATGAAGTTTAAGGACATCGACAGGCAACCGGCAGCATCGGTCGACAGTCTCAAGCATCATCTCACGCGTCTCGCCGGGCAAGCCCATTATCAGATGCAGTCCGACATGGATGCCTGCGGCCGACGTACGCTCGACGGCGCTGACCGTATCAGCCCATGTGTGACAGCGGTTGACCAACCGCAGAGTCGAGTCATGCGAGCTCTCCGCTCCGTATTCTATCATTATATAATGTTCGCGCGCGAGGGACGACAGCTCCGACAGCAGAGCGTCACTGACGCAATCCGGCCGCGTACCTATTATCAGTCCGTCCACTCCGTCTACAGCAAGCGCTTCCCGATAGAGCATCATCAGCCTGTCAGGCGAGTCATACGTATTAGTATAGGACTGAAAATAAGCCAGATATCTCATATCCGGATATTTTCTTCCAAAAAAGTGCTTTCCGGCTTCAAGCTGCGCGGAAACAGGCACATCATCCCCGGCGACCGACGGCGAAAATGAGTGATTGTTGCAATAGATACAACCGCCCCGACCCTTTGTGCCGTCGCGGTTAGGGCACGTAAACCGCGCGTCGACGGTCAGTTTCTGCATCTTTACGCTGAAGTAGCGTGACAGATAGGTCGAATAATCCGTATATGTCAGCATCGGCTTACCGCTTTAGACTGCATCCGTTCATAAGCCATGCGTCAAGCATGACCATGGCAGCCATAGCCTCAACGATCGGAACGGCACGCGCCACTACGCAAGCGTCATGACGCCCTTTGGGGGTGATCCTTATACTCTTGCCATGAATGTCGACGGTCGATATCTCCTGCATGAGAGTGGCGACAGGTTTGAAAGCTACGCGGAACGTAATCGGAGCGCCATTGGAGATACCCCCCTGAATTCCGCCGGAATGATTTGTAGCCACACCGATGTGCCCGTCTCCGTCGGCAATAAAACGGTCGTTCATCTCGCTTCCGCGCCGGCGGGCACCCTCAAAACCCATTCCGATCTCAAATCCTTTCGCGGCATTGATCGACATCATAGCCGAGGCAAGCATAGCGCTTAGTTTGTCGGCCACCGGATCGCCAAGACCTACCGGAACACCGCTGACTATGCAGCTGACAACACCGCCCACAGTGTCCCCCTGCGACCGCACACTCTCGACAAGACGCACCATCCGCTCCGACACCTCCGCATCCGGACATCTGACAGCCGACTGATCGACGGCCTCAAGCGAGGGAATCCCAGACGGTTCGGGCATCGCAATTTCTCCTATAGAACTGGTATATGCACGAATTGTGATGCCATGATGCTCAAGAAACTGCATGGCAAGCGCACCGGCCACCATGCAGGCGGCCGTGACACGGGCCGACGCACGGCCGCCCCCGCGATGGTCGCGGACGCCATATTTGGCCTGATAGGTGTAATCCGCGTGCGATGGGCGATATACCTCCCTCAGATTGTCGTAATCAGCCGATTTTACATCGGCATTGCGTATTATGAAGCCGATCGGGCTCCCGATAGATACCCCTTCGAATACTCCGGACAGGAATTCCACTTCGTCCGGCTCGCGACGCCGGCTGTCGAGAGCGGTTCTGCCGGGTCGGCGGCGGTCGATACGCTGCTGCAGATCTTTAAAATCAATCTCATAGCCTGACGGGAATCCGTCGATGACCCCCCCGATAGCTTTGCCGTGCGACTCGCCGAACGACGTAAGACGGAATATATGTCCGAACGTGTTGCCCATGTCGTCAATCGTTTATTTCTTCATCAGTTGCTATATCAGCCACCTGAGCCCCTACATATTCTATCAGTCTGGCCGGATCAATCTTCAGCTGCAGGCCGCGCTGACCCGCACTGACATATATCTCCGGATAATCGAGCGCCGTAGCGTGAAAAAAGGTGGGAAAAGGCTTCTTCATGCCTACCGGCGAGCATCCGCCGCGAATGTAGCCGGTCAGGGGCAAGAGATCCTTCATCGGTATCATCTCGACCTTTTTGTCGCCTGCCGCCTTGGCTGCCTTCTTGAGGTCGACTTCCCTATTACCGGGCACGACACAGACGAGATTTTTCACGCGCTCGCCGCTAAGCACCAGAGTCTTAAACACTCGGTTGATATCCTCGCCAAGCTCGTCGGCAATATGTCCGGCGGCAAGATTGTTCTCATCAACTTCGTACGGGACAAGCTCATAGGCGATTCCCGCCTTATCGAGCAGACGGGCAACATTGGTTTTTGACGGGTGTTTGGCCATATTTTTCTCAGTGACGGGCCGACATCGACCAGGTATAATTATGCTCTTTGTTGCGACGGCATCTTATCCACTCCTTGAACGTGTACAACGGACTTACAGTCAGTCCCCACAGGAGCCCGCCGTAAGACAGATGATAGCCCAGAGCCACTGCCGCGCGTTTCCAGCAGATCACTGCGGCAAGCCACTGCAGAAGCATCAGTACAAAAATCGCTATAGCCGGGACGGCATTTGGCCATTCAAGAAGAGCTGCGGCCACACAGAGAGCCGGATTGACCCACAGAAGCGCGGTCAGCAGACGCATCCGCCGACGGAACCGTCCGGTAAGCATCCGCCCGGTAAATGCGTGACGCAGACGCTCGTCGCTGTAACGAGCCGCCGCGTTGTTGGCCTTAACCCTGACTATTGAAGCATCGGAGAGCTCGACAGCAGTATTGCCTCCGTCGGCCACTTCATCTATGAAGAGATCGTCGTCGCCGCCGTGGAGGTTGAGCGACCGCGCGAAGCCCTTGTGATCGAAAAATATCTTGCGGCTGTAGCCGAGGTTGGACTCGCAGGCGCGGTATGGCCATTTCCCGACAGCTGCGCTGAGCCATGACACGGTCTCTATCAGATTGTCGGTACGGATAGCGGGTCCGGCATGTCCCACGATGTTGCGATAGCCGATGACTACATCCTTGCCCAAAGCGAAGTGGCGGGCCATGGATTTGAGCCAGCTACGGCGCCCTACGCGGCAGTCGGCGTCGAGGATTATCACATAAGGATACTGTGCGGCCTTGACTCCGAGCGTGATGGCCAGCTTACGGCGACTCAGATTGGTAGTCCTGACAGGCACGAAAGTCTCGCGAAGATTCTTGCTCTGAGCGCAGAAGCGTGCAACGACCTGAGTAACACTCAGTGTACCGCCGTCGTTGACCACGACTACCTCATAGTCAGCCGGATACACCTGGCCAAGCAATCCGGGCAGCATACGCTCGAGATTGCCGGCATTGTCGCGGGCAAGCACTATGACCGAGACTCCCGGCCACTCCTTTACCTCACGGCTCCGCTCGCACGAACGCTGCCGACGCACCGGACGCAGGATTATGCGCCGATACCAGGTGACGGTCAGCAATAACACTAATAAAGCGGCTCCCATCATGACGACGGCCTGCCGTGTAAGGTCAAAATCAAACGCTATGTGTTCCAAGTGAGGTCTATCTGATTGTTAATGATATCGTCTGCGCGTTGCCGCCCATGTGTTCACACGGGTTTCAGCCGACACACATTGTTTCGGTTACAAAGATACAAAAAAAGACCATGTCCGAAAAAATCTCCCGTAATGTGATAATAAAAAAGAGTTATCTTGCGTTAACGAATGTAGATGTTAACATTTTTGATGCACTCTCTCGCCCCGATTTCAAGGTTGCTGAGATGCATTTATCACGTATATACTTAATAATGAAACCAATCAGTCGACTCATACTTTCCTTGTCTGTCGCTGCCGCTTTCTGCTCCTGCAGCTCCACCAAGCAATCGATGACCCTATTCGGCGACATCCCTGCCGACGCCGTCGCAATCCTTACCGCCGCCGACCCGGATTATTCCCTCAAGATTCAGCCTGACGACGAGCTCTCAATCACCGTCACCTCGATTGCCCCGGAAGCTACGGCGATGTATAATCTTCCTCTCGCCAACATAGCCAACCGCGGCACCAAACAGGCTACAGCCAACATCAGCATCCAGACCTTCATCGTCGATGCACAAGGCAACATCGACTTCCCCATCCTTGGCACTCTCCACGTCAGCGGCATGACATGCAATCAGGTATCCGACTTTCTTAAGGAAAAGATTTCCGCTGAGGTCGACGATCCGATCGTCCGCGTCCAGATCCTCAACTTCGCCGTCAATGTCATCGGTGAAGTAAAGATTCCGGGCCGACAGCCGATCACCAAGGAGCAATATTCAATTCTCGATGCTATCGCCATGGCAGGCGACATCTCCGAATACGGTCGCCGCGACAATGTCCTCGTCATACGCCAGGAAGGCGACTCGCTGATCTATCACCGCTTCGACCTCAACGACTCCAAGTCGCTCAACTCACCCTTCTTCCGCCTGAAGCAGAATGATGTGGTCTATGTCGAGCCTACCAAAGTGCGCTCCGATAACGCCCGCTACAACACATTCAATTCATATAAGCTCTCGGTCATCTCGACCCTCGTCAGCTCCGCTTCCGTCATCGCATCTCTCGTCATCGCATTAACACGCTGATCATCATGAAGTCATCAACATCATCGGCTATAAACTTCCCCGAACTGTTCAAAGCCTACCGCAAAGCCTGGATCTGGGTCATCATTTCTGTAGGTATTTTTGGTGTCCTCGGCCTCACCAAGGCTCTCAAGAATGTACCCGAAGTGCCCGTCACGTCGCAGATCATGATATCCGGAAGCGGTGGCAGTTCCTCATTCAGCAGTATGTCCGAAGTAGCATCCATCATGGGCATGTCAACCGGGAAATTCGGATCCAACCGCGGAGTGCATGAGGAAATGCTGGTTCTCGGGTCACATACGCTCCTCGTCGACATCGCCCGACAGCTTGACCTCAACACCCAATACACGCTCAGAACCCGCTTCAAAAAGATACCCGTTCACGAAAAGATACCCTTGATCGTCAACTACGATGAGGCTATTTCCGACACACTCTCTACCGGCATCTCATTTGACGTCAGGGTCAATACTCACGGCAAGGCTGACATCGGCATCCGCATCGGAGGCAAAGACTTCCGGAGCGACAAGGATCTGACGCTCCCGGCGACAGTCTCTCTCCCCTACGGCGACTTTACATTCTCCACCACAGAATTCTTCAAACCCGGACAGAAACTCAGAGAGTGTGTCTACGTCAGCAGCTACAGCGGAGCCGCAATCGGACTCTCTCAGGATGTAGCCATATCCCTCGCCACCCGTAAGGCAGATATTGTCGAGCTCAACTATTCGACCAACGATCCTAAATTCGGCATCCGGCTTCTCAACGCCATCATGCACTCATATCGCGAGCTGACCGTCAAGCAGCAGCGCGACTACCTTGAATATACCCTCGACTTCATCAACAGCCGCATATCATCGCTCGCCAAAGAGCTCAATCTGGCTGAAGGCGACATCGAGTCCTTCCTCGCCAAACGCGACCTCGTCAGCCCCGAAGTGCAGGCTGAAATATTCATTACCGAAAGCTACACTCAGGAGAAGGAACTCCTTGCCGCTGAAAACGAGCACGAGCTGCTGCGTCTCGCCATCGAATTCCTCAACACAGAGACCAACAACAACTCCCTCCTCCCCATCATGCCGGCGATCGAGAGCCTGACACCGCTCATCGAAGGCTACAACGAACTCATCCTCGAGCGAATCACCATCGAACCGAGCGCACGCGGCGAAAACGTAGCCCTCAAGGCCATCAATATGCGTATCGACGTCGTCAAGGACAACCTGCTGACCGCCCTCAACAAGCACTATGAGATGGCTCAGGTACAGATCGACGAGCTACGCAAACAGTTCGCTCAGTCCAAGTCAAAACTCGAGACTCTTCCCACCGTCGAGCGCGAATATGTCAACATCAAGCGTCAGCAGGCGCTTCAGGAGCAGCTCTACCTCTTCCTGCTCCGCCAGCGCGAGGAGACGAGCCTCAATATCGCCGGTGCGCAGCCGCTCGGCACCATAATCGATGAAGCGTATGCCGTAAGCGCACCGTTCAAGCCCTCCAACAAGATCATACTCCTGATGTATCTTATCATCGGCGCCGCCATCCCCGCGGTTGTCATTCTGATCCGCTGGAAGCTCAACGGTAAGCTCAACACCCTCGACCAGGCTATCAAAGAGACAGGTCTGCAGCCTATTGCCGAATTACCCGCCCGCACAGCTCACGGACTCAGTGTCATCGACGCACCCGAATCGCTTGTTGCACAGCGCTATCGGCTGATGCGCTCCAATATCCTGTCGCTCTCATCGCTGAAACCCGGAACAGTCATTGCCGTATGCTCCGCTTCAGGATCGCAGTCGCTGAGCGCAGAGGTAGCCGCCAATCTCGCTGCATCGCTGTGCGCTACCGGGCGCCGTACGCTGATTGTCGACGCCGATATCAACAAGGCTGCCGTGGCATCTATCCTTCAGGTACAGCCCTCAGCCACACTCAGCGGCGACATCGCTGACGCAACCGGCCGCACACAGACCGTCACCCTCCGGGGTGTCGCTACTCAGCTCGATGCTATCCTGAGCGATACAAACTCCGGCCTGATCACGTCCGACATCCTGTCGTCTGAGGCTTATCCCGCACTCATCGCTTCGCTCAGGCCCGACTATGATTTCATTGTCATAGCGCTCCCGTCGGCCGATGATTTCGGAGCTCTTGAAGCAGGTGCGGCTCCCGCCGACATCGTGATCGCAGACTTCACCTTAGGACATACCCGGACTGCCGGAGCCCGCAAGATAGCGCGTCTCGCCGGTGATTCCCGCAGTGTATTCTTCGCGGCCGTTACTTCAAAGTAATTATACCCCGACCCACGCTCACGCAGCACGTATGAGAGAGCTATTAGTTGCATTCACACTACTCGCATCTACAGGTTTCTTCAACTTTCACGGCGCCATCTCAGCTCCGACGAAAGTTGTGCTGATGTGCTTCTGCATCATACTCTGCGGAGTCTACGCATGGCAGACACGTGACCGTGAGGCTCCTCTCCCGCAGTTTCCGCGCATGGCATGGATCACGGTTCTCGCCGGAATGGTCATATCCATTTTCATGGCATTCGCTATCCACGGGCAGCCCCTGCCGCTGACAGCTGTCGCCACGGCATCCTATTTATTCCCGTTCCTGTTCTTCCCGATACTGCTCCTGCTTAATCCCCGCCCGAAGATCCTATTCCGATACCTGTTTGCCATCGTCGGACTCTCCATTCTGGTCTATATCGTCAATACCCTGACATTTCCAAACAATATGTTCGGAGATCCGATATTGGAAGACCTCACGCGCGGCATCCTCCGTATACCGATACCCTATTTCCAGCTGTTGATTCTGCTTTTCTTCTATGCGATCAACCAATTCTCAGTTGACCGCAACAGGCTGTGGCTCATATTCATTTTCATCGCCATCGTGATGATACTCCTATCCGTCATCCGCCAGGCTATCCTCCTGAGCCTGTCGCTCGGCTTCCTGCTTTATATGCAGAAATACGTCTGGTATAAAAAGCTGCTGATCGGCACCGTCATTGCCGCCATAGCCATCACGATTATCACCAGCCTGCCTATCTACAAATCGATGATGGAACTCAGCCAGCAGCAATATGAGGATAACACCTACGACAATAAGGAAGATGTCAGAATCGGCGCATGGCGCTATTACGCGCTCGAATCACAGCAGGAGAATCCCGCCACCGCCGTTTTCGGCAACGGAGCTTTCTCGCTCGACAATTCCGCATGGGGCAAGGAGCTGTACAATTTTTCCGAGGACTACAAGTATTATACGGCCGACGTTTCACTTGCCGGCTTCTATTTCCGTTTCGGGCTCGTCACTCTCGTGCCGCTCTTATACGTCATCATATCGGCTGTCATGAAGCGCAAACCGCCCCGGAAGCAATACCTGTCCTACTTCGTCGCCTGCATAACCCTTGAGAGTATCGCATCCGGCATCTTCGAATACTTTTTCGAGACAATGATCCTGATGCTGGCTCTTTACCTGATATATTGTCCCGACGATGAGGAATCTGACGCTCGGGACGATGAAGCCGGAGACACTCAGTCCGACAACAGGCTCCGATTCCTGCGAAGATTTGTGACACGTTAATAATCACGGATGGCAAAACGATCGCTGAAATATAATTTCATCCTTAATCTGGTCAACACAGTGGCCGGACTGCTGTTCCCGTTATTGACATTCCCGTATGTAGCCCGCATACTTGAGCCTGACGGCCTCGGTCTTGTCACTTTCTACCAGAATATCATCAGCTACATCACCCTCCTTTCGAGCCTGGGCATAAGCCTGTACGCCGTCCGCGAGGTCGCACGCGTCAAAGACAGTCATGTCGACCGCAGCAAGGTTACGGTAGAAATTCTGCTGCTTCATATTGCCCTTACCGTCATTGGCTATCTCACTGTCGGCATCCTGTGTCTTACTGTCGACCGTATTTCCGCACATACAGCCCTCTTCCTCGTCCTCAGCATATCCATTTTCTTCAATGCTATCGGAGTCAACTGGTTCTATCAGGCTATGGAAGACTTCCTGTTCATCACCACACGATCTCTGGCTTTCAAATGTCTTGCCGCTGTGGCACTGTTCGTTTTTGTCAAGACTGAAGACGATGTGATGCCCTATGCCATAATTCTGGTCGTTGCCGATATCGGCAACAATATTCTCAATCTGCTCAGACTGCGTAAATACATATCCCTCGGAGCGGTCCGTACTGCAGGTCTCCGGATTATCCGGCACGTCCGCCCCGCTGTCACCATCTTTACTCTCAACGTGACGATAAGCCTTTATGTCAACTTCTCCCCGGTGATACTCGGCTTCCTCTGCGATAATGAATCCGTAGGATATTTCACAGCCTCCTCCAGACTGACTACCGCCGCCATGAGTTGCGTAACAGCGCTCGCTGTCACCCTCATCAGCCGTATGTCCTACTATGCGAGTCGCAAGGAGTTTGAGCTGTTCTACTCTACCGCCACAAAATGCCTCAACCTCGTCATCTTCATGACGGTACCCATATTTCTCGGATTGCTGACGACCTCCTCGGAACTGATATTGGTATTTTCCGGTAATGACTTCGCTCCGGCGATACCGACCCTCCGCATAATGTCGGCGTCGACAGTCATAATCGGCATTGCAACGATCGTAGGCTACCAGATTCTCTATCCGCTGGGCCATGAGCGCCTTCTGATCCGCAGTTCCCTGCTCGGATCTCTGGCCTTTTTCCCTCTCTGCTTCCTCCTCATCCCGAAGCTGGCTCAGAATGGAGCCGCAATAGCCTATACATCGACAGAATTGATTGTTACGACAGCTCTTTTCCTCTACTGCCGCCGCTATATGAAATATCCGCTGCTCAATCATCCCAACCTCCTGTCCATCGTGGCCGGCGTGGCCATGTGCGGCGTTATAATCCTGCTGCGCCATCTGGTCGAGCTGCCCGTATTCCCGCTGCTCGTCTTTGAGATACTGATCGGAGCGATGACATATTTCGCTGTCCTCGCTCTTCTCCGGCATCCGATAATCTCTGACCTGACAGCTTCCATAAAGTCTCATATTGTCGGAAAAACACCTGTTGACGATTGATTATGCCAAATACAGCAGTCATAATATTACAATATGGTAGTCCCGACCTGACGATACAGTGCATTGACTCTCTGCTCGAAGTCAATTCCGCTCCGGTCAAATTTATCATTGTCGACAACGCTTCGCCTCAGCCGGATGCCGCCGACAAAGTGCTCGCACACATTCAGCAGCGATTCCCCGGTTCATGGCTCGACACCGACACATCCTTCCGCCTGCGTGATGGCGCCACGCTCCCCGAAGCCACTCTCGTGCGCTCCGACTTCAACGAAGGCTACGCACGCGGCAACAACATAGGAGTCCGCCTGGCTTTTGAAGATGATTCTGTCGACTCGCTACTCATAAGCAATCCCGACATAATATATACGGCCAATATCATTCCCAAACTGAAAGTCAGCGCTATCCTTCAGCATGACTGCGCACTTGTCGGCCCCATACTCTATCGGCCGGGGGAAGATGCGCCTCACTCTACCACGGCACGTCATCCCGTAACTCTCAACGATCTCATACGCACCAACTTCTGGCTGTTACGTACGCCCGACGACGTCATCGAGCGCACTAATGTCGTAATAACGCCCGGATCTGACGTGATGCCTACCGAATTGATTTCCGGCGGATGCTTCTTCGTACTGAAAGATGTTTTTCAGAAAATCGGAGCATTCGACCCCGAGACCTGGCTCTACTACGAAGAAAATATACTCTGGGAGCGCATCCGACGCCTCGGACTGCGCAATTATATCGACACCTCGACAAGCGCCATTCACCTCGTCGGTCAGACTACAAAGCATCGTCCGCCGATGTCGATAGTGAAAGCAGGCATAAGGAGTCAGCAATACCTTGTCAAGGCTTATTTCCGTCCGTGGTTACTGAAACGGGCTGTCTATAATCTTTCGGTCATATGGTGCTATGCTGTCCTATTTGGCCGCAACCTTTTGAGAAAATAATCCATGCATCAGATCGAAATCAAAGGACTGGAAATCTACGCCTATCATGGGGTACTCCCCGCCGAGCGCCGCGTTGGCAACCTGTTTTCACTCGACATAGTCCTCACTGCCGACCTGTCCCGGGCGATGGCTTCCGATGACGTGGCTGATACCGTCAACTATGCCGATATAATAGCAACCGCACGCACGGTTATGTCTCAGCCTGCCAATCTCCTTGAACACGTCGCCGCTCGTCTGCGTGATGCCATCAAGGCTGAATATCCTGCCGTCACAGCAGGCTATATCCGCATCGCCAAGCTACATCCACCCATCCCCGCCCAGCTTCAGTCAGTAGCTGTAGCCATCTCCTGGTGACGAAGATATAGAATCCATCCTATACAAAAAGAGCCGCACTGAAATTTCAGCACGGCTCTTTTATATATTCAGTGTCTATTATTTGACGAGAACTTTGCGGGCCTTGTCACCCTGCTTGACGATATAGATACCGTTGGCGGGGTTATTGACACGGATACCCTGGAGGTTGTAGTAGACAGCAGGTGCGTCGGAAGCGTTTTCGATCACATCCTCTACACCCGACTGCTCGGGAGCCTTATAGTCCTCGATCTCCTCGATACCCTTCTCTGTGTAGTAGCGGTAAGAGATGTTACGGGTACCGGCGAGTGAGCCGTAGGCTGTTGTGCTTGTAAACTCGTTGGCCGCTTCCTCTACACGGGCGGGAGCAGCTGCACGGGGCTGGGTAGCCACCTCTTCGCCGTTGACGATGTTGTAGAACTTGATCTCCTTGAAGATATAGGTGTTGTAGCGGTTCTGCTTGCCTGCGATATTGAAGTGGATGCCGATCGTACCAATATGGTCGGAATACACGTCCCACTCATAGACCATGAAACGCTCGCCATTAATCAGATATTTATTAGTGGTATTACCAACATCCCAGGGCTCGGGTGTGCCGGTACCGTCGAGAAGCACCTTTTCTTCAGGCATTTCTGCGATGCAGTCACCCTCGTTCTCCCAGCGGTAGAAAGCTTTCGCATCTATGGGGAATTTCTCGCCTGTTTCAGTGTCTGCTACACCATTATGATTCAGAGGCCAAGCCGTCGATGCATTTGCTGCGCACGCATAGATTGTCGGAACCTGCACATCATCTTCGACATGACGGCCGCGGTGGAGCACCTGGAATACCAGGCGTACGCGGATTGCCTTGTCAATACCACCTCGCTCGCGTTTATTAGCGTCGAGATAGAATGAGATCTGAGTGGAAGGATACTTGGTTGAGAAGGGCCATCCGTGAACATTGTCACCGGGACCGAACTGCTGGTTATAGACAAGGACTTTACCGATATATCCGCCCAGATCCTGGATTGAGAGACCGGTCTGGAGATCAGCGAAGAGTTCGTCATTATTTATCTGTGCATTGCCACCGCGCTGATGAATGGATATCACCTGACCGTTTTCGTCCATGAGCTCCTGAGTGTATGTGCCGCCGGGTGCTGTCCACCAATCGCCTGCGATGTCGGTAGGAATCTGGCGGGCGGCGAAGGGTCCGACGGGATATTTATCCCAGTCATAACCGGCAGGAGTGATGTCAACCAGCTTGGCATAGATAGCGTCAATATTCTGCTCGAGCTCGACCTTGCCGGTATTGAAGTCTACCGTGATAGTGTATTCGCCGGGAGTGGTCTTCCAGCTGTTCCAGCATTCAAAGAAGTCATCCTCAACTTTAATCTCGGCATCATTCTTCCATGCACCATAGCGGGGAGAAGCGTTGACTTCATCCCATGTCGCGGCTGTCTTGGTAATGAATGAGAAGTATGAGGCATCATCGCCGGCAAGGGTTACATTTTCGATAGTGAATACACCGTCTTTGCCGGTAAGTTCAGCCCCTTCGTAGGTCGTATCCCAATCATGGTCTGTAAGAGAACCGATAAGGTAGAGATGCTCGGGAGCTGTGAGGGCGGGACGCGGAGTCTCAGTAGTAGCCACGATAGTGGCAGCCTCAAGGTCAATTGTAAAGTGATAGTTGCCATCCCAAAGAGTAGTGATGTTGCTGTCATTACCGGGGATGAGTTCGATTTCTTTGCCGGGAGCAAAGATTCCGTCAATATGCCAGGTCACACCTACGCCTTTGTCGCCGGCCGTGAAGGCACCCCAGCCACCATTTGTGCGGGGATCAAGCGTAGTAAATTTGAACTGGATTCCTTCATTTTTACCGGAATCAAAGTTTATATCGAATTCGTAGACATCGGTTTTGCCTTCCGTAGCTGTGACGATCATGGGATCTTCAGGCTTCCAGCCGTTGAAGTTACCGGCTACATAGATTGCCTTCTCGGTGCCGGGATCCACTGAGGGATCGTCATCGTCCCAGTCGGCAGGCTTTTCGGGAACAGGAGTTGTCTTCTGCTCTGCAAAAGTAGCTTCGGTAGCGGGATCTTCTCCATCGATACCGTCGGCCGACACTTTCACGGGAATTTCGAAAGTTGCGTCATTGTATTTTGCAGTCAGGGTAAATTCGCCGCTCGCGGGAGCAATCATCTTGCGGTCGCCGGAGTTGAATGTAGCTGTGCCTTCGGGAGCAGAGAGCTTGAACTCCGTCACGTCGGTGCAGACGAGCACACCGTACTTGTTGTAACCGTAGATGGTGGGCACATAGCCTTTGCCGGGCTTGATATTGAGAGCTTTGTCAACGATTTCGATAGAAACGATCTCGCGATCTTCGGGAGCATTGGTAGCGAGGAAGAGACCGTTCATGACGGGACGGTTGTAGCCGTTCATCACACCCTGCACAGCTGAACGCTGACCGAGATTCTCGACGTGAAGGACTGATGAGCCACCGCCATCGAGGTTCATGGCGTTGTAGCATCCGATAGCTTCCATGAAGCTGCCGAGAGCCTTGAAGGTCATGCCCTGATTTTTGGTAGTACCTTCGTCAAGCACAATAATATAAAGGGTCTTGCGGTCCTGGCTGAAGCCTACGGCAGTACGGGCGCGACGTGATGAGCCACCGAGGTCAGATGGAGTCTGCGACGGCACTGCTGAGAGGGGGGTGCCGTCAGTCACGAGACGCGGCCATCCGCCGACTGTCTCGCGGCAGGAGTTAGCTTCGCCGTCGGCCTTGAAAGGAATATAAAGCTTAACCTTATCGCCTGTATTGACCTTATCATTGAATGAACGGGCGTTTACACCGGAAAGAACGAATCCGTCAGCAGGAATTGCCATATCGCCACCTGTGTTGGAGACGGTCTTGGCCCCGACCTTGAACTCGCCGGCTGCACCGAACATAGTCTGATTACCTGCATTTCTAAGTTCCACCTCAGTACCATATTTGTTGAAGCCGGTAGATGTTCTGTTGACATAAGGACTGCAGAGCACAAGATAATCGGTCCACCGGTCCTTGGCATTGTAGCGCATCTCGTCATAGGTAGTTCCATCGGGGAATGTCACTTCACCAAAGTCAGCATTAGGACCGGAGTAGCCATTACGAATACCCAGGTTACAGCCGAACTCAATGTGATCAGCAATATAGGGGAGGCCGTCTTTGTCGATGATAAAGTGATTTCCCTCGAAAGGCGCCTTGTCATTAAGGAAGTTGCCGGCATAGACATATTTGCCGTCGGCTACAGTGACTCCACAGGTTATATAACCGAAGAAGTCGCCGTTGACACCGGCAAAGTAGTGATTCTGATATGATGTGTGCTTAGCCATCATCTTCGGGATGGTCATCCATACATCCTGAATAGCATGGTCATCGGCGAAACCCACTTTGGGGGTTACATACTCGTTGGTCAGGTCGACTTTAAGGATGTTGGCAGTCGTCTTGGCGTTGATGTCCTCAATGTTATCAGAGGCACTTGTGCTGAAGTTGATGACGGTCTTGGTCTCGACTGTACCCGGACCGATAGTGACGGTATAGATGTCATCAGTCTGCATGACACCATACCCCTTCGTGTGGTAGGTCTCGCCCATCATCGGCATTGCGCATAGCGAGCCGACAGCCAGGGCTGATAGCATTTTTTTCATGTGATAATAGTTTATTGGTAAGTATAAAAAATATAATCTCCTGAAATGACATTAGTCATCTGCAAAGATATAAAAAATATCGGTTATTATCCTGTCAACAACCGATATTTTTTCAATCATATGATTTCGAATATGACTTACTCTCTTACAAGGACTTTACGGACCTTGTCGCCCTGACGTACGATGTAAACGCCGCGGGAGGGATTGCTGACACGGATACCCTGTAGATTGTAGTATTCCGCGGGAGCCTCATCAGTATCGTCAATGATGTCCTCGACACCTGTATTCTCCGAATCGTCCGGCTCATTGTCGGCCTCGATCTCGGCCACACCGTTCTCGGTATAGTAGCGGTAGGAAATATGACGGGTACCGGCAAGGGAGCCGTAGGCCGTCGTTGTAGTGAATTCCTTTGATTTGGCCTTGCGTGGCGCGGCGGCGCGTGGCTGGGTAGCTATCTCTTCGCCGTTGACGATATTGTAGAACTTGACTTCCTTGAATATATAGGTATTGAAGCGGTTGTCAGCACCGGCGATGTTGAAATGAACACCTATCGTACCGGTATGGTCAGAGTGCACGTCCCATTCATAGACCATGAAGCGCTCGGAATTGATAAGATAGGGATTTGTGTCATGATTTTCATCCCACGGCTCGGGTGTGCCTGTACCGTCGAGAAGCACCTTTTCTTCAGGTATTTCCGCGATGCAATCGCCCTCATTTTCCCAGCGGTAGAAGTCCTTTGCATCGATGGGGAACAACTTGCCTGTGACATCGTCGCCCACACCATTGTGGCTGATCGGCCACGCTGTGGAAGAATTGGCGGCACAAGCATAGATGGTAGGTACCTGTATGTCATCCTGCACATGGCGTCCGCGATGGAGCACCTGGAAGACAAGGCGTATGCGGATGGCCTGGCTTACACTGCCCTGATTGTATTTACTTGCATCGAGATAGAATGATATCTGAGTAGCCGGTGATTTGGTTGTGTACGGCCAGCTGTAGACATTGGCACCGGGCCCATATTGCTGATTGAACACCAGCACCTTGCCTATATATCCGCCCATATCCTGGATGGAGAGACCCTCCTGGAGATTGGCGAAGAGCTCGTCATTGTTTACCTGCGCATTGCCTCCGCGCTGATGGATCGATATAACATGACCGTCACGGTCCATAAGTTCTTGAGAATATGTTCCGGCCGGAGCTGTCCACCAGGTTCCGCCCAAATCAGTCGGAATCTGCCGGGCCGCAAACGGACCTACCTCCATTTTCTCCCAGTCATAGCCGTCAGGGGTAATATTTTCGAGCTGAGCATATATGGGCGCGATGATTTCCTCGATTTTCACTTTGCCGGTCTTGAAATTGACGGTAAAATTGTATTCACCGGGCTTCAGTTTCCAGCTGTTGGTTCCCTCGAAGATGTATTCGCTTGCCGAGGCCGAGGCATCGCTTTTCCATGCTCCGTAGCCGGTTGAAGCGTTGACTGCATCCCAGCTATCGCCGGTCGCAGTCACGAATCTGAAGTAGGAGGCATCAATGCCGTCGTTAGCGTCGGCATCAGTCAGAACGACATTGTCAATTGTAAATATGCCGTTCTCGCCGGTCAGCTCTGCACCGGTATAATCGGTCTGCCATTGGTGGCCTTCGATATTGCCCATCAGGTAGAGATGCCCGGGGGCTGTGAGTGCAGGACGAGGAGTGGAAGTAGTCGCCGTTATCGTCTTCTGCTCCAGATTGATGACGAAGTGGTATTTGCCGGCCCAGGGGGTGGCGATATTGTCGCCATTACCGCCGACGAGGGGGACTGTCTTGCCCGGAGCAAGTATGTCGGAAATATGCCATGAGACTCCGACTCCGTTGTCTCCGGCCTTGAAAGCTTCCCATCCGCCGTTTTCGCGGGGATCGAGCGTAGTAAACTTGAACTGAATCTCAGCCGTATGCTCAGCTTCAAATTCATAAATCTTATCTGATGTCGGCTCAACGACCATCGGGACTAAAGGATCCCAACCGTTGAAGTTGCCGGCAATATAGATTGCGTCCTCGACCGGATCAACCCAGTCGGCGGGCTTGGTGGGAACAGGAGTAGTTTTTTGAGCCGAGAAAGAAGCCGTAGTCGATGCGGTCACACCGTCGATACCTGAAGACGAGACTGTAACCGGGATACTGTAGGTCGCTTTACCACATTTTGCAGTCAGAGTGAACGAGCCGCTCTGAGGAGCGATCATCTTACGGTTGCCGGAATTGAATGTAGCTGTGCCGGCAGGAGCCGAGAGGGTGTATTCTGTCACATTGGTGCAGACGAGCACTCCATACTTGTTGTAGCCATAGATTGTAGGGACATACCCTTTACCCGGCTTGATGGTCAGCGACTTGTCAACGATCTCGATTGAGGTGATCTCACGGCTTTCGGGCGCATTGGTCACAAGGAACAGCCCGTCCATGACAGGACGATTGTAAGTACCGCCCTGCACTTTCGAGCGTTGGCCGAGATTCTCGACATGGAGAACGGAAGAACCACCGCCATCGAGAGCCATAGCATGATAGCAGCCTATAGCCTCCATGAAGTTGCCGAGTACCTTGAAAGTCATGCCGCCGGTAGAGCTGCTGTTTTCCTCGACGACCACTATGTAAAGTGTCTTTCGATCCTTGCTGAACCCGACAGCCGTGCGGGCTCGGCGCGAACCTCCCTGAAGATCGCTGGGTGTCTGTGACGGAACGGACGAGAGCGGTGTGCCGTCGGTCACCAGGCGGGGCCATCCGCCCAAGGTCTCACGACAGCTGTTTGCAACGCCGTCAGCCTTGAAAGGAATGGAAATCCTGACTTTACTCCCGGCAGGCACTTTGTCGGCAAAAGCGCGTGCTCCCACACCTGAAAGCACAAAACCATTGTCAGGAATAGCCATATCGCCTCCTGAGCCTGACGAAGACCTGGCTCCGACTTTAAATGTACCCTCGGCACCGAAAATAGTACGGTTGCCAGACGGGGTAAGTTCTGCTTCGGTACCCCATATGTTGGTGCCGGTCGATGTCTGGTCGGGATAAGGGCTGTAAAGCACCAGATAATCGTTATATCTTCCTCCGTTAACACGGAGTTCGTCGAGCTTGGAGCCATCAGGGAAAGTTACTTCTCCCAAAAGATTCTGGTCGCCGGCATAACCGTTGCGTATGCCCAGACCGCCTCCGAACTCGATATGGTCAGCAATATATGGGAGTCCATCCTTGTCGATAACGAAGTGCGTCCCTTCATAGAATGAATCAGCCGGCGGATTTTTAAGTGTCGACGAAGTAAGCCAGTTACCGGCATATACATATGTTCCGTCTGCGACAGTCACACCGTTAGTTATATACCCGAAAAAGTCGCCGTTGACGCCGGCAAAGTAGTGGTTGGAGTAGGATGTCAGCGCCGACATCATCTGGGGAACTGTCTTTGTCACATCCTGTATCTTGTGCTTGTCGGCAAACCCGACCTTGGGAGTAACATACTTGTTTGTCAGATCAACAGTAAGATAATTGACAGTGGCAGAATAGCTCGTGCCGGATGTTGTATAACTGACGACGGTACGCGTCTCGACTGTCCCCGGTCCTACCGTAACGTTATAGATATCAGCTGTCTGCATGGTACCCGCACCCTTGGTCTGGTAGGTCGCGCCCATTGCCGGCATGATACAGAGCGAGCCGACGGCAATGGCCGTTAGAAAATTTTTCATGTAATAACAATTATAGGTAAGAAGTAAATTTGTATAATCTCCAATACACGCAGGCTCAAGAGCCTCTAATCGCAAAGATATAAACAATAATTGAAAATCAGCCTTTTTGCGAAAAAAAATTTATCGCGAGGCTTTACGATAGAGTACAATTCCGATTATGGCATAGATAAAATTGGGAATCCACATGGCCACCATCGGTGAAGTCATTCCCGAAATGGCAAATGTGGAGGTCACGGTCATAAACAGTATATAGCTGAAGCTGAGCGCCAGACCGATGCCGATATTGATGCCCATGCCTCCCTTGACCTTGCGTGAGGACAGCGACATGCCGATGACTGTCAGGATAAACGCGGCGGCGCACATGGCGTAGCGGCGCTGCAGCTCGATCTCGAATGACTTGATATTGGCCACGCCGCGCTCTTTCTGGCGCGAGATATAGTTCTCAAGCTGCGGATTGGTCAGAGTCTCATGGTCATTCTTGGAGATAAGGAAGTCTCGCGGCTCAAAGGGGATGATTGTGTCGAGCGCAGTGCCGGATGTGATATACTCGCGATTATCACGGAAGTCGCGTATCAGATAGTTCTGCACGCGCCAGCGATAGAGAGTGTCCCACTTGATAGTCTGCGCTGTCAGACGCGACACAAGCTGCTTGTCCTCAAATTTCTCAAGGGAGAATTTCACTCCTGTCCGTGAGGGAGCGTCATATCGGCTCATATAGGCGATCTCTCCTTTGGCCACCTGAATCATGATGTTCGATCCATACTCAACACGCTTATTCTTCACATAGGTATTGGTATATTCGATACGCTTGACATTGGCCGGCGGGATGATATATGCCGACAGAGCATAGGTGGCGGCAGCGATGACGGCGGCCGATATCATGTATGGCCTCAACAGACGCCGATAGCTGACTCCGGATGACAATATGGCGATAATCTCCGAATTGTCAGCCAGTTTGGAGGTAAAGAATATAACAGCTATGAATGTGAACAGCGGGCTGAACTGATTGGCGAAGTAAGGAAGAAAATTGAGAAAGTAATCGAATATTGTAGCCTGAAGCGGCGCTTTTGTGAATGCATCGAGTTTCTCGTTGATGTCAAACATAATCGTGATCGCCAATATGAGTATAATGGCGAAGATGTACGTTCCGAGAAATTTACGGATGATGTACCAGTCGAGTATCTTAAGCGGTCGCTTTAGTCGCATATCATAGCCGGCGTGTGACATTTTCTACCATCTCAGCCTTCCACCGGGCGAAGTCGCCGTCAATGATGTGCCGGCGAGCCTCTCGGACGAGCCACAGATAGAACCCGAGATTGTGTATCGACGCTATCTGCATGGCCAGCGACTCCTGGGCAATGAAGAGGTGACGCAGATAGGCCCTGGTATATACGCGGTCGACATAGACGGGACCGTCCTCCTGTATGGGGGAGAAATCGTTGGCCCACTTGGCGTTGCGCATATTCATGATACCATAAGGAGTAAATAGCATCCCGTTGCGGCCGTTGCGCGTGGGCATCACACAGTCCATCATGTCGACACCGCGGTCTATGGCCTCGAGGATATTGGCGGGCGTTCCTACTCCCATCAGATAGCGGGGCTTGTCGGCAGGGAGGATTTCATTGACGACTTCGATCATGTCATACATGACCTCGGCCGGTTCGCCGACTGCGAGTCCGCCGATAGCATTACCGTCGGCACCCAGCTCGGCAACCCGCTCGGCCGCTTCGCGACGTAGATCGGGGAATGTACATCCCTGCACGATAGGGAAATAGGCCTGGCTATAACCATACAGCCCTTCGGTCGACTTATATCTCTTCCAGCCTCGGTCAAGCCATCGCATGGTCAGGTCGAGCGATTTGCGCGCATATGCCCGCTCCGATGTGCCGGGAGGACATTCGTCAAGAGCCATCATGATGTCGGCTCCTATGGCACGCTCGATGTCGACTACATTTTCGGGGGTGAAAAGATGCTTGCTGCCGTCGATATGCGAGCGGAATGTAGCCCCCTCCTCGGTCAGCTTGCGGATAGATGACAGGGAGAACACCTGGAAGCCGCCGCTGTCGGTAAGGATAGGACGCTCCCAGCCTATGAACTTGTGGAGACCGCCGGCCTGACGCAGGATCTCCGTGCCGGGGCGCAGATAGAGATGATAGGTGTTGCCGAGAATAATTTTGGCATCGATATCATCGCGCAACTCACGGGCATGGACTGCCTTGACACTGCCGACAGTGCCGACAGGCATGAATATAGGTGTCGGTATCTGACCATGATCGGTCGTGATCATACCGGCACGGGCATTGGAGCCAGGAGCTGTAGCTTGAAGTTGAAATTCCATACGGATGCAAAGTTACGCACTTTCGAGATAGTATCAAAGCGCCCGACACAACAAATTCAGACCGTCATTTGGTAATGTCGCAAGTTGTGATTATCTTTGCAGAGAAATCGGGGCGTAGCGCAGTCCGGTAGCGCACCTGGTTTGGGACCAGGTGGTCGCAGGTTCGAATCCTGTCACCCCGACAGAAAGATAACATCCTTAGAATTAGCAATTTAAAGCTAGTTTTAAGGATGTATTCTTTTTGCGGGTCATAGTATATGACAATATATTAACTACGAAACAAAAAAAGCACCTTTCAGGGGTGCTTTTTTCATGTATCCCGGTGACTGCATGACTCAGTATTCGGGATCGAAGAGAGTGTTGAGGAGATGAGCGAGGCGAAGGCCGCCGTTGAGAAGCTGGTCTTCGATGACGGGTGTCCAGCGCGCCACCTCATTGTATGACAGGTTGGTACCTTCGGGTGTCTCTTCATAGATCTGAGCGGCGATCGCCACGGACTGTTTCGCCCAGTCGTCGATGGATCCGCTGATAATGGCGGCTTCCTGCTCGGGCGTGGCGCGGTCAATCATCATCTGCCACTCGGTGAATCCCCATTTATGTCCGGAGTCGACGATATTGCTGTCCCAGACCGCATGCAGATTGTTGTCACGGCCGAAAAATTTGACTTTGACGCGGTTGCCTCCGAGGTCAGTCGCATGCCCCATGTGCATGGGCTGGTGTATGTCGCCTACGACATGGACAAGGATCTTCATGGCAAGCTGCTTGTCGTCAAAGGACTTATGCGGATCCTGAAGGGTCTCAAGCTGAGCCTTTATGGCCAGTACGGCGTCGCCGGCCGGATTGGCCTGTGCCTCTTCATAGCGCTCGCCGGCGTCGATATTCTTATAATGCCATGTCTTGGTGTAGGCATAGGGGCGCGTGTGGCTGGCATTGTCAAGCCAATTTGCCCAATAGACCATCGATTTGCCCTGCAGAAGGCTGTCGACTGCGGCGCGGGTCGCCGGGGTAAGGTGCTGTTCGGCTATGTAGGCTGTGACATCATGGCCTTTCTGACCCCATGCGAAGACTGACGGCGCGGCCATAAAAGCGAATGCAGCCGAGATAATGTAGTGGCGAAGTTTCATCTGAGTGTGATTTGATTGATTTCATGCGTGGCCGATATGGTCGTCGGCATATTCATCCCTTTTCTCATGATGGGCCGGAGCCTTCATGCGCAACTTTATTTCATCAAAGCCCTGGCCGTAGACGCCGTTGACGTTGGCCTGGGTTATGAAAGCGTCATTGTCAATGGACTTGATGATACGGAATATTGTCATTGCCTCGAACTTACGGCACATGACGAGCAGGACTTTGACCTCCTTCTTGCTGTACCATCCCATACCGGAGAGAACCGTACACCCGCGATGTGCCTCATTGTTGATGGCTGTGGCTATTTCTTCCCAATGATGGGAGAAGATGGTGAACTGCACGGCCTGACGGGTAGTATTTATCATCATATCTGCCATGAACGGTATGATAAGCAGCGTGACATAGCCGTAGACCGGACTGGCTATAACCTGACCTTCGGGACGGGGGAGCAGCAGCGACGATGTCACGATGCAAAGGTCGCAGATCTGCATCGTGCGCCCGACTGAGACATTCGTATGCTTGGCTACCATTGCGGCAATAATATCGACGCCACCCGAACTGCCGTTGTGAACGAAAGCGAGTCCGACACCGACACCACAGAGTATGCCACCTATAATCACATTCATGAATGTCTCCTGCTCGACCAGAGGCTTGGTAAACATAGGCTGGAGCACACCGATCGCAAGCGCTATGACTGTGACTCCGAAGACCGTGCGCACTACAAATGTACGGCTGACTGTCTTGTAGGCTATCAGAAGCAGGATGATATTCAGCACATAGATCGATATAGCGATGGGCACGCCGTAGCCGAATATCTTCTCGGTCAGAAAATAGATGAGCTGACCGATACCCGCCATACCGCCGATGACGACATTCTCGGGCGCGAGAAAGGCTGAGAATCCTACAGCATAGAGCACCAGACCTATTATAATGAATATATAGTCTTTGGCGCTAATCCAGACTTTGTCTTTAGATAACATAGGCCGTCAATGTATAATACAACTACCGTGTTTCTTTAAAATGATTTTATGTCATGCCGACTCCGCTCCGACCAGGCCAGAAACCGCCGGGACTTCGGCTGAGCAAACAGAGTACAGCGCACAAAGGTAGTCATATATTTCTATATTGACATCAGGTTTTTTAAGATTTTTTGAGTCGGATCAGCGACGGCGGATGCGCCCGAACAGCCATAGCCCTGCCACAAGGAGCAATACTACAATCACCCTCGATGCCGACGGTGTCCCGGCCTTCGCGACGGCTACACTGCTGACCCGCTCCCTGAGAGTATCAACCGTAGCCACTCGCCCGTCGCTACGACTCACCGCGCCCACGGAATCGGAAACAACGGATGCCGCTTTCATCTCAGCCCGGCGCGCCATGACTGCCACTACGGGCCCGGCCGAATCCGACCGTATCTGTATCTCAGGCTCTTCAAGTGATAAACGTGTTACAAAATCCATAACCACCACACGGGTCAGCGAATCGACAGACGAAGCTGAGAGCCGCGATTGCCGGGCGTATTCCGTCTCTGACATTTCCGCCACACTCCGCGATGCACGGCATCCACCGGAAAAAGCCGTGATGCAGATCAATATAATGTACAGGTATCTCATAAGCCGGCATATTCTTTTGTAGCATCGAATGACGGACAGGCCTTGGCGGCAAAGTCCCTGTGTCCTCTGATCTGTGCGTCAGGATATCGCAGCTTCAGCTCTGAAAGCAACCGGAACAAAGCTCGGCGCTGCTCCGGAGTACGCGTATCGGCAGGCTGCATCCGCTCATCGCATCCGCCTGCATAACACACGCCTATTGAGCGAGCATTATGCCCGAGACAGTGGGCACCCACCGCCGACTCCGGCCTTCCCCGCTCTATCCGGCCGTCGAGCCTCACGAGATAGTGATAGCCTATCGAGTCAAATCCTCTGCGGCGATGCCACAGGTCGACATCGGCAGCCGTGACATCGCGTCCTGCCGGGGTTGCCGTACAATGTACTACTATCAGATCAATCCTGCGCATCGCTCTCCGCTTTTTCAATTAATTCCCGCTCCAATATATCGACAATGGCACGCGCCAGGTCATCACGATTCTCTATGATAGCTCTGACAGTATCGGCCGCATCGCGTATCTGCTTTTTCTCATAGGTAGTCTCCATCACCGATTTCCATTCACAGAAGATATTGAACACGCCCATAGCCATAGTAAGAAACGGAGCCGAAAAGAATACACTCGAGATTATGTCTATGCAGGTCAGACAGATCATCGGGAGAAGATACTTGACAGCCTTGTCACATGTCTTTTTATAGCCGCGCGAGCGTGTTGCTATTCCGGCACGACGCGCCTTGCGCACCCCCGTGGCAAAATCCACCACCATCGCTATCACTACGCCACCATAGGTGACGGCCAGCCACACCGGGAAGGAGCGCAATCCGGGCAGCGTCTCTACAATCATTAATGTATTTTCCATAGTCATACTATAAAACCGAATCAAAAACCGATTGCAAAAATAATCTCATACAAACCGCCTGCGGATGACACTTATTCACTTTCGCCATACGGGAGAAATTCCCATTACCACCAGGACGACAGAAGGCTTCGTTCATTTGTTAATTTTTGGAAAATTGAAAGCAAATCCAATCATTTTTCAACAAATAATCATTATTTTTGCACAGACATTTGCGCTAACTTAGCCATTTGCTATACTTTTGGATTATATTACAACTACTTAACCTCTCTAAAATCAAAAATATGGCCCGCCCACAACTTGACACTCTGGATGTCAAAATCCTCAACCTTCTGCTCGACAATGCCCGACGCCCGTTTCTGGAGATAGCGCGCGAATGCAAAGTCTCAGGCGCCGCTGTCCATCAGCGTATCGCCCGCCTGCAGTCGCTCGGTGTCATCAAAGGATCACAGCTTAACATCAACCCCTCATCGATCGGATTCGACACTTGTGCCTATATCGGATTTTTCCTCAAGGATCCCTCAAAGCTCAATGAAGTTGTCGACCGCCTCAAGCAGATACCGGAGGTAGTGGAATGCCACTTCACCACCGGCCGCTACGACCTTTTCATCAAACTCTACGCACGCAACAACGACCATCTGCTTAGCGTAATTCAGGAAAAGCTCCTCGGTCTCGGCCTTGCACGCACTGAGTCGCTTATCTCGTTCAAGGAGCTCTTCAATCGCCAGCTCCCCGTCAACACTCAAGACTAAATACACATTAATTATATATACGAATTACGACCCGGACGGCTTGTCATAGCGTCCGGGTCGCTGTTTTATTATCGGTCAGAAGTCAGCCGCCGATATTGGCCGACTGACTCTCGGGACGCGTTAATCCTCCTTTACCCGATTCTTGGCTTTGTTGTTGGTTTTTGTTGCAGAGGAGTCCATATCCTTCTCCTCCTTGAGGTCGATCTCCTTGCGGTCGGAGTCGAGCACCTTATACTCCAGATAGGCGAGCGACTGGTCAGCCATCAGCTTCCACGAGCCGCCGATCTTCATGTGCCACTTGCGATGAAGTGATATCAGCCCCTTTTTGATATAGGCCTCTACGTAGGGATGTACATACATCGTGAATCCCTTGACTTTCAAATCCTTGACCAGATATTCTATTTTCTCGCGCAGTACGTCGGTGAAGAGCAGCGACGGTTGGATCTCGCCCTTGCCATAACATGACGGGCAGGTCTCCGTCGTGACGATATCCATGGCGGGACGCACGCGCTGACGCGTAATCTGCATCAGACCGAACTTACTCAAGGGCAAAATGTTGTGGCGGGCTCTGTCGTTGGCCATAAGCTCGCGCATATGGTCGTAGAGTTGCTGCCGGTGTTCGGCCTTGGCCATATCGATGAAGTCGATGACTATTATGCCGCCCATGTCGCGCAGACGCAGCTGACGGACTATCTCCTCAGCGGCACGCATATTGACTTCCAGCGCGTTGCTCTCCTGATCATTGGTAGCCTTTGCGCGGTTGCCGGAATTGACGTCGATCACATGAAGAGCCTCGGTATGCTCGATAATGATATAAGCGCCTGACTTGAAAGACACCGTTTTCCCAAACGACGACTTGATCTGGCGGGTAATGTTGAAATTATCGAATATAGGCTTCGGATCGTCATAGAGCTTCACTATCGAAGCGCGGTCGGGCGCTATGAAGCTCACATATTTTTCTATCTGCTCCTTGACGGTAGCATCATTGACATAGACGCTCTCGAACGTAGGGGAGAAAATATCGCGGAGCACACCGACAATGCGGCTTTCCTCCTCGAAAATCAGCGACGGCGCTGTAGCTTTCTGCGCCCGGGAGATAGTCTGGTTCCAGCAGTTGAGAAGTGTCTTGAGCTCGCCGACGAGCTCGGCCGCGCCCTTGCCCTCGGCAGATGTGCGGATTATGACGGCGAAGTTACGGGGTTTGATGCTCTGTATCAGCTGGCGTAGGCGGTGCTTCTCCTCTGTGCTTTTGATTTTCTGCGATATGGAGATTTTGTCGCCGAAGGGCATCAGCACCATGTATCGGCCGGTAAACGACAGCTCGGTCGTCAGGCGCGGCCCCTTGGACGAAATAGGTTCTTTGACGATCTGGACAAGCAGCTCCTGTCCGAGCGTAAGCTGGTCGGTGATGGTACCCTGCTTGTCGATGTCGGGGAGCAGCTTCATCTTCGAGATCGGCGGAATCTTTTTACGGTCGCCATCGAGCAGCTGCTCAAGAAATGCTTTATAGGATGAATAGTGGGAGCCAAGATCGAGATAATGAAGGAAAGCATCTTTCTCATAGCCAACATTGACGAAAGCAGCATTGAGCCCCGGCATCAGCTTCTTGACCTTTGCAAGATAGATATCGCCGACAGCATAGGCCTGCGACCGCGACTCCTTCTGCAACGAGACGAGCCGTGAGTCTTCAAGCAGAGCGATGGAGACATCGCCTGGCTGCACGTCAACTATCAATTCGCTTTTCATTATCTGAATAATTTTTTATTAACTGTTTATCGGTTGTAAATAAACGCCGAGAACAAACTCTCTTCTTGCGTCTTGCTCTTGCCGAGGCGCCGTCGGGAGTTTGTTCCGTATATTGCGTTTGTCTGTTTTTTACGTCCTTGTTTCGCCGTAGCTTATTTCTTCTTGTGACGATTCTTTCTCAGACGTTTTTTACGCTTGTGGGTAGCCATCTTGTGGCCTTTTCTTTTCTTTCCGCTGGGCATTGTTAGCAGGATTTGGGGTTAATAATCTATTTTATTTATCTCTCCTTAAGCACTCAGGGACACGGTGATTATTTCACCTCTTCCATGAAGACCTTAGCGGGCTTGAATGCGGGGATCTTGTGCTCGGGGATGATGATTGTAGTGTTCTTTGAGATATTGCGGGCGGTCTTCTCTGAACGCACTTTGATGATGAAGCTGCCGAAGCCACGGAGATATACATTCTCACCTTCAGCAAGAGATTCCTTTACTACCTGCATAAATTTCTCGATAGTCTCGAGAACTGCGCCTTTTTCGATGCCGGTTGACTTGGCAATTTCGTTTACGATGTCAGCTTTTGTCATTGTCGTATTTCTTTATAAATTAATGTATTTTACAGATGTCATGTGAGGGCCAACAGGGACGGCTCTCAAATTGCAGTGCAAATATCACACTTTTTTTTTAAAAAGCAACTATAAGAAGCCAAGTTTTTTTACCTTTTCAGCAAATAACCATCAATCTTGCACCATTTTAGATTATGACAGAGGTCTTCCGCGCTATTCTTACGGGCTGTTTTTCCTTTTTCACTGACTATTTCCGTATGATTTGCCCGTTTTTCATTATATTTGTTTGCAAATATTTCATCATCATGAAAAAATTCACATTTTCAGCCATTGCATTCCTGCTTTTAGGCGCATCAACCATGACTTTACGTGCTTTCGACAATACGGAGGCCTGCTATGACGCCATCAACTCCGCGCTTCAGTCCGGAGACTTTGCGACAGTCGACTCTCTGCTTGACGACTGGAAGAAGAGCAATGTCGCTCCGGCCGAGGCTCTGTTCGCCGAGGGGTATGCATCCTACCGAAAGGGCGATATCGAACGTGCCGAGCTGCTGATGGACTCAGCGGAACGCATGAATCCGATGCAACTTGACTTCCGCACACGACATATACGCGAGCAATACCTCGCCGGACGCAAGGCAAAAGCATTCGCCGGACTTCGTCGCCTCGCCGCCGAGACCGCTGCAGATCCGGACGGATGGACGGTAGACGAAGATATGCCGGAAATGGATGCTCAGGAAGCTTTGGTGACGCTTATGTCGTCATATATATACTACCATCTCAACGGGAAGTTACCTTTCGATGATATCAGGCAGTTTGCCGACTCTGTGGCCGCTGCGGTTCCTGACCCGGGAGATGTTGAAACTAAAATAGTGCTCGGTTCTATCCTACTGGAAAACAGCGACTACGAAGGAGCAGCCTCGATATTGGAAAAATGTCTGCCGATTGCCCGTCAGCCCAGGCTCTCAGCGGTCAGAACTATGCTCGCTCTCCTCTACGGCGAAAACGGTGACGCTGAACGCGCATCAGAAATGGCCGGTGCCGTCTTTGACGATCCGGAATCCGACCCGAGATATGTCGAAATGTTACAGTCATCATTCAGCCCCCAAAGAGATACACTTTCCTACAGGCAGTTCCAATTCACAGTACTGTCCTACTTTGCAAGTTCTCTGACTCCGGAATGGATACCGGAGAACCTTGACAGACCGGATATACTCATTCCCGAATATCTTAACGGAATGAGCTTCGCTGTCGACCGCGATATTTCCGGCATAACTGCCGAAAAATTTGATGTCGAAGCCCATTTCGGCGACTCGACAGCCATCTTGCCCGTCATCGTATGGACGATGCCCGAGCCAAAGGAATTCGTCGACTGTAAATATGTGGCTTTTGTACCCCAAGGCGATTCCCTGCGCTATATCACCCTCGAGAAGACAATCCCCATAAAAGACGACCCTGAGAAAGTATATATCGTCTGCGAGGCCGTTTTCAACGCTGATTCGCAGGGTTATGACCATCGTAATTACGGATACAAAGTCGGTGACGCCCTAACTACCGAGCAGTTCTCGCGTCTGGCTGCCTATGCCGTCTACGACATGTCGTCGCGCGCCGGAGTCGACAGCAAGGGTAACAAGATCACCATCTACATTCCGGCCGACGAGGAAAAATAAGCACTCTCGGTGTTGACAAGTTTACTTTCTTTTAGTAATTTTGTAGCTGAATTCAACTACATATACCGGTAAAAATATGCTTGATAAAATTAAATCACTCCGCGAAGAAATCGAGACTCTTCAGGCAGCCAGTGCCGAAGAGGTCGAGCAGCTCCGCATCAGATATCTCAGTAAGAAAGGCTCTGTCTCACTTCTGATGAATGACTTCCGCAACGTTCCCGCCGAGCAGAAACGTGAAGTCGGACAAGCCATCAATGAACTCAAGACTTTTGCCACCGAGCGTATCAATACCCTACGCGAAGCGCTTGAGACCGCCGACGGCGACTCCGCCGCCATCGACCTGTCGCGCACAGCCTCCGACCTGCGACTCGGCACCCGCCATCCCTTGTCGCTCGTGCGCGAGGAGATCATCGCGATTTTCAGCCGACTCGGCTTCACGGTAGCCGAAGGCCCGGAGATCGAGGATGACTGGCACGTATTCTCGTCGCTCAACTTCGCCGACGACCATCCTGCCCGTGATATGCAGGACACATTCTTCATCCAGCGCAATCCCGACGTGCTGCTCCGCACCCACACATCATCCGTCCAGAGCCGCACGATGGAGCATACACAGCCCCCTATCCGCATAGTATGCCCCGGACGTGTCTACCGCAACGAGGCCATCTCGGCGCGCGCCCACTGCTTCTTCCATCAGGTCGAAGCGCTCTATGTCGACAAAAACGTCTCGTTCGCCGACCTCAAGCAGACACTTCTCTACTTCGCCCGCGAGATGTTTGACACTGACACAAAGATACGTCTGCGTCCCAGCTATTTCCCCTTCACAGAGCCCTCGGCCGAGATGGATATCTCCTGCAATATCTGCGGCGGCAAGGGATGCTCTTTCTGCAAGCACACCGGCTGGGTGGAAATCCTCGGCTGCGGAATGGTCGACCCCAACGTACTCGAAGCCTGCGGCATCGACTCGAAAGTCTACAGTGGTTTTGCTCTCGGCATGGGCGTGGAGCGTATCACCAATCTGAAGTATCAGATCAAGGATCTGCGTATGTTCTCCGAGAACGACGTCCGCTTCCTCGAAGAATTCACCGCCGCCCACTGATCAATCAGACCTCGGACTTCAACCCTGACCTGCCATGTCCCCCTACCTGTGTGTAGCCCTCGGTGGCGCGCTCGGCGCAGTCAGCAGATACACTGCCGGCAGTCTGCCTGTAGCTCAGTCGTCGCCTCATCTGCGCACGGCTGTCATCAACATCGCCGGATGCCTTGTCATAGGTATCCTCTGGGCTGTCATCGACTCGTTCCATCTGTCACGCGTATGGTATAATATACTTATAGCCGGATTCTTAGGAGGATTTACCACATATTCGTCATTCTCCCTCGAAACGATACGGCTCGTTGCCGACGGACGTCTGTCCGACGCGCTGGTATATATCGGACTGACGTTGCTCGGATGCCTGGGAGCCTGCGCATTAGGTCTTTATGCTACATCCCATATTCTCAATCACCACTCCCCCGCCCTATGACAACTGAACAGCGATATAAAGCCGTAATCGACTGGTTTGAAGCCTCGATGCCCGTAGCGGAGACAGAGCTGCATTTCGATACCACGTTCCATCTGCTTGTCGCTGTCATTCTCTCGGCGCAGTGCACGGACAAACGGGTCAACATGATTACACCCCCTCTCTTCGAGGCTTACCCCACCCCCGAAGCGATGGCTGCCGCCACGGTCGACGACATTTTCGAATACATACGTAGCGTCTCCTATCCCAACAATAAGGCGCGCAATCTCCACGCCGCCGCGCGCATGATAGTCGATGAATTCGGCGGAGAAGTGCCCTCCGACATGAACTCGCTGCTCCGCATACCGGGCGTCGGTCGCAAGACAGCCAACGTCATGCTCGCCGTAGCTTTCGATCGCCAGGCGATGCCGGTCGACACCCACGTATTCCGTGTCAGCGAGCGGCTCGGACTGACCGACGGCAGCCGTACTCCCCTCGAGACTGAGCGAACTCTTGTCAGCCACATTCCCGCCGACAAGCTCTCCAAAGCCCATCACTGGCTCATCCTCCACGGCCGATATGTCTGCAAGGCACGCCGACCGGACTGTCTCAACTGCGGTCTTAAATCAGCCTGCCGCTACTATTCCAAATCGTAAATTCACCTCACCCCTCATACAGCCGAGCCCATGTCCGACAATATGTTTCTCTTCCTCATCGAGGTAATCGGTACCATAGCCTTTGCCATAAGCGGCATCAGGCTGGCCGCTTACAAGAATTTCGATCTCTTCGGCGCCTATTCCGTGGGACTTGTGACGGCCATCGGAGGCGGTACGCTGCGCGACCTCCTGCTCGACATCCCGGTCTTCTGGATGCAGACATGGTGGTATCTGGCCGTGACAGGCATTTCGCTCGTCTTCGTCGTGCTGTTCCGCCGCGTTCTCGTCAGCCACAACCGCACGCTGTTCATATTCGATACAATCGGTCTGGCGCTGTTCGTCGTGATAGGTATACAGAAAAGTCTTGCCGCCGACTATCCGATGTGGGTCGCTATAATAATGGGTATGATTACAGGCTCCTTCGGCGGCGTCCTGCGCGATATCCTCATCAACGAGGAGCCGCTCTTCTTCCGCAAGGACATCTACGCTACCGCCTGTATAGCCGGAGGCGTTGCCTATTGGATGATGGCCGGACTCGGAGCCGGTTCGATCCTGTGCCAGTCAGCCTGCGCCGTCACCGTCATCGTGCTCCGCATGCTCGCTCTCCGCTACAACTGGTCCCTCCCGACCATCCACATCGAGGACAACAAATAGGCATCTGAAAAGCCGGCAAGCCCGCAGACCGGGCGTTATAACAAGCCGTCCTCGTCGCACGCATGATAGAAATGATGCCGTGCGCAGCACTCATGGATCCCCCCGTCGACTATCAGATGACGCTTGGCCATCTTGGCAATCGCCGTCATCTCATGCGATACAAGTATGATGGTCGTAGTAGGCGCGAGCTCAGCCAACAGCTCATAGACCCGCTGCTCGAAGTGCTTGTCAAGATAGCTCAGCGGCTCGTCGAGAACGAGGATATCAGGCTTGGAGATAATGGCGCGTCCGAGCAGTGTGCGCTGTAGTTGTCCTCCCGAGAGAGTCCCGATCGCCATGTCGCCGTGCGATGTCAGTCCGACAGTCTCAAGCGTTTTTTCGACAGCTGCGCCCTTATCGGCCACTCCCGAACCATACGGTCCGAGCAGTCCCGACGAGATCACCTCTCTGACCGTGATCGGAAAATGGCTGTCAATCTTGTTTTTCTGAGGCAGATAGCCGATGTGAAGCCGCGAGACGGGCGAGCCATCCGGGGCGAAATAGCTGACGTCGCCGCTCTGAGGGCGCACGAGCTTCAGCATGATGGTCAGGAGCGTCGACTTACCGCCCCCGTTGGGTCCGGTGATTGCCACGAAGTCACCACGCTCCACGCTCAGATTAATGTCCGACAGAACTTTACGGCCGCCCCAGCCCATATTGATATCGCTGAGCCTGATGACGACATTATCCGAATCCATGCGCTTATTTTTCTCCTGAGAGCACATCAGCAATATGCGTTAATTCCCCCTCCCAGTCGGGATTGAGCAGATTTATCACTTCTACACGCGCATCGACCTGTCCGGCAACCGTCTCAGCCTGCCGGCTGTCAAACTCAGCCTGCACGAACAGCACGCCCCCTGCAGCGCTCCGGGCTTCATCGAGCTGACGCTTAAGTCCTTGTACCGACATATCCTTCCCCTCGCTGCCGATGCTGACCTGCCTCATGCCATAGTCGCGGGCGAAATAGCCGAGCGAAGGATGCATTACGAGAATAGCATCGCCGCGACAGTCGGCCAGCCTGGCGGCTATCGCTTCGTCCAGAGAATCGATCCGGGCCATCAGCGCCCCGTAGCGCGCCGTATAGTAAGCTTCGCGCGCCGGATCGGCAGCCTTCAGTCCGTTATAGATATTGGTGGCAATAATTCTGCCGTTTTTCACCGAAGTCCATGTGTGGGGATCAGCCTCGCCGTGATGATGGTGGCCGTCGCCGTCGCAGTGATGGTCATGCGTGCCATAAAGAAGATCAATCCCCTCCGAGACATCGGCCATACGACCTCCGCCAAGCTTTTCAGCCACACTCGTTTCAAATCCGAGTCCACCGGATACGAATATGATTTCGCTCCGCGAGGCCTCCTTTATAGCCGACATCCCCGGCTCAAAGCTCTCCGGATTAGCCCCCGACGGAAGCAGGACATTGACATCGGCACTGTCGCCGGCGATAGCCTCAACAAACCATGCCTGCGGCGGAATGCTGACAGTCACCGTCAGCCGGTCAGACTCCGTCTTGCCGCCGGCACACGCCGCCATCAGGAGTGAAAGCAATATTACAATAGAAAACTTCGCGGATTTCATACCGCAAAAATACCCATAATCCGCCATTCAGCCAATTAATCTCCCCAAAACTTTCTCCCCCGTCAATCTACTGCATCCCTAATCTAAAGTGCGCTCGAGATAAGCAAGCGCCTGAAAGGCGCGTCATTGTTGACAACCTCAGGCGTGCTTGCGCCTGAAGACAGAAGTTACTATAGAGAAATGAGCGTCGAAGACGCGATGTTATGACAGAACTACACACTCGAGTCGAACAGCAGTACACGACCTATGACATACAATAAGACACGATTGCGCGACGCTTGTCCACCTTTCATATGTTCACGCTAACGCACGTCTGGATTGCTCATAATAACGGATAACTCCGGGTGCCTGGCTATTGGGATGTAACATAATTAACGTGAATATTTATATCGAACTCACGTTAATCTACAAGATTAGAGATTTTTGTTATCTTTTCACTTGAAAAAATTATTACGATCAGACCTTAATAAAACGGTAAATTCATACAATTTTAGTTTTCTGATATATGATGTTATAAGCGGATTGTCAGGATCTTGATTTAGGATATCATCAATGTATTGTTTTTCTGCACAGGATATAGAAGAAAGGAATTGATGTGATAAAAAAATATCATGTATGCTATATTCTGTCTCAGGTGTCAGATTAGTGTGAGTATATGGATAGTCCACATACGAATTTTTAACATAAAATTCAGCTGCGGCATATAGACTAAAGGACTTAAGATCAATATTTAAGCGATTAGATTTATACCATTCAACCAGTAATGAGATGTTCTCTGGATCAAATACTACTGCAAAACCGTCATCTGTTTTATCAAAACTTAAGTCTCTATGTATTTTTATATTGGAAAGATAGGAGAGTGTTTCCATTATTATGGCTCTGATACTATTCGCCGAAAATTTAATCTCTGCGCTCTTATTAGCGTAAGATGAATAGAATTTATCGACTATTGCATCTAAAGCTTCTATATCACGGATTTCCAGACAAGTCTTACGAATCGTATCGGGTAAAAAAACATAGACAATCTCCCAGTCCTTATCTCTTACGTCTTCCGGATAATCCCAATATTGATGATTCGTCTCACCGTACATTATTGCATTGATAATTAGAAATATATATAAAATCGAATATCTCATAACAATTATTGTTTTATAATATTCATATTTTTGTCATAACTTATGCATCTAAAATGTCTGTAAGGATCTGAAGAGCCAATCTTTGAATATATTATATGCATAACACCTCCTTTCGGACTCATGGGATTAAATATTAATGGTTCAGAACGCAATCGCCACGGATCAAGGCTATATCCCACTATTCTTTGTTCTCTTAATCCGGCACTTATGTGTGCTGAATTCTTAATCATATTCACTTCATCTTCTTTAGTTAGATCCACTCCTTTACGTATCGCTTCTTTTGTAAGGTGGATTAGGTTGAATTGTTCACGGGTTTCATGAAACAATGCACCTACATCCGTTACTGGCCCTTGATCTCCAAGCCGTTCGATATCGCAAATATCAATCGTTCCCGTGTTTATATCTCCGATTAAGACCTCCGTATCGCGCTCAACTTTAATAGTGGTAGTTTCTGAATCTTCAACTATTTCACATAAAGTATCGAAGGCCGCATTAGTCTCTGTGCAGTCCGCATTTTTTTCTATGGAAACTAAGCCGGTGGATTGATCCCATGAAACTGTTCCCATGTTACCGATAGCTTTCTGGTAGATTGCCATTGTAGCTCTTATATTTTCCTCACTGTCAACTAAAAGTAATTGTTCGTCGGTGGGATCGATGAACATTATGGGGTTGGCGGCGCAGTAGAGGTAGGTGTTGAGGCCTGGTGTCTTGATAGCCTTGGGATCGGGGCGGGAGAAGAGGCCGGTGGTGGGGAGCTGCAGGCGTGCGTCGAAGTCGTAGAAGTCAAGGCCGCCGCGGGTCTCGAACTCTTTGCCGGAGTATTTGTAGCGGTTGACGGCGGCGCCTGTCGAGGTGGCCATAGGCAGTCCATTGGCAAGCGAGGCGTCACCGGTGAATGAGGCCGATATCCCGGAGAATCCTGCGAAGCTGCGGCAGGCGTAAGTGTCGTAATAGGTCACGGCCGTGAGAGTCACGTCCGACAGCAGAGTGGCTGTGTCGGTATCGGACAGCTTGTAGCCGCTGTTGCCTATGCCGGTCTCGGATGGAGTGAATGTGACAGCGGTGGATGGCGCATTGTCGTCGGCTGGGAGATATGTATATGTCAATAGCATCAGCAACTATTCAGGCTGCTTTATTTAGGAATAGTATCGGTGGAAATTTTGCGTACACCCGTAATTA